>PAAR01000001.1 GCA_002699085.1 Micavibrio sp.
GCCGGGCCATACCCTGCTTTTGTTGGTCATTGCCTAAACCCTCAAGTAATCCGGTTGCTTCCCATTTTTCAAGTAAGGCAGCACCCTCTTTCTTAAGATTTCTATCGACAATGCCTTCAGTTAGTTTTTGTAAAACAGACATTTTTTAGAATCCTCCTATAGATTATTTGTTTTTGTCAATTCCAGCTAAGAATTTCCAACGTTGTAAAGTTGGATCATCTTTTTTGTTCTGCCTAACAGAATTCCTTCTGGCAGATAGAACGAATGATGAAGACTTTTCAACCGCTTCGCCTAGTGACTTTGGCTGCTTTTTACGAGAGGTGCTGCCCACTGTGCTTTGAAGTGTTTCAAAAATTACTTTTGCTTCATCAATTGTGTCGGCACATGATATAGCTTCGACAAGTTTTTCTTTTTGCCGCTCATTTAAGGAGTCGCTATTTAGTGCCTTATTTTGGTATAACAGTTTTGCATTCGTAAGACTGCTTGAATCAAGCTTTTCTTTCAAAACCAGAACTGTATCCCGCAATGTTAAAATCATGTCTTTTGCCTCGTGCAAAGACTCTTGTAAATGTTCTTTTTCGCTTGAAATGCCCTCATTGACATTCTCCAATGCTTTAACTGCTTTTCTTAGCGCAGCTTTTTCCTCACGGACGTCTGAATCTTGTTCTAAAGCCAGCAACTCTTCCTCGGCTATTGAAATTTGGCTTGCAGGAGTTCCCGCCCAGCCGCTTTTTTGAGGTACGTTGTCAACAACCAGGCGCTCGACGATATCTGCGAGGTCAAAATCCTCGTCTAGATCAACATATTCTTCTGTTAATTCTTCCTCTTCAGAAAATAATTCTTCGTCTAGGTCAACTACATCAGCGTCTTCGGTTGCATCGGAATCAGAAATTTGATCCTCGTCAACCAACAGATCGTCGTCAGCCTCTAGGGCCAATTCTAATTCTTCGTCAAGAATTGAATCACCATCAAAGTTTATTTCTTGATTCAGCGTACGCATCTGCTCAAGAAGTGCGTCAAGAGGTATTTCGATAGCTTCGTCGGCCTGGGTAGTCGCTGCGTTGGGTATGTGTTCCATTACAGACGACTGTTGTGGATCGACCTCATCCAGGTCTGGGCTGGGCGATTCGACTGAAGACATAGGGTTGTCAGATAAATTTAAATCCTCCAGGCCTGCAGGGTCGTCCTGCTCTAATAACGATTCAACGGCGTTTTTAATCTGACCAGAGAACTTTTCCAGTACTAAGGTTTCTGCGTTCTTCACTGCAGCTTCTCTCAAAGCTTCTGCGTCGACTATCGCCTGCTCTAACATATTATTTGCCATCTATTTTCTCCCGGGAAGGCACTTTTCATCAAAAATAAATAGTAAGCCATTTGACAAAATTCCAATTTTACTTTGTGGGTCGCCTCTATACCCCAATAATCTTTGAAATGCTTGCCCTAGCAACTCCCAGAACGGTGCTTATACTCCCCACCGCTAGTCCGGACAAGTTTGATCCAGCAGACCAACCCGAAGCAACGGTCGTGTAGCAACCAATATTTGGATTGCTATCATCAAAATCATTCCCATCAACATCTTTTCCGTCACTGCCCAGTTCTGCTGCCAAGCCACGCTGATAGGCGATACCAGAAGTGTTAATCGTATAATCATCGTCAATGTCAGCGTCGCCGAGGGCCGTGAAAACAGTCTGACTGGATGCCGCAACTTCGGTATTAGTTTCTAGCTGAGCTGATACAGTTGGAGATCCTGTGTTTGTGTAGGGAGTGCCAATGGCGCCGAAAGCAATATTATTTTTAGCCTTGTTGGCTGAATTTGCTGATTGGAATCGGAGGCCGAAATCCACGGAGGATGCGCCACCATAAAAAATTGAATTATAAACTTCGACATTAGTACCGGACCAATACATCAGATAAGAAGTGGACTGATCGCTCGCATCGAGAACTAAAGTGCAGTTTCTCACGATACAATATCCTCCGGACCCATTGATGGTCCACTTATCCCATCCAACAAACAAGCAAGCTTCAATGTTGAATACAGCGTCGCTAGCACCAGTGCCGTTCTTAATTGCATATACGTTAGAGCCGTTGTCGCCGCCGTTTACAAGAAACTTTGTTCTCTTGATGGTGCAACCATGCGCATACTGAATCGCAGTGGACTGACAATCGAAAATACAATCCTCAACAGTAAAAGATGCTTTGCTGCCCGAGCCCCCGTTGGCACCGTAAATACCGTTATCATTAGTGTCGTCGTCAGTGTTTTGAATAGTTAAGTGTTTAAAAACGTTGCTTGTCGATCCTTTAGCTAGCTTGATGGTGGATCCACTGCTTTGCGCAATAATCACAGCCGTGCGGTCTTCAGAAGTGCTTGTTATAGTCAAGTTACTGTTACTGTATGTAACCGTTTCGGTATATGTTCCATCGCCGATTGTAATCGTGTTAGTTGTCGCGCCCATGCCAATAGCTGTATTTACATAGGCGATCGCCTGTCCGATTGTTAAAAGCGCTGTGCCTGAGCTTAGTCCATTATTGCTATCATTTCCAGACTTGGATACGAAAAACGTGGCCATTTTACGCCACCACTACCCAAGTAGGGTCAGGATTAAAATATATAGTTGAGTTAGCAGGGTCTATTGCATAGCCTAAAACACGCACAACGTTGTTGGTCGATGCCGGCTTTGTGGCGCCAGCATAACCTGGCGAGCCGCTTAAGTAGACAACCGAGCCAGTCTGAGAAGATCCAGTTCCACCGACCCTGCCTGCTAAGTATGTCGACTTTACGAGGCCTCGTATCAAAACGCCTTCCCCGGCTTGAGTGCCTAGAGCCACCCCGAGGAGTCCTGTTGATGCAACCTCGGTGGCGGCAGAGGCTGTCACCCATGTCGGGATCGCGGCGTTGTGCACTCCAGAAAGCATGTAGATCATTCCTGCAACCATGTTGCCGTCGTTGTTACCTATATGAACAATGTCCCCGGTGCCTTTGTTTGACGAAGGAATTTGAGAAGCGCCTTCGGCAAACATTTGACCGCTGGCGCTAATAACAGTTTTTCCGGCAGTTCCACTAATAATAATTGGCATTTTTAGCTCCTATTCCTATAATAATTAGAGCGAAAGAAGAGAATGTTTATTAATTAGTGTACACTGTTTAATCATTCGTCGTTCCCAGGGCCGTACTCGCCTTCAGAAAGCTCTTCCATAACCAGCTTGTATCTTTTACCATTTTTATTATTTCTTAGCGTCAAATAAGTTGGTTCCTCGATTACGGTCCAGTCGCCACGAGAGTTCGCCAAGTGAAGGTCGCCAGTATAAATGTTGGCCCACCTCTTGGCGGCACTACCTAAGTCTCTTGCATTATCGGTAGTCGGTTCTATATTGCCGGCTGCAAAGAATCGGTTTGCAGTAACAGACGTTCCGGTTATAAAACTAACTGTCGCAGTTGTTCCCGAGACTGTGGTTATAGCCGCCGCTGTGGCCTGGAGATTCCCGTAAAATCTATTTGCCTTAATCGCGGTACCAGTAATAAAACTAACTGTCGCAGTCGTTCCGGTAACAGTAGTTAACGATCCCAGGCGTCCTGTGACCTTGTCAGTTGTAGCGGTGTGCGCTTGAACAACGGTACCGGATACGAGAGGCGCAGAGACCATAACAGTTGCACCGACTCTATTGAATCCAAGAGTTGAGCCAGACAGAGTATTGTTGCCTCCGATCACTTGCACATTGCCGTCTAGTCTAATGACAGATCCTGATATACCAACACCCGAAGCTGATCCTGAGATCACCAAGAAGTCGTCACCGGATTCATCATATTTAACCCAAGACTCTTCACTGTCTCCGAAGAATAGACGCTTGTCATCTTTAACTAACCCGCCGAGGGAGGCAGTTAAATTCCCATTGAATATATTTGTACCTGTGAAGGTGTTGTTGGCGTCTACCGAAAGCGCTCCGTCTAGAGTGCCATAAAGCCTATTCGCTTTAATTGCGGTACCAGTTATGTAACTAATGGTCGCGACTGTTCCAGAAATTGGAGTTGCGCCAAAGTTAGCAATTGTGCCTGAAACGTCTATCTTACCATGAGAATAAGAAGCGGTTATTGAATTTACGAAAAGTGGCATACTATTAGGCCTCCTGCTGTCGTCGTTGTCACCTTTAACTAGTGATCAAACACACTAAAAAGCAGTTTTATTCAATTTCTTTGAGCATCATTTCGTACTTCTTGCCAGAACGATTATTAATTACGCAAAGATAGTCCGCTTCCTCAACTATGGTCCAGTCGCCTTTTTCATTTCGCAAGTGGAGGTCACCTGTATATATATTAGCAAATCTTCTAGTTGCACTACCTAGATTGTATGTACTATCGGCCGTGGGTTCAATATTGGCGTCGACGCGAACTAGAGATCCTGAAATGCCCACGCCGCCGGCGTTCGATCCAGAAATAATTAAGAAATCATCTCCCGCTTCGTCATACTTAATTGAAGACTCTTCACTGTCTCCAAAAAATAAACGCTTGTCGTCTTTTATAAGAAGGCCGTGGGAGCCCGTGAGCCTTCCATTAAATATATTTGTGCCTGTGAAAGTGTTGCTCGAAGCTGCTGCAATATCTCCTGCGCCGCCTGTAAGAAGATTGGAGAGCTTTTGTATCGGAAGGACGCGAGTGGAGCCGGAAGCATGTCCGTCTTGGAACACCATTAGGTCCGTGATGGCCATATCGCTACCCGAAGGTAGATTTTTAATATCAACAAACAACTTACCAGCATCATGACGTAATCCGCCGAGGGCGCCTGTCACGTCATGTTGTACTTTTGTGGCGCCGTCGCCGTCTAGAAGCACAGAGCCGCCGATATCAATCGCTGAAACTCGCAAATCCTCATATGTTGCGGGACTTATTGCTGTGTCCTCTGGATTGTTTGCTGTCGTACAAAAAGCAAATTGAGTCTCGCTATTATCCCATATCATCGCTACTGCATTAGAGCCAGACAAGCCCATAAGCAGGCCACGATCCCCTGCTGATCCTGTAGCAGCGTCAGTATATCCAGTTACGGAGCCTGTGGTGCCGTAACCTAGGCCTATAACAGCATCTTCAATAATCAAATTTGTTACGTCTTGTGTTACTGTGTTGCCGTTAACAAGTAAGTCGCCGCCGACAGTCAGGTCACTGGAAGCGGAGATCGTTCCAACGACTGACAAGCTGCCGCCAGACACAGACAGGCCGGTTATCGCCTCCAGGGCCCCATCAACTCTAACGACAGAGCCAGAAATACCGACGCCGGAAGCTGAACCTGAGATTACCAGGAAGTCATCACCTCCCTCATCATATTTTATGTACGACTCTCCGGCCGAACCAAAAGCCAGTCTTGTATCGTCAGTAAAGCGCATCTGACGACCATATACGCCAATCATACTTGAAGCGCTTATATTAATCTGGCTTCCATCCGCGTTGCCATACATCATGTTGCCAGGATTAGTCCCAAAGCCTACGTACCCTTGCTCGTGGCCAAAAGTTAGTAAGGAGGGATAGTTTGCATCTGCTTTGTTTGTGGCGATATTAACAACTGAGCCGGAGAGTGAAATGCCGGCCTTAGTTCCGGAAATTACCAAGTAGTTACTATTGTTCTCCAAGCCAATGGTCGCCGGTTGGGCACCGAGTGCGCTAAGACTTCCAAATTCAATTCTTGACTGGTTGGCCATCATGAGCTTGTGGCCAAGAATGTCGATGCCTTCAGATGCGCTGACTTGTAAAGTGTTTCGCCCGGTTGAGCCAACAGCGCCCTTAATGAACGATCCAGTCATGTTTCCAACGCCGCCGGGGCGTGCATCAAATGTTAGCTTGCCTGAGACGCTTGTGATCGAACCAGACAACGCTATCCCGCCTGGCGTGCCATCCTCGCCTTGTGTTCCAGAAATTTCTAGTAGGTTGGAAGAAGTAGAATACTTTATACTACCAGACGCGTTTGAGCCAAAATTCAAGCTTACGTCGTCTTCAATTGTCGCAGCCTTTATATTCGGCAGGGTAACCCAAGAACTAGAGACCGCAATTCCTGAACCGGAAATCAATAACTGCTCATCAGTATTGTCCCATTTAATGTGTGCTTCTGCGTCTCCACTGCCAAAAGAAAGCTTTTTATTATCAGGAACGTTTAAGCCTGCGCCGGAAGCGGTGACTTGTGCGAAAGTATATACTATATCAGACGCGCTTCCGCCGAACAGGATGGGAGAGCCTTGAATGCTCGCGCCGCTGGATGCTGTTAACTGCGACGCGATAGTGGTGACAAAACCATCATTATTGCCAAGTTGATTGTTAGCAAGCAACCTAGCTTTTTTAAGAGTCTCGATTCCTTCTGAAGCTGTTAATTGTGAATTCGCCGTGATCACGTCTGAGTCAATAACACCAAGAGTCATGCTTGAGCTAAAGTGCGCGGCGCCAAGCTGCTGCAGCACGCCATCAACGCGAACGGCGGATCCTGATATGCCGACACCAGAAGCTGAGCCTGATATTACTAGAAAATCGTCACCTGCTTCATCATATCTGATTGAAGATTCCTCGCTGTCTCCAAAAAATACTCGTTTATCATCACTTATAAGGGCGCCATGGGAGGCGGTTAGTTGACCTCCGACGGTTATTACGTCAGAGGCGCCGTTGCCTAAATTCACGTTACTATTAAAAAGCGCGTTCCCTGCAGATGTGAAGGGCCCGGGCCCGAACCTAGCTCCATGAGCAGCAGTAAGCTGTGCTGTAATGTTAATAACATCTGAGTCGGTGACACCCAGCTGGACAGAAGAGCTAAAGTAAGACTTCTTTGCAGCTGCGATGCCTTCAGATGCAGTTAATTGACCTGTAGTCGTTAAAACATTTGAAGCTGCGTTACCTAGGGTGGTGTTACCACTTACGTTAAGCGCTCCGCTTAAATAAAGCGTACTATCAGTATAATTGTACTGAAACTTGGAACTACCAGTTAAAACAGATGTAGTGCCAGAAATTTTACCAAAAACGACATCGGTGTCGTATTCATGGTCTCCAACGTGAAAACCAGCTTTGCTTAAGTCTCCAAGAATAACACTAGCAACAGTGTCTTGGTGGTCGAGTCGCATCCAGCCAGATCCGCTATATATTAGCCAGTCATTAGCTTTCCAATCAGAAACACCGCTAATAACCATATCAGTGGAACTAAACTCGATGTCTGTGCCGTCAATGGATAACTGCCAATAATCACCCTGAGACGCAGTGATGGCTGGGTTTACGCCGCGACCATATCCGCCGTCGCCGGCAGTTCCTGTTGGAAAAATAGCGCGGTATACCTGCGAGGACATACTTGATGTTGCATCATTATGTCGAGGGTTCCACCGCCCTTTGAACGTCGCTGCTCCTAAAAATGATATACTACCGGTTGCTGTTACGGGCATTCATAGCTCCAAATAAATTTTAAATTTTTCAAACCGGCCTCTTAGAACGTACTGCAGGCGGCCCACGCATTAGTGCCGACGTCGCTGCCAACAAATGCCACACGATCAATACCAAGTATTTCATACGTTCGATACTCTCTTTCATCAGGAGTAATGTCTGCCGCATCAGCATGCCCACTGTCGGCTGGTGCCGGTATGGTGACAGCTGTAGGTGCTGAATTGGCGCCAACCTGATTAAAAGACTGTGGAAGCTCAAACCATCTCTGGAAAGCATGAGTGTACCCATACACCTTTATAGTCCCGGGCGCGTCAGCGTTATTGTCTTCTGTTAACACGTGCAGATATCTTTGATTTTCAGTGGCGTATCCTGTGGTCGTTGCTGTAATTCCAAGCAAGTCCCCAGCGACGCTGAGTGTGACCGCTGTTCCGGGCGTGCCCGCCAAGTTCTTGGGGCTTCTTGTTCTCCCCCAACTGCTATATATATGTGTCGACATCTTTTACCTCTTCCTGGTTTTAATACTTAATTTTTTGTTTTTCTCTTCTCTTCTTTTCCAGCTTTCGAGCTGTCTCTTTTCTGAGAATTTTTTTTCTGCGGCGTTTGGCCGATGGTTTTACGTACCTACTTCTTTCTAAATAGTCTTCTATTATTCTTTCTTTTTTAACCTTTTTAATAAATTTCTTTATTAACCTTGTTTGATTCCCGCCAACTTCAGCAAGAGAAACCTCGACATTAACACTTTTGGACATCTTTTTTCCTATATTAGTTGTTTCCACTTGCCGTTAACAATATTCAATATACCTGATATATCTACGCCCTCATCCGTGTTGGAAACACCCGACATTGGGCTTTGCGCTGCTGATTCAGTTATTGGCTCAGTGCCCTTGAACACGTCAACATTCATTTTTGTTGTTTCATTTAATCTTCGTATCCTTTCCTGTCTCTGTTTTTCATACTGCTCTTCTTTCTCAGCCTTGTCACGTCGGGGACGAGTCTTGGATTCAGCAATAGTCTGTTGGCCCATACCCTTCACAACTTCAGAAACAACGCTGGATAGGACACCCTCTTCTAATAAAACCTCTTTAATAGTTTGTTTTATCAACGGTTTCAAAATTTGCTTAAATTCATTAGCTTTCATCTTCAGTCCTTTAAAATAGAATCGATTAAATTATCAATTTTGTTTTCTTTAGATTCTTTTATATACATGCCTATTTCAGAGCCAATATCTGGAGAGCGATCTGGTTTCATGTAAGCGCCTGGCGTTGATGGTTCCGAGACCATATCAAAACAAATAAGCTGGAAATCGTCTTCGACCATTATAACACCGTCTTTGCCTTCATTAACTGAACCTAGGCCTCGCGAGGAGATTCCAAGTTTAACCCCTGCTTTAACCAATTCTTTCAAAATTAAGCCAGACGGGGTGTCCAGAACCTTTATCTTCCCCATCACATTATCGCCATCCCACCAAACTTTTGTTACAAAGTGTGAAGCGTTCTTCAAATTGATTACGCTATCGTCGGGATGGTCAAGCTCGCCCAGGGAACGTCGATCACGGATGGCGTTTTGATAGTTTTCCAATTCGCGCTTTAAAGTTTCTTTGCGATAAACTCGTCCATTGCCGTTCTTGGTGCCTGCTTTTTGACATATACCAACAAGATAAA
>PAAR01000010.1 GCA_002699085.1 Micavibrio sp.
AGTATTGAAAAAGATATTAATTCACGCTCGTATATTGAGAAAAATAACAATATAAAATTGGAGGAAGTAACAATTTTTACTTTCGAACCTCACATTGCCAAAGAAAGAGGACATTGGGGATTTAAACGAGAAAATATTTATTATTTTGAAAATGGTAATATAAAGGTAATGGGACAACAAGACTTATTGACGATTTTTTAGCATATTAATTTTCAGCCCATTACAAGATACGGTTATTGCTTCACATTCTAATGCACATACAGTCTGTAATTCAGCTCGCAATATTACAGATGAGATAATAAGAAATATCAGTAACAAAAAAGGAGTTATCGGATTAAATGCATTTTCTCCTGTAGTATCAAAAAAAGGAAATCCAGCAAGTATGGATGACTTTTTAAAACATGCTGAACATATTATACACCTTGTTGGAGAAGATTACCTGAGTCTCGGATTGGATTATTACACAGGCCAATGGCCTTATGTAAGTGATGAAGCTGCAATTGCAAACTATAATGATCTGGTAGCAAGAGGTGTATGGAATGTTAAGAATTATCCTAAACCACCTCATAAATATGTTTCTGGCATAGAAACGCCTGATAAAATAATGAACCTAAAATCAGCTTTCCTAAAAAGAAGTTTTACAGAAAGTGCTATCGATAAAATTATGGGTAAAAATCTTTTACGAGTTTTTTCAGATGTATGGAAGTAATGAAAAAAGAAGGAAGAAGAGCTTAGAGTCTCTTTTTAGCAACCCTGTTTTTCACATTGTGTCAATAATCTTTTATTTGCAAAAGCTCTGCCGGAATTTGATTTTAGATACTTTTCAAAATTAAGAGCACTATACTTGTCAGGAAAAGCACAATACCAGGCTAATTCCCAAGGAGCGAATTTAGATGTGTGGAATGATTTGCCTAAATTATGATCTTTTATTCTTTGTTTAAGATTTTGGCTCTACGTCAAAAAGGGAGGCATGTTGAACGTAATCTGATATACATAACTTATTGAAACAACATGTATAAAAGGAGTTCAACATGCCCAGAATTAATCGTACCCTAAATTTACCTGGAATGCGAATAGAAAAGACGGAAGGATTGCATAATCTTCACCACGTTGTTTCTTGCCGTCAAACGGTAAGCTGTCCAGATTGTGGAGGTAATGATTTGCGTAACAAGGGATACTTTACCCGACGAGCGCGGCACGAGAGTGTTGGACGGCGTTCGGTAACACTTACGGTAAAGGGTCGTAAATATCATTGCCGGAGTTGTGGTCGTTATTTTAGGGAGCAGTTTAAGGGCATACAGCGCTACAAACGAGCAACAGAAGCATTCCGTAAAGAAGTTTTTTATGACCATCTTGTTGGTGTATGCCAACGTGATTTAGGTAAGCAGCATAAGATATCAACGTCCACGGTTGAGCGTTGGTTTCATGATTATTACTATCTTGAGAATCAGAAGATTAAGTCTCGTATGTGCCCTAGAATACTTGGCATTGATGAGCATTCATTTAGCAAGAATCATCAATACGCTACCACTTTCTGCGACTTACACAAACGCAGGGTATTTGATGTAGTACTGGGACATTCAGAAGCAGACCTTCGAAACTTTCTTGAGTCGTTGCAAGGACGTGACCGTGTAAGGGTGGTGTGCATTGATCTGAGCAACACATATAGAAGCATTGTGGCAAAATACTTCCCAAACGCCAAAATAGTTGCAGACAGATTCCACGTTATTAGATTGGCAAATCAGATGTTCATGAAAACCTGGCAATCCATTGATGGAAAGCAAAAATACAATCGAGGTATGCTCAGAATTATGAGGTCAAAACCTGAAAACTTGAGTGATAAGGACAAAAATAAACTTGCGGCATACCTCGATAAGGAACCAGCAATTGCAGCACTCTATGAGTTTAAACAAAAACTCTATCAATTATTTATGCACAAAAAGCAAACAGCTAAAAAATGTAGATTACATATTCGTAAGTTATTCAAGTATATCAACATGCTCAAAGACTCAGGCTTTAAGCATATGAAAACCCTCGCCAAAACCCTCGATAGTTGGAAAGAAGAAATTGCCAGAATGTGGCGATTTACCAAAAACAACGGAATAACTGAAGGCTTTCATCGAAAAATGAAGCTCATTCAGCGTAGAGCCTACGGGTTCCGAAATTTTGAAAATTACAGATTGAGAGTAAAAATATTATGTGGTTAGATAATAGTTCAACATGCCTCCCTAATTGGGGTAGACCCTTTTAGTAGCAAAAAGAGAGATGCTTTATTCCATACATATACAACATTAGTCCATAAAAACTAGTGTTGAGACTCTTTCTTTTGGGTATCTTTTTTCTTTCGACGCAATAGATTTTTTCGAAGTTGCTGCGCTTTACGCTGCTGCGCTTCTTGTTTTTTTTCAGCAGTTACCTGCGTGGTAGTGGGTGTTTTTTTGGAGGTCATAGAAAAAACATAAGATGGTGCCGCCAGCGAGATTTGAACTTGCGACCTCGTCATTACCAATGACGCGCTCTACCCCTGAGCTATGGCGGCGAACTAATTTTTCAAGCTTGGGTGTATGGCACAGATTTACCGCATAATCAAGAAAATTTGTTTTAACATATGGTTCGTTCAGATATACTGCTGGTGAGTATTACTCAAAAGCATTAGCTTGGCGATGTTCTAACGCAAATAAGACACAAAAACCATCGCTGCGCCTAAACCAAATACCATTTTTTTAAAATGAAATAACCCATCATTATGCCAACATTACTATTTTTATCTGGAAGTATTCGTAAAGACTCATTTAACACCAAATTATGCCGCGCGGCCCATTCAATGGCAACTGCCAAAGGAGCAGATGCAACATTGATTGATTTAGCAAAGTTTGACATGCCACTTTATAATGGCGATTTAGAGTCTAGTTCTGGTTTGCCTGCTAACGCCATCACGCTTAAAGAATTATTTGCAAACGCCAATGGCTTTTTTATTGCCAGCCCAGAATATAACGGATCTTTTTCTGCCTTGTTAAAAAACACTATCGACTGGATTTCTCGCCCTCACGAAGACCAAGAACAACCCCTTATTGCCTTTAAAGGCAAAGCAGCAGCTCTTGCAGCCACTTCTCCAGGTGCACTGGGAGGCTTACGTGGCTTAGTGCCCCTAAGAATGTTACTTGGCAATATTGGTGTTATTGTTGCTCCCACACAATTTGCCCTCGGCGGAGCAATGAAGGCATTTGATGATAACGGGAACCTAGTGGACGAACAAAACCACGCAAAATTAGAAGCAGTAGTTGACGAGCTGATTAAGATTGCATCTTAATAACATTAGAGTTGTCTGCAACCACAACAACTTTCATCTATCTATTAAGCGCATCCCCCGCAATCAAGCCCCCCAATAATCTGCCACCTAAAATATGCATATGGAAATGATGAACTGTTTGACTAGCATTAGCACCATGATTAGCAATGACGCGATATCCCTCTTCGGACAATCCTAAATCATTGGCAATATCGCGCACCTTTTTAAAAAAATGTGCCACCACATCAGCCGGTGCATCATTCGCAAAATCATCCAGCGAACAATATTCTCCTTTTGGAAGCACAAGCACGTGCACTGGCGCTGCTGGCTGAATATCATTAAATGCAATAACATGTTCATCTTCATAAACTTTATCGCAGTCAATGTGACCATTGATGATCTTATGAAAAATATTATCTTGGTTGTATGCAGGCATAATTATTCTCCTTTTTGCAAACGATACCACGTGCACAAAAACTAGTCACCTTTTTATATGTACCCAAACGCAATACCATTTTTTAAAAAAGAAATGGGTATGGATGGCAATTAGATCTATAAAAAATTCTAAAAAACAAACTACTCAGGACGGGATGCTTTTTCTTCTAACCCAGAAATACCTTCTCGTCTTGCTAACTCTTTAAGAATATCGGTTACTTCAATTCCCATATCTTCCCACAAAACAAGTAAATGAAACATCAGGTCAGCACTTTCACTAACTGCTTTGGATTTATCATTCCGAATGGCTTCGATGACTAATTCAGTGGCTTCTTCTCCCACTTTCTGTGCCATCTTACTGCGCCCCTTTTTAAACATCTTCGCAGTGTATGATTTTTTTGGATCGCCAATCGCCTTCTTGCGAATTTGCTTGGTTAAACGAATTAAAAGTTCTTCATTTACATTAGTCATGACGCTGTACTCTCACATGAAGGCCGTGATCGGCCATATATTCTTTTACTTCATTAACACGATACGTGCCAAAATGAAAGATCGATGCCGCCAAAAGTGCGCTCGCATGTCCTTTTGAAACCCCATCTACAAAATCACCAAGCTGACCTACACCACCAGAAGCTATCACGGGTATGGAAACACTGTCAGCCACTGCGGCTGTCAACTCACAATCGAACCCTTCTTTAGTGCCATCACGATCCATGGAAGTTAACAAAATTTCGCCCGCACCATATGCGGCCATTTTTTTGGCCCATTGCACAGCATCAATGCCTGTAGGATTTCTCCCGCCATGCGTGAATAATTCAAAATGACCATCTGCATTTCTTTTGGCATCCAAAGCTACAACAATGCACTGCGCACCAAAACGATTTGACGCCTCTTTCACTAAATCAGGATTCTTAATTGCAGACGTGTTCATTGCCACTTTATCAGCACCAGCATTCAGCAGTTTTGACACATCATCGCACGACCGCACCCCACCACCAACGGTCAATGGCATAAAACAATGCTCAGCAACATCTGTAACCACATCATAGAGCGTATCTCGGTTATCCGATGATGCAGTAATATCTAAAAAACAAAGTTCATCAGCCCCTTGCGAATCGTAGAGCTTCGCCTGTTCTACCGGATCACCAGCATCAATAAGATCAACAAAATTAACCCCTTTAACCACACGGCCATTGGAAACATCCAAACAAGGAATAATACGTGTTTTAAGCACAAAGCAACTCCCTATCACGCAACTGAGCGGCAGTTACTTTTTTATCATATATTGCTCTTCCAACCACTACACCAATCACACCATCTTCCTGCAAACCTGAAATAGCCTCAATATCTTCAATGCTTGATACACCACCAGAAGCAATAATATCTATATTCACGGCTCTAGCCAATTGGCGTGTACCCTCAATATCCGGACCGGTTAAGGTTCCATCACGACCAATGTCGGTATAAATAATAGCCGTCACTCCTGCATCTTCAAACTGCTTGGCAAGCTCTGTCACCTTGAGAGTTGAGACGTCCGCCCAACCTTCAACGGCCACCATTCCTTCTTTTGCATCAATACCCACCACCACTTGCCCTGGATACGCCTTACAAGCATCTTTAACCAATTGAGGATTAGTGGTAGCTACCGTACCTAAAATAACGCGGCTAATACCCGCATCAAGCCAATATTCAATCGTTTGCATATCACGAATACCACCACCTAATTGAAGTGGCACAGACACCGCTTTAATAATGGCATTCACTGCATCCGCATTAACCGGCTTTCCAGCAAATGCACCATTTAGGTCAACTAAATGAATCCACGAGAAACCATCTTTTTCAAAGCTCGCTGCTTGCGCCGCAGGGTCATCATTAAATATAGTTGCTTGGTCCATGTCACCTTTATACAGACGCACACATTGACCATCTTTCATATCGATAGCAGGAAATATAATCACGTTGAGATAATTTATTAGGAGTTGGAATTAAAGTTCTTTGACATAAAAATGCCCAGCCAGCATCTGCCCATCAACAAGCTCATACTGATCAAGCGTTCCCCAGCGCTTATACCCTACAGACTCATACATGGCAATGGCTGGATCCAAGTTAGCACGCACACTAAGCCTTAATACTGACAAATTTTCTTTCTTAGCCTCCTCTTCAGCCTTTTCTATAAGACCTTTAGCAAGCCCAAAACCTCTCGCCCATGGCGCTACGAAGTGATGATCCAAAAACCCTGCAAAAGCAGAAGTTTGGTTACTAGGAGCAGGTTTGACTAATTGAATAGAAGAAGCAATGGTCGTATCTAGCCGCCCTACAATCAGTTTACGTTCTGGCACAAGCAACACACCCTTCCAATAGGCTTCCAGCTTTTGGCGGGCCGGTGCTTCCGTACGATCCATACCAATACTAAAGCTTAATCGGTTATCTTCTAATGTACTTTCGGTCGCATCACATAGATCACCCAAATCGGTAGCCTCGTACCGATCCAGCGCTTCTATAAGAATTTGTGAGGTTCCCTCTTCGTGACTACCAGCAAATTGTTCTTTCATTTTTCAGGCTCCTTCATCCCAAGCGTAAAAAATTCTCTAATAATGTCAAACCTACCTTCTGACTTTTTTCAGGATGAAACTGCATTCCTATCAGATTATCCTTTATCACAACAGCCGGAAATTCACCTCCATGATTTGACATCGCAGCAATGTATTGGGTATCTGCATCTGCCACTTTCATACAATAGGAATGAACAAAATACACATCATCCTGATCGCTAAGGCTGTCAAATATTGCGTGGTTAGCTTTAACCGACAAATTATTCCATCCCATGTGAGGTATTTTATAGGAGGCATTTTCTGGCTCAAGCTTAACCACTTGAGCATCTATCCACCCTAGGCCATCACAAACACCGTGTTCAAATCCTTGTTTTGCCATCATCTGCATACCCACACACACACCTAAAAAAGGTTTTTTATCTTGTGTGGCAGCATCAATAATAGCAGACTTTAGTTCTGGCAGCGCATTTAGACCATTCATACAATCGGCAAACGCCCCAACACCCGGTAAAATAACGTGACTAGCGGCTTCAATATCAGTAGCATTTTTGGATACTGCCACCTGGAAGCCAAGCTTCTTAGCAACTAACTGACACGCTTTCGCCATCGAGTGGATATTACCATATCCATAATCAACACACACAACTTTGGTCATTATACCATATCCTATATCACAAAACCAGACACGTCTTTATTTGGCCGATAACACTCCAAAAAACGACGCTGAGCATCCATTTCGTCCGCTCCACTAACAACATCCACCAAAGTATAACCTTTTGCCTCATACGACTCAGCCAGCCAGTCTTGGGCATTTGCAGCTGCGAACACAAATATACCAATACTTAACACATCCATGTAGGCTCTTGCTAAAATACCAAGATGGTCTAAAGCAAATAATATACCCAACATTCCCACAAAAACTGCTGTCCACAACCAAACACGGTGATAGCAAAACCACAGTGCCTTAAAAATTCCAGCCATCCATGACCAGCCTTGACGAACAAAAACCGCATTTTCCAACGAAGCTTCTTCACCAGGCTTGATGTAGACACTAAACATTTTGTAACTACTTCTCATGGCCAGCACCTTTGCTACAATTTGCTATAATACACCCTTGGTTGAGGGCACTTGATCACTTTTTCTGGGATCAACAGTAATTGCATCCTTTAAAGCACGCGCTATACCTTTATAACACGATTCTACGATATGGTGATTATTATCACCATAAAGATTCTCGATATGCAACGTACATCCTGCACTTTGAGAAAATGCCTGAAACCATTCTTTAAATAATTCCGTATCCATATCTCCTAGCTTTGGTTTGGAAAAATTCACATTCCAAATCAAGTAAGGACGATTTGATAAATCAAGCGCAACACGTGAAAGCGCCTCATCCATTGGGATATAAGCATGCGCATATCGAGTAATACCCTTTTTATCTCCAAGAGCCTTGGCAAAAGCCTCACCAATCGCCCAGCCTGTATCTTCGGTGGTATGGTGAAAATCAATATGCAAATCACCCTCAGCTTTTACCGTAAGGTCTATTAAACTATGCTTGGAGAGCTGCTCAAGCATATGATCCAAAAAACCTATTCCGGTAGAGATATTGTACTTTCCGGTACCATCAAGATTAATCTCAACGCTAATGGAAGTTTCATTGGTATTTCGCGCAACTGAACTTTTTCTAGCCATAACCGCCTTGCATATTGTTTTTTATTAAGCCAGCTATATAGTGCAAAATAGGGCATTTTACAAGTTTTTATCAGCAAGACTATCATGCAGTTCTTGAAAAATATATGGTTAATCACTACATATGCTCACAAGGCCAACACATGGTCGCTTGTTCAATTTGCCATTCATAATTCTATACACCATGATTAAACACGACCCACACACTATTTATGGAACTACCATTTTATCGATCCGCAAGGGCAACCAAGTAGTCATTGCCGGTGACGGACAAGTATCCCTAGGTGACACCGTTATGAAAGGATCCGCCAGAAAAATTCGGACCCTTAATGATGGAGCAATCTTAGCTGGATTTGCCGGCGCTACCGCTGATGCTTTCACTCTTCTTGAGCGCCTAGAAGCAAAGCTTGATATGCATCCCAACCAATTAACACGTGCCTGCGTAGAACTTGCTAAAGACTGGCGAACCGATAAATATCTCCGCCAGCTCCAAGCCATGATGATTGTGGTTGATAAAGACGTATCGTTAATTTTATCTGGAAATGGCGATGTCATCGAACCTGATGATGGTATATTGGCCATCGGCTCAGGCGGGAATTACGCCCTTGCTGCAGCACGTGCATTAAGCAAACAAAAAAGTCTTAGCGCAGAAAAAATTGCAAAACAGGCCATGGAGATAGCTGCAGATATTTGTGTGTACACCAACCACAACATCATTCTAGAAAGCCTGACTACATCGTCTAAATAATGTTTTAGACTCTACTTGATAACAATGAGACCCCCATTATGATTACACTTACCCCAAAAGAAATTGTTAAGGAACTAGACCGCCATATTATTGGGCAAAAACAAGCCAAACATGCCGTTGCAAACGCATTGCGCAACCGATGGCGCCGCAAGCAAGTTGATGAGCCATTACGCGATGAAATTCTTCCCAAGAATATCCTAATGATTGGACCAACCGGTGTGGGTAAAACCGAAATCGCACGACGTATTGCAAAACTTGCTAACTCACCTTTTATTAAAGTTGAAGCCACTAAATTTACCGAAGTTGGTTATGTGGGGCGCGACGTTGATTCCATCATTCGTGACTTAACCGACGTTGCCGTCAATTTGGTCCGTGAAGAAAGCCATAAACAAGTTGAAGAAAAAGCCAAAGCACAAGCCGAAGAACGCCTGCTAGATGCCTTAGTTGGTGAAAATGCTAGTGATGATACACGTGAAAAATTCCGCAAGAAACTGCATAAAAACGAAATAGGTGACAAAGAAGTTGAAATCGAAGTAAATGACTCGGGACCTGCCATGCAATCATTTGACCTTCCCGGAATGGGAGGACAAATGGGGGTTCTTAACTTAGGTGATATGATCAGTAAAGCCATGGGCGGCAAAACAAAAACCCGTCGCATGACCGTGGATGAATCCTATGATATTTTGATGGCCGAAGAAAGCGACAAGCTCATTGACGAAGAATCTATTGTTACACAAGCGCTAGACCTTGTAGAGAATGACGGCATTGTGTTTATCGACGAACTGGACAAAATCACTGCACGCTCTGATATTCGTGGCGGAGAAGTAAGCCGCGAAGGAGTACAGCGGGACCTCTTGCCACTAATCGAAGGTACCAGCGTCTCCACTAAATACGGCATTGTCAAAACCGACCACATACTTTTCATTTCATCTGGCGCCTTCCATATGGCCAAACCTTCGGACCTACTTCCAGAGCTCCAAGGACGCCTGCCTATTCGTGTTGAGCTTGAGGCACTAACCGAAGCAGATTTAGTCAGAATCCTTAAAGAGCCTGAAGGCAGCCTCTTAAAGCAATATACTGCTTTAATGGAAATTGAGAATGTTACCTTGGACTTCACAAAAGATGGTATCAGTCGAATTGCTAATATTGCCGCCCAAGTAAATAAAGAGGTCGAAAATATTGGCGCACGTCGCCTACATACTATTATGGAAAAATTACTAGAAGATATTAGCTTTACAGCCAGTGAAACACCCAATATTATCGTAACAATTGATCATCACTATGTAGATGAACATCTTGGGGACCAACTCCAATTGGCTGATTTATCGAAGTTTATTTTATAACAAAAATAGCTTTATTCTACCCAGAGCATATGCTAGCATACAACTCTTTTGAGCACTAAATACTCTCATAGACATACACGCAACCATTCATAGTGCGCGTAATTTCGTTTATTTATTAATAAATTACCTCAAATAGCATTTTTTTTGCTGATTATTATTAGCAAAAATGAAAAAAATGCTGCAAAAAGTTACAAAAGCGCTTTTCAGAACCATATACCTGTTGATTTACAAAACTTTTATGTATATGATCCGCCCTGGCTTTGAGTGTATACAGCGCAAAATGAACATGGAGGACCATTTTCGGTCGTACAGATTTAGTGCGTCTCTATGCATGAATTATTAATTTGAAATAGAGGATGAACGTTTATGAACGATAACAATCTTGAAACCCCAGCGGTTCGCAAAACTGTTATTTTCCCAAAATATTTATGGGAAAAAGTAGTATCATTTAATGAGAGCTTTATGTTCTCATCTGATGTTGCTGCAGCACGCTTTTTATTGTGCTTTGGCTTAAGAACCAACCCAATTAAGCTAGCCAAGCGCTACCCTGAGCAGGATGAGCGCATTTACCTTAATTTATCCAATGAGATCTGCGAAGAAGTATCTAACTTCCGTTTTGGCAATCGCCTTCACGCAGAAAGAGAAGCTATCTTTATGCTTATCGAACAAGGCCTAGAAAATGTTCAAACTGCATTAAAGCAATTTGAAACTAGCGCTCAAGAAGAGAAAATAGCTGTAAACGAATAGGAACGTTATTTACATTCGTATTTGTTTACATAAAAAAAGGTAGTACGTTGATTACGTACTACCTTTTTATTTTGTGAGGCCATGATTACCTCACCACAGTCAGAGTAAAACTAGTTTACAGCGTCACTAAGCGACTTGCCTGCTTTAATTTTCACAATATTCTTTGCAGGAATATCAATCGGCTCACCAGTACGAGGGTTACGACCTTTTGTTGCTTTACGGCGGCTCACTTTTGCGCTCAAGAAACCAACAAGATTCAACTCACCACCACTTTTTAGCGTACCAGTAGTTACATCAATAAGAGACGCAATTACGCGCTCTACATCAGCCTTGGTAAGGTTAGTTTGCTTTGAAATAGCCGAAGCCAACTCAGATTTGTTCATTATATATCTCCTAACTAAAGATGGACATAAGTTATAAATAAAGAAAATCCCTACAACACAAAAACTATCTTGGCAAGAAGATTAAACAATAAAAACATAGAAGATCCGCTAGCGCACAGCCATTTGTTACGAAAAAGGAACAGTTTTTAATTAAAAATAGATAAATATATTAATATTTGTGCGCCATTATGTATCAAAGGCTTGATATACCTGAAAAAATATGATATCTTTAAACCTCAAGGGGGAAAACATTGCGTATTTTTCTACCTTTATTTTAAAAGGGGATATGAAATAGCTTGCATATGAAGTAAATAACGTGTTTATTGGCCTAGTAACGGTTAGGGTTAGTAAAGCGGCGTATATTTGATTCTTCATGCAGGGTATATCAGGAGGATATATAGAAAATGAAATGTACCAAGTCCAAGAAGGGGTTTACCCTTGTTGAGCTTTCCATTGTGTTAGTGATAATTTCACTGATAGTTGCCAGCGTACTTGTTGGTCAGGATCTTATCCGGGCAGCCGAAATCAACAAACTTATCTCAGAACATGATGACTACGCCTCTGCAGTGGCAACCTTTAGGCTACGCTATAATGGCCTAGCTGGAGATATTGACGGCTCAGTGTTTGGCTTTAGTGGAGATGGAGACAATAATGGCGTGCTAGACCCCGGAATTGACGATGCAAGCTCACTAGCTGCAACCAGTGAAAATGTTTATTTCTGGAGCCACTTGGGTGCTACAGGAGCGCAGCTTATATCTGGATCATTCACCCCCGCATTATTTGATGTTTCAACCGATAATATGGACGATATATTACCTGAATCTGCCATTGGTACCGTCAATTGGGGCGTCTATGCAAACAGCTCTATTGATGTAAATTACTTTGTACTTGGCCCCGCAAATGACTCTAGTAACGGTACGGACGGAAAATACAACACCGAGGACGCATTAACTCCGCTAGATGCATATTCTATTGATATTAAATTAGACGATGGCCTTCCTAATCAAGGCTACGTCAGAGCCGGTGAAGGCAGCAACACAGATGCATGGACACTTCCAGATGGCGACACTACATGTGCCAACTCTGGTGTTGAACAAGATTCTGGCACCTATAATCTAGACGCCACCGCTATTGCATGTACTTTACGATTTGAGATGAGGTATTAACTAGCCATGATCAAATCAGCTCGCTATCTTACCCATGCAAGTACTACCAAAGGATTTACCTTAGTAGAGCTTGCTATTGTACTGCTTATTATTAGCCTTATTATTGTAGGAATCATGGCAGGTCAAAATTTGGTAAGATCAGCAGAGCTTAGGGCAACCACCGTACAATATAATGAATTCCAATTAGGCGTAAATGCCTTCATTGATCGCTATAATGAATTACCTGGAGATATTGACAACGACCGTTATGGTTTCTCAGGCGGGTGTGACGGTGGCGATGGTGATGGCGACGAAGACGGACTTTTAGAAGACTCAGATGGCGCCATTGCTGACCATGATGGTGAAATAGCGTGTTTTTGGGAAAACCTAACAGCTTCTCCAGCTTTCATTCCTGGTAATTATGTTGCAGTAGACGGCTCAACTGATAACGTGATCGGCGAAAACATGCCGGCCATGGAATATAGCAACCGCGGCTGGGGAGTCTTTTTTGTTAGCACAAAAAACTATTTTATCACCGGAGTAATAAGTGAAGCATCTAGCAACTCCTATGATACTGCCAATATTTTTGTCCCAGTAGACGCATATAGTATCGATCTAAAAATTGATGATGGCGTACCCGTTGCTGGTAAGGTACAAGCCAGGGGCGCTGCAACAGGTGCACCGAACACCACCGCATCCACACATGCTGATGCAGTTAGCTCAAGCGAAAATGCCTGTGTACGCACAGATACAACCCCAGATGAATATCAGTTTGCTGAAAATTCAGCACAATGTACTCTTCGCTTTGACATGGATACATTCTAAGTAGCATTTGCGCAACACAGGAATTTCCTGTATAAAACTTCCATGCCTTATACTGACCTTCGTGACT
>PAAR01000011.1 GCA_002699085.1 Micavibrio sp.
AGTGCAACAATGACAACAATATGGTCGGCTTTTGGTGATGATGAATTAGGATGCTTCATCAATGACCTCCTTCCCTGTTATTGTCGGATATAAAGATTTGCCCATACTGCTTAATAGATCAGCATAGGCTTTTTGTAGATCAGCATAAGCAATGTCTTTTTGAATCTTTTGAGTAAGTAGATCGGCTTTCGCACTCGTGTTTTCATAGGCTGAGGCGGCACTTAAATGTGCTTTAGAACTTGTGAGCAGCGCCTTTCTCGAGGCGTTCTTGTAAAGCAAATCAGCTGTTCTATAGTGACGTTCAGTGACGTTTACACGTAGTTTGGCCACATGAATTTGGGCGATAATCGCTGCCGTTAAGGCTAGACGTTGCGCCTCTACTAGTTGTTTACGATCTCTTGCTGCTTTGTAGCGTTTCGGAAGTGTTAAAAAGGACGTAATACTTTGAACAAGTGATACATTGAGGTCTTCCCAATTTTGTTCGCTCAAAAATGAATTACTGTCATAATTTAGGCCATAAACAACGCCTAAAGCAGGGAAGCTGCCTAATATTTCCCGTTTGACGTTTTCGCCAGCAATATTGCGATTAGCAATATTCTCTCTGATTTCAGGACGGTCCTGAAGTGCTTGAGCCACCAAGGCATCAACATTTTCAGTTAAAAGTGCTGCGTGGGTTTTTTCAAGCTCAGAAGGCTTGCCGCTAAGATGTATGTGTGTGTTCAAGGGGAGGGCGGCAAGGCTTTTTAGTTCGATATCGGCCAATCTAATTTCTTCTTGCAAGGCAGAAAGACTTTGATCTTTTTCGGAAAGTTGAGAGGCACGTTGTGCAATCTCATCAATGCTCAGTAGCTTTTGGGACTGTGCTTTATCGATATTTTTTATCGTCTTATCAAGGCTGGTAATGGCCGTATCAAGATCTTCCCGTGTTTCTTGATAGGCATAGGCTTTCCAATAAGCATTGGTTACGTCACGCTCAATATTATGCTTTATCTTTCTTAGACGCTCAATAGCAATGACTTCGTTATTGTCGGCAATTTTTCCTTCCAATAAAGCAATTGCACTATCGAGCAAGTTCCATTGGAAGCTAAGGCTGGCAGTCCGTTTTTCTTGGTCGGTAGAAGTTGACGGTTCAAGTGATTGTGTTCGTGTGATGATGGATTCACTTGATGAAGCCGCTTCGTCAGAGCGTTCGATGAAATTACCAGAGGCGGTAATATTGGGCAGAACTGCCAATCTTTCCAGCGTTGTGTTATTGCTGGCGATGAGTGTTTCTAATGATGATACATAGGCGTCCAAATTTTTATTTAAGGCACGCTGGACAGCGGTTTCAACGCTCAGTTCTTGTGGTAAATCAGCATTGTTTAAGGCATTAAGATATGTTTGATCTTGTTGTGTGAGGGCTAGGTGATCGCCGCTACCAGGCTCAATAGCACTTTCTCTTGCACAACCGTTAATAAGGCAGGCAAGGCTTAAAAATACAGCGATTTTCAATCCGTTTTTCATCATCATTTTTTAGTTAGCTGCGGGAACAGCCTTGAACACATTAAAAGTGTATGTGCTTCGCAGGATTTTACCAAATAGAAAAATCATATGAAAAAGGAACTATATTTATCGTGCAATGTTTGTACTTAAACAATCAAAGAGGTCATTATGAAGAAAAACCAAAATCAAACAGTTTTATTTGCAGGTATAGCACTTGTCGTATTACTTGCAGTCGCTGGTGCTACGGCAGCGGTCATAACAATGAAAGATGATTCCAATGATCGTGTTGTTTATCAACAAACGTCTTCTAATCAACAACTCCCGAAATGTGATGACGATAATATTGTCGGTAAAGTTGTCGGTGGTGCCGCTGGTGGTCTGTTAGGTAGTCAAGTCGGTGGCGGTAAAGGTAAGACGGCTGCTACAATCGGTGGCTCTGTTGGCGGTACTGTATTAGGAGAGAAATATATTAATACGAAGAACGTTACGTGCCGTTAATAGTTATCTAGGCTATGATCTACATCAACCTGATATTGGCTTAGCCCGATTAACACTCCAGAAATAAATCCTGTAATTCCAGCAACACCAGTCATTAATAGGGCTGGTGTTGAAACTTTACACAATCCAAATAATATAGAGGTGCTCGGCAGGTCACAATTTGCATGCATGATTTGTGATCCAGCTAATCCGAAACAAGCTGCGGCGGCTGCGCTTAGGCTACCAATCTTTAAAACACGTTTGACAATAGACATAAATTCTCCCTGATAGAGTTAATCATTATGCCCGAATAATAAATATGTCAAGATAAGGTGTGTGAATATTTTTGCTGATATTTCAATGGCTGGGGTACCTGGATTCGAACCAGGGATGCCGATACCAAAAACCGGTGCCTTACCGCTTGGCTATACCCCATTCCATAGAAGTGAGACTATTCATATACCGATTTCTTTTTCACATTGCAAGCATTGTGAAGACTTTCCACAGGGAAATAAGACGTTTTTTTGTAAATCTTTGCATAAAAACTTTTTATCGGGCAATATCGCCTCATGCAACAGGATCAAAAACAGGCGCAACTCTTGATGGCGCTCGATAAAATCGCTGATCGCCTGATCCGTATGGAGAAGGAGCGCGACGCCTTACGTGATGAAGTGCTGACAATTAAATCAAAGCGCACTGACTTTGAAGATGCTTTGATGAAAAAAACGGAAGCGAAGATTGCAGCGTATAAAGATGAGCAAAAGCGTTTGAGTGAAACGATTGCTCGCTATAATAAAGATAAACAAGCCATTGAAAAACGCCTTGATGAGACAGATACCCACCGTAGTCTCATTTCAACACTTAATCAGGATAATATTAAAAAAGCTTTAGATGAAAGCTTGAAAATACAACGGCAAATGCGCCATGAGTTGGAATTGAATTCTGTACGTCAGGCTCGTTTGGAAGAGGAGCTTATTCATTCTCAACAGCGCTATACCTCGGCAATGCGGAAGATTGAGACTGTTTCAACGAAATATCAGCGACTATACAAACGGATTGACCGTGTTGAACAAAGCGTTGTTGATGCGCGTGAGGCGTTACAGTTACAGGCGTCTGAAATGATTACAGGTTTTGACGCTGAGCGTAAGGCTTTGGCAAAGCAGATTAAGAAAATACCTTATGAGACAGGAAAAAGAGGGTTTCCTAAGATATCGAACCTCATAAAAGCACCCGATCAAGATAATGAAAAACGCAAAAAGTTGCGGGCGGAAATTACACAAAAAGTTGGGACTGTCTCTGTGTTGGCAATTATATGCGGTGCATTAGCCTTGGGTGTTTACCAAAATACGCTCACGCAAAAGTTAAGTTTAGAGGCGGCTATCAGTAAAACAGGGCAGTTGAAGCCTGATTATGTCGCAAAAGCCGAAGAGGAAAAGTTAAAAACTGTTACGTTAGAAACAGCAACGGCAGAAGAAAAAATATCTGAGGAGGCGCAAAAGCCACTCACTCTAGCTAAAAATTTAAGCGAAATTGAAGATGTCGATGCGTTGGCGGCCGATCCTGATCTGCCCAATAGCTTACGTGCTTTGGAATTAGAAGCACTGAATGGCCAAGCAGAAGCGCAACATGATTTAGCCGCACTTTATAGTGCAGGTGAGAATGGCGTGCCCCAGAATTTTGAAAAGGCGGCCGCATGGTTTGAAAAAGCAGCAATGGCAGGTGTTGCCAATGCCGCTTATAATTTAGGGGTGTTATATCACCAAGGCTTGGGCGTGACGCAAAGTATTGAAACGGCGATGCAGTGGTATAGCCGTGCCGCAGAGCTTAATCATCCAGAAGCGCAATATAATTTAGGCATTGCTCATATTGAAGGCGTTGGCACAACGTATGATCCGGGCTTGGCTGTTACCTATTTCCGTCAAGCTGCACAAGGCAAAATACCAGAGGCAGCTTATAATTTAGGGCTTATATTAGAAAATGGCTTAATCGGTGAGATTGATACTGAAGAGGCTGCTTATTGGTATAGTAAGGCTGCTCAAATGGGCAATAAGCCTGCCAAAGCGGCGCTTAAATTACTAAAGAAAACAGCTAATTTATCAGATCAGAAATTAGCAGAGATTAGTGTCGCTTATGATGCCGCCTATTTTGCAGATGAAATTCAGCCAGCTTCAGGGGATACAAAAACGAATGCCGTTATGGATCCTGAAAGCGAGTATATAAAGGCCTCTCAGTTGAATAGTAATATTACATTGGCTCGCAACGATCCGCCTATGTCACCGTGGCAGCGTTTAGTAGCGCAAGTTCAAGGTAGTTTAAAACAGGCCGCTTTCTATAATGGGCCAGAAGATGGCATTTATGGTCCACGTACAAGAGATGCGATTAAAGCCTATGAAGAATCTAATAATCTGCCGTTAACAGGAGAGCCTTCAGAGGCACTATTAGCGCATATGCACGGCGGCAATAGCCTCTAACTAGTTTTATAGACCTGTAGCGATTTTACGCTCAACATCAGTCGTGTTTAATGCGCCAGCAATATCTTGATCTTTATTATTGAGCGCACGTTCCCATTGATAGACAGCTTCTTGTTTGCGACCAACCTGCCAATAGGCGTCACCAAGGTGATCGTTGAGCACAGGGTCATAGGGCACCAGCTCAACAGCTTGTTCTAGTGTTGTAACAGCTTCTTCGTATTGACCTTTTTTATATAGAGCCCAACCAAGGGAGTCGGTGATATAGCCATCATTCGGTTCGATTTTCAACGCATGACGGATCATTTTAATACCTTGGTCAATATTCTTATCTCGATCAATCCAGCCATAACCCAGATAATTCAGTATATGCGCATCGTCAGGGAAGTATTCTAAAGCTTTCATTAAATCGGTTTCTGCCTTTTCCCATTGTTTTTCAGATTCATAAGAAATCGCACGCAGATAATAGGCATAAGCATAGCGTTTCGGTATTTCTTTACCGTTAAAAGATTTTATAACATCAGTATAATAGCGTATGGCCTGTTTATGATTATCTTCTGCACGGAAATAATCACCAAGCTCATAAGTGATATCAAGACTGGGGTGTTGTTTTTGTGTGTCTTGTAAAAGTGAAATGGCCTCATCAACTTTGCCTTGTTCTTTTAAAGAACGTGCGGCTAAAAGACGGGCTTTGATGAAGTCTGGATGGTCTTTAGGGACGTTTAGGTAAGCTTCATATGCGGCTGCATAATTATCTGTGCTAAATAAGGTGTCCGCCAGTAAAAGCTCAACGCCATCTAGGTCTGGTGCTAAATAATCTGCTAAACGAGCGAATAGCAAGGTGCTGTCTTCACGCCCCTCTTGTAAAAATAGTTTTGAAAGATCACGTAGGGCAGCGGCAAAATTTAAGCGATCAGTTTCGTAGTCACCTTTTTTGAGATAGTTCTCAATAGTGGGGATCACCAGTTGTTTGAAGGCATCCTCTTTAATGTCTTTTAACACGGTTTTAGCAAGCGTTAAGTCGTCTTCTTTAACCGCATATGTTGCTAAAAGCATTTTGTCAAAGACCCCTAAAGCGTTCTTATCTTTTTCTAAAGTTTCTTGTGCAGCTTTTATGGCAGTTTCATAATCGCCTGAGGCTAGTGCTGTTAGTGAGGCGCGGCTACGAATATCGGCGATGCTATCTTTGGGAAAGTCTTTGTTTTCTTTTAAGAAATTTTCCCAAGAGTTTGATGCTTTGTTCCAATCTCTTTCCTGTTGTGCTTGGCGGGCGATCAAATAATCACTAAAATTTTGAGCTTGTACTGTAATAGGACAGCTAACTATGCTTAATGCTGCAAAGGTTAAAATAATCCGCATTTTATTTTTTACATCCCTGTGTAATTAGGGCCACCACCGCCTTGCGGTGTAACCCAGTTGATGTTTTGCGAAGGGTCTTTGATGTCACAAGTTTTACAATGGACACAGTTTTGCGCATTAATAACAAAGGTCATTTCTCCTTTTTCTTCAACCACTTCATACACGGCTGCTGGGCAATATCTTTGCGCAGGTTCTGCATATTTAGGAAGATTAACATCTATTGGAATAGAAGGGTCTTTTAATTGCAGATGTACTGGCTGGTCTTCAGCATGGTTAGTGTTTGATAAGTAAACTGAACTTAAACGATCAAAAGTCAAGCTGCCGTCTGGTTTAGGATAGTTTATTTTTAAACTATCTTTGGCCTCTTTAAGTTGCTTGTGGTCTGCATGGTTTTTCAATGTATAAGGGAACATCCACCCACCAAAGCTTTGAAACGCTGCATGGATTAATCCAGCCCACAAGCCCCAATTAAAACCAGGGCGAATATTTCTAACCTTGTATAGCTCTTTCCACAACCAAGATTGTTTTAAATTGTCACTGTATTTTGTACATTCTGCGCCAGCATTTTCTGTTTTAAAGAAATCCACTAGGCTTTCAGCAGCGACCATGCCGGATTTCATTGCTGTGTGATTGCCTTTAATTTTAGGGACATTTAAAAAACCAGCTGTGTCACCAATCAGTAAGCCACCTGAGAATGTTAATTTGGGTACAGATTGATAACCGCCCTCAACTAAAGCACGAGCGCCATATGAGATACGCTTACCGCCTTCGAGAATTTTGCTTATCTCGGGATGTGTTTTAAAGCGTTGCATTTCTTCAAAAGGTGATAGATATGGATTTTGGTAATCAAGGCCTACAACAAAACCTATGGAGACTAAATCTTGGCCATAGTAATATATCCATGACCCGCCATATGTCTTACAATCCATCGGCCAGCCAATTGTATGGATGGCTTTGCCGCTTTCATGTTTATCAGTAGGGATCTGCCATATCTCTTTGATTCCTAAGCCATAAGTTTGTGGATCTGATTGGTCTCTTAGGTTATATTTAGCGACAAGTGTTTTTGTTAAGGAGCCGTGACAGCCTTCAGCGAATACTGTTTGTTTTGCATGTAGCTCCATACCTGGTTGAAAGGCATCTGTTTTTTCACCATGCTTATTTAAACCCATATCATTGGTGGCGACGCCAACAACTTGGTTATCTTTGTAGAGTACTTCGCTGGCGGCAAAACCAGGATAAATCTCAACGCCTAATTGTGTGGCCTGATCGGCTAGCCATTTACCCAATTCACCGAGAGAAATAATATAATTACCTTTATTGTGCATCTGTGGTGGTGTCGGGAGTTTAAACGCATTTTTGTTCGTTAAAAATTTAAAATGGTCCTTGCCTGCGGGTGTATTAAGGGGAGCACCTTTTTCTTTCCAGTCTGGTATCAGTTCATTCAAAGCGCGTGGTTCAAAAACGGCACCAGATAAAAGATGTGCACCGACTTCAGAGCCTTTTTCTAAAACACAGACAGACAGTTCAGGGTTAAGTTGTTTAAGACGTATGGCGCAAGAAAGACCAGATGGGCCAGCGCCAATAATAACGACATCATAAGCCATGTTTTCACGATCAGCACGAATAGAATCTGTCATAGAGTATAAGTCTTTCATATAAATCTTACTTAACTCTTAAAGTACCATGTTTTTTAAGGCATGTGCAGGCTAAAAAAATGTCACTCTTAATATTAAGAGTGACATTTTGTATTGATGATAAGAATATTAATTATTCACTATGTTTTTCTTTTTCATGTTCGGCTTCTCTGGCACGTTCCTTTGCCTCATCATCAAGCTCGTCAAGTTCGTGTTTAAGTTCATCACCGACTGATTCATCGCCATCTTCAATGCCCATCTCATCGGTCACTTCATCGACTTCATGATTGATTTCTTCTGTGACAGTGTCGTCATGTTGATCTGCGTTATCAGCGTAAACTTGGAAGCCAATAAGTCCAAATATCGCTATCGCTGCTATTGTAAGTAAAATACGCATTTTTTATTCCTTTGTTATTAGTTTTAATACTTAACTAATGAACAAAAAGCGAAATAGTTCCGTATTTTATTCCCCAACAGTAAAGCGGCTTTTTACACGACCAAGTTTTTCATGCTCCGGATCAAAGTTATCGAGCACTTCATCAGTAATGCCAAAAGCAAGCGCATTATCAACAGCTTGATTAACAAGACCGAGCATTTTTAAGTCGCCTTTTTTAACGCTAATAACTGTTTTATAGATGCCAAGGGGTTTATCTGAAAAAAGTTTTACGAGTTGATCTGGATTATTCTTGTCAAAAACAGCAAATGAACTTGGGTCGGCAATAACAACATCTGCTTTCTTGCTGCTGACATTTAAGTAAAGCTGTGAGACATCAGTTGTACCAGGCATTGTTGATAGTTTTGCTTTTGGAAATAGACGCTTTACAAGATCGCTGGATAAATCCCCATCAATGCCAGTGAATAATACATCGGGGGTGTTTAAATCTGTACGGCTTTTAAAACGGGTGTCACCTTTACGTGCGTAAGCATAGACAATGCTGGCATAAACAGGATCAGAAAATTCAGTAAATTTTCCTGCCGATAATGTCCACGGTCCTTCATCACAAATAGCATCGACTGCGCCACTGTTTAAATCCTGTACCTGCGTGCCAAGGATAACTTCTTTGAACGTTACGTTTAAATCAAGTGTAGCAAAGGCTTTTCTATATAGATCAATTGCAAAGCCTTTCCACTCACCCGTGTTTGAATCGTATTCTTTGAAAGGAGCCCACGGTACTACACCACAGATGATTTCATTTTTCGCCATCACACGGTCATACGCAGAAGAATCTGCAGCAAGGCATATGGATGGGAACATCATGAAACTGATAAGAGTGAGAATGATCTTTTTCATGGTTAGTGTTCCTTTACGATTAAAGTGTTTAAGCTAGTATCGCTTTGATACGACGAACACCCGCTGATGAGCTTTCTTCTTTTTGTATTTTAAACTGTCCAAAGGCGCCGATTTCTGATGTATTGGCCACATGCGGTCCGCCGCATAGTTCTTTAGACCACACTTTGCCCTGCCCATCTTCAAAGATGTAAACCTTTACCACATCAGGGTATTTTTCCCAGAACGACCCTTCAACGCCTTCATCCATGGCTTGTTGTTTTGGCATTTCAACAACACGCATAGCGGCCTGTGCTGCAATAGCTTCATTAACAAATTTTTCGACGGCTTGTTTTTGCTCATCGGTCATTTTTTCATCGTGTGAGAAGTCAAAGCGTGCACGTTCGCCTGTAATATTGCTACCTTTTTGATGGACGTGATCGCCAAGGACTTGTTGCAGACCAGCAAGCATTAAATGCGTGGCAGAATGAAAGGCTGTTGTTTTCTCAGAATGATCTGCCAATCCCCCAGCAAATTTACCAGCCGCCGCTGTCCGGCTTTTTTCAGCATGTTCGTCAGCGGCTTTTTTAAACTCTTCTGGTGCGATTAGTTTTTGATTTTGCTCAATTAGAAACTCTTCTGTGAGTTCCAAGGGAAAACCAAATGTTTCATAGAAGAAAAACGCATCTCGTCCTGTGATTTGACCATGCTTTTCCAAATGACGTTGCATTTCTTTCTCGCCATTTTGAATAGTACGTTGGAACTGTTCTTCTTCTTTTGCGATAATATCAAGTACTGTTGATTTAGCGGCCTGTAATTCTGGGTAGGCACCTGCTTCGTCAATATATATACCTGAAAGTTCTGTCATGAAACTTTCAGTAATATTGAGTTTACGTGCCATACGGATCGCACGACGCATCAGCCGACGTGTGATATAGCCAGCATCGACATTGCTCGGCACAGCGCTATCACCAATAAGGAAGGTGGCCGCCCGTGTATGGTCTAAAACGATGCGGAATGCGCGCTCATTGCCTTTATAGGTTTTTCCTGATAGTTCTTCAAGTTTAGCACGTGGGCTATCGAAAAAAGCTGTCAGGTAAAGATCTGGGTCACCATTAAGGGCGGCACAAATACGTTCTAAGCCTCCACCATAGTCAATATTTGGTTTTTGCAATGGGACGAATCCTTGTTCAGTATTCTTAAACGCCATAAAGACATTGTTACCAATCTCTAAGAAACGAGCTGTTTCTGTTGCAGGATGATCTTTTATGTCTGTTGAGTTAGGCTCGAAATCGTAAAACATTTCACTGTCAGGGCCGCCAGGCTCACCAACAGGCATGTTCTCAGGCACACCAGCGCGGCTCCACCAATTCTCCTTTTCGTTATAGAGATATATCCGCCCGCCACGAGAGCCGCCATATTCCCAAGGCTGTTCTTCAACAATAGGATCAATACCAACAGATGAGAAAAGCTCCTTCCAAACGGCAATCGCTTGTGTGTCTTTTGGAATACCCATTTTTTCGTTGCCTTGATAGACAGAGACGTAAAGATTTTTAGGGTTTATACCAAGGATATCAACTTGCCATTCCCACATATAGCGAATTTGTTTTTCTTTGTAATCTTCAGGATTGCCGCCTAATTCCCAGCGACCAATCATTTCAAAGAATGTTAGGTGAGAATTATCGCCTGTTTCATCAATGTCACCTGTGCGGAGACATTTTTGTGTATTGGCAATATCTGTCCCGCTTGGGTGTTTCTCGCCTAAAAGATACGGCACCATCGGTTGCATCCCTGACCCTGTGAACAAGGTTGTAGGGTCATTTTCTGGCAATAGACCTGCTGATGGAATGACGACAGAGCCTTTGCTCTTCATAAAATTTAAATAAGAATTTCGTAGTTCATTAGGGCGCATAATTTTTCTCTTTCTTGATGCCTAATATTGTAAGTTTTTCAACCGATTGCAAGAGCTTATCTGTATGTTTAATTGGCTTTTCCGATATAAAACCACTCATCACCAATCTGCGCTTCATGGAAGGGGAGTAATATGAAGCAGTCATCGGCAGCCTTTAATATTTCACCGTTTGCATAGTGTGCTAGTATCGTGCCTTTTGCTACTTTATCCATATGAATCCAATGTTGTTCCATAACACCCTCTTGTTCTTTTCGGATATATTTATCCATGACAATTTTTGTAAAAACAGGCTTAGCCTTTAAGTTTGGGATGCGGGCTATATTTAAAAAATCGAGCGCCTGGTATATACATTCGACGGCAAGTTTATCAGCTTTAGGGCAGCCATGTGTGCCACATTCTACGGTAATAGCAGGTATGTTTTTTGAACCTGCATAGGTCTGTGTGGTGATCTCGGATGCTGCTTCAACATCGTCTTTGTATATGTCGGGCCAGCCGACAATGATATTTTCAAGGTGCATGCTTTGAGCAAAAGTTTCTTCTTCGATAGTTGTAGCATCTTGAAAAACAAAAGGGACGCTTTCTCCATGCACAGAATGTAAATCCAGCACATAATCTGCTTGGTCAATCAGTGTGGCAACCTCTGCGCCGAGATAGTGTTCATACGCTGTTGGATTGTCATGATGGCCGATGACACGATTTAGGTTAACGTCAATATAACGTTTATTTTGCTCATAGGCTTTAGGGTTGCAAATAGGCACTAAGATCAATGTACCCTTATCTAATGTTAGTTCACCTCCTTCTATATCTTTCATTAATTGATGAATAGCATAAGTGCCACAGGTTTCATTTCCGTGGATGGCACCTAAAATAAGAAGCGTTTTGTCTTTAACCGTCCCTTTATATGTTTTTGTTTCAATCATCATATTTATCCTTCTTAAATGTTATTTTGCGAAAATGGAAGCGCAAGGTAGTGGTGGTAAACGTTTGCGCCATCCTCTGGGTCAGTGCCTTTACTGACTATAGGCATGCCAGCTCTTTCAAAGAGTGACCAGCTATGCTTGTTTCTTTGCTCTGTTTCTGCATAAGCATGCTTTTTGCCATAAAATTCACCGATTTCTATAAAGGCATTTATCATCATGATGCCTAAGGAAAGTCCTCTATAATTAGGGTGTACAAGGAGGCCTTGCAGAACACAAAGTGTTTCAACAGGGTGAGGGATATCAATATCGACCATTGCTGTAGATGGGAAGTCGGCACTGGGGAGTGCAATCAAGCATTGCGCAACATGAACACCTTCACACCATACGCCTATAGCGGTACTACCATTGGTAAAATGCTTTTTTAAGTATTCAGGACTTTTGGGTAGGATAAACCGTTTTTTATCATCATCCAAAGCGTTATAGACAATGGTTTGGAGCTTTAAAAGATGTGGTATGTCTTCTTCAAAAAGTTGTTGTATATGAAGGCTGTTTGTTTTCTGTGGTTTTAACATTGTAATGTCTTTCTTTAATAAATAATTGTTTGGAAAAAATACAGCATGAGAAATAGCCGAATGGCATAGCTTCATGCGCTGATCAGTCTTTTATTGATGAAAGAAAGGAATTGTTTAATTTAATTTTCTGTAATCATTAAAAGAGGATCAGCAGAAAATTCGTCGGGCAGCACGGGCACTGCGACGTGATAAAAAAGCAGAAATATATGTTCTAGCTTGTAATGTCATAAGATTAGTAAATCATAAAATAATAATTTTGTGCAAGATAATTTTATCCATGTTGGAGTAAAAGAGAAACCTATTACTTTGCCTTGGATTATTCTGCCTTTCCATAGAAGAAGGCTTCCATACCTGCACTTGCCCATATTTTAGGTAGAACGAGTACGGTGTCTTGTTCTGCTTCGATAAGTATTTTGTTACTGCCTTTTTGTTTGATAAGCGGTGTGCCTTTTTTGACGGTTTCAAAATTACTGAAATGTCTTACAAATTCGGCATTTTCAGGCATAGATACGCCTTTTAAGATGTGGATCTTTTCGTGGTTTTTAGGGCTTACATAGACATCTGTTGTTAGGCCATAAAGTTTCATCGCCATGATAATTGTTTTAAGTGCCGTCGCAGCAGTTAATGGATCCTTATTATAACCGCACTCAACGCAGACAGACGGTTTGCCTAATCCGCATGCATAAGAACTTGTATCACTCTCGTTAAAGAGTTCGGCATTATTCTCAAAAGCTTCAGGCCATCCTGTGACAATTGTTTTTACGCCTAAATTCTGTGCAAGCTCTCCGCTAACATTCGGAAAATCATCAAAAACAAAAGGAATACCTGCCGTTGATTGGGTGTGGAGGTCGATAATAGCATCTGCTTTATCAATATAGTCGGTAATGATATTGGCAAGATAATGTTCGTAATCTGTCGGTGTTTCGTGCTTACACATTACACGATTTAAATTGCTATCAACGAAACGCTTGCCTTGATCTAATGCTAAAGGGTTGCACAAAGGGATAATGGTTATTTTGCCGCTTGTTAATGGCAGCATTGTATTCTTTAGCATCTCAATGGCTGTTTGTGTCGCCGCAGTAGGGATACGCTCTGTACCTGCATGAATACCAGACAGAACAAGTAGATGCTTGCCCGTTTTACCGCTATCGAAGTGATGAGTTATAATATCAGGGCCACCATAAGAATGTTCTATTTTGTGGCTATTTGTTTTATAGATGCCTGAAAATTGCATTGATTATCTTCCTGAAGCGAGTTGATTAAGGGTTGTGGATTCTTCACCAAGGCGCATTTTATATATCCAATAATAGCTCATCACTCGTTCAACATAATCCCGAGTTTCAGCATAAGGTAGCATCTCAATAAATAAAAGCGGGTCTTCTATATCGCTTAATTCTTTTTGCCATTTTCTTAAATTGCCTGGGCCCGCATTATAGGCAATGGCAAGACGCATCAGGTCATCTTTATTGTCTAGCTGGTTCTGTAATCTCAATAAATAGCGCTGTCCTACAGTGATGTTGGTAATAGGGTCTTTGAGGCTATATTTACCTGCGCCTGAAAACTGTTTAGAGCCAACTACGCCATTGGCTGTTGAGGGTAATATCTGCATCAAGCCCATAGCGCTGGAATAGCTGTTTTCTGCTCTGGGATCAAAGCGAGACTCTTGTCGAACAAGTGCATGAATGAAGGCACGCTCAATTTCCCAATCATTTTTGGGCTTCCAAGAGGCTAAAGGATACAAGGCCGAGTCATAGAAACTATCATCTTGTTGTTTAAACAAATGGGCAAACTGAATTTGAAAGGAGGGTAATTCGTATTTGGCAGAGAAGGTGATAAGTGCTTCTTCTAGCTCATCATCTCCGTTCGGATGCAGTTTTAGTAATTCACGAGAAGCTAGGCTTTTTTGTCCTGCCTGTATAAGCAAATAAGCACGTCTACCCGCCGCATATGATAAAATTTGATCTTCATGTTCTTGTTTGAAGGCTGGCAAAGACCAGTTGAATGTAACGTCTCTCCCTAAAGCACGGATTGCCATGACGCCATAGAATGTACGGTTGTAATCGGCGGCTATATTGAGCCATTGGCTTACTTTGTCAAACTCTCCTAATTTTAGCGCAGCGCGTGATGCCCAATAAGCGCCAGCGGCTTTTGTCCATGTTGAGGTGTAGTTGCTCAATGCAACAGTTTGAAAGTATTTATAGGCATTAGCATAATCTTTTTCTTTCCAGCTTGTTAAACCAGCGACCCATCCTGACAAAGGTGCTTTTTCACCAGAGCGATTGAGGCTAGCAAGCGATAATTCAAGCGCTTTCTCGGGCATATCAATATAAAGATAGCCAGCCGCGATCTGTGCACGCAAGCGGTCATATTCAACATTATCCATGTAAAGTTTCGCTTCCGATTGCTTGAGTTGATCGTTTGAAATAGTGATACGATCACGCCGTAAATTATTTTTGATTTGCTTTTCTAATTTTTGAATGAGGGCACTTTGACTGCTACTGCGTTTTTTTGTGCTCTTATAAGTTGGTGCTTCAGGGTTTAATGCACGTAAAGAGCCATAGATAATACGGTTTTTAATTGGTTTTCTAGGAGATTCTGTGCCAGAGGGCTTACGCTTTAACGCTAATTTATAGATATCATGTGCCCCTGCTAAATCAGGATATTGGTTTAGCCAGCCAGAGAGTTCTTCATATGAAGAGACATAATCTGATGGGTGCATTAAACGTTGGTATAAGATGTATCCACGTAATCTTAGGTCTTCTAATTTTTCGGTTTTAGCGTCAGCCGTTTTCCAATCCGCACGATCTTGAGCTTTAAAGATGTCTTTGTACAAAGCACTATCTGTTTTTGACAAATAGAGACCTGTACCGATAGGTTTTTTCTTTGTTTTGGGAATAGTGGTTGATTTGAGTATGTCTGAATGCGTTGCTGTTTCTAAGATGTTTGGTTTGTGAGCGGGTAAAGGTGGTTGTGCCGTAACAATTCCCGTACTCAATAGCCAGCAAAACATAATAATCATTAAACGTGAGATCATAAAAATATAGCGTAAATCTTTACGCCGTCCCTTTTGCCATCAGTGCCGTCAGTGTTTGTTGGATTTGTTGAAGATCAAGCCATGCCTCTCTTTTCTTTACTGGTGTTTTTAGTAAATACGAAGGGTGGAAAGTGGCAATGCTCTGAATTTCTTGTGTGAACTGTGGCATTAGTTCTTTTGTAATAGGCGTATATTTCTGCATATTGCCTCGTAATTTTGTAATGCCGTCTTTTTTATTGAGTAATGCTTGAGCGGTTAAAGTGCCCATTAATACAACAATTTTAGGTTTGACGAGCGCGATATGTTTTTCGATGAAAGGTACGGCAATATCAACTTCTTGTTCTGTCAGGCTACGGTTTCCTGGTGGTCGCCAATTCACCATATTTGTTAAATATACGGGGTATTGCTTGTCACTGGGGGTTACGCTTGCACCTATAGCAGTGAGCATTTTTGTCAGTAACTCACCATGATTACCAATAAACGGCATGCCTTGACGGTCTTCATCTGCTGTTGGTGCTTCACCAATAATCATAATCGGTGCATGAGGGTCACCACGGCCAAAAACCATTTGTGTAGCGGTATTTTTTATGGTTAACCCATTGAATTCTTCTATGGCTGTTGCGAGTTCTTGCAAAGAGTTTGCTTGTACGGCAAGGTTGATAGCCTGTTGCTTTGCTTCTGGTGTTGATTGTGGATTAGTTGTAGGCGCTACTGCGGCTTTTGCAGCAAAGCTTTCTGATTGTTTTTCTGAGGTAGAAGGTTTTGTGGGTGCCGCAAACCCATCGTAAGGGCTGTTTTGCGTAAGGGTATCTATACCGCAATCTTGGTAAAATTCTAAGGCGCTCTTTAAGATAGTACCGTTCATTACTTATGGTTTAAAGGCTTGGCGATTAAAAGTCAAAATGCTTTTGCTTTTTAAATGCTGGTCGTTATAGTGCTGAAAATAATTTCAAGTATAGAAAGGGAAAAAACATGAAAGTATTAGAAGAGTTTAAGAGCTTTATTGCCCGTGGCAATGTAATGGATATGGCTGTTGGTATCATTATGGGTGCTGCATTCACAGCAATCGTAACATCGATGGTTGGTGATATGATTATGCCTGTTGTTGGTATGGTTACAGGTGGTATGGATTTCTCTGCGCTGTATTTAAACTTATCGGGCCAAGACTATCCATCATTAGCGGCGGCACAAGAAGCAGGTGCGGCAACTATTAATTACGGTGTGTTTTTAAATGCTGTTATTAATTTTTTAATTGTATCGTTTGTTGTCTTTATTTTGGTTAAGAACGTTAACCGTATTAAAGAAATAGCTGCGAAAAAAGAAGCCGCTGATGCTGAAAAGGCACCAGTAACACCGCCAGCGGATATTCTGCTACTATCAGAAATTCGTGATTTGTTGAAAAAACAAAACAAAAAATAGGCTTAATTCTTTAATCCATGTATTTTGACCTAGCTTTTCAGCATCATTAAAGTATGTTGAATAAAGCGAGTAAAAATACATGGATTATCTAACAGACTTTCTGAGCCTTGATTGGCAAATTCTATTTGTTTACGGCCTAACATTGGTCGTATTTATATCTTTTATTATTGAGCGTTTTCCGCCAGATATCACAGCAATGTCTGCTTTGGCAATATTGCTGCTTGTAGGTATTTTGGATCGTCAAGAAGCTTTTGATGTTTTTAGTAACCCAGCGCCTATCACGATCGGTGCGATGTTTGTGATTTCTGCTGCCTTAGAGCGCACAGGATGTGTGGAGTTACTGGGTAGGATGATAAAGCGCATGGCAGGTAAGGGACAATTGACTCTCATGCTGGCTTTTATGCCCTTTGTTTTGATTATATCAGCTTTCATGAATAATACACCCGTGGTGATTATCTTAACACCCGTGCTTATAAGTCTTTCTCGCAGTATGAATATTGCTTCTAGTAAAATCCTGATCCCGCTATCTTATGCCGCCATTATGGGTGGTATGACAACACTTATTGGAACATCAACCAACCTGTTGGTTAGTGGTATAGCGATTGAAAGCGGTGTTGAGTCATTCACGATGTTTGAGATAACGCTGCCAGGTTTAATGATGGCGGGAATTGGTTTTATTTATATGTTTTTAATTGGACGCTTTCTTTTGCCTGAGCGTGTTTCTGCTGCTGGCATTTTAAAAGGCGCAACTGGTAAAAAATATATAGCGCAGATTCACGTGCCAAATAATTCTAAACTGGTTGGTCAAGAAGTACTCAAGACGTCACTTGTGAAGGGTGCTGAGAGTTGGATTATTGACGTGGTGCGCCATGGTGATTCTATGAAAACTTTACTTAAAGAGCTGACACTCAAAGCGGGCGATCGAATTATTATAGAGACCAATGCTGGTGAAATGCTGGGGCTTCGTGAAAGTGATGATGTGACATTTGACGCAGGCAGCGCAACGATTGAAGAGGCTGAAGCTATTACAGCTTCTGAAAATATTGTTGTCGAGGGTATTATTTCTCAGAACTCTGATCTTATTGGAAAGCTACAAGCTGGCTTAGGGTTCCGTCGCAAATACGGTGTTTATGTTGTCGGTGTGCAAAAAACAGATAATCAGCGTTTATATAGACCGAGATCAAATGTTTTACAGGCAGGTGATACACTTCTCTTAGAAGGCCCTGTCGATGGAATGGAACGTCTATTTGCAGAAAATGGCTTGATAAATCTGACTGTTCCAGAAGTGCGTGCTATTCGTCGCGGTAAAGCACCGATTGCATTAATGACTTTACTGGCGGTGGTGGTGATTTCTTCTTTGGGGATATTGCCGATTGCGACACTTGCCTTAGCAGGTGCAGGGATTGTCGTGCTAACAAAATGTATGGATGCCCGAGATATATACAAAGAAGTGGATTGGTCAATTTTATTTCTTATTTTTGGTATGCTTGGTTTAGCAACAGCAATGCAAAAAACCGGTGCTGCGGCCGTTATAGTAGAAAATATGGTCGATTTTTCTGAGGCCTATGGCCCTATAGTCTTATTGGCCTGTTTTTATCTTTTGACCTCTTTTTTAACAGAAATAGTCAGCAATAACGCCGTCGCTGCTTTATTAGCACCTATTGCTGTTTCTTTAGCTACGGCTTTAGGCTTAGATCCCAAGCCTTTCTTGGTGGCGGTGATGTTTGCGGCTAGTGCAAGTTTTGCCACACCAATAGGCTATCAAACGAATACGTTTGTCTATGCGGCTGGCGGTTACAAATTTATTGATTTTCTCAAGGTAGGGTTACCCTTAAACATTTTAATGTTTTTAACAGCCATCTATTTAATACCTAAATTCTGGAGCTTTTAATGTTAGGTAAGTGGCAATGGATATTTAAGCAATTAACGAGCCGTCTTTGGTTGCGTGCAAGTTTCTTTTGTCTGATCGCTATTGCCGCAGCACTACTTGGATTTATTCTGAAAAATTATATTCCTTCTGGTTTGGCGCAAGATATAGGGGCAGATGCAGTTAGTGATGTCTTGAATATTATCGCTTCATCGATGTTGGCGGTGACAACATTTTCTTTAAGTGTGATGGTAGCGGCTTATGCGGCTGCCGCAAACAGTGCTGCCCCAAGATCGCTCAAATTATTGCTCTCTGATAAAACCTCACAGAATTCAATATCAACATTTATAGGGTCATTTCTATTTAGTCTTGTAGGTATTATAGGCCTTAAAATGGGCATATATGGGGAAACAGGTCGCTTTTTCCTCTTTATCATGACTATTGCTGTCATTCTTTTTATTGTGTTGACGTTGCTGCAATGGATTGAGCATTTGTCTCGTCTTGGGCGGGTTGGTGAGACAATTGATATGGTTGAGGCAGCAACGGTTGAGGCGATAAATGATCTTGCCAAACAGCCTTATCTAGGTGGTGTAGCATGGCCTGCAAGCTTTAAGCCAAATAAAAACTATACAGCCATTACCCATCATAAAATCGGATATCTTCAATATATTGATATGGCGAGCTTAGATAGAATTGCCCAGCGTATAGAAAAACCAATTTATTTAGATGTAAGACCGGGCGCCTTTAATGACTCTATAAAGAATATAGCCTTTGTGAATGGATCGGTGTCAGAAGAAGATTTGGCTTCTATATGTCGTTGCTTCTCTATAGGTGACAGCCGTTCTTTTGAACAAGATGCGTGCTATGGATTAATTGTGTTGTCGGAGATAGCTTCACGTGCCTTATCGCCTGCGGTGAACGATCCCGGGACAGCGATTGATGTAATTGGTACATTGGTGAGGGCATTATCGCCTTTGGCACTAGGAGAAGAGCAAGAGCCCAAATATAAGCATGTAAAGCTGCCTAGCTTTGAGGCTAAAATATTACTGGATCATTGTTTCAAACCTATCGCACGTGATGGCGCTAGCATGATTGAGGTTGTGACGTTTTTACAAAAAGGTTTAAAGTCTTTAGCAAAAATTGGTAACGGCCAATTCAAGACGCCAGCGGAAGAAACGCTTTCTTATGTGAGAGCGCATGCCCAACAAGCACTTCGTATTAAAGAAGATAAGGCAGCGATTTAAGCGTTTTTAAGAAATTTCCATGATACAAAAGGGAGGGATAAGAAAAATATGAGCAAATTAGAAGAAATAGTGGCGCATCAATCAAAAGAGATTGATGAGTTGAATGAAATTGTCACGACACAATGGGCTGAGATTGAGGCGATGAAGAAGAGGCTCAAGGATATGGATCAGCGACTACAAGCGTTGAGAAACGATCACTATGCAGCTGAAGAAGAGAATTTAAGCGTCTCTGAAATAGCACAGCGTGACCGTCCACCGCATTATTAATATGAGTAGTATGGTCTATGACGTTATCATTATAGGCGCAGGGGCGGCGGGTCTAATGTGTGCGATTGAAGCCGGTAAGCGTGGTAAGAAAGTATGGCTTATCGACCATGCTAAAAAGCTTTGTGAAAAAATCCGTATATCAGGCGGGGGGCGTTGTAACTTTACAAACATTCACACAAGCCCTGAGAATTTCTTATCTTCTAATAAGCATTTTTGCAAATATGCGCTCAAAGCCTATACACCGAATGATTTTATCACTTTGATAGAAAAGCATAAAATTGCCTATCACGAGAAGAAACTCGGCCAGCTTTTTTGTGATGATAGCGCACAGAACATCATTGATATGTTATTGGCTGAATGCCAAGCGGCAGGGGTTATAATTAGTAAAGAAACGGGCGTTGATAGGATTGAGTATGAAGCCGGTATTTATCATCTGCAAACAACTAAAGGCTTTGCACATGCACCGTCTCTAGTTGTCGCCACAGGCGGTTTGTCTATTCCTAAAATTGGTGCCACAGGCTTTGGCTATGATGTGGCAAAACAATTTAATCTCAATATCATAGAGACACGAGCTGGTTTGGTGCCACTTACCTTTACAGATAGCTTGTTAGAGCGTTGCAAGGAGCTTAGCGGTTTATCTGTTGAAGCCGCTGTGTCATACAATAAAACTAGTTTTTCTGAAGGTTTCTTGTTTACGCATCGTGGCCTTAGTGGCCCTTCTATATTGCAGATATCCTCCTGTTGGGAGCAAGGCAATGAGATTACAATTAATCTTGTGAATAATGTGACGGTAGAAACGTTCTTAAAAGAACAAAAAGAAGAGAGCTCAAAGCAAGACATACAAAATATCTTGGCCAAAATCATGCCAAAAAGATTGGCGGTAAGCATTTGTGAAGAACAAAATCTTTCTGGACGTATTGCAGAAATTGGCCATAAAAAATTAGCCGAGCTAGCGGTGCGTATCAATCATTGGAAAGCTAAGCCGAATGGTACGGAGGGTTACCGTACGGCTGAGGTGACTCTGGGTGGTGTTGATACAAAGGCACTTGATCCGCAAACCATGGAAGTGAAAGCGCAAAAAGGCCTATTCTTTATTGGCGAAGTTGTGGATGTCACAGGGCATCTTGGCGGCTTTAATTTCCAATGGGCTTGGTCATCTGGTTATGTTGCTGGACAAGCTGTTTAGCGTTTTTTCACGCAGCTTTTTCCAATTCTTCGCGTGGGCCAAAGAATTCAAAATGAACTTGTGATGCAGGTATACCCCATTTTAAAAGGTCTTGATAAACATTAATCATAAACGGTTTAGGGCCACAGAAATAGTAATCGGCATGGCGATCAGGCACAAAAGATTCAATGAGGGCTGCATCAACAAAACCTGTTGAGGTATTCTCATGTTGTTCATTATTTTGCCAGTCTGAGTCGCTATAACGATAATGGATCGTTAAATTCGAATGGATTTTATCGAGGTTATCAATCACTGTTTTAAACGCTTGTATTTCTTGGTTTAAACAGGCATGTACCAGAACTATTTTGCGATCGGGCATTGTGTCTAAGGCTGTCTGCAGAATACTCATAATAGGCGTGATGCCGATACCTGCTGCTAATAGAACTAAAGGACGTTCATGGTGGTCGTGGTGATTTAAGAAGAACTCACCACAGGGTGCGCCGATCTCTACGGTATCGCCAATGTTGAAGTCATCATGCAGTTTATTGGACACATAGCCATTTGGTGTGCTGGCGTTATAGCCAGTTTCTTTTTTAACGCTAATACGAAAATAACCTTGCCCTGATTTATCAGAAAGGCTGTAATTTCTCATGGTGGTTGAGTTATCTGCTGTCGGCATACGTAGCGTAATATATTGACCTGCCATAAAATCAGGTAAGACGTTATTATCTTCTGGTTTTAAATAAAACGAAGTGACGATACTGCTTTCGATTTCTTTGCGGTCAATTTTGAAGCGGCGAAATCCTTCCCAGCCACCTTCTTTGTCAGCGTTTTGGCTGTATATTTGTTTTTCACGACCAATTAAGATATCAGCTAAGAAGCCATACGCCTCCCCCCATGCATTAATAATGTCATCAGTTGCGCCAGCGCCTAAAACTTCTTGGATAGAAGCGAGTAGGTTCTGTCCAACGATAGGGTAGTGTTCTGGTTTAATTTGCAAGGAAGCGTGTTTTTGAGCGATAAGCTCAACAGCACCACCGAGTACGTCTAAATTATCAATATTGGCGGCGTAA
>PAAR01000012.1 GCA_002699085.1 Micavibrio sp.
TCTGGGTGACCAAAGAACCAGAATAAGTGCTGGAATAATAATGGATCCCCACCCCCTTCAGGGTTAAAGAATGTTGTACCAAAATTACGATCTGTCAAAAGCATCGTGATCGCACCACCCAATACAGGTACCGCCAAGACAAGCAAAAACGCTGTCACAAGCATAGCCCAAACAAATAGCGGCATTTTATGCAATGTCATGCCTGGGGCACGCATATTAAAGACTGTTGTAATGAAATTTGCTGCACCCAAAATTGAGCTTGCACCCGCTAGGTGAAGCGCAAAAATTGCCATATCGACGGACGCACCGGGATGCCCTAAAGATGAAGATAAAGGAGGATAAATTGTCCAACCTGTTCCTGCACCACCCCCAATAACAGCTGATAAAATAAGCAGCAACAAAGCAGGCACCAACAACCAAAAAGAAATATTATTAAGACGTGGGAAAGCCATATCTGGCGCACCAATCATTAATGGCAAAAACCAGTTACCAAAACCACCAATTAACCCTGGCATCACCACAAAGAAAACCATAATCAGGCCATGTGCAGTAATAATAACATTCCACAAATGTCCATCAGGATTACCTGCTGCATCTGTTAAAAACTGCACACCTGGACTTTGCAGCTCAGCACGCATAACCATTGATAAAGCACCGCCAATAAGTCCTGCTACAATTGCAAAGATGATATACAGCGTACCGATATCTTTATGATTTGTTGAGCAAAACCAGCGAGTGAAAAAACCTGGAACATGGCTATGTTCATGGTCATCATGTGAATCGTGTATATGTGTAGCTGTTTCAGACATGTTTTTTCCCTTTATTTATTCGTGTAGAGAAGCGGCTATATCCGCCTCAATAGAAGCGTGCTCGTCATCGCCTGCTTCTTTGTCGTTATCATTGGCTGATTTGTCGGCAGGCATCGTACCACCCTGCTCTTTAACCCAAGCCGCAAAGTCCTCTTTACTGACAGCCTTAATCATAATTGGCATAAAGGCGTGATTAGTCCCGCATATCTCTGAACATTGGCCGTAATAGGTGCCTTCTTTTTCAATATAAGTCCAAGTCTCATTCAAACGGCCTGGTACTGCATCAGTCTTAACGCCAAAAGCTGGCATAGCGAATGAATGAAGCACATCGGCAGCTGTCACAAGAATTTGAATATTTGTCTCAATAGGCAATACAACTGCTTTATCTGTCTCAAGAAGTCGCAACTGACCTTCCTTAATTTCATCATCAGGAATCATATATGAAGAAAAACTAATATCGCCAAAATCAGGATATTCATAACCCCAATACCACTGATACCCCGTTACTTTTAAAGTCATCTCAGGATCTGGTGTACGATCACCGTAAAATAATAATTTAAATGATGGCACAGCAATAACCATTAAGATAATCACAGGAATAGCTGTCCAAACCACTTCAATCAATGTGTTATGCGTAAATTTAGAAGGGGTTGGATTGGCCTTTTTGTTAAAGCGAAAAATCACATATAATAAAAGAAACAAGACGAATAAAACAATTGCCGTAATGATATATAAAAGCATTGTATGAAAATCATGCATCCGCTCTTTAACGGGCGAAAAGCTTGTTTGCAGATCCATTCCCCAGTTAACAGGGGCTTGTGCCGCCGCTGGCAATGAAGCAATGAATGTCGTGAAAAGCACAGTCAGAAAGGTTTTAATCATATTTTTTCTTTTACGTTATTTTTTTCGATGAGAACAGTATAGGCTCACCATCCAAATATTCAATAATCAATCTGCATTTAAACAGCAATGAAAATTTAAAAAAAATTAAACCGCTCATTAATCTTTCACTAACTTTTTTGTTTTAGAACTACCGAAGGGGATCAAATAGGGGTTTATCTCTTACAGGCAATCGCCTACTATGTTCACAATAGATTAAAAAAGGATATCACTTCATGTATACAGATAAAAACTGGGTCAAAGTTACGGGCGAAGAAAAAGAAGGCTTTATTGAACAGGTTGATCCGATTGACGGCAAACATAAAGCGTCTGTCGATACGACAAATGTTTCTTGGCGCCAGCTACCCTTCTATGAAAATATTGTCCTTATCCGTGTTCAAGATGATGCATGGGAGAAAAAAGGCCTTGTTGTTTATTATTTAGCCCGTGAAGGTCAACTATACCGTCTAAATGGCACAAGTCCGCCCATCCACGAAGTAAATGAAGTTGCGCCTATTAAGGTGACAGAAGATAATGTTTTAGACTATTTACGTTTCTTCTGCTTTTTCGTTCGTGGCGAAGAAGGACCATTCTTGATTGTTGAAGATATGGACAATCCTTATTTACCATCCGCAAAACTTGATGAAGGTTCTTTAAAAGCGATTGAAGGCGCTATTCGTCCTGCGACTTATGAAGGTAAGAATGAAGATGGTCACTATATGTGTGACGGTATCGTTTATTATTCTAATGCGCTGTTCATTGCTAATTTTGCTATTCAACCAACCGGTATGATCGAAATGTTAGATGATGATCCCGTTGTTGCTGATCTGCCTGCAAAAGTTGATGCGCCAGTAGCATAAGCATACCGCATTAATGATTTCAAAAAAGCCAGCTTATCGCTGGCTTTTTTCATTTTATGCGATAGATTACTAGCATCATGAAAACGGATTTTGATATTATTGTCGTTGGCGGTGGTTTAGCAGGACTTACAGCCGCTATTTTATTAGCTCAATATAATTTTAAAGTACTATGTCTTGATGGACAAAAAGCCAAAGATGTCTTAACAGCTTCGCATGATGGGCGCACGACAGCTATTTCTTATGGTTCAAAGCTTCTACTTGAAAGCGGCGGATTGTGGTCAGACCTTGAAAAAGATGCCTGTCCAATCAAAGATATTCATATTCGTGACAGTAAAACGCCTACACTTCTACGATTTCTATCAGAAGAAGTAGAAGGCCGCTCCTTTGGCTGGATCGTAGATAATCTGATCTTACGCCAACACCTTATACGCACAGCGCAAAATACGAAAAATCTGACCTATAAAGACGGTATGGCCGCCACAGACTTTATCTTTGATATTAATAGCGCAACTGTCAAAACAGCTAAGAACAACTATACATCCAAGCTAATTATCGGCGCAGATGGTCGAAACTCACCCACACGTCACGCCCTTGACATCCCTTCCAAATCTTGGAGTTACGGTCAATCCGCCATTGTCTTCTGGGTTACACATACAAAACCACATGACAATATTGCTGTCGAACATTTCCGCGCTCAAGGGCCCTTTGCGATTTTACCAATGACCAGCACTGAAGACGGGCAATATAGATCATCTGTCGTTTGGTCAGAGCACGGCGACTCACATTTTTTTAACGCAGATGATGAAAGTTTCTTAGCCGCTGTTCAAACCCGCTTTGGTGACTATTTCGGCCAAGTGCTTGAGACAGGCCAACGCTTCTCATATCCGCTCAGCTTTTCACATGCCGATTACTACATTGGTAAACGTGCTGTGCTTATTGCCGAGGCAGCGCATGTTATGCACCCTATCGCTGGACAAGGGCTCAATATGTCTTTGCGTGATGTCGCCGCCCTCATTGAATGTGTCGTTGATGCCACAAAATTAGGACAAGATATCGGCCATACAGATATTCTTAATCGCTATCAGACATGGCGCAAAAATGATAACCGTATGATGGGCATGGCAACAGATGGCCTGAATAAGCTGTTCTCCAATGATAATCCTGCGATACGTTTGATCCGCAATATAGGCTTAGAAGCTGTACGTCATTTCAAACCCGCTAAACAGCTTTTTATGCGTCAAGCCATGGGGCATATGGGCAATCTCCCTAAACTCACCAAAGGTGAAAAACTGTGAGCGTTAAGACCATTAACATAGCCCTTCAAGGTGGCGGCTCACATGGTGCTTATACATGGGGTATATTAGATGCGCTAAATGACGACGAGCGTATTGATATTGAAGGTATCTCAGCGACCTCTGCAGGCTCAATGAACGCTTGTGCTTATGCCAGCGGCAAACTAAAAAATGGCCGACAAGGGGCTAAAGATAATTTAGAAAAATTATGGGGTGCGATTAGTGATTACGGCCAAGTCTTTAACCCTATTCGCAAAAATCCGCTGGATCAGGCCTTTCAACTCAACCCTCTCATGGCTGAATGGGATATGTCTGAAAGCATTGGTTTCTCAATGTTCGAGAGCTTAACGCATGTTGTCTCACCGTATCAGTTTAATCCACTTAATTACAATCCGCTCAGAGACATTATTAAGGATGTGATTGACTTTGATGCGCTCCATAATTGTCGTAACGAAAAACTTTTTATCAGCGCAACCAATGTCCGCAACGGTCAGGTCAAAATATTTGAAAATAAAGAGATTGATGAAGACGTGGTTATCGCTTCAACCTCGCTTCCTTATATGTTTCAAGCCGTTGAGATTGATGGCGAAGCCTATTGGGATGGCGGTTATATGGGCAACCCAGCGCTTTTCCCACTATTTTACAATGTGAAAAGCCGTGATATTTTAATCGCTCATATTAATCCCATCGTACGAAACGAAATCCCACGTACCGCTATTGATATCCATAACCGCATTAATGAAGTGACGTTTAATTCCTCTCTTATAAAGGAATTACGCTCCATTGCCTTTGTTAAAAAACTCATTCACGGCGATATGATTAAAGATGAATTTAAAGATCAGTATAGAGATATTTTATTACATTCTATTCGTGCTGATGAGACACTGAAAGATTTATCAATCGCCTCAAAATTCGATACCAGTTGGGACTTTCTTACTGATCTTCGTAATCGTGGCTATGTCGAGACACAAAATTGGCTGAAGAAAAATTTTAAACATTTAAACAAAGACTCAACGGTAGATTTAGTTGATACATTTTTAAATTAAGTTACTCTCAAAAATATGAAATTATATAAAGGTGATGATCTATCTCGACTAACACATGTAAAAGCCAAAGACGTTTTGGCGTTTGTCGAAGACCTTAATGCTGTCCCCATCCGTGAATTACGTGACCAAAAACTTGTCGTAGCCGTTGGCACAGGCGGCACTATCTCAATGAAAATTACTGAAGATGGTAAATGGCTACCTGATCTTGATTTTGATGACATCATGAAAAGAACTGACCCTACCTTGCAGGAAAAATTTGTCGTTAAAGGCTTTGACGCTTTTAAAATAGACAGCCCCCAAATGAATTATAGTCATGTGCGTGACCTTGCTATCATCATGTCTTATATTTGGAACAATGCTCAAATCGCCTTCGCTGGATTTCTGATTCTACATGGTACAGACACTATGACTTATTCATCCTCCGCTATTTCAATCATGATGGGACAAGGACTACAATTCTCCATTGTGTATACAGGCTCACAAAAACCGATCCAAGAACCGCTGAACGATGCCGCAGACAACGTTCGCAATGCCTTATACACACTCGAATCTTTGTATGATTGCAATATGGCCGAGGTCGTTGTTGTTATCGGCGATCATGCAGTCCTAGCGACTGCTGCTGAAAAAATTGATGGCACACAGGCAAATGCATTTGGCGCACCCTTACATAAATATGTCGCTCGTTTCGACCGCTTAGAATATCCCGTTAAATTAGCCTCATGGCTTAAGCCTAGACGCACAGAAGCTTTTGTCCCTAAGATATGGGATGGCAATTACAGCCATACTTTGGTTGTTAAATCTTATCTTGGCTTAAACCCGAATGTTGTTGAAGAACAAATGCGCCACAAAGATATAAAAGCCGTCATTTTATACTCTTATGGTGGCAATACGGCGGATGAAGCCGTCATTGATATCATCATGCCTATCGCTAAAAAACGGCGCTTGAATGTCTATGTTGTCAGCCCTGTAGGTGCGGAGCTCAAAGCTACATATCCTTCTGTTCATCATATGCTTGCCGTTGGTATCACGCCTTTATATATGACCTTATCAGCAGCACTAGCGAAAATAGAATTATCTTTGCGCTTATTTCCCAAAAGCACAAAAGAGGCCGCTAAATTTATGATTGAAAACTATGTTGGTGAAATCCCAAATGAGAACTCTCGTTATATCGCCGAGAAATAAATCACGTCTCGACCATCACAGATAAAATAAGAAAAACTAAGCCCGTTATAATCGCCCCCATAAAAAATGCTAAGGGAGATATATATAACAGCGGTATCAAGACAAGTAGTAAAATTAACCGCCCTACGCCGAAACAAATCTCTCGACAAGCCATGCCCTCTAATGTTTTACCAGCATACCAACGACTATCTATCCCAACATTAATCATATGCGTGTACACTGCCCATAAAATGACAGATGTCGTAAACGCAACGGGATAGGGCAAAAACAACCAAACAAGCCAACCAATCACAAAGATAAGACCCGCCAACATCAACTCATGCCCCTTACCCTTTTCGTAAAGCAATCCAGAAATCGGGCCGACAAAGAAACGAGCCACCACTTGCATACCCATCAAGAACCCCGTCATAAGAGCAGAAAACCCTAAAATTTTAAGCCAAATAGGCGCATAAAAGCTGACTAAGGCATTCATGCCGCCTTGCAACATTGTCAAAACAGATAAAGAACCACTTTTAATCATCAAGGCATAAGGTGCTACGAGAGAAGCTTTTGGATCAGCCACAAGCATCATCGCTGAGGGTTTCATATCAATGCCTGCTTGTGCCATATAGCTAAGCTTAGCATCCATATCTTGAGATTGAATAAACATCGCCGCCAATATAACCGCTGGTAAGATCAAACATATGCCTGCAAAAATTAAAAAAACAATCCCTGGCAGGAAAGTCAGCATAAACCCTGCCGCCATTGACCCTGCGACAACACCAACTTTTAAACTAAGTTCTGACATACTCACTTCATGGCCACGGTTTTCATCAGTGGTCAAGCGGATCATCATCATGTGATAAATGGCATAAAAGGGCTCAGTAATAAACGAGACGATAACCCCGACAGAAAAGGTAAGTATTGGGTCACCAGAAGTTGTGCTAAATAAAAACAACAACACCAAACCAATCCACTGCATCACAGTCAACATAGCAAAGACTGCTGTATTCATATAACGCCGTATCAACATCAAAATAAATGGTGCGACAAAGATGTTAGAGAACCCAAATTTTGCGATAAAGAAGCTAATAACAGGTGTCAGATCACTATCTGTGTAGTCAAATGCCAAATATATAAGCAAACCATAAAAGCCGAACGACCCCATAAAGGCACATATATAGAGCATACTACGCTCCATCGACATCAAAGGATCAATAAAAGATTTCTTTAAAAATGCGCCCAACCTCATAATTTACTCTTTCACGACATTCCTTTTTGTATCCAATGATAGGGCGATAAGAAAGAACAGCAAACCAACCGCAGCAGAGCCCAAGAAAAAGATAAGGAATGAAATATTGAGAAGGGGAATAAGCCCAACTAATAAAGCCAAACGACCGATTCCAAAGCACACTTCTCGACACGCCATCCCTTCAAGGGTCTTGCCTGCATACCAACGCCCATCTAAACCGACATTCATCATATGCGTGTAAATTGCCCACAGCACAACCGAGCCAACAAAAGCTGTTTCAGGCGGAAGGACTAACCACAATATCCAACTCGCACTAAAAATAAGAGATGACATGAATAGTTCTTGTCCCTTACCCTTTTCGTAAAGCCAGCCCGTTAAAGGCCCGACAAAGAAACGAGCCGTGATCTGCATTCCCAACACAAGAGAGGTGGCAAGGGCTGAGAACCCAACAAATTTTAGCCAGATGGGTGCATATATTGTCACCAGAGCCGACATCCCGCCTTGTAGAATTGTCAACAAAGTGATCGGTATATCTTTAAACAATAACTTAAAGGGCGCTAAGAAGGAAACATGTCGATCTGCCACTAATACAGTACCGCTTTGTTCCATCGGCATACCAGCCGTTTCCATGAAAGTTAATTTATCATCCATATTTTGCTTTTGCATGAACATGCCTGCCAAAAGGAAGGTTGGAATGATTAGGCAAATAGCCGAGAAAATGAGAAACACAATACCAGGTAAATAGGTCAGCATAAAACCAGCGGCGATACTACCTGACACAATACCCACCTTTAAACTAAGCTCTGCCATGCTCACTTCATGGCCACGATTTTTATCCGTAGTTAATCTAATCATCATCATTTGATAAACGGCAAAAAATGGTTCGGTAATCATTGAAATGACCAAACCAATAAGAAATGTATGAACGGGATCCAACGGATTAATAAAGCCAATCGCAAAGGCTAGGCCTGCCATACCAGCCCATTGCAACACATTTAGACCTGCAAAAACAAACCCATTTAAATAACGACGGATCAGAATAAGAATAATCGGCGCAATGACAATATGAGAGAGGACTATCTTACTCATAAAGAAACTTACAACGGGGGTCAGATTGTCATGCGTGTAATCAAAGGCCAGATAGATCAATAAACCATACGACCCAAAGGCGCCTAAGAAAGCACAAAGATAGAGCATGGCACGCTCCATCGAAGAAAAAGGATCTATAAATGATTTTTTTAAGAACTGACCAAAACCCATGACATAGAGCCTAGCATATTTGTATCGGTTACCATCTTATTTTTTCCTTGCGGAAGAGTGGGTTTCCTTATAGCTGTATTGCCTTACTTTTATATGGGAGGAGACTACACATGAAAATCGGTGTTTTATCACAGAATAAAGAACTATATTCGACAAAGCGTATTGCTGAAGCAGCGTTAGCCCGTGGACATGAGGTTAAAGTCATTGACGTGCTGAAAGGTTTTATGCGGATCAACTCGACAAAACCTGAATATCACTATGAAGACGAGGTACTAGATTTTGATGCCGTAATTCCACGTGTCGCCGCAAGTGTCACATTCTACGGTACTGCAACGGTGCGTCAATTTGAGATGGCTGGCGTTTATGCACTCAATGGTTCACTGGCCATTACCCGTGCCCGTGATAAGCTGCGCGCACACCAAATTCTCTCTCAGAAAAAGCTTGGTATGCCAACAACAGTCTTTGCCCATTCGACAAGCCATGTTGATGAGTTGATTGAAATGGTTGGTGGTGCGCCTCTTATTATTAAATTACTTGAAGGGGCACAGGGTAAAGGTGTTGTTTTGGCAGAAACACGCAAAGCGGCACAATGTGTTATTGATGCCTTTCGTGGTCTTAATGCCCATTTCTTGGTACAAGAATTTGTTAAAGAGTCAAAAGGTGCTGATATTCGTTGCTTTGTTATTGGCGATGATGTTGTCGCTACAATGATGCGCCAAGCCCAAGACGGTGACTTCCGTTCTAATTTGCATAGTGGCGGAGTAGGTATAAACGTAGAAATAACAGATGAAGAACGAAAACTAGCCCTCGCTGGTGCTCGAGCGATGAGTTTACAAGTAGCTGGGGTCGATATTATCCGCTCTGATCGTGGGCCAATGATCCTAGAAGTAAACTCTTCTCCTGGTCTTCAAGGCATTGAAGCGACATCTGGTTTAGACATTGCGACAATGATGATTGAGTATTTGGAAAAACAAGTAGGTTCAGATACGATAGATGACAGCAACAAAGGATAGAAGCGTCTCACATGGTAAAGCCCCTTGTCATTGGTGGTCAAAAAATAGCCGCAGGGTCTCGTAAATCGTTCTCTTTGGAGGTTGCTCAGCTCTATGATTTTACCAAATTGATGCTGCCGATTGAGGTCATTCGAGGTACTGAAGATGGCCCAACGCTTTTCGTGAGTGCGGCCATTCATGGCGATGAACTAAATGGTGTCGAAATTATTCGCCGTCTTTTAGCCGACAAAGCTCTTAACAAGATTAAAGGAACACTCATAGCGGTACCAATTGTTAATGTCTTTGGCTTTAATAATAAAAGTAGATATTTACCCGATAGACGTGATCTAAATCGTTTTTTCCCCGGTAGTGCAGATGGCTCTATGGCTGCGCAACTTGCCTATGTATTCATGGAAGAAGTGGTTAAAAAATCAACACATGGTATTGACCTCCATACCGCAGCCATCCACCGATCTAATTTACCACAAATTCGTGGCTGTCTTGAAGATCCTACTGTCATGGAAATGGCACAAGCCTTTCGTGTTCCTGTTATACTCAATTCAGATTTACGTGAGGGTTCATTACGTGAAGCCGCCCATAATTGCGGTATTCCCACACTCTTATATGAGGCGGGTGAAGCTACCCGCTTTAACGAAAATGCCATTAATATTGGCGTCCATGGCATTCTATCTGTGATGCGTGACATTGGTATGTTAGTGCGTTTTGTTAACCCCTTTACGCCTCGTAAAAGTTTTATTGCCCGTGACAGTCATTGGATCCGTGCGCCACAAAGTGGCATTCTATCAATACACAAACATCTTGGTCGTCGTGTTAAAAAAGGGGAGATTTTAGGGCAAATTTCAGACCCTTTCGGTCGCATCAAACATGACATTGAAGCAAAACGAACAGGCATCATTATCGGCCAAGCGACTACACCGCTTATTAATAAGGGTGAGGCAGCCTTCCATATTGCCACTTTTGAAAAGGACATCGCCCTACAAGACAATGTTGATTTTCTTATCAATACGCCTGACGGACTGTCTTCTTAAAAGCGACTCAGAAAATAGCGATTCGTCTCTTTGCCACAATTTTGGCGCAATTATATATCGCAAACACGAAAGAATCGCCAAAAGCTTCTCAAATGAAAAAATTCAAGAAAAAAATTTATGTTTTTTTTCACAATTATTTTGATGCTGTATAACTCTATCATCATGGTTTCAACCGACTGATTTTTTTATAAATTTTACACTTATACACGCTGTGGATGGATGTTTTTAGGTGTTTTTTCCTATTGCACGGCATACGATATCTAGTACCCTAAATGAGTAGGCACCACTAAACATTGTGTTTTTCGCCTCAGAAAAGCACAAATCGCATACCATAATAATCAATAAAGCTGTGATAGTGAGCGCAGCGTCGTATAAAGCGGGTAAAAGGAGACATACATGTTAGATAATAAAATAGTTCAGAGTGAAACTGGACCGAGAATCAAGGTTGATTTAACACGTAATGACAATCTCACCGAATTTGGTACAGCGACAGTCTATGACCGCTATTTATTACCTGAAGAAAATCCTCAAGATATGTTTGCCCGTGTAGCACGTGCTTATGCCGATGATGATGCACACGCACAACGCCTTTATGATTACATGTCTAATTTATGGTTCATGCCATCAACACCTGTTCTATCAAATGGCGGCACGAACCGTGGTCTACCCATCTCATGTTTCTTAAACGAATGCCAAGACTCACTGAACGGTATTGCTGAACTATGGAATGAAAATGTCTGGCTAGCAGCACGTGGCGGTGGCATTGGCTCATATTGGGGCAATGTCCGCTCTATTGGTGAATCAGTAGGTCGTAACGGTAAAACATCTGGAATTATTCCGTTCATCCGTGTGATGGACTCATTAACACTCGCTATTTCTCAAGGCTCTTTACGTCGTGGTTCTGCGGCGGTGTACTTGCCGATCTGGCACCCAGAAATTGAAGAATTTATTGAGCTTCGTCGTCCAACAGGCGGTGACCCGAATCGTAAAGCACTTAACCTTCACCATGGTGTTGTGGTTAATGACAGCTTTATGCGTGCCGTTGAAACAGATGATGAATGGGCATTACGCTCACCACATGACAATACTGTTATGGATCGTGTGAAAGCACGTGACCTTTGGATTCGTCTATTAACAACACGTATCGAAACAGGCGAACCTTACATCCTAAATATTGATCATGTAAACAAAGCCATTCCAGATCACCACAAAATGGCTGGTCTATCTGTAAAAATGTCTAATCTTTGTTCAGAGATTACATTGCCAACAGGAATTGATCCTGAGGGTAAAGAACGGACAGCTGTTTGCTGTTTATCATCTGTGAATGTAGAGAAATTTGACGAGTGGCAAGATCACCCAACATTCATTGAAGACATCATGCGTTTACTTGATAATGTTTTAGAAGACTTCATCAAAAAAGCACCAGATGACTTTGCCAATGCTAAATATGCAGCGATGCGTGAGCGTTCAGTTGGTCTTGGTGTAATGGGCTTACACTCTTTCTTCCAATCAAAAATGATTCCCATGGAATCAGTGATGGCGAAAGTTTGGAACCGTCGTATTTTCCAACATATTAAACGCCAAGCCGATGATGCTTCTGTGAAACTAGCCCATGAAAAAGGCGCTTGTCCTGATGCGGCTGATTACGGTGTAATGGAACGATTCTCGAACAAAATTGCGATTGCGCCAACAGCGTCTATCTCAATTATTTGCGGTGGTGCGTCTCCAGGAATTGAGCCAATTGCGGCGAATGCGTACACACATAAAACTCTGTCTGGCTCTTTTGCTGTTAAAAACAAATATCTGCAAAATGTTTTGGAAAGCAAAAACCTAACAGAAGAAGAAATTGAAGAGGTATGGTCATCTGTTTATACCAATGAAGGCTCTGTTCAGCATTTAGATATTTTGACACAAGAAGAAAAAGATGTGTTTAAAACATCGTTCGAATTAGACCAAAGATGGTTGATTGAGCATGCTGGTGACCGTGCGCCGTTCATCTGCCAAGCGCAGTCACTCAATATCTTCTTACCAGCCGATGTTCATAAGAAAGATCTTCACGAGATTCACTACATGGCATGGAAAAAAGGCGTTAAGTCACTTTATTACTGCCGTTCTCGTTCGATCCAACGTGCTGAATCTGATGCCAGCTGGAAACGTACACAGGCAAATGATGCCTTAGAGGCTGCGAATACAGCAAGCGGCAACGATTATGAGGAATGCCTAAGCTGTCAGTAAAATAACTTTTCTCCGTCTGGGGAATAGAGGGTAAAAGGGTGCTGTTTTCAGCACCCTTTTTTTTCACAAAGAATCTAACAGCCTTACATAAGGAACTAAAACCGCCCAAAATTTGTTAGTACGTTATGAGCAAGGCAAGGAAAAAGCAGCCTCGTCATGCACGCAGTCTGTCAGATATGTTGTCAGAACTTGAGCAAGGATTAGGTACAGATAAAACAATTTATATAAAAGATATTCTCAATATCTTTTCCAGTGCTACTTTTGGCCCTTTAATTGTTTTGCCGATGTTATTAACAATCCTGCCAACTGGTGCCATTCCCTTTATTCCCGCCATTTGTGGTCTATTAACAATTTTTATCTGCACACAATGGTTATTCGGGATGACACGACCATGGCTACCACAAAGGCTGACCGATATTCAGTTGCCTGAGAAAAAATTAAAGCAAGGCGTTCACCAAGCAAAACCCTATGCCAAAAAAATTGACCAATGGATATCCGAGCGTTTCACATTTTTACTGAACCCGATTAGCCAACGTCTGATTGCGGCCATCTGTATTATTTTGTGTATTGGCATTGTTATTATAGGGGGCATTCCTGGTATTCCAGCCATATTGGCTTTGCCCGTTTTATTTTTTGGGACTGGATATATGGTGAGAGACGGTCTCGTTGTAGGTCTTGGGTTATTGATTACCGCCCTAAGCGGCATAATTTTTTATTATAATATGCCCTAAAAACGAAAAGCAGTTTACTTTGTTTTTTTAAAGCCACCCATTTTAGCACGCATATCACGCGCAGCTTTATCGCCAGCAGAAATAACAACACGATCACCTTGATGATTCTTTATCATAAAATTATCCGTTGCCCCATCAGGGCCAATAATGCGGCCATCTGCAGCTGTAAAAAAATCTTTTCCCAATGGTATGTTCAAACCCTTATCCATAGCTCCATTATAGCACATAGGTTATGAAAAACAAAAGGCCGTTATTTTACTATATATTGTGGTTTTGTTGTTGAGGCCAGCACCATATGTGGTAAAATAATTTTATCGACTCGGGGTTTATTTAAAAGCCTTGAGGATAAGTCTAAAAGAATCTTCGCATTCTGGCGCACATAACGTTTAAATAACACTATATAAGAAAAACTAAGGAGATACACATGTCTGAAACAGCCGTTACAACACAAAAAGACTCAGGATTTGGCACATCAAATCTATTAAAAGAACGTCATGTGTATAAGCCGTTTTTATATCCTTGGTGCTATGAAGCGTGGCTGACTCAGCAGCGTATCCACTGGCTACCAGAAGAAGTGCCATTGGCTGAGGACGTGCGTGACTGGCGTAAAAATCTGACGCCTTCTGAAAAGAACTTGGTGACACAAATTTTCCGTTTCTTCACACAAGCCGATGTTGAAGTGAATAATTGCTATATGAAGCACTATTCACAAGTCTTTGGCCCTGTCGAAGTGAATATGATGCTTTCTGCCTTTTCAAATATTGAGACAGTGCATATTGCCGCTTACTCACATCTTCTTGATACGATCGGTATGCCTGAAACAGAATATTCAGCCTTCATGGAATATAAAGAAATGAAGGATAAATATGATTACATGCAGGGTGCTAATATGAGCTCTCGTCGTGACATTGCGAAGACCATGGCCATGTTTGGTGCTTTCACTGAAGGCTTACAATTATTTGCGTCTTTTGCGATTCTGATGAACTTCCCACGTTTCAATAAGATGAAAGGTATGGGACAGATCGTCACATGGTCAGTGCGTGATGAAACATTGCACTGTCTATCAATGATAAAATTATTCAATGCCTTTATTAATGAGAATAAAGATATTTGGGATGATGAGCTGAAACAAGAAATCTCTGAATGCTGCGCAACCATCGTATCGCATGAAGATGCCTTTATTGATCTTGCTTTTGAAATGGGCCCGATAGAAGGCACATCACCAGATGAGATTAAAGCCTATATTCGCTATATTGCCGATCGTCGTTTGCAACAGCTAAACCTGCCAGCCATGTACGGCATTGAGAAAAACCCACTGCCATGGATGGATCAGATGCTAAACGGTATGGAGCACACAAACTTCTTTGAAAACCGTTCAACTGAATATGCGAAAGCCTCAACCAAAGGCTCTTGGGAAGAAGTATTTGCGGATGATCTATTTTCTGGTAATTACAAAAAACCAAAAGAGGGTGATGCCGATAGCCTCGCTTCTGCGGCAGAGTAATAAATCCTATATACAATTAAGAAACAGCCTCTTTTGGGGCTGTTTTTTTATTACTTCAATGTTAGCTTTACTCAATGAAAAGAATTCCAGTTATTTACGATGGTGATATGGGAGGTGACGATTTATGGGCGATCACGCTCATGCTGGCTCATCCTGATATTTTCGATGTCAAAGGCATTACCACAGTTTTTGGTAATGTTGATGTGACCCAAGCCACCAAAAATGTATGTGATCTTCTGGCATATTTAGGCCATGAGGATATTCCTGTTTATGTTGGTGAAGACAGACCCATCCAAGGCGCACGCATGTTTGGCGATGATGCTTACGGTGAAGGTGGTGTTGGCGGCGTATTTTTTCCTGAAAATAACAAAAAAGCAGAAAGCCAATCCGCCATTAAATTCATCACGCAAACATTAAAAAACAGCAATGAGCCAATAACATTGATTGGCACAGGTCCGATGACAAATTTAGCACTTGTCATCAAAGATCACCCTGAGTTACATAGCAAAATTAAACAGGTTATTGTGATGGGTGGCGCTATCAAACCAGGTCCGCATCCCAATCCACCGCATCGTGTTGGTAACATAACTGAGGCTGCAGAATTTAACTTTTTTCAGGATAGTTTTGCACCCAATATTGTTGCCCAAAGTGGTATTAAACTTACTGTAATGACGGCCGATGCTAACCAACAATATGCTTTAACTGATACTATAAAAGAGCGCTTTAGAACTATTGGTTCATTTGGTGAGATGATGATTCAAATGACCTCAGCAGTTGAACATTTAGATCGTGAGAAATTTGGCATGGATGGCCCAGCCTTGCATGATCCCTGTGTGATTTTGTATTTACTCCAGCAAACGGGGCACGAAACCTATTACACACCCGCTAGAAAACAGGGTTTTCATACGATAGAAGAACCTGAAGATTGGGAAAAAAATGGTGCGGTCATTTTAAATGATGAGCTGATGAATACATGGATTATAACCGAAACAATTAATATTCCAGCCATTATAGACACACTTTACACCGCCATTAAATCTTTCGCATAGGGCATAGAATTACCAGCCCCTGCTTTTTGAACTGATAAAGAGGCGGCCTTATTTGCACGCATAAGAGCCTGCTCAAAATTCTGACCAAGCGCTAAACCAGCCGCTAAAGAACCCACAAAACAGTCACCAGCACCCGTCGTGTCAACGACATTAACTTTATGCCCCGGCACGTCAAAAACCTTATCGCCGTGCAGAGCTAATAAGCCATCTGCCCCACGGGTTAAGATCAAAACATCTAAGCCCAATTTTCCTTTCAAGGCCTTTAATGCTTCTAATTCTAAGCTCACACCACCATAAAAGGCGCATTCTGTTTCATTGACGACCAGTATATCAACATTTGAAAATACATCTGACTTAATCCTTAAAGCTGGCGCAGGGTTATAAATCGTCGTTGCACCTTTAGATTTTGCCTGCTGTAAAGCATAGGCAATTGATGCCGTTGGAATCTCATTTTGTAGCACAACAATATCGCCTGCATTAATCGGGGCAGCATCAATATCCCCCTCATTAACTAAGCCGTTTGCCGCCGCAATCACTGTGATCGCATTTTCACCTGCATCAGAGACATTAATCATCGCTGTGCCAGTCAGCGCATCATCCGTTGAGACACAATATTTTGTATTCACTTTATTATCTTTTAAGAAAGAAGTCAGGAAATGACCTGCACCATCGGCACCTACTTTGCCGACCATAGAAGTTTTACCGCCCATACGAGAAGCCGCAATCGCTTGGTTAAGTCCTTTACCGCCTGCAAAAGTTTCCACATGTGATCCAATTAAAGTTTCTCCAGGACGTGGAATATGTGGCACACGCGCAACAATATCGTGGTTTAGACTTCCAATAACAATAACATCTGACATGGCCTAAACTTGCTTGCTTATGTGCTTATTGTCAATTTATTTTGGACCACTAAAACATAAACTTTGCTAATTAAGGATCGAATCACATAGACTATATTCAAGTGATTCGTACAACATTAAGGTTCTCTTGATTATACAAATCTTAGCATTGCTAACCAGACTTCATTCAGCACGGTTTTTAGAACCTGCCCTTAAAAACTTTTCCCTTTTTTACAATATTCCAGACCTTATCAGGTCAGGTCCCCCGTTTCTACTCACTAAACCCAACCCCTAACCCAAGGAGATATCCCTATGGCTAAAAAATCCCGTCGTCAGCTCAAACAACAGCAACAAAAATTCGGATCAGGCCATAACGTATCGCCGATGTTCAAAGATAGTGAATGGGACCCATTAGGATCAAACATAGATAATAACCGTGACAAAAGTTACATGAAAACGGTTAAACCACGCTCTGATGGTCAAAAAGAATTTATGGAAGCTATTCAAGAACATAACTTAACAGTCGCCACTGGTCCCGCTGGTACTGGTAAAACATATTTAGCGATATGCGCTGCCGTAGATGCCTTGGAATCAGGCGAAATTGAGCGTATTATCCTTTCTCGACCAGCAATGGAAGCTGGTGAATCTCTTGGTTTCTTACCAGGTGATATGCACGAAAAAATGGCGCCGTATTTAAGACCATTATTTGATTGTCTTGGAGATCGTATGGGTGGCAAACGCGTAAAACAATATCTCGATGATGGCACAATTGAAATCGCCCCCGTTGGCTTTATGCGCGGCAGAACATTGAACAATGCCTTTGTTGTGATTGATGAAGCGCAAAACTGTACATATCAGCAATTAAAGATGCTGCTTTCACGATTAGGCTGGAACTCAACGATGGTTGTCACAGGTGATCCAGATCAATCAGACTTGTTGGAAGGTATTTCAGGCCTTGCAGAAATATCGAAGCGTCTTGATTATCTTGAAAATGTCGCCGTTGTAAGACTTGACCAAGAAGACATTGTCAGACATCCCCTCGTTGCAGAAATGCTAGAAGTTTTATAAATAATTTTCTTGGGTTTTCTATTAAGCTTTAAAGCTGTCGGTATACACCGGCAGCCACCAGTGCCACGCTAAAGCCAAAAATAATATTACGGATATACACATCATCTGTGGCAATGTCCCCGCCTGAATAGGGCTGCACGATAAATAGTATTAAAGCATGTATAGGTCCACCCGCATAATAGGCGATATGCTCAGATGTTTGACCTGGGTACATATAGAATACATAGAATGTTGAAGCGACTAGTCCTAACGTAAAAGCACCAACAATGACCGTAAATATAGCATAAGCAATCTTTTTCATACTAAGCAACATACCCTATTTTACTTTTTTGGAAAGAATTTTTTACTTGAGCGCCTCTAACAATGTCTTTAACTTAAAATAATGAAATATATCCTCTACATTCTTGCTATCGCTTTGGCCGTATTCACCTATACAGTTTTTCAATCACAACAAAGCTTACAAAGCGTTCAAACTGATGCAAACCAACACTCTGCTTTTGCAGGATCTGATATTGGAGGGCCGTTTAAACTTGTTACACATACAGGTATTACAGTTGATGAGAATGATTTTTCAAAACAATTTAAACTGATTTATTTTGGTTTTACTTACTGTCCTTCTATCTGCCCAACAGAACTACAAAAAATGGCCGAAGCTTATGATGCGCTGCCAACAAAAATTCAAAAAGATCTACAAATGCTATTTATCACAGTTGATCCAGAAAGAGACACAGTACCAGTGATGAAAGAATATGTTGCACTCTTTCATCCAAACTTAATCGGCCTTACAGGCTCAGTCGAACAGGTCTCTGAAGCTATGGATAATTTCCGTGTTTATGCTGCCAAAGCACCCTCAGAAACAGGTAAAAGCGACGATTATCTAGTGGATCACTCATCATTCTTATATCTAATGAGTCCTAAAAATAAAATATTAGATGTCTTTAAGGTCGATACCAGCAGTGAAGAAATGCGCGAAAAGATCGAACGCATTTATCACAGCTATTAAAATCTAAAAAAACGTATATTTAGAACGGCAATTCGACATTCGATGGTAGACCCATTTTAGTCATCATCTTCTTGGTTTCATCTGCCAATGTATCATCTGCCTTTTTCTTCGCATCATTCATCGCTGCAACGATTAAGTCTTCTAAAGTATCTTTATCAGAAGCATCAACAATTGAATCATCCAACTCAATTTTACGAGCCTGACCCTTACATGTCGTTGTGATCTTAACCAAACCGCCACCAGCTTCGCCGGTTACTTCAACATTACCGAGTTTGTCCTGCATTTTTTGCATTTCAATCTGCATTGCTTTTGCTTGATCCATAATTTGTTGAATATTCATGCCCATAATCGTTCTTCCTTTTTAAAAAATTATTGCGTAACCCGAAACTTATTTAACACTCAAAAGGTTAATAAGCCCTTAGGATTATTCTTTATCATCATATAGTATTTCTGCAACCTTGGAACCAGGGAAAAGTGACAAAACTTTTTTAATATCAGGTTGCTCAGCCGCTTCAGCCAAAGCATTAGCGATAGATTGTGCCTCTATAACAGCTAAAGTTGGCTTACGACGATCGTCTGATGGTACAACCATGAAAGATTGGCCACTATGCTGTTTCAATGCTTTTGAAAGACGGTTAAAGAAGCCCTCTCTGATACCGTCCGACACTGCTAATTCAATATGACCCTTTTTAAACAACACAGGATGGGCATATTCATATATCTCACCAGCTAATAAAACCTCACGTGGCTTTAAGTAGTTATGCAATTCCTCTAAAGAGCTAAAGGCTACGGCCTCCTGTTGCACAGGCTGCACTGTGGGTTGTACATGCGCCTGCACATTGCCGCCATTTCCTTGTGCCACCATTTTGAGTTGAGCACCACCACCATTGCTTGTCGACACTGTCTGTTGAGCCGTCTCTGTATTAGCGATTGCACCACTTTCAATTTTTTTCAAAAGATCAGATGGATCAGGCATATCGGCTGCATAAATAAGACGGATCAGCACCATTTCTGCTGCCTTAAACGGATGTGTGGCTGTTTTAACTTCTGTTAGACCCTTTGTGAGTATCTGCCATGCACGATTTAAGGAAGGCATGGAAAGCTTAGCTGCCATATCACGACCTCGCTGTATATCACCTGCCGCAAGTTCTACCATATTGGCTTTGTCTTTTAAAACCTTTGCCTTAGTCATCATATGCGTTAGATCAAGTAAGGTTTCAATTGCTTGGGCTGGATCAACACCATTAGCATAAACCTCTCCGAATAGTGCCAAAGAGATTTCCGTTTTACCCCCCATAATGGCTTCAAAAATATCGAGCATCTTTGTGACATCAGACAGACCAAGCATGGAGGTAACAATTGCGCTATTAACTTCACCATTACCCAACGCAATCGCTTGATCGAGAATACTCAGCCCATCACGTACAGAGCCATCCGCCGCACGAGTAATCATATCGATCGCTTCTTCATCAAAGCTGGCGCCTTCTTTTTGGCAAATCTTTTTATAATGTTGTTTCAACACATCAAAGTCGATACGACGCAGATCGAAACGCTGACAGCGCGATAAAACCGTGACAGGTATTTTACGAATCTCAGTTGTCGCAAAAATAAACTTCACATGCGCAGGTGGCTCTTCCAGTGTTTTCAACAACGCATTGAAAGCGTTCTTTGAAAGCATGTGCACCTCGTCAATAATATAGATCTTGTAACGTGCTGAGGCTGGTGCGTAACGTACGCCATCAATCAAATCACGCATATCATCGACACCCGTATGAGAGGCCGCATCCATTTCTATAACATCAGGATGGTTGCCTTCGGCAATGGCATGGCAAACATCACAATCATCTGTATTGCCTGTGGTTGGGCCTGCTTTTCCATCAGCCCCTGTATAGTTCAATGCTTTGGCAATAATACGAGCAGTCGTTGTCTTACCCACACCTCTAATTCCCGTTAGCATAAAGGCATGTGCAATGCGGCCTGTCTCAATCGCATTTTTTAATGTCCGCACGAGTGCATCTTGACCGATTAAATCTTCAAAACCTTGTGGTCTATATTTTCGTGCGAGAACTTGATATTCTACTTTTTTATTTTCCTGCTCAGTCATACTATTATTTGTAACGATTTTAGTCTGAGCATGCAAAGGATAAAGGCGAATAAACCACCATTTATATTAAGAAAGTTAATCTATCATGCCTCGTATTACCGCCCTATGTCGTGCTTATGTCGATCTTATTGTCCCTATCTCATTCGACACACTTAAAGAGCACGGTTTTTTACCAGGGCAAGACTATTTAATTCCAAAGGAGAAAATAGCTGAATTAACAGCACAATATATTAATCAAGGGTCAATATATGCGGGCGGACCTGGGGCTAATACTATTGCTGGGTTCAAGGCCTTAGGTGGTCAAGCCAGTTTTATCGGGAAAGTCTCCAATGATGTTTTAGGTCAAAATTTCACTAAAGACCTAAAGCAACGAGACATTGAATTCGATACAGCGATCATTGAAAACGATATTACCGCCAGCTGCGTGATTTTTGTTATGCCCAATGGCACAAGAACAATTTTATACAATCCCAGTATTGCCGATGATGTTACCCTTGAAGACATTATGCGTAATGAAAAACATTTAAAACAAAGTGCTATTTTTTATATGGGCTGGCTCAATCGTGAGCAGCATTGTAAAAAAGTAACCCAGAAATCTGTTGATCTGACCACTCATGCCAAACGTGTTTCATCACTACAAAGCTATGGATCTCGGCAAAATGACGATTTCTCTTCTATTTCTGTTGCCGACATTATTTTAGGCAATGAAGATGAATACGGGCTTTTCATGGCTGATATGAAATTAGATAATTTAGAAGAGCTGGCAAATGTCTATCCTGACAAAATACTGGCCTGTACCTTAGGCAAAAAAGGGGCAACCATCTATCACGGCGCAGAAAAAATAGATATATCCGCCAAAGAAACAGATAAAGTTCTTGATACCACAGGTGCTGGTGATGCCTGGGCGGCAGGCTTTTTATATGGCATTGCTCATAATATACCCTTAGAGGAATCAGGCAAACTTGGTGCAGCCTGCGCTGCTGAAATTATTACACATCAAGGCGGACGGCCACAAAAATCATGGGCACATCTTTTACCACGATAAAATATTTGACAGCCTTGTTTTTTTCGCCTAATGTGCGGCTCTCTGGCTCGAATAGAGAGCTTAGAAGTAAATAGAATTTTTGTTTTGGAGACATACTCATGGTAAAACGTACTTTTCAACCATCAAACCTTGTTCGCGCACGTCGCCACGGTTTCCGTTCACGTATGGCTACAGCAAATGGCCGTCTGGTTATTGCACGTCGTCGTGCCAAAGGCCGTAAGCGCTTAAGTGCTTAATACTTGCTTTGACAGCAGAACAAGAAAATAAACCACCCATTTTAAAAACGCTTAAAAAACGCAGCGATTTTGTCGCTGCTAATGCTGTGAACCAAAAATGGATTTCACCCAGCGTTATCGTTCAGATTTTAAAACAAGAGGATCCCGACACAATTAATGTCGGCTATACCGTTACAAAAAAAGTGGGAAACGCTGTTACCCGTAATCGTATCAAACGCCGCCTAAGAGCTGCTGTCACTGCAGTTGTGCTCAAGCATGCCCAAGCAGGTTACGCCTATATTCTCATAGGGCGTAAAGAAACCGAGACTATTGACTTTGACAAATTATGCAGTGATCTTAAATGGTGCCTCAAACGGCTTGATGTTTTAAAACCATGATACGCAAAATTGCTCAGTTGCCGATCCATCTTTACCGTAAGCTTTCTTTTTTACGGATATTTTTTACCACACAACATGGTGGCCCGTGCTGTAGATATCATCCAACTTGTTCGAAATATGCCTTGCAAGCGATAGAAAAGCATGGAATCTTGGGCGGGACTTATTTAACCATAAATCGCTTGTTGCGATGCCATCCATGGGCTAAAAGTTTTGGTGAGGATCCTGTTCCTGAAAAAATAGCGCTTAATATAAGAAAAATAATCAAAAGAGAAGATACAGTATGACTTTCAATAATATGCAACGCCCTGATGACCAGAACAATGATCGTCGTAATCTCATTATTTTCATGCTGGCAGTGTTCGTTCTCTTCATGGTTTATGATGTATTCATCAAACAACCTTATGTTGATAAAGCTCGTGCATTACAAGAAGCGCAAAAACAAGAACAAACTTCGCAAGAAGCGCCTATCGCAAAAGCTCCCGCAGAACCTGTCATTATTGAGCGTAGTAAAGCCGTCTCTCAAGGCAATCGCCTTTCTTTTGAAAGCCCCACTATTTCAGGTTCAATTGCTTTAAAAGGGGCACGTTTTGATGATTTAACGCTGCATAATTACTTTGAAACAATTGAAGATAAAATCGAAGTGTCCTTATTATCGCCATCTGGCACCGAACGCCCTTATTTTTCAAGCTTTGGCTGGTTGGCCACTGGCTCTTCAGCCAATAATATAGCCGTACCTGATAAAAATACTTTATGGCGCGTGAGCGGCAATAACAAACTCACACCAACCAGCCCTGTAACACTTTACTGGGTTAGCCCACAAAACATCCGCTTTGAGCTAACAATCTCTTTAGATAAACAATATATGTTCGCTATTGACCAGAAGGTTATCAACAATAGCGGAAAAGCCATTTCAGTAGCACCCTATGCACTTGTTGCAGAGCATGGCTCTTTAGCATCACAAAAGCGCAAAGCTGTCATCCTCCATGAAGGCCCTATCAGTTATATTGATGACGAATTATATGAGAAAAAATACAAAGATCTTTTCAAAAAAGGCCGCTTTGAAGAACAAGGCTCAAGAGGCTGGATTGGCTTCACCCAGAAATACTGGTTTGTAGGACTCATTCCTCAACAAAATGAAGAAACAAAATACCGTGTCATAGGTCAAAAAATAGACGACACACCTATCTATCAAGCCGACACAATTGGCACAGAAACAATCGTCAATGCGGGTCAATCGACATCAAATACAACACATTTCTTTGCCGGCCCTAAACAAGTTCGTATGCTCGACTCATATGAGAAAGAACTTGATCTACCACATTTCGACCTTGTTGTTGATTTTGGGATGTTTTATTTCCTAACCAAGCCTTTCTACTACGTCTTGACATGGATATCGCACACAGTCGGCAGCTTTGCTATTGGCCTATTAATGTTCACCGTTCTGCTGCGTTTAATGGTATTTCCACTGGCACAGAAATCTTTCCGTTCTTTTGCGAAAATGCGTGTTATTGCGCCCAAAATGAAAGAATTGCAGGAAACTTACAAAGACAATCGAGAAGGTATGCAAAAAGCCCTTTTCGAGCTTTATAGAAAAGAAGATGTCAATCCAGCGGCAGGATGTTTGCCGATGCTGATCCAAATTCCGATTTTCTTTGCACTCTACAAAGTTTTATATGTAACGATTGAGATGCGTCATACCCCGTTCTTTGGCTGGATTAATGACATGTCAGCGCCAGACCCAACAACAATATTTAATCTGTTTGGTATGATACCGTGGGATGTTCCTAGCTTCCTGATGATCGGCGCTTGGCCATGCATAATGTGTATCACATTATTGATCCAACAACGTCTATCACCGCCGCCTACAGACCCTTTCCAAAGCCAAATTATGCTGATGATGCCATTCATGATGACGTTCATCTTATCTTCTTTCCCAGCAGGTTTGGTTATTTACTGGACATGGTCAAATACGCTTTCAGTCATTCAGCAATCGGTGTTGATGAAGTCAATGGGTCAAGACATCCACCTTTTCTCTTTCTTTAAAAAATCCAAAGAAGACAAAATCTTAGAAGAGGTCGAACACCCTGGTGCTTTGGACATGATTGAGCACGAAATTGAAGAGAATCTTGATGATAACGCGCCTATTACGCCAATCACGCCGCCAAAACGCAAACGCAAAAAGAAGTAACTTTCTCAGCACCCTTGGCGAATATATAAGTACTCACAAAAATAAACAGTGATAGTTGTTTCCTCAACAAATGAGGGTGCAACGCTATTGGAAAGAAAAGAGGTCTGTCATGTATAATGTTATTAAATTTGAAAATTTAGGTCACAACCGTTTTGGTTGGCTAGATGCCCGCCATCACTTTAGTTTTGGCCGTTATTACAACCCTGATCGTATGGGTTTCAAAGATTTACGTGTCATTAATGATGATATCGTGGCAGCAAACACTGGCTTTGACCCACATCCTCACGACAATATGGAGATCATCACATATGTTCGTAAAGGAGCGATAACGCATAAAGACAGTATGGGCAATGAAGGCCGTACAGCAGCAGGTGACATTCAAGTGATGTCAGCCGGCACAGGTGTCACCCATTCCGAATATAATTTAGAAGATGAAGAAACAAAATTATATCAAATCTGGATTATGCCGAATGAGCAAGATGTTGCCCCCCGTTGGGAAGCAAAGAGCTTTCCTAAACAGGAAGGTCAAACTGAGCTGAGCTTACTTGTCTCAGGTGATAAAAATGATAGCGATGCGCTTTTCATCCATGCCGATGCTAAAATCTATGGCGGTGTCTTTAAAGAAGGCCAAACTGTTACGCATCCAATTCCAGAGGCTGGTTATTTACTCGTCTCCTCTGGTGAAGTGTCACTTGATGGTCAAACCCTTCAAGCTGGCGATGGTGTTGAAATCACTAAAACAGATCACATCACTTTAGCCATGCTAAGCGATGCTGAAATTTTGGTAATTAACCTAAAGAACTAAAGCTTTAAATCTTGCAAGACAGCCTTAACCTGCTGCCTTGCTTTTGCTATGCCCAACCCAGTATTGATAATAAAATCAGCACGGCGGCGTTTTTCTGCGTCGGTTATCTGGCTTTTCAAAATATGGTTGAATCTTTCTTGGGTCATACCGTCTCTGGCCATAACACGCTTTTTCTGAACTGATTTTGGGGCTGTCACAACACAAACAACATCACAGCGTTTTTCTGCGCCGACCTCATAGAGTAATGGAATATCAAGTACAACCGCCTTATAACCAGCCCGCCTTGCCTCGGCAATAAACGCAGATTGCGACGCTCGGACAAGCCCGTGCACAATCTCCTCTACTTGTTTCTTGAGACTCAAATCTTTAAAAAACATCTCCTTCAACTTAGTTCGATCAACAAAGAATCGGCCTTTATTATCTTTCTTAACGGTTTTCCTTAGCGATGGGTTGAGCCTGAAAATTTCTGTCGCTGCACCATCTGCTGCATAAAGCTGATGCACGCATAAATCAGAATCAAAAACAGCCAATCCTTGCTCTTCAAACAATTTAGCTGTTGTTGACTTACCCATGCCGATAGAGCCTGTTAACCCAATCACTAACATTTAAGCAATCTCCATCTCTGGTTTATGGCGCATCAATAATGTAATAATCTCACCAGCTGTTTCTTCGACAGACCGTCTGGTTACATCAATCACTGGCCAATTATATTTTGAAAATAGTTTACGGGCAGTACGGATCTCTTCTGAAATTGCTTCTTCATCCAAATACGCATTATCTTTAGCGAGCATATCAAGCTGACCTGTTTCATCTTTCAAACGATTGGTACGGATTTCAGCCAAACGTTTAGGGTTTTCTGTCAGGCCAATATAAAGCGGACCCTCAACCGTAAATGTCTCTGTTGGATAGGTAACACTTGGCACGAGAGGGATATTCGCTGCCCTCACACCACGATTGGCTAAATACATACAGGTCGGCGTTTTTGACGTGCGAGACACACCGACAAGCACGACATCAGCTTCCTCAAGCCCATGCAGCACTTTGCCATCATCATGGTGAAGGGCAAAATCAACCGCTTCAATACGGTCAAAATATTGATCGTTAAGCTGATGTTGCAACCCAGGCATACCTTTAGGCTCTTGGTTCAAATGATGTGACAAACCTTTAATCAACGGATCAAGCACCGCAATGCAAGGCACTTTAAGATTACGGCAGAACTGCGTTAGGCGTTTGCGCAAATCCTTATCGACCAAGGTATAAATGACGATCCCCTGCATATCCTCAATACTTTTGAGCACGATATCGAGCTGCTTCTCATTACGGATCATATTCCAAAACTTTTCAACGGGGTGTACGTCTTCAAACTGCGCCAAACAGGCACGGGCAAGGCCGTGCAATGTTGTCCCTGTCGAGTCAGATACCAAATGAATATAGAATTTCTGTTCCATTTTTTCCTTTTTTGGAAAAATTAAGCGCCAGTAATTAACATGCCATAGCCCTTAGCAACCTCTGCCAAACCACCTCTAACAGGCTCGCCTAAGGCTTTAAAATACCAATCATTCCCTGCACGTTCCAGACTAGCGATTTTTACTGCCTGATGGCCTTTAAAATCTTCAGCCAAATCATAGCGCAATAACTCAACACGGTTTTCTTCATCCAAAACACGGATATAGCTGTTTTTCAACATACCAAAATCTTGTTTATTGACCGAACCTTCATAAATAGAAGCGACAAACACAATCGTTGCCACATCAAAATCAATTTTATCAAGCTCAAGAAAGATAATCTCATCATCGCCTTCACCCGCCCCTGTCCGATTATCACCCTTGTAGCGTACCGCTTCATTTTTCGAGGTAGCATTATTGTAAAACACGAAATCAGAATCTTCTCTGGTCTGATCGGCGACGTTCAATAAAAAACACGATAGATCGACATCAACAGCGCCATCTTCATTCATTTGAATATCCCAACCCGTACCGACCATCAGCTTCTTCAAACCAGGTTGTAATTGCGTGAGGTTCTTACTCTCTTGTTTATTGATTGTTTCACTCATTTTTGTAATTTCCTAGATTGCTGGTACTGGCGCCCCATAGATGAAAAATATGCCCACCATATAGACTGTATATAAGAGTAGCATAATTAAGCCTGAAAGCCTGCCTATTTTACCTCTAAATAATAACATCGCTGCAAAAATCGCTGCGACACCTAACATCACCCAGACATCAACAGCTACCATTTGCGGTGTTACAGCACTAGCAGGTATCGCTTTTAAAATGCCTGTTGCACCCAAAATAAATAGAATATTAAAGACGTTTGAGCCCAGTACATTCCCCAGCGCAATCCCGCTTTCCTTTTTGAAAGCTGCGACAACAGAGGTTGAAAGCTCTGGCAATGATGTACCAATCGCAATGACAGTTAAGCCGACAACCGCATCTGGCACTTTCAAAATTGTTGAAATTGTTAAAGCCCCACGTACCAAAATTTCTGCGCCCAAAGCAACGCCTGTTAAACCTATAACAACAGTAATAAGGGCTTTGGCCAAGGGTGGTTGTTCTAAATGACGGACATCATCAGCCATATGTTCGGTCAGTGCAGTTGGATGCTTGCGCGACTCATTATACTGAAAATAGATATAACCAAATAAGACAATCAGCATTAAGCCGCCAATCATCGCTGTAATACCCATTTGGCCAACCAACAGCACAACTAAAACAATACTAGAGAGCATCATCGCTAATGTGTCATTGCGTATAGCCTTTCTATCCGTGATAACAGGGTAAATAAGGGCAGCAGCCCCGATCACTAATAAAATATTAGCCACATTCGAACCAATCACATTCCCCAGCGCAATCCCTGCTGAACCCTTAAAATTGGCATTTACCGATACCAACAATTCAGGCAAAGACGTGCCAAAAGCAACAATAGTAAAACCAATCAAGAGCGAAGGTATCTTGAAAATACGGGCAATTTGCGAGGCCGATTCAACAGTCATGTCACCGCCCTTAATCAACATCCACATGCCAAAACCAATCGCACCAAGCGCCAACCAAATTAGATCATTTTGTAATATCTGTTCCATCGCTACAGGGTAGAGGATACGCTAGTTTCTGACAATGGGTGAATTAAACCCTTCTAATAAAAAAGATTTTAAAGTAACTTAAAATCAGGAGTTCTATAAAAATATGAATAAAGTTTTGCAAACATCCCCATCATTTTTAATGAATACTATTGAAAAAATTGAGAAAAATCTTTGGGAAAAATTCCCAAACAATAAGTATAAAAATGTCTTACGTTATATAAAAAAATGGCATGCGGTTAACGAGAAAGAAGGAAACGCTTCCTTTTATATACAATATGACATGCATAATATAAATCTATCCGAAACGCTAGATAGCATGAGTGAAGAGCTTTTGTTTAGAGTTGCCTTAGATCTTGGCATAGAATTACCTAACGTCATACATGCGGTTCCAGAAATTAAGCGTATACTTGCTGACAAATACACTGATGCGCACACAATTTTTGAAAATGCTAATAAGAAAATATATGAAGATCCTAGCGGCGCAATAATAATGGCTAATTCAGCTTTAGAAGTAATTATAAAAAGAATATGTGAAAACCCACAAATAAATAGCGCTAATTCAAAAGATACTTTATATGGATTAACTCACCACATATTAAAACAATTTAATTTTTTCCAAGATCTTACACTTAATAAAAACATAAATAGTATCCCACAAGGCCTATTGAAAAGCTGTCAAGCTATAGAAAGTATCAGAAGTAATAACACCCAAGCACATGGTACGCTGGATGAAATTATAAATGATCCAATTTATGCTATGTTAATCGTCAATGCAGTTTCAACTATAGGGATTTTTTTGCTGAACTATTACGAAAAGACATACCTACCCAAGAATCCTCTTTCAGATGATATACCTTTCTAATTAAATATCGAAATAGCTATCTAGGATTTTCATTAACCGAAAATTCACTTATGCTAGATAGAACTATATAGATAGAGACAAACGTATAAGGATTTTTTATGAGCATTCAAAAAGTAGCTGTGATTGGTGCGGGTTTAATGGGGTCAGGGATTGCCGCCCAAATAGCCAATGCAGGTGTGCCTGTTGTTATGCTCGATATCGTGCCTGAAGGCGCAACTGATCGTTCAATTATTGCCAAATCTGCCATTGATAAAATGTTAAAAGCTGACCCTGCCGCCTTTATGACCAAACGTGCAGCGAAGCTCATTACTCCGGGTAATTTAGAAGATGATTTAGAATTAATCAGTGACTGTGATCTCATCATCGAAGTAGTGCTTGAGCGTTTAGATGTGAAAGAAGCGACCTACGCCAAGATTGACAAGCACCGTAAAAAGGGCTCGATCGTTTCATCAAATACATCAACAATCCCGCTTGCCCTGCTTGCGAAGAATCAATCAGCGCAGTTCAAAAAAGATTTCATGATTACGCATTTCTTTAACCCGCCACGCTATATGCGTCTTTTAGAGCTTATTACTGGCCCTGAAACAGATAAAAAGGCCGTTGAAACTGTCCGTGATTTTTGTGACCGCCAGCTTGGTAAAGGCGTTGTGGTTTGTCACGATACACCAGGCTTTATCGTTAATCGTATTCTGACCTTTATGATGCAAACAGGCATTAACGAGGCGCTCAAAACAGACACATCTGTTGAAATTGCCGATGCGGTCATGTCTAAACCTGTTGGCCTGCCAAAGACAGGGGTGTTTGGACTGATTGATCTGGTCGGTATTGATCTCATGCCGCATCTATCAAAATCGCTACTTTCAACACTGCCAAAGACAGACCAGTATGTTAAGAATCATGTTGATTATGGCTTTGTCGATCAAATGATTAAGGCGGGTTATACAGGGCGTAAAGGCAAGGGTGGCTTCTACCGCCTTGACCCAAACAGCACATCAAAGTCTAAACAAGCTCTGCAACTGCATAAGGATAGCTTTTCTGAAGATCATTACAAAGATGCCGATAAACCAAAATTAGCCTCTATGGATGCTGGGCGTAAAGGCTTAAAAGCTGTTGTCACAACAGATGACAAGGGCGGGGTGTACGCATGGAAAGTTCTAAGTCAGTCATTGGCTTATGCCGCCTCATTAGTGGGTGAGATTGCTGACACTATTGCTGATATCGACCAAGCAATGCGCTTAGGCTGTAACTTCAAAAAAGGCCCGTTCGAGATGATCGATGATATGGGCGCAAAATGGTTTGCCGACAAACTCACAGAAGAAGGCATTGAAATCCCAAAGATTTTAAAAGCTGTTGGTGAAGGCTCTTTCTACCGAGTCGAAAAAGGCCAACTACAATATTTTGGTACTGATTCTAAATATCACGATCTGAAACGTGCTGATGGCGTTATGTTACTAAGCGACATCAAGCTTTCCGCTGAACCATTAGAAAAATCATCAAGCGCTAGCCTATGGGATATTGGCGACGGCATTTTATGTGTAGAATTCACAGGCAAGATGAATGCGCTCGACCAAGATGTCTTTGCAATTTATGAGAAAGCCATCAAACATATTGGTGACGGATCTGGCGATTACAAAGCCTTGGTTATCTATAATGAAGGCTCACATTTCTCAGCTGGAGCTAATCTAGGTCTAGCGATCTTTGCGATGAATATTGCGATGTGGCCACAAATTGAAGAGCTCGTTTCGGGTGGTCAGAAAATCTACAAAAAGCTAAAATATGCCCCATTCCCAGTTGTCTCTGCGCCAAGCGGTATGGCCTTAGGTGGAGGTTGCGAGATCCTGCTACATTCAGACCATGTACAAGCTCATGCTGAAACCTATACAGGCCTTGTGGAGGTTGGTGTCGGCCTTATCCCTGGTTGGGGTGGCTGTAAAGAGATGATTCTACGCTATATGGCGGCAGAGGCTAAACAGTACGATAAAACCACGGGTGGCGAAAGAGTCTGGTTCTCACCGAAAAACACACCGATGGGTCCTGTCCGTAAAGCCTTTGAGTTGATCGGTACAGCCACTGTTGCTAAATCAGCTATGGAAGCTAAAGAACTTGGCTATTTCAAAGAAAGTGACGGCGTAACAATGAATCGGGATCGTCTGCTTTATGATGCGAAACAAAAAGCTTTGGCTATGGCCAAAGATTATAAAGCACCACAGCCTGTTGAAGAAATCAGATTACCAGGTCCTTCTGGTAAGATGGCACTTGATATGGCGGTTGGTGATCTGGCTAAAAGCGGTAAAGCAACGCCCTATGATGTCGTGGTCTCTGATTATCTCGCAAAAGTACTATCAGGAGGCGATAAAGCCGATTGGACAACACCTCTGCATGAAGATGATCTGCTCAAGCTAGAGCTTTCTGCATTCATGGAGCTTGTTAAACATGGCGGCACACAAGACCGTGTCACACATATGCTAGAAACTGGCAAACCACTCAGAAACTAGTCTTTTTCTATTTATATAATGCGAATCAATTAAGGCAGCTCTGCCTTAAAATCACCGCGATCATTTCATTATTGTGCAATATTGCCGATACAAACAGCGACTAGATTTATTCCTGTAACAACAAACCACAGGAGTAACCCATGCAACACACATATGATTTTGCTTTAACAGCCAAAAACAACCCATTCGTTTCACCTTATATCCGCAATCTGACCACCAAAGTGGATGAGGCTTTTGCTGATGATTTTGAATTCACTGGTAAAGACCCACATATGACTCAGCTGATTCGTAACTTGAACAGCCTGAAAGAAAAAATCAAAGCGACTCGTCAAGCACGTACAGCTTAATGACGTCCTTAAAAGAATTCCGGCCTGCTGCTCTCTCTCCCTCACTCTCTAACGAGAAAACCCCGAAAAGCAGGTCGGAACTTACTTTTATAAAAAATGGTCCGAAAATATGAAAAAACATTGTCTTTGAACTGTCACAAATTATTACAAAACTGTTACAAAACAGACATCATACGAATACAAAATGTCTCTAAACTTGGAAATGTAAGAACAGAATAAGGAGATAACACATGCTACCCAAATTTGTAAAACGTGCTTATAGAAAACGTGATAATTTCACAACTTATTACCCACAAGACGTTCTCATCGTAGAAGTTGAGATGCGTGAAAGCGAAGCGAATGCAAATGACCCACGCATTGTTCGTATCTTAAATGAACTAAAGAATATTAAGGATCAAGCTTTGACCACCATAGGACGGTTTGATCGGATTGATATTCGTTACGCAAAGTAACTAATAGAATTCGGGGAGAATTACCCTTACGTTAAAAACCCTCTCTACTCACACACACCCTTTTACCCTCAAAAAACCCTCCATTCTCCCCTGGAGGGTTTTTACTTTTAAGCTAATTCAGCTGCACACCATCTTTGAAAATCATTATCTAACCATTCTTTAGCTGCCTTATGACCTTTGAGGTAATAATCCCACCAAGCGAGAGAGGCTATCTTAATAATATTCTCATGTAAGGGGATTTTATCATAACCCGCCAACTGACCACGTGATCCCGCAAACACCATATGATCGCCATCATTCAATATAATGGCCTTTTTAGCCGTCGTTTCTGGCATTTGATTAAATACTTCCATACGAGCGGTATAATCATAGCCATCCACTGGGCTATCATCTTCTGTACCTGTCATTAATAAAATCGGTTGGTCCATATCGGCGTAAGGTGCTTTGCTATCATCACGGCACGGCATATGCGAATACGCTATAAAGGCTTTAAAGGCACTCGATTTATAAGACTTGTTACGGAATTTCTGACCTGCCATCACTTGCGTAGTCATCGCACCCATTGAATGCCCCGACATACCAAGGCGATTGGTGTCAATCGGCGCATCAAGGCTGTCTAATTGCTTCAATACAAAATCAACATCATTAAATCTGGCGATTTTCACCTCATCCGTGATTTTTGTGGCACGAATAGCGTCCCAAGGGTGTCCTGACTTGCCCATCCATAAGCCTATATCCGTCCCTAAATGTTGGATATTTAGAACAGCATAACCATGAGAAGCAATAAAACGACTTAGAAAACCGGCGCCATCACGTCCGCCACCTAAACCATGCGACCAAATAACTAACGGCAATTCAACTTCAGTATTTTTAGGTACATATAATTTATAAGGAATTTTGCGATTATCACGGCTGCTATCAACCCAATCACCACGAGTGATAAGGATATCCCCAGCATCCTGTTCGGGGTCTATGCCATCACGCCAGAATGTCACGATTAGTCTTTCTTACGGAATTGATCGAGAGAGATTACTTCGCCTTTAGGGGCGTCCTCTTTTTTATCAGCCTTCTTCTTAGGCTTTTTGCTGCCGCCATCATCATCTGGATCATGGTCATCATCACTATCATCGTCATCTTCATTACGAGATGTTAATGGCTGGAACTGAAGCGCAAAATTGACGGATGGATCAGCAAAAATTGTAATGGCTGGCATGGGTACAACCAAACGTTCTGGAATATTATTAAACGATAGAGTCACGCATAAAAATTCATCATCAACCGTTAAATCATAGAATTGATATTGCAGTACAATGGTCATTTCTGTTGGATAGCGATCCTTGAGGTAATCAGGAATATCAACACCAGGATGCTCGGTTAGAAATGTAATATAGAAATGGTGATCGCCAGGCAGACCTTCATCACGCACCTCTTCCACCGCACGACGTACAACGCCACGCAATGCTTTTTCGACCATTTTGTCGTAGCGTAATATTTCTTTTTCGTCTTTTTTCTTACTCATAAAAACTGCGTGCGTTAAAAATTCTTACCTACGAATCAATGTAATCATTCTAAGAGCGTAAGACAAGAGCCGAATAGCCGAGGACGATATGTCAGGAAAATAAAAATGGTCCGTTCTGTTGCGAGGTGGACCAGCCCCCACCTTATTGGTTTAGAATAAGGGATTGATGCTGTAGCAAACTACACCGCCAAATTAGGCAGCAATAGCTTCTGATCCAACGAAGTTATCGTTAGACGCTACGAAACGAGAGTTATCGTTTGCATTTATAAAAATGATCCATTACGGCGGATATCGTTCCGAGCGCCGAAAATTACCTTTATTACGCGTGTCGAAGCTATTTCGACCCCGCCATAATTCGTTAGTGAACGAGAAAGACGAGTGAACTTAAGAATTATGAGCGCCCTGCGTAGCTCCAAAAGGAGCGAAGGAGGGCTAATTCTGTCACACTCAGTCCCGCTTCGCCAAGGCTTCGCAGGACAGTTATTCTCGTAACGCTCAGGCTTTGCCTTCACTAACTACGAATTCTGGTGGAGTCGCCGGGTACTGCCCCCGGGTCCACGACGCTTATTCCGTAACCACGTTTAGCGCCATATCTGGCCTAAGCCAGCATCTATAAGTATAGGGCAAATAAAGCTGTTTTTCAAGATTAAAGGCATCAACGTGCTATAAGCACCTTAACAAACTGATACGTTCCGCTACTTGATTTACGGCAATATACTGGCTTTCCCTCATATCCAACCCCATCATCATTAAGCGTATCTGCCACTGGAGCAGCAGCAAAGTTGCCTACAAAAGCAATACTAGCAGCCGTATTATCTTCCTCAAAAACATCACCGTCATCATTAGAAACACCCACAGATCTATTAATCGCCATACAAACATCTTTTGTTATAAAATTAATCTGCAAAAGCAGCTCTGGTAAGGATTCATTGCCAATGCCAACCATTTGGTAACCTGATTGGATATACGGAAGGGCATAAGTACTATTAGCTGAATATGCGGAATCCAATGCCTTAATATTGATAGATTTATAATAAATACCGCCACCATTCGGATGATAAACACGATTCTTTGTATCCGCACATGACACATGCTCAAATGCTGCATTACCTCCTGGATACTGATCTATATCAAAACAAAGATCATTCTCGCTTACGCCACGTGCCATCATGCGCTGTATAGCTATCTCAACCGATTTAGCGTAATCCAGAATTTCATCGGCATAAAGACCCGCTTGATCTTTAGAAATATCACTACCACCACTACGCATACCTTGTGTAACGGCATAGCTTAAGGCACCAAATAATGCCACAGCGATGAGAATAATAAACAGCACATTCCCTTTTTCTACTCTCATAATTAACGCCCTTTCGGATTAATATTTTTAGCCGTAGGCATACCTGATTTCTTTTCTTGTTCTTGTGCCAATTTCGGCTCACCAAACAAGCCTTCACGAATATTATCTGCCGCACCCATTAAAATATTCATCACATCATCATTCAACCCCTCGGGCAGCTGATATTCGCCATTTTGTGCTAATGCCTCAACAGCAGCTTCTGCAGAATATTGCCCTGCCTGCGCCATTTTAAGCTTACGGGCATCGCCGGCACCGCCTGTACGACCTTCTTCACCCTCTTCGTCATCCTCCCCAACAAGGTCATCCCAGCTCTCTGATTTTTCCTTGATTTCTTCACCATCTGGACCAACTTTCACAGCAGTCTTTTCTTTAACAGGGCTAGAGACTTGTTCTTTCTTCTCTGGCACTGCTTCTATATCATCTAAATCAATATTATCTGTTTTCACATAGCTATGAATAACCGCCATAGCGGCAGAATCGGCCATATCCAATTGCTGACCTCTAGCCATCACAAAACCCTGCTCAAGAGCTTCTAACTCTGGAGAAATCTCATGTTTGCTTTCTGCATTCATCGCCGTCCAATTTTTCGATACCATGCGATCTCGTAAGGCCGTAATACCTGGAATTTTGCGTAAATCAGCATCTTGTGGCGCAGGCAAGGGTATTAGTTTTTGTACACGCATTGCGCGGGCAAAGCCTGGATTTGTATAAAGCCCACGCATCTCTACGGCTTCAGGGCCGAACATAATAACACTTTCACCTTCTTTGAAATATTTTAAACCATCATAAGAAGCTTTTTTACGGAACTGGATGCTGGCGTTACGCGCATCTGAATACCCGCCTGTTAACGATCCCGCTTCAAGATTAAAGTTAGATGCCTCTGCGACAATAATATCAGGAACAGAGTTCTTAAAGAATTCTTGTGTTTGTGTAGGGTCTTCAAGTTTACCGAAGATCTTAATGTTACAGTTACCGGCAATAGAGCGTGCTTCTTCCTTCACACGCTTTTCTAAGGCTGGTAGATCCTGTGCTGAAAAAACAAGCGAGAAGCCCAATGAACGCGCTTGCGCCGCCATAACACCCATACCAGAGGCCACATAATAACCCACCTCATCAAAAACAGACATAAAAGGGGTTATAGAATGCGTCGGTTTATTCTCAATAATCGCCGCTGCCGACCCTTCAACAGTTGACCCTAATGTCGAGCCCATCATCCCCTTTAGAGTTGCAGAAACGATCTTACCCAGATTGGCGATCTCATCTGATGATTTCTCCAGCGCAGGAATAAGCACAATCAAAATACGGCGATTAAGCACAATATCGACCATATCAATATCGGCATGGGGCGCATCAAAAATATAGCCGTAATCATCACCTAAAGATTGCAATGACCTTGTAAACTGCATTGATAGGTAACCATGTTGTTGACGAACGACTTGAGTATCGACCATTGGTACATCTGGTCCAGCTGGCTTTTCTTGCCCATCATCATCAAAAGCAGCGTCAACAAATCCTGGTAATGTACGTAAATATCCTTTGAGTGAATCTGTTAGCTTTTCTGGCACAGCTTTGTCACGAGATAATTTAATAATCGCATCTAAATCTAAGCTACGGCGAATAGAACTGACAGACATCGGCACATCTTGATTATCACGCTTCCATGTCAAAATCGGCATGATCGAGCCAATTAATGACACTGCACGCTCTTTCCACATCGCATTATCGCCTTCGGCATCAGGCATCAATGAGACCAACATATTCGTTAAGTAACCAGCCGAACCAACAGAAAACGGGTTCATTGTATTTGACGGTGCTTTGGTATCGGAATTACCTGTCATATAGTTTAAAACAAATAAATCATCATCACGGCCAAAACGCCTTACCAGAGAAGATAGATTAGACCAGAGATCTGTGTCTGCTTTACCATCAATATAAACAAAACCAGAAGCCCAACAGAGCGCATTGGTAACCATTGACTTTAAGCCTTCTGTTTTACCAGACCCTGTCGTACCAAGATAAAGAATATGTGTTCTAATATCCGAATTAGTAAACCACACCTCTTCGTTGGTTTTTTTATCATTCCCCATAAAGAGAATACCTTCAGATTTTCCAGAATGACCGCCACCTTCATTATTTTTATCTTTGATTTTATGATATAAAGACATCGGCAATTTAAACGGTAAATCAAAGCCTAAGCGCATAATAGCGATATAACTAATAAACATCACAATGAAGATAATATCTAAGAAATAAACCATTTGCGGCACTAGAAAGATCAGCGACACCAAAACAACACAGACCATGAGGAAATTGTCAGGCTTGGCAAACCAATCTCCCACACGCACATAAATTGACCGTGTATCGGCCAACATCCGTGTATAGCTCTGGGAGTATTTCTTATCGATAGCCATTTAAATAATATACCTTATATTTGTTTATCTCTGGTTAAGGTATTCTTCTGCTGATAATGGTACACCAGCCTTTGGTTCATCTGCACTTGGAGGCATTTGTTTTTCTGATTCCGCCATATCATTATTTTGCACTGACATTTCTGACAGAGCTATATTTGACTGCATTGCGTTCTTATATACAGCAACACCTACGACGAGTAGCAGCAAAATAAAAAGGATTTTAAATACTGGAAATCCACCCATCCGATTTTGAATAATCACTGGACTCTGTTGTGTGCTCGTAACACCTTCAAGTGCCTTTGTTGTCTTCACTAGGGCACGTAAAGCTTTTCCACGATTATCATAGGTGGCAATTACTTTCTTTGCTCCCTTATCACCAGTCCGTACCAGATCATAACACCCTAATGCCTTACTTTCTTCTATTTCAAACACACAGCCCGCCGATTCTGCCAGATCAAGTGACCAAACACTTGGCTTTTCCGCATCTGGGAAAGATAAAACAAGCTGATTGCCAGCCACTTTTGCTGTTGTTTTATAACCACCTGTAATACATGCCAACATATATTGCTCCTTATTATCTTTAAATTATTTACTACCCGCAGGCTTTAAAACACCCTTAGTTTTTTGATTATCGTTACTTTTACCATAGTCTACTTCTGGAATTGGGCGAGAATTCGGACTCTCTATATACGCAATCAAAGAATCTACAGCCTCATCAACTTTTGGTACAGGAATTGGACGTGATGTCCGTTTCTCATTCTTATAATGTGCCATCGAACCAAGGCTTTCCATATGGAATGTCTGCTTGCCGATATTATTAAGGGCGTACCATAAAGCACGGTCGTATCCCCTAAGCCATAAAAACTGTGCTGGGGCTAAAACACCACCTTGAGAACGTGCATAATCCAGCGCACGCATCATCGCCGTTGTTTCATACGCATGTTGGCGCATAATATTATATGTCCCTCTACTTTTTTGTTTATTACCAAGAATTTTATGTGCTTCCGCTTTCAAGGTTGGGTCTTTTAAGAAAGATAAGCCCCCTTTAAAAGACCAACAAGCCGCTAAGCGACCAAATAGCTCATCAGATTTTTCTCTTTGACGAGACGCTTTTAAGATAAACCCTGCCAATATAATCTGTTTATAGGGTGCCAAAGCTTTAGCACCACGCCACCTGCCGCCTAATTGTTTCGTAAAGGCCTTGATCGCTGCTTCACGGTCAATTTTTTTATCTGGCATTGGCACACGATTATACGCCACCCATTCCTCAGGACTCAGCGCTTCAGAAAAGCTTGGCAATTCAATCGGAACAGGATCCCCAGGTGAGCGTGCTGGTTGTTTCGCTGGATTAAATTCTATAAATGGCTTGATATGCGGGAAACTTTTCGCTTGTTCTTCCAGCAAGCCATCTAAATTGAGTTTTCGTCTATATTTTGTCCGTGGAGAGAACTTATAGACATGCAGTCCCATCAAAATAAGCATGACCATGACAAAATATTTATACGGTGTTAACGCGACCTCTGTTAGAACAGTTAAGTCTTTAAACTTATAAAATTCGCCACGTGTTTTTGGTAAATAATCACGCCATGCACCAAAAAATCGTGGATCACCAATTTGCCCCCGATGGCGATTACGCAAATCAACCAAATCTTGCGTGACTGGCATATTAATTGCCGCATTATTTTCTGTCCAGAGTGAGGCTATTTCTATTTGACCTTGACGAAGATAGGCAACACCACGAGAAATTTGCGGATGAAAGAAAAACCACAATAAAAAGGCAAAACCAGCAACAGCCACCGCAAATAGCGTAACTGCAATTATCCCCTCATCTCCATTTTTATCTGCCATCGTCTTTATTTACTTCATTTGTGTTTACTGTACCACCACTATATAAAAGCCTATCCTTAAAGGAAAACACTATTTAGACTGGATCAAAGCCGCACGAAGCAATAGTATAGCATGATGTATCACCGTTTTTTCAATAATTTATTCTATTTTCTTGCCGCATTATTTTTGTGTCATAGCGCATACGCACAGCAACAACAATCAATTATTGAACAGCCTGTCGCCCAAACAATCCAGCCTGCTATTCCCATTCAGTTTTCTGCTGATGATTTAATCTATGAAAAAGAACAAGAGCTCGTAATCGCCAAAGGACATGTTGAAGTCGTCCATGAGGGTCGAACCGTTACAGCTGATGAAATACGCTATAGTTTAAAAAATGACAAAGTCGAAGCCACAGGAAACGTCACACTCACTGAAGCCAATGGCGATCAGTTCAAATCAAGTTATATTGTCCTTAGAAATAATATGAAAGATGGGCTTATTCTCAAATTGAAAGGTCAGATCATTGACGATAGTCGTTTTTGGGCCGAACAAGGCGAACGTACTGGCCATATTATCCGCCTTAAAAATGCCCGCTACACGCCTTGTAAACCTTGTATCGAGTCGTTGAAAAATGAAGCAAAAGCAAAACGTGAAAAAGACCCAGCATGGCAAATCAAAGCAAAAGAAGTGACTTGGAATCAAGAAGAACAAACAATTTCATATAAAAATGCCACCTTCGAAGTTGGTGGTGTACCCGTGTTTTACACACCTTACTTTGCGCATCCTGATGGCAGCGTCGATCAAAAATCAGGTGTTCTTCGCCCTACAGCAGGCTTCCGCTCCGAATTAGGGGCTTTTTGGGATCAACGTTACTACAGTGCCTTATCACCCTCACAAGACCTAACGATAGGTGCTATAGGTACCACAAAGGAAGGCATCGCTGGTGTTGGGGAATACCGCCGCAATTTTGGTGTGGGTGACTTTAGCATTGAGGGCAGTGCCACAAAATCAAGCCGTACCGATAAAATTGCAGGTGTCAGCACCAATTTGGATAATGAGTTCCGAGGCCATGTTTTCGCCAAAACACGATGGGATATGAATGAGAAATGGCGCTCTGGTGCCGATCTCAACTTAACCACAGATGACCAATATTTGCGCCAATATGGCTTTGATGAGAATGGTATTGATGATGACGTTCTAACCTCACAAATATATGCCGAACGTTTTGATGATCGTGACTATGTACGCGCCCGTATGTTGGGCTTCCAAGATATTCGGGTAACTCAATTTGCTAATGACGACCAACCCTTTATTTTTCCATCTGTAGAGGCCAATTTCTATGGTGACCCAAATGCAACATTCGGCGGCAGGTGGGGCGTACAAGGCTCGGCACTAAATTTCGTACGTGAATCTGGTGGTCAAGATGTGACACGCCTTGTTGGGCAAGCCGAATGGGAGCGTCGTTTCATTACGCCCATTGGTTTAGTAACGACTGCAACAACCTCCATACGAGGCGATAGCTTTTTTACACGTGACATAGACCCTGCAAAATTGGCGCCCGGTCAAGATGACAATGACACAGCCACCCGTTTCTTTCCTCAAGCACATTTTGTGTCGCAATACCCATTAGCCAAACCCTATGAAGGTGGCGAATTTATGATTGAGCCAATCGCCTCACTCACCCTTGCGCCAAATCTGGATAACAATAATGCCATTCCTAATGAGGATAGTGGCGATACACAACTTGATGCCACAAATATTTTCCAAGCAAACCGTTTTACGGGTCTTGATCGTATCGAAGACCGCTCTCGTGTCACCTATGGTGTTAAAACAGGTTTTTACAATGATGATGCCAGTTACGGTGATATATTCTTGGGGCAATCTTACCGTTTTGAAGCAAAAGACAATCCTTTTTCTCCAGGCTCTGGTCTGGATGAGCAAAACTCAGATTATGTGGGTGCCATTCGGGCTCAATATAAAGACATGTTTAATTTCAATTATCGTTTCCAATTCAATGGCGACAGTTTAGCAGCAGAACGACATGAAATTTATGCTGATTATACAGGCGATCGCTTTGGCCTTAATACAGGCTATTTCTCTTTAGATGAAGTATTATCAACTGGTTTTGTGGGCACAAGAGAACAGTTAAGTGTTGGTGGTTATATTAATTTCACCGATGACTTCAGCATGAATTCGCAGAGTATTTATAACCTTGGTACAGATAAAGACGGACTGCTAAAGAGCAATATTGGTCTGCGTTATACACATGAATGCTACACTTTTGCACTGAATGCAGAGCGTAACTTCACTGATGAATCATCAGGGGAGTCTGGCACTAGTGTAACATTCCGCGTGGGTTTAAAAAATCTTAGTGGCTTCAACGATTAATTAAAAATCAAGGGCTTGGTGGCGTGGCTGGCTTAGCTACTGTCGGCGCTTTCAAAGGACGAACTTGTGCTTTAATATCCATCGTATAAAAATCATTTGCATAGCCTTGAGGTGTATAAGGTTTTGCTGTTTGACTATCATAATTACTTACCAAATACCTCACCGCACGCGCACTATTGTTGCAAAATTTTTTCGGAAAGTCTTCACCAATAGAATTATAACTATAATAGCAACGCTCACTATAAATGGTAGACTTAGTTTCTTCACCAAATCGATACCCAAACAACTGGTCGTCTGAACGTAGTCCGTCTGGGAAATATTCTATATGAATACTAAAATCATAACCTTTATGTGCAGAAATTGTCTGACCTTCAAGAAGCGCTCGTACAGCGATTGGAGTCACCTGACCATAGCGCATGACGGACGTCACTTCTCGCCCTTTATCTCGTGCAAAATCACGGATTAAATCGCCATTATAGCGATAGCCATCATAGTTCTTGGCAAAACCGCCTATAGCAGGTACGCCATTTTTATCACCCACATAGATTTCACCATCAACCGTATAATATAATGATGTGTTTTTTGGTAAATTAATTGCTTCATAGCCTGGAGAACCAGGTGGATTTTTCTCTAAATAAAGCAGGATGTAGCTGTTAGCGGTTTGGCCTGCATAAAAGAATTCTTGAGGGTTGTTTGCCTCAACTGTATGGGGGCTAACCGTTGTACAAGCCGTGCCACTAGCGGCTAAACCAAAAACTGTTGCAGCACCTAATACACCTTTAAGCTCTTTAAACATCAATTCCATCCTCATAAAAATTTATTGTAAAATAATAAGCCATGAGCGGTATAATTGCAATAAATATATTATGAAAAATACTATTTAACCCTGTTTTAAGAGGTTTAGCCCTATAATAGAAGTGCCACCAAAGGATTTGGTGCAAATTTTGCAACCTTCTTAGAAAAAGGAGAAAACATATGGTTGATAATAATTTTAGAGTGCAGTTAAATGATTATCGCCTCACAACGGCTGAGATCATCTATCATATGCCCGATCATCCAAACTTCTTGCAAAGTTATCTTTGGCAAAATTACGATATTGCCCCTAAATTTCCTGAATTGCGCAGGTTTTTAGACTTTTGGTCGCATAATCTTGATGGTAAATTGCATTCAATCTTACTAGCAAGCAAAGAAATTATTGAACCAGCAGCACTCACATTACGTGATACAGAATTTACACTGCATTAATCTAGGCTTCTGAACCGGGTGCTAATGATACTTTAAGACCATCCAGCGCTTCTGACATCAATATCTGGCAGGATAAACGAGAATTATCCTCAACCTCGAAAGCACCGTCTAACATCTCCTCTTCATCATCTCTCATTGCCTGTAATTTATCCAACCATTCAGGTGCTACATAAACATGGCAGGTCGCGCAAGAACATGCGCCACCGCATTCAGCCTTGATATTGAGGCCATGGTCTCGAATGATTTCCATGATACGCCAGCCCTCAAGCCCTTCCAGCTTGTGCTCAACACCATCATGATCTGTAACAAAAATATGCATATAACTTAACGTAGCTCTTTATCTTCATATTGTGGACGTTCGAATATTTTCACTGGATAGCCTTTGCGTTCACGGATCACATCACGCACCAACGCCCAATCAATATCATAGGCCCATTTACCCATTGCCTTACGAATATCGCTTAATTTACCCGCCTCAATATCATAAGAAGGTAAATAACCAGCCTCCATAAACGCATCCATTTCAGTAATATCTGGATGTGCCTCTAAGTAAAATACACCGTCCACCCATGCCATTTTCAATGGCTGGTTCACAACAGTGACTGGCATTTTATTTTGAGCGATGGCAAATACTTGTTTGATATCCTCAGGATACATGCGTATACAACCAGAACTAACACGGCGACCAATACCCCATGGTTTTGACGTACCGTGGATCAGATAATTAGGCCAGCCAAGATAAACAGCATGTGTCCCCAAAGGGTTGCCAGGACCTGGCTCTACAACCTTTGGTAAGTCTGGGTTCGCTTTGCGCATATCTGGTGTAGGTGTCCATGTCGGGTTAGGGCGTTTCCAGCTCACATAGGTCTCACCCAATGGTGTTTCAAAACCTTCACGACCAATACCAATTGGAAAAGTCCGTATATCTTTATCTTTTTCATAGATATACATACGTAGCTCAGCCAAATTAATAACGATGCCTTCATGCTTGGCATCAGGCAATAGATTCCATAAGGGTAAAAGAATATTTGATCCCTCACCTGGTAACCATGGATCAATATCAGGGTTCGCTGCCCGCATTTCAATAAAGCCCATATCATACTTACGGGCAATTTCCAGCAATGTGTCGTCATACTCACTTTTGACCGTTTTTAAAGATCCAATGGCCTGAGCATAAACAGTGGTTGAGACAGAAAAATAAACAAGACTAAGGACGACGAGAAACAACGCGCAACGGGCTGGGTTGCGTGTTAGTGTGGTTCGCTGCAATTTGTTTAGAAACCGTTTCATATATCTGTCCAATATAGGTCAATACATCTTCAAAGCTATCATAGTTTAATGTACCGCCTTCAATATATTCAATTGCATACTGATTTTCACCTGTTCTTGCAACATGAAACTTCAAGTTTGGCTTAATGGCATCATAAAAACAAAATACGACAGAAGAGCCATCAAATGAGGGGGCAGAAAATAGCCTTCCCCATGGCATAAAATCCATACCTGTTTTTTGTTTAAATGCTTCAACAAGGCTACCGACAAAGATACAAATTGCTCTCGATTGCTCTTGTTCAATATGCCAAACTTCTTGCTTGAAAGAGTTTGTGGCCGCTTTTGCTCGTTCGTTTTTAAATGCTTGTAAAGATGTAACACTGGCTGTCATGATTATGACTATAGACTAAGAAAAAAAGAATATGCAAATTATTTTACGACGATCAATCGATCTTTTTGTGATTGCTTTCCTTTAGGGTCTTTGGCATTTACTGCACGGAACAGCGCCAAAACCTCTAAGAAACTCTCTGTACGCAATATTTGTGTTTCACGATAAAACAACCTATAGAAAAAATCATTGCCTGATTTTTTAGCTTGAGAACGGTTCTTAGAAAGGCTGTATAAAGCCACAGAGCCTTGCCCGCCCTGATGATCGATAACTGAAAAAATACTTTGGCCGGATAGTGTATCGACTGCGTAGTCTTTCCACCCTTTTTTTAAAACACCTTCAGAATAACAAGATAAAATTTGCCTCAATTCAGAGGGTGAAAAAAGCATGACGTGCAACATGCCTTCTTTTCGTGTAAAGCCTTCAAAATCCATAACTTTATTGTACTATAAAAATAGTAATTTTTCCATTTTTAAAGACAATAACGGCTTTCTCTCTTGCGGTTTAAGCTGATACGTCCTAAATATGTTTAGAGTAAAAAAAGAAAGACACTAAGCCGATGAACGATATCATTAAAGAAGCAGAAGAAGACTTACAAAAAGAACGTCTGTTGAATTTCTGGAATCAATACAAGTTTTTCATTATCGCAGCACTATCAGCTCTCATTTTAGGCACGGCGGCTGTCAGTCTGTACCAAGATTGGGCACTTAACCGTGACCATGCTGCAACGGCCAAAATTCGTGCAAGCTTGGTAGGTATCGCACCTGTTTCTCTCGATGCACTTGAAAAGCTCGATCAAGAATTACCCAAAAAACACCGTGCAATTGCCGATATGTTGGCCGCTGATAAGGCAGTAGGCGGTGATGATAAAGCGACAACCATTAAAAATTTACAAGCTGTTATTGATAATAATGTGGCAGATCCACTTTTACGTGATATGGCACGTGTTAACTTGGCGAGTGTCTATCTCAGCATTAAAGATACGGAGTTCAAGAAAATTGAAACAACATTATTACCTGTTTTAAAAGACCGTAAGAACGCATTTTATGTTCAGGCACTCCTTTATTTCTCAGTAGCACAAGCCAATAAAGCTCAAGACTATGAGCAAGCTTTGGTGTCATTAGATAAAATTAAGAATGCTGAACAAAGTTCTTCTACAATAAATGAGCTGGCTCGTATCTTAACGCTTGTTTATCAAAATGAACAAGAAAAGGCCGCAAAATGATTTCCCTCAACTATCGTTATTTTTTACTTATCTTAACCATGCTCACACTGACGGCTTGTGGCTCGACATGGTTTGGTGAAAAAGAAGAGCCGCCCTTACCTGGTGAACGTATCTCTGTGCTTGAATTACAAAATAGCTTAGAGGCAGGGGATGTCGCCCTAACAGCACAAGGTTTCATTGTCTCTGATGCTTGGGAAAATCAATTTTGGCCACAAAAAGGTGGTTACGCCAACCATAACATGCAGAATCTTGTCCTTAATACAGGTGCTTTGAAAAAAGCGTGGAGCGCAGATATTGGCGACGGCAATACAGATCGTCTTCCGCTGACATCACAACCAATTGTCGCTAACGGCATGTTATTTACCCTAGATAGTAAAAGTCATTTAAAAGCGATGAATGCCAAAACAGGTAAACAAATCTGGCAACGTAATCTAAAACCAAGCAAAGAGGACTATGTTATTGGTGGCGGACTTGCTTATGGTGAAGATATGCTCTTTGCAACCACAGGCCGTGATGATGTTTATGCCCTAAACCCAGAAAATGGTGAACCTTACTGGCGTGTACGCATTATTAGCCCAGCCCGTGCTGCACCGACAGTTCTAGATGGAAAGCTTTATATTACCACGCTAGATAACCGTCTCTTAACAATGGATACAAAAACTGGTTCTGTCCTGTGGGATCATCAAGGCTTAGCAGAAACATCTGCGCTTCTTGGTGGAGCAAGTCCTGCAGCCAACAGCAACGTTGTTTTAACTGCCTACTCTTCAGGCGAAATATTTGCGCTCCGCCCTGAAAATGGTTCTGTTGCGTGGTTTGATAATTTAACCTCTGTACGCAATGTGACTAATTTATCCAAAATCAGTGACATCCGTGCACTGCCCGTCCTAGACCGTGGTCTTGTTGTAGCAGTTAGCTATGGTGGTCAAATGGTTGCTATCGATGAGCGTACGGGTGAACGTATTTGGCAACGTGATTTAAGCTCAGCTGAAACCCCTTGGATTGCTGGTAATCTTATTTTTGTTATCACCGCCGACAATAAAATGGTCGCCTTAGGTCGTGATAGCGGTACATATGCTTGGATCACACCTTTACGAGAATTTGAGAACCAAAAAGATAATATTGGCGCAGTGAGCTGGACAGCCCCTGTATTAGCTGGCGGACGCCTTATTCTATTCAACAGCCTTGGCGAAGCCGCAGAAATTAACCCTGAAAATGGCGAATTAATCCGCAATTGGGAAATTAAATCTGGCGTCTCAATAGCCCCTATTGTGGCAGGCGGTATGTTATATGTATTAGCCGATAACGGCACGATATACGCTTATGAATAAAAAATATTTTAAAGTCGCACTGATTGGCCGTCCCAATGTCGGTAAATCCACCTTGTTTAATAAAATTATTGGCAAGCAAATGGCTATCGTTGATGATCGCCCTGGAGTTACACGTGATTTCCGTGAAGCTGATATTGTCATTCAAGGTAAAGCTGTAACGATGATTGATACGGCTGGTATGGAGAATGAACACGACCAATCAATGTTTGGCCGTATGCGCCAACAAACAGAAAAAGCCATTGAGATCGCCGATCTTTTAGTCTTCGTCATGGATGGCCGTGAAGGCGTAACGCCTTTAGATGCGGCCTTTGCCAAAGAATTAAGAAAGATCAAGAAAGATAAAATCCTCGTTGTCAATAAATGTGAAAGCTCCAAAGGAGATTTCGGTATTGCCGATAGTTACTCACTCGGTTTTGGTGAGCCTTTACCTGTTTCTGCTGAGCATGGCTTAGGCATCGGCGAATTAAGTGGCTATATCGTCTCTTGCATTCCTGAAGAAAGTGCCAGCGACTATGACGTTGAAGAGGAAGAAAAAACCGATGAAGATTTTGATCGCTTAGATGCCCTAGAGGGCCAAGAAGAGGTTATCATTCCTGAAATTTCAGAAGAAGAAAAGAAAAAACCTATTAAACTGGCTATCGTTGGTCGTCCCAATGTCGGTAAATCAACACTGGTTAACGCACTTTTAAATGAGAAACGGGTGATGACTGGCCCAGAGGCGGGCGTCACACGGGACGCCATTGCCATTGATTGGGTCTATCAAGACACAGCATTCAAACTTGTCGATACCGCAGGCTTGCGCCGTAAAAGTAAAGTCGTTGATCCTATTGAGAAAATGTCGACAGCCGATTCATATCGAGCCATTCGCTTGGCACAAATTGTTGTATTGGTTATTGACGGGACATTAGGCCTTGATAAACAAGATATACAAATTGCCGCCCATGCTATTGAGGAAGGCCGTGCGCTTGTTTTAGCAATTAATAAATGGGACGCTATGGACACACGGGCTGAAACCATGGATCAAATCAAAGATCGCATTGAGCTATCTTTGGGTCAGATAAAAGACCTGCCGATACAGATGATTTCAGCACAAAATGCCCGTAATCTTGATAAATTGATGGATCGTGTATTAGAAGCTTATGATTATTGGAATCGCCGTACCTCAACAGGTAAAGTAAACAGATGGCTGGATGCCGTAGTCAGCCATCACCCGCCACCTCTATACCGTGGTAAACCAAATAAATTGCGCTACATGACTCAGATAAATACACGTCCACCGACCTTTGCGATGTGGCTTTCAAGTCCAAAAGACCTGCCAGATAGTTATGTGCGCTATATGACGAATAAAATACGTGAAGATTTTGATCTGCCAGGTACACCTATCCGTATCCTGCTACGTAAATCTAAAAACCCTTACGCGGATAGATAATTATACTCTTGAAAGCAAGCCACATTGATTAGCGATCTGGATTGAGATACCTGGGCGAGCGTTAATCTCTAGGATCATTGGGCCTTTATTTTTATCAAGCACGATATCGACGCCAATATACCCCAAGCCAGACGCTTTTTGCATCTTGGTTGCCATATCAAGCATATCTTTCCAATAGGGAATTTGGCGCCCTGTCAGGGGTTTATTGGTTTCTGGATGTACGTCTATGTAACGATTACGTTGAATGGCTGTTGTGGTGATGCCTGTATCCATATCAATGCCGACCCCGACCCCACCAGTATGTAGATTAGCCTTACCATCAGAGGCTTTAGAGGGCAGACGTAGCATACCCATCAATACTTTACCCTCCAACACGATAAGACGAATATCTGGAACACCTTGATACGCAATCTCATCAAAGATTGGGTCAAACTCCACCATACGCTCAATGACAATTGTGTCATCATGGCCGCCAAGTGAATACATACCAGAAAGCATGTTTTGAAGATGGTAGCGGGTTTCTTGCCGTGACATGATGTTACCTGAAGCCTTTTTATACCCTGCCATTACTTTCTCGATAATGACCAAGATACCATCACCACCAGAGCCACGATCAGGCTTAACGACAAATTTATCATAAGGCTGAACTATATCCTCAAACTGCTTCACTTCATATTGATAGCGAATATTGGCAAAAAGATCGGGCACATTAAGACCAAGACTCAAAGCGATCTCTTTAGTTTTTAACTTGCTGTCTGCGTTAGGATAAAATTTACGGCGATTATGCGCCAAAACAAAATCAAGGTTTCGTTTATTAATGCCAACAATGCCTGCTTCTTTAAATCCAAACATGGTTTATTACTAACCTTTTTGTTGCTTTTCAATCGCCCGCTTTAAAGCCCAAAAACGCTTATATTCAGACAATTTATAGCCATTATAACGGCCCAATACGAGTGACAAGCCAAACACTAAGAACAAGATTTCTGGGAAAGTGAAAACGAAATGTTTGATAAACGGATTAATCAAAATAAAGTAAATAATGCACGCAATTAGCATAGAACCGCAAGAAGCCGTCATCGCTTCTTTGCCACCAGATTCATCCCACATAGTAGAAACACGCTCAATAAACATAGTGATAATAACAACGGGGAATAACGCAACAGAAAGACCAAGTTGTAAATGCATATCTTTTGATAAAACCATAAAAGCGGCAATAAACAAAATCGTTACCGTTAAAATAGCCGATAAACGTGGCACCATCAGCAACCTTAAACGGTCTAAATTAGCACGCACAACCATCCCAACAGCGATCAGACTACCAAAGAATAAAATGCCGTAGAACACCCCTGTTTCACGGAAAGCAACAGCAATCAACACGGGCATAAATGTACCAATTGTTTTAACACCCACAACCTGTCGCAAAAAAGAAACAAGCAGTGCGCCAATAGGGAAAAGTAACAATACCTGCAAAACTAACTGCTGATCTAAAGGCAATGTTTGCAGGGTAAATTTATAGATTAAAGGCTGCTTTTCTTCTGCCTGCCATAGGGCTCGTGTGAACGCACCATCTTGATTACCTTTTACAAGAATATTTAAACGAGCTTCTTTAAAATTCTTGATTTCATATAGAGGGCTATTCCCTGTCCACCAACGATAGATTTGCAAAGACTTACCCTGAAGCTCTGGATCTGTAAAAAAGCGCCGCCATACATCATCACTATCATCATTACTGCGAATTTCTACCCAGCGCAGAATATCAGCATTACGTACTTCATCAGCCAGTAAAATACCGTTGGCAGCACGGCTTTCATACCCTTCAACACGGGCTAATATAACCATCAGGGCGGCTAAATCCTTTGCCTTCATTTGATCCATCAGAAAGGCTGCTTTTTGCGTGTCTTCACTCAAAATAGCCTGAACTTCTTTTAAAAATGACAGCGGCGTTGATGAACGAGAATCCGCACGATCAATCACGAAATCAATTGTATCGTAGAGTGCTTGTGTCTCTGGCGATGGATTGGAAATACGGTTTTCAACTGTATAGCGGGTTTTTAAATAATCTGTCTTATCTGTTGCAGGTGCTGCCCCTTGGTTCGCATCTAAACCATAAATCAGAAAACGTGCATAAATACTTTCACGTGAATCTGGATTGCGCTTAGTTAACAAAAGTTCACGGCCTTTGTTTTGCTTGTCCTCACCAAAACCATTGGCAATTTTTTGGATGGAAACAACGGAATAACCTTCATTTTCTTCTGGAAGTGTTAATCTAAAAGTAGAAGCATCTTTAGATTTATGTCCACGCTCTAATGTCCCTTGCAGCTCAATATACCAACTATTTACTGTGGTTTCTGGCGTTACAGGATAGTTCAGCACGTTTATTTTGTAATAAATAATACTTGCCGCTAATAAGCCGAACAAAATACAAATAATCAGCGAAATCCAGCTACGCACCATGTAGGCAATGTCCTTTTAACAAGTAAAGATTGTATTACTCAGAGGTCTCAAAACTAGGACAATTTGGTCTTGCTGTAAATGCCTTTGATGAATCAACCGCTAAATGGCCTTTAGCCAGCATATTACGCCCTACCAATAAATCATAAATAAATACATCACGTTCAGCGAGGTTTACTTCTTCTTCAATTGCAACACCCGCAATACAAAGATTCATTTCAATGACTGGACGACGGAAATAACCCCCATCACGTTTTTTAATACGAACATAACGTTTAACAGGGTATTTCATCTGTTTCGTATTACCTTCTTTATCAATAATGAGTTTAAAGATGACATCATCTTTTTTACCCTTTTCTTCATATTCTTTGATCTCAATAATCTCTGCATGAATAGAAGAAGTCTTCGCACCTGTATCCAATTTAGCTTTTATTTTATTATCAATTGCTTCAACAAAAACATTCTCAACATAACCAACAACAATAGAATCGGCGGCATTATCCTCAGCATTTGGCGCTGTTTCTTCAGTTAAGCCCGTTTCTGTTTTTGCATAGGCATGACTGTTCACAGCACAGCCAAGTACTATCAGAAAACATAAACCAATTATTTTATATATGTGCATTAGCTGCATCTTATCCTCTTTATCATCTTATTTAGGGGGACACTAATGCATAAAAACGTCTTTAGAATCAATGATAAAATTAATGGGCACGAATGATTTTTCCGTGCTCAACAAAATCTGGTAGACAACAATCGACGATCTTGTTTGCAACCACCTTAATATCTATAAGATCCTGTTCATCAGGATAGCCACCTGGATACGCTTCTTCCAGCATTTTAGTGTTCACCGTACCAGGATCAAAAAGATTAGCCTTTAAATTTGGTGACACAGTTTCAGCAGCATATGTTAGAACCATAGCGTTGAGTGCTGTTTTCGTTGCGGCATATAACCCCCAAAATGGTTCCGCAAACTGCGCCATTTGAGAACTTATAAAAACAGCACGACCTGCCTCAGATTGCCTCAACAATGGATCTAATGTACGTATTAAGGCGTAGTTTGCATGAACATTTACTTTAAACGTATCCTCCCAGACTTTTGGACTTGTGTGGCCAATCGGTCTCAAGCCTCCTAAACTGGCAGCGTTTCCAATTAAAATATCTAATTGCCCAAAACGTTCAAAAATCGTTGGACCCAAAGCGTCTAAATGCGCTTCTTTTTTGAAATCAAGCGGCATAATCGTTGCCGCACCGCCGGCTGCCACAATCTCATCATGCGTTTTTTCTAAACCACTAATCGTTCGTGCCGACAATATAGCATGAGCACCCTTAGACGCTAAAGCTTTGGCCGTTGCAGCACCGATCCCACGAGAAGCACCGCTAATAAACGCTATTTTGTCTTTTAAAGGAAGTGTATCAGGCATTACTGGTTCGCACTCGCCTTTTCACGTTCACGCATGGCCTTCATTACAATGCGTCGCATCTGCATATTTGTTTGCAGTGCTGGATCATCTGCCTTTTGCGCTAAATACTCATAAACATCATTATATTGAACGGCCGCATTAATTAACAGACCCTCTAACAATTCGTTTAAGGCACGCTTCATAAAGCTACCATATTCACCCTTATTGATTTCAACCTGATTAAGAGGCACATCTGTAATGAGCAATGTATCAAACAAACGATCCAAATATACTTTCTCGCCACTTACCGCATAGCCGCCCCAAATTCTTTGTACAGCTTCTGCTGTATCAATATCATCTTCTATAGGTAGTGTTAAATTTGAGAATGGGCCATCTTCCCCTTCCTTTGGCACGCCGTAAGACCATTGCTTTGTTGTTGCCCAGTCTTTAGCGATTGAACCAAGCCCTGCGTAACGAGCCGCACGAATAAAAGCGCCAGCTTGATACTGTGTCACATTTAACTGATCTAGCCAGCCTCTTAGAGCCTGAGGATTCTGTTTAAATAACACCGCAAAAAAGCCTATCGCATAATTCTGCTCTTCTGGTTTTTGATCCATATAGCCCAGTTCAACAAGGCGTGCCATCATTTGCGGTGTCAGGTATACAGGCTTATTGAGATAATAATAATTTAAATAGCGTTGTAGCTTTAAGTCTTTTTTCCAAACGGACGAGGCTGAATCTAATTCATATTTTTCACCATAAATCTCATTCAGATTATTCAATATAGAATTGCTTTTGCCTTCTTGGGCAAAAACAGGTGATGCACTCAACATCGACAAGGCTACAATAAGTGTTAAATATTTCATTTAGACGCTTCCTTCATGCTCGATACTTTCATGCTATCATGATTTCCTTCACGATCCGTTAAAGAGATCGGATAGTCCCCTGAAAAACAAGCATCGCAAAATTGTGGGGCAGCATTATGGCGTTTCGTCTCACCGACAGCACGATAAAGACCATCCATCGAAATATACGCAATTGAATCGACATTTATCATCTCTTTGATTGCCTCAACTGAGTTACTATGCGCCAATAGATCCTTACTTTCGGGTGTATCAATCCCGTAAAAGCAACTATGTTTTGAGGGTGGGCTAGATATACGCATATGCACTTCTCTAGCACCTGCAGCACGCACCATTTCAACAATCTTTTTCGAGGTCGTGCCCCGAACAATAGAATCGTCGACTAAAATGACGGATTTGCCCTCAATGAGCTTACGATTGCTATTATGTTTTAATTTTACGCCCAAATGACGGATTTGATCGGTCGGCTCAATGAATGTACGGCCAACATAATGATTACGAATAATCCCAAGCTCAAACGGCAAACCACTAGCTTGCGCATAACCTATAGCCGATGGAACGCCACTATCTGGGACAGGCACAACAATATCAGCACCTTCAACGGGCGATTCGGTTGCAAGCTCCTTGCCTATATTTTTACGCATTTCATAAACTGACTTTTGATTTAAATGGCTATCTGGGCGTGCAAAGTAAATATATTCAAAAATACAAAACCGCTCTGCTTGTTTACCAAAAGGAAATTGGCTGACAATGCCTTTATCAGTGATTGATACCATTTCACCAGGCAAAATATCCCGCACATATTCAGCACTCACAATATCCAGCGCACAAGTTTCTGAGGCCAGAATGTACGCACCTTTGTACTTGCCCAAAACGAGCGGACGTACACCATAAGGATCACGCACACCAATGATCTTATCTTCCGCCATCACAACTAAAGAATAAGCCCCCTCAACTTTCTTCAACGCTTCAATCAAGCGTGCCTCTAAATTATTTTGTTTAGAACGAGCAATAAGGTGGATAATGACTTCTGTGTCACTTGTTGACTGAAATAATGCACCATTTTTGACAAGCTCATTACGCAGACTATAGGCATTCGTCAAATTACCATTATGCGCCAATGCAAGTCCGCCAAAATCAAGATCAGCAAAAAGCGGCTGTACGTTTCTAATAACAGGCGTCCCTGATGTCGAATAACGATTATGCCCAATAGCAAGATTACCCTTAAGACCATCAATAACACTCGCTTGAGAAAATGTCTGATCGACTAAACCCAAAGCTCGCTTGACGTTAAATGTCTTACCGTCACAAGCAGCAATACCGCAAGCCTCTTGCCCACGGTGTTGGAGAGCATGCAAGCCAAGGGCTGTCATGGCGCTAGCATCTTCATGGCCAAACACCGCATACACACCGCATTCTTCCTTAAATTTATCACTTTGAAAATCAAAGACATCTGGGAAGATTGGGGTATTATCCAGCATTACTCATTAACTCCATCTATAAGATTTTCCATACTCTTACGCTGCTCATCATCATAAGCAGGCGTTGGTGCTTCTGGCTCACCACCATTGCGTTTTGGCTGTGCTTCACGGATCATACGCTCGATATTTTGCTTGCCTTCTTCGGCAATGCCCTCAACGGCTTTGTCTTCAAGCTTCGTTGTATTCGGGATAAAATCATCAATAAATGAAGCCGTCCACTCTAAATAAGGATAGGAGTAACTTTTAGAAAACCAACTTTCTTTTTCATCGCCAGACATGAAGTAATAAAACGGTAAGTAAAATAGCCCAATCAATAATGCGCCACGGACAAAACCAAAGACTGCGCCCAGACTACGATCCACCGAGCCAAGACCTATTTTTTCAGCACCTTCAGATAAAACATGCGATAAAATCGACAGCCCCACCATAAAAACAACAAACACACCGCCATAAGCGACGAGTGTTGCTAATAAAGAAAATGGAATGACACCAAAAAGCTTTTGTTCCACTTCAGCATTTGGGTCGATTAAAAAACTGGCAATAGATGGTTCAATCGCTGGGCCAATGTAAAAGGCTGCAAACGCAGCACCAGCAAGACCAAAAATGGTCAACACTTCACGAATAAAACCACGGAAAAGCGATATAAGCACCGATATAAGCAAAACCGCTAAAACAAGAATATCTATAATCATGGTATTGAAATTAGATGGGTTATGCCGCTTTTGCAAGACAGCAATTAATCATCCATAAAATCATTTTTGCGTTTTACTTTAGGACGACCAAGCATATCCAGCAGGTCATGCAATGACTTCATCTTGGTAATCGTCATACCTTCTATTTTATCGGGCAAGGCTTTTTTACCTTTCCCCTCTGGAATGATAGCATGTGAAAACCCGAGCTTGGCCGCCTCTTTCAAGCGTTGCTCAGCTTGTGCTACAGGACGAATCTCGCCTGCCAAACCAATCTCGCCAAACAATACGGTATCTTTAGACATTGGCTCATTATTCAGTGAGCTAATCAGGGCTGCTGCTACAGCTAAATCAACAGCTGTTTCAGTAATACGCAAGCCACCAGCAATATTGAGATAAATATCATTGGCACTTAATGATATCCCAAAACGGGCTTCCATCACCGCTGTCAGCATGGATAAGCGATTTGAATCCCAACCAACAACCGCCCTTTTGGGGGTTGGGTAGACCGTTGGTGCAACGAGCGCTTGCACTTCAACTAATATCGGGCGGGAGCCTTCCATACCAGCCAAAATAGCTGTGCCTGGCGTGCGGTCTTGGCGTTCATTGAGGAATAATTCAGATGGATTAGCCACCTCAATTAATCCTTCTTGTGCCATTTCAAACACACCGATCTCATCTGTTGGGCCAAAACGGTTTTTAACAGCCCGCAAAATTCGGAATTGATGGCCACGATCCCCTTCAAAATACAGCACTGTATCCACCATATGCTCTAGCACACGTGGCCCAGCAATCGCCCCATCTTTCGTCACATGCCCAACCAGAATAATGCTGATATTACGCTTTTTGGCTAAACGGATCAGCTCAGAAGAAGACGCACGCACTTGCGTTACCGTGCCTGAGGTTGAGTCAATCGTATCGACATACATTGTCTGTATTGAGTCAATAATAACCAAAGAAGGTTTCGTCTCAGCTTTTTCAATTGAGGTAATAATATCACGAATTGATGTCGCTGCGGCCAATCCAACAGGGGCGTTCTCTAAGCCGAGACGCTCAGCACGCAAACGCACTTGGTCAACTGCTTCTTCACCTGAAATATACAGACATGGCTTGCCGCTTTCAGCCATTTTACACACCGCTTGCAATAAAAGTGTAGATTTACCAATTCCAGGATCACCCCCCAAAAGAATCGCCGAACCAGGCACAAGACCACCACCCAGAACACGGTCAAATTCTTTTACAGATGAAGAAATACGGGGTAGTTTCTCCGCCTTGCCGTGTAATGGAACAAATTGAATCACTTGCCCAGAATTTTTAGAGACATTCAAACTTTTCGCTGGGCCTGACTCGATTAATTCTTCTTGGATCGTATCCCATTCCCCGCACTCATCGCATTTCCCTGCCCATTTTGAATAGACGGAACCGCAAGATTGACATGCAAATGATTTTTGAGATTTGGCCATAGAATTACTGTAAAATATATCTTATCCTTACACAATGGGTGAACAAAACAGCACAAAAAATATAGATACGAATAAAGGACTACAAAAAAGACTGTTCTGGTTCTTTATGATGTACCAGTTTCGCCCTAAATACCGATGGTTTCGAATTATTGTTCTGCTTTGTGCGACAATATCCACCATCGCTTGGGATGTGTTTGTTCCTTATCAATTTAAAAATCTCGTTGATTTTATCACGCCGCTTTCTACGCCTATTAGTGGCACTATATGGGCAGATGTCTTTACTATTTTTATAGCCATGGTTGCAGGGTACCTCGTCGGCTTGGTCTGTGAAATCCTTTTAACCAATATGGTTTATCTATCTACGCCCCTTATAATGCGAGATTTAGAAAATGATGCTTTTAGGAAACTACAAAGCTTCTCTTATGATTTTTACGCCAATAGCTTTGTCGGCAGTCTCGTTGCTCAATTAAGACGTTATGGTGATGCCTACCTCAATTTAGAAGTTGAGATCACAGAAAATATTTTACGTCTTGGGGTGAAAGTCATCGCTGTCGGCACAGCTATATACGTGTTTTCTCCATCTGCCTTTTTGCCTGTCATAATATGGGCCATCACTTTTATTGCAGCCATTAGCTATTTACTAAACCGCAAAATGACCCATGACAGGCGACACTCTCTGTTAGATTCAAAAGTAACAGCAACATTGGCTGATAGTGTCTCAAACTTCCTAACGGTTAAAGTGTTTGGTCGTGAAAACGATGAATTCGATGCCTTCAAAGACATTAATCATCGCAAAACACGCTCTATGCAATATGGCTGGGCATGGAGCTCAGCGACTTTTACAGTACAACATACGCTCAATGTGATTATTCAAATCATGGTGCTTTATTTCGCTCTGACGCTTTGGTCTAAAGGAGAAATGAGCTTAGGAACGGTTGTGTTCTTACAAATGCTTTTGGCTAATATCAGTAAATCTCTCGTTGATATCGGCAATACGATGAAAAATGTTTTCCGTGCGCTCGCCAAAGCAGAAGAAATGTTTGAACTGATGGAGCTCAAGCCAGATCTCCTTGATCCGAAACGACCCCAAAAATCAAAGATCAGCAAAGGGAAAATCGTTTTTGATGATCTGACTTTTAAATATGGTGAAGGGCATGATGTTTTTTCCCATTTTGACCTAACGATCAAAGCAGGGCAGCGTGTTGGTTTGGTTGGCCATTCTGGTGCAGGGAAAAGCTCCTTCGTAAAACTGCTCTTGCGCTTTATGGATCCGCAATCTGGTGAAATTAAAATAGATGGGCAAGCCATTCACAAAATCACCCAAAAATCGTTACGAGAAGCTATCAGCTATGTCCCGCAAGAACCTACTCTATTCCACCGTTCTTTATGGGATAATATCGCCTATGGTGCTCCGAATGCGTCAGAAGCTGCTATCAAGAAAGTCATTAGAGATTCTTACCTGACCGAGTTAATCGAACGCTTACCCAATGGTGTTCAAACGATGGTGGGCGAGCGGGGCGTCAAATTATCAGGCGGTGAACGTCAACGTGTGGCCATTGCCCGTGCCATGCTCAAGAAATCGCCTATTCTTATTTTAGATGAAGCCACCAGCTCACTGGATAGCACCAGCGAGATCTATATCCAGAAAGCCTTTGCTACGCTGATGAAAGGGCGCACAACAATCGTCATAGCGCACAGGCTTTCGACCATTGCTGGTCTTGATCGTATTTTAGTGCTTGATGATGGAAAAATTGTTGAAGACGGCACGCATAGTGATCTGGTTAAAAAGCGGGGCGGCCATTACGCCAAGCTTTATAAAAATCAACGTGACGGCATGCTCATTGATGATTAACCTTCACGCTGTAAAGCCCACTTAACCGTCGTCTCTTTGACATTGCTTTTAGTACGGCCTGTTAGGACAATCTGCTGTGTTTTACGTGGGTTACAGCCATCACCCAGATAAATACTATCCTCCACAGTCAAGATGGCGCCTTTTGTAAAGAATCTCCAGCCAATCCCTGTCCGTGTCTTAACGAGTACTTCTGTCCCATTATTAACCAGTGAAGCCTTCACTGTTGGATGTAAATGGAACCGTATCGCAAAATCATGTGAATATTCGGTTTCAATCGTCTGTGTGAGCGTATCCTCGCCCCGTAAATCATCACCCGTTTGATCTAAAAACAAACTTCTATGATGAATTAACCCATTTACTGTGTAATAGCCATCATGGCTAGCGGATACCAATGTACCTTGCTTGATATCTTCACGGTGAACTTTTGTTTCCAACGCCATACGACCAATATAATTATTCTCTTTAATTTCAAAGGCATTACGATGATCGACAGTTAATGCCGTATGTGCGGGTGTACTTCTCAATGCGTACTGCCAGTTTTTATCGGTTGGATGGGCACCACAATTGCTAAAAATACGGTCTTTACCATATGAAAATTCAAAAGCCAAAGGACTGGCGTGCAGGCCACGTGTATCAGCACTATGTGGTGCCTTACCTGTATCCAAAATCGCTACCGCCTTGCCTAAATTTAATCTCTCATAACCCGTTACAGGCAACGAATTCCATGTTTTTCCTCGCACGCCGCCTCTGGTAATAACGAGACCTAAGCTGGCTTCATTGCCTTCTTGGGTATTTTGGAACAAGGCCAATTTATTGTCGTTATGACGGAAAAAACGAAGTGCCGGGATACCACGATCAAGAGCATGCTCTATAGCAGCGGGCAATGGATAATTCGCCGATTTTAACGCCGTTTTTAAATCCAAAATGATTTTCAATGCCTCAACAAGGTCTTGCGGTGAACGTGTCACAAAGCCACCATCCGACAAAATTAATTTTGGCAGTGCCTCATCAAGCAAGCTTAAGCCTTTTTCGAGCTTTGTTTCTTGGCTTTGAAGGGCAATACCACCGTAAATATAGCCAATCAACGCATGTAAGTGCTCAAATGAGTAGTAATTCTCAGGTAAACAAGCACCTAGATGCTTGAATTGCTTATTAAGGCTATTAAAAAACAGGTCTTGGAAGTGATCGTCTGCACTGGCCCCAAAAAAGCTGTAAAGTTTAATCCAATTCGTAATTCTGGCACCGAGTAAATCAGACCGCCATGCAAAACGGTTGTATTTTGGATGACGCTCGATCCAGCTCCGCACTGAGTCACGTGCTTTCAAACGACCCATATCACCGCCCAGTGCCTTTAAATCACGTAACCAGTCAAAACTTTGCAAATGTTCGGCATGTTTTTCAAAAGGGATGTCTTCATCCCACAAACTGTCTTGGGCTTGCCACAGTGCACCCTTGCAATCAAGCGCATTATTGCAAAACCAGCGGCCACGCCCAGAATCACCTGGCCAATTATCACTTAAATCCACGACAAAACGGGCGCATTCCTGTTGTGATAAAAACCAATCATAGACAGGACTACGCTGTACAACTTGTAAGGCGTGTTCTTTAATATTTTCAATGAACCCCAATTTTAACACGCTCTACCCCCGCAGTGCCTTAATGGAGTCAGCATACTTATCTGGCCCATTCTTGAAAACAGCAGTGCCGGCAACCAATACATTTGCCCCGGCTTGAATAACTTGCTTGGATGTTTCTGGTGTTATGCCACCATCAACTTGCAAATCAATGTCACGGCCAGTGGCCTGTATGCGGGCACGTACATCTTTAATTTTATCGAGCAAATGAATAAATTTTTGACCGCCGAACCCTGGGTTTACCGTCATAACCAAAATAAGATCAACCATATCCATTACATGATCCAATACCGATGTCGGTGTGGCTGGGTTAAGCGCAATACCTGCCTTTTTACCCATTGCTTTTATACTTTGGATTGAGCGATGATAATGCGACCCTGCTTCTGGATGGATTGTAATTATATCTGCCCCTGCATTAGCAAATTCTTCCAAATACGGATCAGCAGGTGATATCATCAAATGCACATCGAAAATCTTTTTGCTATAAGGACGAATGGCTTTCACCACATTTGGTCCGATGGTTAAGTTCGGTACAAAATGCCCATCCATTACATCAACATGGATATAATCTGCGCCCGCCGCATCAATGCTACGTATTTCTTCGCCCAGACAAGCAAAATCAGCGGATAATATCGATGGTGCAATTTTTATTTGTGACATGATGAGACCTAAAAAAGACGATTCACTTAATAAAGTAAAGGATTCGCCCTATCAATACCATTGCTTTTCTATGCAAATATTTACCGTTTTGTCATTAGTCAAAATGCGCTAAGCTGCTTACATGGCTGATAAAACCCAAAAACTCTATGAAAAAGCCTTAGAACACTATCATTCTGGGCAAGTTGACTCAGCAGAGAAGATCTTTAAAAAAATCGTGATCCAGAATCCAAAACACGGAGAAACTCTTTTTGCCTTAGGCAAAATAGCGATGCAGAAACAACGTTTTGTTCTAGCTGACCAACATTTTAAAAAGCTGCTTTCTTATTATCCTAATCATGCCGATAGCTGGACAAATTTAGGGCTGATTTATTATCAATATTCAAAAAATATCCCAGAAAGCATCAGTGCTTTCAAAAAAGCCTTAGAATTGGGGGCAAATCCAGCCCCGATTTATCTGTATCTAGCAGATATATTTAAAAATTCTGGCGATTTAAATGATGCACGTGAGATGTACGAAAAAGCTATCGAAACTCAACCTACTATGGCACAAGCCCATCTAGGTTTGGCAAATGTTTTGATTTCACTTCATGCGCTTGAATCCGCTAAAAACCACTTTATTCAGGCCTTAACACTCACTCCACATAATGCGGATATCGTTCTTAATCTTATAACTTTGGCAGAGCTACAGAATCTAACAATTGCTTCCTATATTTCCGAAGATTTAAGAACAAAACTTTCTGGCTTAGGACAACAGTTTTTAAAGGCACATTTGGCGCAAAAGAACGGAGATATAGAAGCAGCTATTAGTATCTTTAAAGATTTAGCGCAAAACGACTATCTAGGGGTTGAAATTTACCGTTGTTTCACATTAGCCGAGCTCTATGACAAGACAGCACAATATGAGCTAGCTTTTGAGTATATGACACGCGCTAATGAGCTTCAAAGCCTCACACAACGTGCGCAATTAATTAACGCCACATATTACCCTGCACTGCTATCAACCATTGATACAGCGGTAAGCAATGCTCAATTTATTCAAGACGTACAGGCACGTACACAAAATAAATCTGTCACAAAACAACCTATTTTTATTGTGGGCTTCCCTCGCTCTGGAACAACATTGACGGGGCGTATTCTCTCTATGATTAAGAATGTCCATGTTAATGATGAGAGGTCGGTTCTAGGCCAATTAAGCCAAACAATCCAACATGATTATAATCTTAATTACCCTCAAGATTTACCAAAACTTTCAGCACAGCAATGTGATGATCTAAGACAACAATATTGGCAAGCACATCAAAAGGCATCTAGCTGGGTTGATACACCGATTTTTATTGATAAATTTCCTTTAAATCTTATCCATCTACCTTTGATTTACACGCTTTTTCCTAAATCAAAAATTATTTTTGTCAAACGACACCCACTTGATTCAATTCTTAGCGCCTTAATGCAAAATTTTCATCTTAATGAAGCGATGATTCACCTTATGAAACCAGAACAAGCCGCTTCATTATACAAAGAGGTGTTATCAATATGGTTTAAAGTAAGTGAAGTTTTACCGCTAGAAATTCATATCATTACCTATGAGAATATCGTCGATAATTTTGACGACGAGGTCAAAGCGCTTTTGTCATTCTTAGGCCTAGAATGGGAAGAAAATATCAAAGATTTCTATAAGAAAAAGCAGGATAGCTTCCAGACCATTACACCAAGTGCCACGCAAATAAGCCAAAAGCTATATAGCTCTTCAAAACAACGTTGGCGACATTACAAACAACAATTAGAGCCAGTTGTACCAATCTTAAGCCCTTTAATTAAGAAATTAGGCTATACGGACTAAGCGGGCGGCATAAAAGCCGTCCATTCCGCCTTGATCTTTTAAATAATGTGGCAAACAACGTAAATCACCTAAAGGTGTTATAAGCTGTGTTAAGCCGCCTAATTCAATCGCTTCAATTTTTTGTCGCTTGAAAGATTTATTTTTGGCTAGAAATGCCTCAATAACATCTTCGCCTTCTTGTTTTTGTAAAGAACAGGTCGCATAAATAAGCATGCCGCCATCTTTTACAAAAGTTGCGGCTTTTTCTAAAATCTTATGCTGTAAATCGCTTAGCCGTTGCACGTCTTTTTGTGATTTTAAATGTAACAAATCAGGGTGTCTGCGTATTGTGCCCGTCGCCGTACAAGGTGCATCAAGCAAAACACCGTCATAAAGTTTTTGACTGTTATAATTCAGCACATCCGCAACAACCACCTCTACAGCACTCTGTACGCCTATACGTACAGTATTTTCTTCTAATCGCTGCATTCGGGACACAGAACGATCAAGCGCCGTTACAGACGCACCCATTGAGGCCAATTGCATCGTTTTACCACCAGGCGCTGCACAGAAATCTAAAATGTTCTTACCACGTATATCACCGAATAATTTAGCCGGGATTTGTGCCGCAAAATCCTGTACCCACCAAGCGCCGAGTTGAAAGCCTTGCAGTTCAGTTACATCAACATTTTCTTTCAGACGCAAGGCCCCCGTCGGCAAAAGATCAGCGCCCAAATTCTCTTGCCAAATACTGATGTCCTCACGGTTCTTTACACATATATCCAACGGTGCTTCCTTTAAACAAGCCTCCGCCATAAATTGCGCTTGCTCAGAGCCGTAATCTCTTTGCCAACTTTCATAAAGCCATGTCGGCATACACATATCATTACTCATCGCATCGAAAAGAACACGGCCATCTCGATCTATATTGCGTAAGATGCCGTTCACCAACCCTTTGCATTTAGACAATTTAAGTATTTCACAAAGATTAACGGTCTCATTCAATGCTGCATGGGCAGGCGTACGCATACATAGTATTTGTGCTAGACCTACACATAAAATCAGTTCTAAATCTTGCGGATGGAGCGGCTCTGGGTGGTCTTTAAATTGATTAATTAATGCAAGCATTTGACCATAACGACGTAACACTGTTGAAGCGATCATACGAGCGAAACTTTTATCTTTTGCTTCTAACGCTTTATAGGTTACAGAACGGTTCAATGCTTCTTCTAAATCAAGCTTCTTTGAGAAGACATGTTTTAAAAGATCAAAGGCGGCGAGGCGAGAATTGTGTGTCATAAGCATATTCTATAGCAGCCAGATAGCTTAATAACCAGTTTTTCTTTACGTCATCATCCGAAGACGTTTTACACGCTCTTCCGTCGATGGATGTGTCGCAAATAAGCGTTGTAGACCGCGCAATGGATCGACAATAAATAAATGCGCCGTACCTTCATTATTTTCCGCAGGAATATTAGGAATCATTTGGGCTTTTACTGATATTTTCTCCAAAGCATCGGCCAACCATTCAGGGCGACCAGATATTTCTGCGCCCAAACGATCCGCTTCATATTCACGTGTACGACTGATCGCCATTTGTACTAAGGCAGCGGCCATTGGTGCTAAAATCATTAAAGCGAGTGCAGAGATAGCACCACCTCTATTATTATCACCTCTGGGCATAAACATCGCAAAATGCGCCAACAGAGAGATCGCTCCAGAAAAACTAGCTGCAATCGTCATAATCAGCATATCGTGATTTTTTACATGCCCTAATTCATGCGCTATAACCCCCGCTGTCTCTTCTAAAGATAAAGTGTCTAATAGCCCTGTAGTAACCGCAACTACAGCATTCTGAGGATTACGCCCTGTGGCAAAGGCATTGGGTTGTGGGTTTTCAATCAGATATAATTTCGGCATCGGTAAATTCGCATTATCAGCCAACATTTGCGTAATCTCATACAGATCAGGCATATGATCCTTGTTAATAGGTTTGGCCTTATAATGCGCCAGCACCATCTTATCGGCATTCCAATACGCTAAGAGATTTGTGAAAGAGCCGATAATAAGGGCTATGAACGCGCCTGAATAGCCGCCAAGCGCATAGCCAATAGCCATGAATAACCCCAACATAAAGACCATTAAAATAAACGTTTTTGTAATACCGCCCATCGTCTCTGTTTCCCTTTCAATAAAACCACGCTATATAAATAATATGAGTGATAATCATAAACAAGATAATGGCGAAAATAAGCCCAAAGACATCATTCGACACACTTCAGAAGTGAGGGTGACAGCGGTTAAACCGTCAAAAGACTTACCACCTGAAATTGGCGGACGAGAAGGGCCAGAGCCTACCCGTTATGGGGATTGGGAAGTCCACGGTAAATGCACAGATTTTTAATTATAAAAAAAGCCCTCATAAAGAGGGCTTCTTATTTTGCGCATTATTCTCATTTTATGGTAATGCGCAACTTACATTTGTACATGACCCATTATGACAGGTTGTCCCGTCTAAGTTGGTTTCACAATAATTCGAGAAAGTATAACCGCCTTTTACTGCAACACCACTACTATTTAAAATAATTTCATCAACATCAATTTCGCTAATATCTCTGTAGCCTCCACCTGCACAGCCAGAACCGTTATGCTCTTCGCGTTCCGTAACACAGAAATATCTTCCATTTTTTGATACAACACCTTCATTCCAACCGCTGATGTCACAATCTCCACCTGCACCACCACCACCACCTGTATTAGGGCATATTGCTTCCGCTTCTTCTAATGTAAGTTCTGGCACACATTCTGACCAGCCATCCCAACCAGTGCTGCCGCCCACATGATAATATGATCCGCCACCCGTTGTTCCAGACGGACATTCCTCACAATCACAATCTGGATTACCACTACCCGATTGGCCATCCCCTGATTCACAAACTAATTGTTGATTAGCACTACATGTTCTACCGGCAGCTTTGCTGGCTGAGCAACTAGCGTTTGTGCCGCCCCCTGAGCCATTACAAGACCATGACCATGGTCCAGAACCAGATACAGCAGAGGCTGCACCA
>PAAR01000013.1 GCA_002699085.1 Micavibrio sp.
AATTACGGGTCTTGGAGAAATCAAATAGATCTTTAAACATGGCTTTTCCTCTTCTTAAATGCTCTGTAAGCCATACAATTAAAGAGGTTTTTGGATTTATGCAAGAAAAAAGGCCGGTAAAAACCGGCCTTTTTCGTCAATTAGTGTTTATACTTACTTTTTAATCATTGTAAGGATTGTTACTGGGATCATACCAAGAAGTACGTTTACTTCGTAAGAAAGGTATGTACCAAGAAGCACTAAAACAATCGCTAACATGTCGCCTGTAAGTTTTTTAGAACTTACTACCATGCTTGATAAGAATAGTACCCAAGCTGAACCGATGATAGTGTGTATGCCACCACCTGTGAAGAATGTTGACACTGTGCCAACAACGCCCACGGTTCCCATTACATACACAATTGTAGAGGATAGCCCTACTAAAAAGATTGTGAAAAATAAGTAAAATCCAATCGCTTCTACTAAACCACGATTTGAACCTAGATCTGTGTATTTACCGAACATAATAATCTCCTTTCCAAGAGTTGTGTTGTATGCTCTAACCCAGAAAAGAGTGTATTAATCTTTCTCTTCCCTGTAACTTTATTATATCAAATTTTATGGGTAAATTCCGCATATATTGCAAAAAACCTTTGCTGCAACTGCGTTACAGCGTGCAATGCACAATCTCAATAAGGGGCATGTATATGGTTTTGCGGGTTTATTGCATATGCACATTTGTTGCAGCAAAAATCGCATCAAAATATGCAATATTTAGGCTAATAAAGATGTTTTTTTAGAAATGAGATTCCAGCCTTTAGGCCTTCTTCGCTGATAGAATGCCCGACATCCTTGCAAATAGTGGTTTCTACGTCAAAGCCAGTGCTTTCCAGTATCTCTTTAGCAGGCGCCATAACAGTGAATGGCACGACTTGGTCATCTGTACCATGAACAAGATGGATGGCAGGTTTTGATTTAGATGTGCTTTCAAGCAATTCTCCACCAATTAATGCGCCAGAATAGCCCAAAACAGCTGCAATACCTTTTTCACGTTTAGGTGCTGTATATAAAGAAACCATCGTGCCTTGAGAGAAACCAAGCAGGGCGACCTTATCAGCCGGCACGCCAAAGGCTTCTATTTGTGAGTCAATAAAGGCATCAACAACTGGCGCAGCTGAGTTTACACCTTGAAGTAAAGCATGAGGATCAGTGTCACGTAAGCTAAACCATTGATAGCCAACGGGGGCAATATCACAGGCATGTGGTGCATCAGGTGCGACAAAAGCTGTATCTGGCATTTCTGCTGCCATATAAGATGAAAGACCAATAAGGTCTTTTCCATCAGCACCAAGGCCGTGAAACATAATAACAAGACTTTTCGGTTTTTCCGATTTTGGCCAGTAGGTGTATTGCTTAATTGTATGTTCTGACATAGCTACCCTTTAATCATTTCATCAAGTTTTCCAGAAGCGTCAAGTGACGCCAAATCATCATAACCACCAATGCCTTGGTCATTAATAAATATTTGTGGCACGGTACGACGGCCTTGGGCACGTTCCATAAGGGCAATGCGTTCTTCTTGTGTCGTCATCATTTTTTCTTCATAAGCGATATTTTTACGCTTTAATAGATCTTTAGCCCGTACACAATAAGGACAATAATCTGTGGTGTAGACTTCAACTTTTGCCATTTTAACTTACCTCTTTACTTAGTTAATGATATGAATGTAGCAGCTATGGCAAAAGAAAAAAGAGTAAAGTCCGATATTATTATTGTAGGCGCGGGGGCGGTCGGCCTCGTGGCAGCTCTTTTGTTGGCTAAACAAGGATTTTCAATCAGTTTATTAGAGCAAGGTGACCCAAAAGATTATTTTAAAGGTGACCTTGTGGATGGTCATACAACGGCACTGATGAATAACTCGTTATCTTTATTAAAACGCTGCGATGTGTGGGATGAAATTGAGCCTTATACCCAACCTATGGATGTTTTGCGTATTAAAGAACAAGATGGTGCGTTCGAGGATTTTAAAGCTAGCGATATTGGCAAGAAGACTTTTGGGCGCAATGTGCCGCAAACGCCTTTACGTGCTTTTCTTTTGAAAAAAGTGAAGCAACAGAAAAATATCACCTATGTGCCAAATGTAGAATTATCCGATGTCGATAGTGGCATTGTACAATCATTAAAAACGACATATGAAGCATCTTTAGTTATCGCCGCCGATGGGCGTAAGTCTTTTTGTCGTCAAGCCACAGACGTTGAGACAATTGATAGAAGCTATAATCAAACTGCTTTAACGTTTCTGGTAGAGCATAGCTTGCCGCATGATAATACCTCAACAGAGATACATAAAATCGGTGGGCCACTCACTTTTGTGCCGTTGCCGCATAACAAATCATCGGTTGTTTGGGTTCATAAAGCAGAAGAAGCAGAAGCTCTTTTAAAATTAAGAAAACAAGAATTGCAACAACACTTACAAGATCAAAGTCTCGGCATTTTAGGTGATTTGACGATAAGGACAGGTGTTTTATCCTGGCCTCTGAATGCACTATATGCGAAAAAACTTTACGCACATCGATTAGTGCTTATAGGTGAAACAGCCCACGGATATAGCCCTGTTGGCGCACAGGGGTTAAATGTCTCAATGCGTGATATTGATGCGTTGGTGGATATACTGGTGGAAGCAAGGTATCTAGGGCAAGATATTGGTTCAGAAATATTATTGGCACGTTATGCTCGTAATCGAAAACCAGATATGCTCAAACGCTTTTACGGTGTTGATGGTTTAAATTTTCTTATTCGTACAGAAAATAATGTAGCGCAATCTATCCGTGAGAAGGGTATTAAGCTGATAAGTCAAATAAAACCCCTGAAACGCTTTTTTATGCGTCAAGGCATGAGCTCAAAATAGGCATCTTAAATTTCGGATGTGGATTACAAAGATGATAGATCATTATGAAATTCTAGCTGTATCTTACTGTGGGAACGAAACTTTGAAAGAAGGTGGCGTACCCTCTTTTTTTATTGTCTCTACATTATAGCCTAACTCTTCTAAAATACAGACAGTTAGGAGTCCTATAACGGACAACATATAAGTACCATTGTAGTTTTGTTCTAAAGAGAAAGAGAGTAGGTGTTCTAATTCACTAAGAGGGCAAGATTCTATGATAGTTTTTAATTTTGCTGTACCGATAGTGTCTTTACTCATGGTGCACACGTGTCACAGATAAAACGAATATTTTATGTGCGCCTGCTTCTTTTAAAACTTTAGCACAAGCATTGGCGGTAGAGCCTGTCGTAAAAACATCATCAATCAAAATAACATTTAACCCATTTAGGGTGATTTTGTTGTTTGGATTAACTGAAAAAGCGTTTTTGACATTAGACTTGCGATTTATTTTATTGCCTGTTTGTGGCTTTGTATGTTTGGTGCGCACTAACATATCAGGAGCATAGGCGATTTTATGTTGTGCGGCAAAGGCGTGGGCTAAGATAGCCGCTTGGTTGTATTTACGTTTGAGCAGGCGCAAAGGGTGCAGCGGTACAGGCAGGACAAGGTCGCATTTTGTCAAAAAAGGGATGGCAGCTTGTGTTAAGAATGGCGTGAGGCTATGGACAAGATGAAGTTGATCGCCATGTTTGAATTTTAAAATTAATTTACGACTAGTATCGCTATATTTTAAGCGTGCCCGTGCCATATCATAGGCTGGCGGGTTATCGTTACAATGCTCGCATTTCATGTCCTCAAAGACTTCGATGTTTTCATAGGCAGGTGGCATGGGGACGCCGCATATCTGGCAAATGGAGTCTGGAATAAAGTCCAAGGCTGACCATATTTCCGGTGATAGACCGCCCCGATGGTCAACAAGTTCTCCTGAAACTGGGCAACGGAACGGTAATATAAAATCCAAAATTTTACTGCCTAAAACACTCGCCTCTTTTAACATTGCTTGCATGTGTTATATCTATCATAGATGCAGACAATATTCAGTATAGAAAAGCTAGATGCTCATAAGAATTATGCTTTAGAAAATCTCGATAAGGCAGATTTTTTATTTTCCCATGCGACAAAAGTATTGGCGGAAAGGTTTAAGGATATTAATAGACGCTATGAACGAGCGGTCATACTTGGTGAGTTGTATACAGGTAAGCTTAAAGAAGCCTTGATGGAGACAGGCAAGTTTGACGCAATAGATATTGTATCGGTTGACAATGAAACATTAGGGTTTGCCGCTCAAAGTCAAGAATGCCTTATCTCGTTTATGGATTTGCATCATATGAATGATCTGCCTGGTGTGTTGATACAAGCACGTCGAGCTTTGAAGCCTGATGGTATTTTTATGGGGGCGATGATTGGTGGCGAAACGCTTTATGAGGCCAAACAGACTTTCCAAGAAGTTGAGCTAGAAAAACATCAAGGTGCCTCAATGCATTTTCACCCCTATGCAGATAAACAGCAAATGGGTGGGTTAATGCAGCGTGCTGGCTTTGCGTTACCTGTGATTGATTCCGATGTTTTGGATGTTAGTTATAAAACACTGGCCCAGCTTTTAGAGGAACTTGAATATATGGGAGAGGGGTTCGCATTAACGGAGGAAAAACCCGTTTATGAGAACAGCTTTCTAAGCGATGTTGAGCTAGCCTATAGAAAAAAATTTGCTGATGCGTTTGATGCAAGCCGTATTCAAGCGAGTTTTGAGTTGATTTATCTACTTGGCTGGTCGCCGCATGAGAACCAGCAAAAACCCCTTAAACCAGGGAGTGCTCAGAAAAGTTTGGCGGAGACGTTAAACGCAGAGGAAGTGATTATAAATGCTCAAGATTAATATTATTCCAGCCCTTCAAGATAACTATGTTTATTTTTTAGAAGATGAAAAAACAGGTAAGACAGCTGTGGTTGACCCCAGCGAAGCGCAACCTGTGTTGGATTTTATGAAAGATCATAAGAAAGCTAAGCTGGATTATATTCTGAATACACATCATCATGGCGATCATATTGGCGGTAATAAAGAGCTGAAAGAAAAGTTTGGTGGCGAGATTGTTGCTTTTAAAGGTGATGCGCACCGTATCAAAAATATTGATATCATGGTTGAAGAAGGTAGTGATTTTAAAATAGGGGAGTCTGCCGCCGATATCTATGAGGTGCCGGGGCACACATTGGGGCATATTGCGTTTCATTTCCCTAGCTCTATGGCTTTGTTTTGTGGGGATACGCTTTTTTCTCTCGGATGCGGTCGACTATTTGAAGGGACTGCAAAACAAATGTGGGAGTCCTTGAAAAAGCTACGGTCGCTACCAGATAATACGCAAGTTTATTGTGGCCATGAATATACCTATGCCAATGGCAATTTTTGCTTAATCATGGAACCAGAGAATGGTGCGTTACATCGACGCCTTATTGGTGTGAAACGTTTAAGGGATGCTGGTAGACCATCTATTCCATCAATGATGGGTATAGAGAAAAAGACTAATGTATTCTTACGAGCAGATCAGCCTGATTTACTGGCAAATGTACCTTTAGCAAAACAAGATCCTGTTTCTGTCTTTGCGTATTTACGTGAACAGAAAGATAATTTCTAGGTTATTCTTCTTCGCCGCCTGCATCAGACTTGTTGGTCGTTAACTTGCCTGTTGTGCGTTTTGCTGGCTTCGCTTTAGATTTATCATCTGATTTCTTATCATTAGATTTAATGAAATCAGGCAAATCATTGTTCTCTTTGTTTTTGCCTTTGTTTTTGTTGTCGCCACGATTGTTGCGGGATGCACGGTGTGGTGGAATAGGAATAGCTTTCCTTGATTGCTCGTCACGTTCACTGACGGCAATTTCAATTTCTAAACGAGATGAAACCTTGCGTAGTTCATGTACCGCATTTTGTAATGCTTCACGCTTATCACCGTCTTTTTTACTTGATGACCAATCAGCGTAAGCTTGAGCGCAGTTTGCTGAAGTTGTTTTTAAGCGTTCTAGAATTTCATCCATTATTTTTATCCTTTACTATGATCTGGTAATTAATCATATTTGTTAACATACATCAACTTATATAGGCGTATTTATGTTTAAAAATCTTTTTCGACTAGAAACACAAAGAACAAGGAAAGAGGCCTTTGGCTTTTATTTGGCTTATTTGGGACTTTGTCTTGTGGCGCTGTTTATTATTGGCCCAATTGTAGAACCAGATGGGATGACAGAGGCAAGATTAATGGAGCTGGTTGAGTTAATGAAAGAAACGAAGCAAGCGCCAGAAGAATTGCAAGCATATATAGATCATATTTCTTTTTACAGTGCGGTTTTCTCGGTCATGGTGACGGCCACTTTAAGTCTTCTCATTGCATGGAAAAAGGACATTTTCAAAGAACCTAAGATATTGGCTGTGATAATTGGTTCAATCGTGGTCGGTTATTTTGCTGGACCGATCTTTGGGCTTGTGCCAATCGCATGGTTGACGACACAACCGCAAAATTAAAGAACTTTATTGGCGCGTCGAATAACAAGTACCGAGCCGATTAACGTTATTATAGCCATCCCTGCACAGATAATTGCATTATAGCCTGCCATTGAAATGCCAAAAAGTTGGAAAGGGATATCTTTGCAACTTGCTAAGGGGGCATTGAGTATCGCTTCTTTGAAGGCTTCAAAATCACCTGCTGGTGCTTGTGGAATGCCACATCCTTTTGTGCCTTCCCACCATTCATGCTCAACGCCTACATGGAAAAATGCAATGCCAGCGCCAATCGCATAAACAATATTGGCAAGGAATAATAAAAAAGCCGCAGGTTTTGGTTGTTGTGTGCCAATAAATAGAATGATTAAGCCTAATACTATTGCTATGCCGTGTGGCCAGCGTTGATAGATGCATAAAACACATGGGTGCATGTTAAAGAAATATTGAGAGATCAGCGCACCGCCTAATGAGCCAAAACTTACCAGAAAGACAAGTAATCCCATGATTGTTGTGTTTGAGCCATATGTTTTTATAAATTGTTTCATATCAGTGATCTTATCCATTCTTTTACAATGTCAAATCCTTCCATACCAAAAGTGATAAATGCCCATGTTAAAAAGCCTGTCCATGTGAATCCTATAATCATGCCACTTAGAACGGCGAGCCCATCGCGCATAATAATCCCTATAGCCATCAGTGCAATGGCAAAGCTAGGTATGGTGTTTGTCATTGGGACTGGGATCATAATAAATAAGGTGAATAAAACACCACAAAACCCTATTAAATAAGGCAATATACCGTTCGTCATGAAAGCTAAACGAGGTTTGATAAGGTGCTCAAATTTGCGGATTAGGGGTAATGCTTTAGCCATCATTGATTTAAAGTCGCTGCCGTTAACAGCTTTGGCGGTAATGAATTTTGGTAACCAAATTTTGTGCAGCCCAATCGTTTGCTGGAAAGTTAGAAACAATAATGGGGTGGCGAGTAAGATATTGATCCCAGGTGGTACAGGTATAGGCAGTGCCATAGGGAGTGCAAAAAGTAATAATAGAAAACCAAAGCCACGTTCATGGAATAATGTGAGGATTTCACCAACTGTTAAAGAGGATGTTGGGAGCTTCTGAAGGTCTTCATCAAGGAGTTCTGACAGGCTACGTAGGCTCATATTATGACCTTTAAGTGTCTTTGTTTAAATGGTACGGATGGTCGGACTCGAACCGACACGTCTTGCGACACCGGATTTTGAATCCGGCGCGTCTACCGATTCCGCCACACCCGCACGTGTTTAGTCGATATCACTTATCGTGATTGGTAGGAGGATAGTGGTAATATAAATTGATCTAACACGCAAATAAAATTATTGTCTGATGATGCGCTCTTTACAACAACTCTCGAAAAATATGCTTAGTCAGGCCAAAAAGCAGCCTGAGCCGTTTTTTATTCATACACTTGGTGGCCCTTGTTCAGGGAAGTCATTTTTAACCAAGCAATTAACAAGTATTTTGGTAAGCCACAATCCTGTGTATATAGGCTGGGATCATCTTATGGAGCAATTGCCGGAATATCAGGCTATTGATGATAAAAAGGCGGCTTTTGAAGCTTTTGAAAAGCCTGTGCTGGAAAAAGGGTATGAGTTGTTAGGTCAGCTTATTGATAAGCAGGTGAATATCATTTTTGAACATAGCGGTGCTCGTGAAGATCATTTAGATATTTTAAATCGTGCTAAATATACGAAAGGGTACAGGATTATTATTGTGCCATTATTTCATCCAATTGAGCTGGCGAAAAAATGGGTGGAAGAACGCAATCAAAAAGGACACCGCTACACACCGCTGTCATATGTTGAGGAGCGTGCTAAAATATTAGAAGCATTAGAGCCACGCTATCAAATGATTGCCGATCATTTGATTAAAAAACATGAAGATAATAGCATGGACGATGTTGTGGAACAGATTGCAGGGGTTTTAAGATGAGCGATTTTTTTGAAAAGACAGACGATTTCCATCTTAAATTCTGTAATGGCTTCTGGTCTCCTTGTGTTGTGGAAGAACCTTTTGGTCGTATGCTTATTTGTTATCCTGATTCTCAATCATTGCTGTGGCAGGCTGATCTTGAAACTACAAAATGGACATATGATGAGATTGTTAATGCGGTGGAGACAACGGCAAAGCGCTTCTTTGGTGAGCAAGGGTTTCAATTTTCAGAGAGTTGGAAAGGTGATCTTACGGCCTTTAAAAAAATTCTACTGAAGCGTGGTTATCAAAAGAACCAATTGATGGATTGGTATAAGAAAGAATTAAGCGATAAGTATAAACAAGAGCAGTCTGTTTTAACCGTAGAGACGGAAACGCAGAAAAAAGATTTTTTAACATTATTTGCCACGCTTTTTATGGTTGGTGATGTGTCAATTCAGCGCTTAGCTTATCAACTAGAGCGTCCAATGAACGCTGTTCAGAACACTTATTTTGTTTGCTATAAAGACAATCAGGCAGTCGGTATTGCGGCTTGTGCGTGGGAAGGTGATTTGGGGTATTACCATTCGTTGGCAGTGCAGCCAGAATATCAGCAGCAAGGTATTGCCAGAGCATTGGTTGAAAGTTGTTTAGCTTATATGAGTGGTAAATCGGTCAAAACAGTAGTGACCGCAGTTGAAAAGGGTAATACGCCTTCTGAAAAAACGCAAAAATCTCTCGGCTTTAGTCTGTTCTCAGAACGAGAAATTTGGTCAAGGATCGATTAATATTTATTGACATAAAAATATAGTTTGACGTATATGAAGATATGCGAATTATCGATCATGACCACTGTCCATCAAATGTGAGAACCTTCACTGCCGCTAATCATTATGAGGCTATATTAAAGGCTGACTGTTTGATACGAGAAGAAGGCGTGCAAGCGGTTGTTTGGTTGAGAGATACGTTTAAAGCGGCGGCAAGCTACGAAGACCTAGCCTATATTTATAAAGAGATTACAAAAAAAACAGATGTACCGTTGCGTTTTACTCTGTTGCTGGCTTTTGTGGCGTATGGGCATTTTAACTTTACGCAAGATATGCCTTTATTATCAGGCTGTTCAGATCATGACTTTATAGAAAATATAGCGCTACATTTTACAAAAGCAGAAGCGAAAATAAAAGCACATCAATCTTCAGATGCTGATGCCCATGTCGATGGCACAAAAACAAAGCATCCATTAGATGACAGCCTATTGTTTTTAGGCTTGTATGTAAGAATATTAGAGTTTCATGGCTTCCCGGGGACAAATATTTATGATCCTGCTGAGATCGATCCATCATGGTATGATGCGTATCTTGATAAAGATTTTTGCGAATATATATTATCAACAATGCCTTTGCCTGAGCCATGGCAAGTAAAAGGATCAGATGTGCTGTTTCTCACCAACAAAAGTTGGCCTAAGAGTAAGGTGTGTTTGCATGGTGAACCATTTTATGATTCTGAGATTTCCAGAGTAGTTTCAATCTATGATGTTCGGCATTATATACCTAAGACTACGTTAAGTACCTAAGCCGCTTTCTTCGTCTTTTTTGTTTTATCCAAAACAGGTTTAAGGTAATGGCCTGTATAAGAGCGTTTTTCCTTGCAGATTTCCTCAGGGGTACCAGAAGCAATAATTTCACCTCCACCTGTGCCGCCTTCGGGGCCAATATCAATGATATAATCAGCCGTCTTAATGACTTCCAAATTATGCTCAATAACGATGATGGTGTTCCCCTGATCGACAAGGGCTTGTAATACTTCCATTAGCTTACGGACGTCTTCAAAGTGTAGTCCTGTTGTAGGCTCATCAAGGATATATAAAGTACGACCTGTAGAGCGTTTAGAGAGTTCTTTGGCGAGCTTCACACGTTGTGCTTCACCGCCTGATAATGTGGTGGCTTGTTGCCCTACCTTGATATAGCCAAGGCCAACTTGTTTGAGCGTTTCCATTTTATCACGGATAGAGGGGACAGCCTTAAAGAACTCGGCTGCATCTTCAATGGTCATGTCTAGAACATCAGCAATTGATTTGTCTTTAAATTTCACTTCTAAAGTTTCACGGTTATAGCGTTTGCCCTTACAGCTATCGCATTCGACATAAACATCTGGCAGGAAATGCATTTCAATTTTGATAACGCCGTCACCGCTGCATGCCTCACATCGTCCGCCTTTAACATTGAACGAAAAGCGCCCTGCGGCGTAGCCTCTGGCCTTAGCTTCGGGTAGTCCAGCAAACCAGTCACGAATAGGCGTGAACGCCCCTGTATAAGTGGCGGGGTTAGAACGTGGTGTACGACCAATAGGGCTTTGATCTATGTCGATGACTTTATCAAGATAATGTAAGCCTTCTATTTTTTCATGCGGCGCTGGGATATCACGAGAGCGCATAAGATGGCGTGCTGCTGCCTTGTACAATGTCTCAATAGTGAAGGTTGATTTGCCGGAACCAGACACGCCTGTAATGCATGTAAATGTGCCAAGCGGTATTTCACCTGTGGCGTTTTGTAGATTATTACCTGTCGCCCCAATGACTTTAAGTTTTTTGCCCTTATGGCCTGTGCGACGTTTTTCTGGCACTGGCACAGATTTATCACCACGCAAATAGGCGGCTGTTAAGCTGTTTTTATCTTTAATAACATCGCTTGGTAACCCTTGTGCGATAATCTGTCCACCATGCACCCCAGCACCAGGGCCAATGTCTATGAGGTGGTCGGCAGCACGGATAGCATCTTCATCATGTTCGACGACTAAAACTGTATTACCGAGGTCACGCAGTCTGTGCAGTGTTTCAAGCAGGCGATTATTGTCACGTTGATGCAAACCAATTGAGGGTTCGTCAAGAACATAGAGGACTCCCGTAAGCCCAGAACCAATTTGGCTGGCTAAACGAATGCGTTGGCTCTCTCCACCAGAAAGCGTTCCAGATGAACGGCTTAGGGTTAAATATTCAAGTCCTACATTAACTAAGAATGTCAGGCGTTCGTTGATTTCTTTAAGCACGGCTTTGGCAATTTCTTGGCGTTTGCTATCAAGTTTGTCTGATAGTGTAGCAAACCACTCCTGTGCCTCACCAATAGATAGATCGGTGATCTGCGCAATATGCTGTTTATCAATTTTAACGCAAAGCGCTTCTTCTCTGAGGCGATAGCCATTACACCCTTCGCATGGTGCAGATGTTTGGTAGCGTGTAAGATCATCACGTACAGAATTACTATCTGTTTCCAATAAACGGCGTGCCAGCGAGTTCACAACACCTTCAAAGACTTTGTTGCTCTTCCAAGAACTTTCTGATTTGCTTTTGAATGTCATCGGAATTTTTTCGTTGCCAGAGCCATATAGGACAATCTTCTTAGCCTTATCAGATAAGTCTTTCCATGGTGTTTTTGTAGAGAAGCCGTAATGTGCGCCAAGAGCTTCAAGGGCTTGTAAGAAGAAGCTGGAAAAGCTTTTTGACCAAGGTTCAATCGCACCGTCCGCTAAACTCTTATTCTCATCTGTGACAATAAGCTCTGGATCAAAGAGCATTTTTTGCCCTAAGCCATCACAAACAGGACATGCCCCATGCGGCGAATTGAATGAGAAAAGCCGTGGCTCAATTTCGGCAATGGTGAAACCTGATACAGGGCAAGCAAATTTCTCGCTATAGATCGTTTGCTCTGATGTATCAGCGTTTTCAGCTATGACGAGACCATCGGCCAAACGAAGCGCCGTTTCAACAGAGTCCGCTAAACGATTGCCCATATCTGTTTTGATAACGAGGCGATCAACAACAACTTCAATATCGTGCTTTAATTTCTTATCAAGGGTAGGTGCTTCTTGAATATCATAGAGCGTGCCGTTTACTTTGATGCGCTGGAACCCTTTTTTCTGAAGCTCTTGAAATTCTTTGCGGTATTCGCCTTTGCGCCCTCTAACGATAGGAGCAAGGATATACAGTTTAGTGCCTTCACCCATCGCCATGATCTGGTCAACCATTTGTGAAACGGTTTGGCTGGTGATTGGTTTACCTGTGGCAGGAGAGTAGGGGATACCTACCCGTGCCCATAGCAGACGCATATAGTCATAGATCTCGGTCACTGTTCCAACAATTGAGCGTGGGTTTTTACTCGTGGTCTTTTGTTCAATGGAAATAGCAGGAGAAAGTCCTTCAATCAGGTCAACATCTGGCTTTTGCATGAGCTCCAAGAACTGACGGGCATAAGCGGAGAGACTCTCAACATAACGACGTTGGCCTTCGGCATAAATAGTGTCAAAGGCGAGAGAGGATTTACCAGAGCCTGAAAGTCCTGTCATTACGATAAGCTTATCGCGCGGAATATCGACATCGACATTCTTCAGATTGTGTTCTCGCGCCCCTCTAACCGATATTGTTTTTAGCATAGAGGGTAAAATAGTGAGATTTTCAATAATAGCAAGCTGTGGATAGCTTTATTTCAGACTTTTATTGCTAGAGGTAAAATGCTTATATACAAACTGTATTCCCTGCGAAGGTAGGGATCTTTTAGATTCCCGTTTGCACGGGAAAAGCAGTGTAAGTAAGTAAAGGAAATAGATATGGCTGGATCAGTAAATAAAGTAATTCTCGTTGGTAATTTAGGTGCTGATCCTGATGTGCGCTCAATGCAATCAGGTGACCAAGTCGCAAATCTGTCTATTGCTACGTCGGAAAGTTGGAAAGATAAAGCAACGGGTGAGCGTCGTGAGAACACACAATGGCACAAAGTTGTTGTTTTTAACCAAGGTCTCGTAAATGTTTGTCAGAACTATCTAAAAAAAGGCTCTAAGGTTTATATTGAAGGCCAGCTAGAAACACGTAGTTGGGAACAAGATGGTCAAAAAAAATACACGACTGAAGTTGTGCTTCGTCCATTCCGTGGTGAGCTAACAATGCTTGATAGTCGTTCAGATGGTGGAAGCTCATATCAGCAAGCTGCACCAATGGCCGCTGGAGGTGGCATGGCAGCAACGGCAGCCGCAGCTGCACCTGTCGATCCAATGGAAGATGATATCCCGTTTTAAAGGATCAACACCTATGAAAGCATTTTTTGCATTCATTTTTCTTCTTGTAAGTATGCCCGCCATGGCAGACACAGTTTTTGACAAGATTTTAAAAACGCAAGAGATACGATGTGGCTATTATGTTTTTCCACCAGTGACATATAAGGATAGCGTTACAGGTGAATTATCAGGTTTGTCCGTAGACATGATGAATGCGATTGCTGAGCAGGCAGGTATGAAGATCAAGTGGACAGAAGAAATTACCTTCTCAAATGGGCCAGAAGGTCTAAATACTGGTAAATTTGATGTTATATGTACGCCTATGTGGCCTAGTATCGCCTTGGGCCGTGTGGCATCTTTTACAAAGCCGTTTATGTTTGCGCCATTGTCGCCAATGGTAAGGGCTGATGATGTGCGGTTCAAAGATGATGATTTGGAAAGATTAAATGCTGAAGATGTTATCTTCGCTGGGCAAGATGCCGATCCCATTACAGAGTTGGCAAAAGATAATTTTCCTAAGGCACAGCTTAAATCTTATGCTTCTATGGTGCCAGGACCACAGATCCTTCAGGATATCGTAACGGGTAAAGCTGATGCCATTATTTTAGATCGAAATGGTGAGATCGAATACAATCGGCATAATGATAAAAAGCTTCGGCTTGTTGATAAACAGAACCCTCTTAAGTATCAATCTTTCACCTTAGCGGTTAAGCGAGACGAGTTGATTCTAAGAGATTTTTTAAATAATGCGCTTGATGAGTTGATAAATAGCGGAAGCTTTTCCCATATGCTAAAGAAATGGGAGCCTGAGCCAAATACGTTTATCGAAACGGCTAAGCCGTATCAATCACAATGATCCTTACATCTGAATCTGCGTTTATTCTTTTGGTTGCTTCAATTGTATTGGCCTTAAAGCCTGGGCCCCATATGTTGGCTTACACGACATTGGCGCTGGATGGTAAATGGCGAGAGTTGTTGGCTTTTTGGTTTGGATCAATGATCGCTGGTGGCTTGATGTATTTGCTTTTACTGGGCGGTATGTCGCTTATTCCAGAAAGCTTCGGTTTAATTTTTATTTTCATTAAATCAGCTGCCGCTATTTTATTTCTCAATATGGGTATTCTGGGGTTACGAGATACACTTGCAGAAGATAGAAAAGCAAGTAAGCAAAGGGCGAAAATTATTACGGCGCATAGTCTGTTTAAGAATGCTGTAAGCGGCTTCTTACTTGTTTTGGGCAATCCTTATGTGATTATTTTTATACTGACTGTTATTCCCGCTATGGTAGGCAGCTTGTCTTTCACCTTGATGGATGTGGTAATGATTTACGGTATTGTTATTGGTGCTGATATTGTCGTTGTCGCAGGATATTGCGTGCCATTACTGTTTGTGCGTAATTTTTTGAGTGACACATTATTGCGCTGGGCACGTATCAGTTCATCTGTTGCGATGATTATAATTGGGGTGCTTTTGGTAATAAATATGGTTTTTCAATATGACCTTTATAAAACAGGTCTTTTGGGCTAAAAATAATCCTGAAAAAACCTTAAAAACCGCGTGACATAAGCCTTAGAATGCTTATTATATAAGCTATGACACAAGATACAGTACAAGAAGAACAAACGCCACCAGAAGGCCCAACGCAACCAACAATCTTTTTAGAAGATGAGATGAAGCAATCGTACCTCGATTACGCTATGAGCGTTATTGTTTCTCGTGCGCTTCCAGATGCCCGTGATGGGTTAAAACCAGTGCATCGTCGTATCCTTTTTGCGATGAAAGATGGTGGCTATGATTCATCAAAACCTTATAAAAAATCAGCCCGTATTGTCGGGGATGTTATGGGTAAATATCACCCGCATGGTGATTCTGCTATTTACGATGCAATGGTGCGTTTAGCACAGGATTTCTCAATGAGTTTACCGCTTGTTGATGGCCAAGGTAACTTTGGCTCGATGGATGGCGATCCTGCTGCGGCGATGCGTTATACAGAGGCTCGTTTGGCAAAAGCGGGTGAGGCCTTGCTCGATGATATTGATAAAGAAACAGTGGCATTCCGTCCGAATTATGATGAGAGCGTATATGAGCCTGTTGTATTGCCATCTCGTGTACCAAATATGCTGGTCAATGGAGCGGGTGGTATTGCCGTTGGTATGGCGACAAATATTCCGCCACATAGTCTTTCTGAAGTGATTGATGCGTGCTGCGCTTTTGTTGATAACCCAACACTGACAACAGAAGACTTAATGCATTATATCCCGGGCCCAGATTTCCCAACGGGTGGATACATCATGGGTAAAAATGGTATTCATAAAGCATATACGACGGGTAATGGCTCGGTAATGATGCGTGCAAAAACTTCGATTGAAGATATCAAGAATGGTCGTGAGGCTATTATTGTTCACGAGATTCCGTATCAGGTAAATAAATCTCGCTTGCTTGAGAAAATCGGTGAACTTGCCCGTGAAAAAACCGTTGAAGGCATGTCAGAAGTGCGTGACGAGTCTGACCGTGACGGTGTGCGTATTGTTATTGAGCTGAAAAAAGACGTTCAAAGTGATGTTATTTTAAATCAATTGTTCCGTCATACGCAGCTTCAAACATCTTTTGCTTGTAACATGTTGGCACTAGATCATGGTAAGCCAAGAACGATGCTGTTGCGTGATATGATCGAAATTTTCGTGAAATTCCGTGAAGAAGTTATCATTAAACGGACGATTTATGAGCTTGGTAAAGCCCGTGAAAAAGCGCATGTGTTATGTGGTCTGGCTGTGGCAGTTGCCAATATTGATGAGGTGATTAAGGTTATCCGTAATGCGCCCAACCCTGTGGAAGCAAAAGAACTCTTGCTGGCGAAACAATGGCCAGCAGGGGATGTTGCGCCTCTTATCGCTTTAGTGGATGATCCTGAATATCCATTATCGGATAGCAATACATACCAAATGTCTGAAATTCAGGCCAAAGCGATCCTTGATTTACGTTTGCACCGTTTGACAGGTCTTGAGCGTGATAAGATTGGCGATGATTTGAAATCAATCACGGATTCTATTGCTGAGTTTTTAGAAATTTTGGCGAACCGTCCTAAACGTATTGAGTTGCTGAAATCTGAATTGATTGAAGTAAAAGAAAAATATGGTTGTCCACGTCGTACAGAGCTTTTGGACTCTGAATATGAACAGGATATTGAAGATCTTATCCAACGCGAGGATATGGTTGTAACGATCTCTAACGACGGCTATGTGAAGCGTGTGCCACTTGATACGTATCGAGCGCAACGTCGTGGTGGTAAGGGTCGTGCTGCAGCGAATATGAAAGAAGAAGATTTCGTTACAGACATGTTTGTGGCATCAACCCACACACCGATCTTGTTCTTCACAAGCCGAGGTATTGTGCACCAAATGAAAGTCTATCAATTGCCACTTGGCTCTCCGACATCTCGTGGTAAAGCGATCATCAATATGTTGCCTTTAGAAAAAGAGGAAACAGTTAACGTCTTTATGCGTATGCCTGAAGAAGAAGATGTTATTGAGAAGCTCGATATTATGTTTGCGACCTCACATGGTACTGTGCGGCGTAACCCTCTATCTGCTTTCGGTAATATTCGCAGTAATGGCTTGATTGCGATGAAACTCGCTGATGATGAGAAAATGGTCTCAGTTAAAATCTGTAAAGAGGGTGAGACAGTGATGCTTGCGACTCGTAAAGGGAAAGCAATCCGTTTCATGGTTGAAGATGTCCGTGTGTTCCAAAGCCGTAATTCGACTGGTGTACGTGGTATCAAGCTCAAAGCAGGTGACGAGGTTATTGGCATGTCTGTCCTTAAAGGTACAGAAAATGAGCAAGTGCTCTGTGTCTCTGAAAAAGGTCTGGGTAAACGTACGATGGCGGAAGAATACCGTATTATTGGTCGTGGTGGCCAAGGTGTGGTGAATATGGCTTTATCTGCAAAAACAGGTGATGTTGTTGCCACTTTTCCCGTGACAGAAGATCATCAAGTGATGTTGGTGACAGATCAAGGTAAGACGATCCGTACCTATCTACATAATGTGCGGGTGTCAGGTCGTTCGACCCAAGGCGTTAAGCTCTTTGATGTTTCTAAGGATGAGAAGGTTGTGTCGGTGGCATGGCTGATGACCGAAGATGATGAAGAGGGTGATGAAGCAGAAATGACAACGGCTGAAGCAGCTGATGTAACTAATGCAGATGATGAAGTCACTGTAGAATCACCAGAAAAAGAGACTGACACTGAATAAGGCAATGAAAGCACAGCTTCTGCTTAAAATCACATCAAATGATGTGTTGGTCGGTACGGGTGATAAGAAATTGGCACGTATCTTCAGGTTTCATTCGGCTAATAGGAAAGTCTTTAACGTCTTGTTCACGTTGTCTGGTTTAGCTGCGGTTTTATCAATAGCGGTCGTGGCTACGGGGTTGATGCCTGTGGTAAAAGAGGCGCCTTTGCAGGTGTTGATACCATTTGGTCTTTGTGGATTAACAACAGCTCTTTCTTATCCACGCATCCAGTCTGAGAAGAAGTTAGCTCAAATTTATCAGCATCCAAAATTAGACGCTATATTAGAGGCGACAAATGAACGTGTTGTAAATAAGGCTGCCTTAAACATTGGAAAATTAAACCGATATAATTTGTGATGCCTGTTCTTCCTGCAAAGCCTTTTTATCTCTTACGCCACGGCGAGACAGTCACTAATGCTTTGGGTTTGATGACTGGCGGTAGTGATCCTGAGGTTAATGGGGTGGGGGTTGCACAGGCAGAATCTACAGCATCATGGATTGGTGATATTACTTTAAAGCCATCTCTTATTGTGCGCTCTGATCGGTCACGCACAAAATTTACGGCGGAAACCATTAATAAAAATCTCAATGTGCCTATTCATATTGAGCCAGCACTTGATGAACATAATTTTGGTGATTGGATCGGGATGCCTTATGAAGAAGCGAAAAAACGCACCTTTATCAATAACGAGACACCACCCAATGGCGAAAGCTTCGATGTATTCACCCAACGTATTCAGGCAATTATGACGAAAATTTTGAACACCTATAATGACCCTGTGCTTTTTGTGGGTCATGGTGGTACATTTCGTGCGATTGCTAAAATGTATAACAAGCCTTTATGGGGCTCTAAGAATTGCCAGCTTCATTACTTTGAGCCGATACAGCGTGAAGATTTCCCTTGGCAAGTGACACAGTTTATGTCGGATAAACAGACGAAGGTCTTGGAAATTTAGTTCTAGTTACATTATATATTAAAAATAAAGTTGGATTTTATTCCTATTTTCTTGTAGCCTTTTTAAATGGATTTTCTTGCTAATTACCTCATTATTATTTCAATCTCGATCGTAGCGATGATTTCCCCAGGACCTGATTTGCTCATTGTTCTGCGTAATTCTCTGGGCTTAGGTCGTAAGCATGGGATCGCCACCGCCCTTGGTATTGGTTCGGGATTAATTATCCATGTGACCTATTGTGTGTTAGGGATCGCTTTTATTATCTCTCAATCAATTATGATGTTTAGCGTCATTAAATATGTCGGTGCGGCTTATCTTTTATGGTTGGGGTATAAATCCCTGAAATCAAAGGGCTGGGCCGTCGATCCTGAAAAGGCCAAAAATAAACAAAAGACAGTATTTGCGGCCTTTAGAGAAGGATTTATTACAAACGCCTTTAATCCGAAAGCGACGATGTTCTTTTTGGCGTTGTTTACCCAAGTGGTTGCGCCAAACACGCCAATGAGCTGGCAGTTATTATATGGTGTAACAATTATAGCCTTGGCATGTATTTGGTTTTCAATTGTTAGTGTGGTGCTTACGAACCCTCAATTACGTAGCATTTTGTCGAAGTTTTCAGTGTGGATAGACCGTGTAACAGGTGTGTTGCTTGTTGGCCTTGGATTGAAAATTATTACTGAAAAGGCCACTTTATAGATGACATTGACGATTGAGCTTTTCTTTGCAGGACTTGCAATATTCCTTATGGTATTGCGCTATGTCTTTTATTTTTCTTCTATTTATAAGAAAGAAACCCGCCCACATGTTTTTAGCTGGCTAAACTGGGGTATTGTTGTCGGTATAGGTGCTGCGGCGCAATTAAAATTAGATTCCACAGGTATGTCTGGATGGGTACTGGCAATAGTATCTGTTAGTTGCTTATTAATAGCTGGTTTAGCGGTGTTTGTTGGTGAAAAAAACATAACACGTGGTGATTGGTTAACATTTTTAGGTGCATTGGCCATTATTCCTGTATGGCAGGCAACAGAAGAGCCTGTGATTGCTTTGATATTAGTGGTTACGATAGATTTTCTCTCATATTATCCTTCCTTCCGAAAGACATGGATTGATCCGACGTCGGAACCGCCATTTTCTACATTTTTAGCGGGTGCCCGTTATTTTTGTTTATTATTCACTATTCAAGATCCTACATGGGAAAATATGCTGTACCCAGTATTCTTAATGTCTATTGATTGGGTATATGCCTTTATGATCGTGATACGACGTTCGATCGTGAGAAAACAATTGACATAGCAGCATTATTTTTTCCATATTGTTTGTATGGATGATGCTTCAATTAAAAATAGAATTACTGATTTAATGAATGATGTGCCTCAGGCGCTTATTAAATGCGCAATTGCTTGTTCTCAACCATCTCTTGAACCTTTCACATTAAGACAGGCAGCAGCGGAATATTCGGCTGAACAGGCATTAGAAGCAAATTTATGCTTAATTCTTGCTAATTTAATGTGCGATTTTGAAATATCTGAAATTTCATATTTACCTTTAAAAGAATTTACTGAGAACTTTATCACATGGCTCCATAAAGGCGATTTCAATGATGTGGAATGGTATTATGAGCCAGTACTGACTGAGCGTAAGAAGTTAGAAAAACTAGAGCTATCGTATGCCGCATATTTAAAACAATATGGGGCAGAGGTGAAAGATATGCCCCTTCTTTCTGATTTTAAGGCGGCATCTATATTGCACGAATGCGCATTACTTATTAATGCCAGACCTGAATTTGATCAGTATAGGCTGCGTAGTGCTTTGTGCTGTTTTATCGAAGAGTCAAACAAGAGGAATTCGTCTTTAGCTTTAAGACGGGCTCGTTTATAGTTTATCCATGATCGTTGAAATTTACACAGATGGAGCCTGTAGTGGTAATCCAGGTCCAGGTGGTTGGGGCGCTATTTTGCGTTACGGCAAAACTGAGAAAGAACTTTCTGGGGGAGACCCAGAAACAACCAATAATCGTATGGAGTTGATGGCCGCTATTGAAGGGTTGAAAGCCTTAAAGCGTGAGGCAGAAGTCCATTTATATACGGATAGTACCTATGTAAAGCAGGGCATCACTGAATGGATTCATGGTTGGAAGGCGAAAAATTGGCCTGCGCGAATCAAAAATAAGGATTTATGGCTTGAGCTGGATGCACAAAATCAAAAACATAAAGTGTCATGGCACTGGGTGAAAGGTCATGCTGGTCATCCAGAGAACGAACGCGCGGATCAACTGGCTGTTGCGGCGATTCCGCGTTAAAAAATACTATCCTTTTGCCTGTGGATAACCTCTTTTGAAAATCCTTTGATTCATATTCTGTTAAGATTCGTAAATGAGAATGAAACTATAACGGCTGACAACCGTTAGTGAAATAGAGGAAGAAGCGTTAGTAACTGAAATGGCATTGTTCTTGAATATAAAAGAATAAGCCTTTCAAACACAAAGGAGGATACTATGTCCTATATATCAATTACTGCCCATCCTGCAATTGAGCTACCATTGCCACCGCAAAATAAGAGCCAGTTTGAAATGGATGTATACGCACGTTTCTTCAGACATCTTCGTTGCGTGCCAAATAGTCGTGCTGAGATCAAAATCTTATCATCCTTACAATTCACCGCCGATATGATGGGTGCCAGTGATGAACATATTACCAAAGTATTAGTTGAATGTGGTCTTCGAGCACCTAGATCAGCTTTTCCACAAAGCTTCTTGGCTCACATAGACCAAGCGCTTGTTAAAGATGACCATGAATATGGTGCAGCGACCCCAGAGATGAAAGACTTGGCAGCGCACTGGCATAGTCATGGCGAGGATAGCTTTGCAATGCATCGCTATATCAAGCCTTTAGCTAATCAAAACCATGACATGTTTGAACGTGTTTAATCAAATTAAGGATTAAGATTTAAGTCCGAGTTGTCTGTATCAATTGTCTCGGTTTCTGAGAATTGATCGAGGATATTTCTGAACAATGATTGTGTGCGGTCAATCAGTGATCCACCAAGAAGGTTGCCTGGTTGACCTGCATGCGCTTCTCGCATAGTGTCTCGCCATAATTGTGCAGGCAGTGAACCGCCTGTAACGCCTTTCATGGCAGTATTATTGTCATTACCCATCCAAATACCGGCGACATAATCGCTTGTGAATCCTATAAACCAAGCATCTTTATAGTTTTGCGTTGTGCCGGTTTTTCCCGCAGCAGGAAAGGGGAGTTTAGCACCTTTACCCGTACCTGCTTCGATAACATTTTCCATCAATGAGGTGAGGTCAAGGAATGGTGTTGATTTAAACCCTAAATTACGAGCTCTGTCTTTATGAGTGTAAAGATTTTTACCATCTTCGGTATCAATACTGACGAGGCCAAAATTATCAATGCGCTTTCCTTTACGTGCGATGGTGGCGTAAGCCTCGACCATTTCAGACAAGGTTACTTCTGAACTACCGAGTGCTAAACCTGGTTCAACTTTGAGGTCGCTTTCAATACCTAAAGCATGGGCAAGACTTACTGTATTACCAATCCCTACTGCTTTGATGAGACGTACAGCAGGGGTATTAAGAGATTCAATTAAAGTCTGAGAGAGCGTTACTTCACCAGCGTAGCTATTTTTATAATTTTCTGGATTGTACGAACCATCGGTAATCGGCGCATCTAAAATCATGTCTTGTGGACGGTAGCCTTGCGAAAATGCTGTGAGGTATACAAAGGGTTTGAAGGCAGAGCCAGCTTGGCGTTTTGCTTGGGTCGCACGATTAAACTGACTTTTGCTGTAATTGCTGCCCCCAATCATTGTAAGCACTTCACCTTCGTGATTGATAAGAAGTATAGCTGCTTGTTCAACTTGACGTTCAGTCATCGTGGTTTGTTTTGCAGCCAAAATATTTTCGGCTTTTTTTTGCAGTGATAGATCAAGTGTTGTTGTTACCGTTAAGTTCTCATTAATGCCGCCAATAAGTTCGGGGATTTGATCCATCAACCAGTCTGTAAAATAGCGTTCCGTATGTAGGTTTTCTTTAGGTTTTGAAAAAGGTGTCGGCAAGGACAGGGTGCGCTTTGTATCTTCTTGGGTGATATAGCCTGCATCTGCCATCGCCATAAGTACGGTCTGCGTTCTTTGTTTAGCGAGTGTAGGGTTGTTTTGCGGTGAATAACGAGATGGCGCTTTTAAAAGACCAGCAATGAGAGCGGACTCTTCCAAGGTTAAATCTCTTGCTGATTTGTTGAAATAGGTGCGTGCTGCCGCATCAATACCGTAAGCACCAGAGCCAAAATAAACACGGTTTACATAGGCTGTTAGAATTTCATCTTTTGTAAAGTTTTTCTCAAGCCAGAAAGCCAAGAGGACTTCTTGGATTTTACGTTTTAGACTGCGCTCATGGCTGAGAAATAAGTTTTTAGCAAGTTGTTGCGTCAATGTGGAGCCGCCTTGAACAGTTTTACCTGCTATTAAATTATTGAAAGCCGCTCGTAAAATGCCAATTGGGTCAATACCGAAATGGCTATAAAAGCGGCGGTCTTCTGTCGCCAGAATGGCGTGGACTGTATAGGGTTTTAGGTCAAAGACAGCAATATAATCTCCTTGCAGACCACCATAGCGAGTGATGATCTCGCCGTGTCTATCAAGAAAAGTAATAGATGTTTTACGCTCGAAATCAGCTTGCTTGGCAATGCTAGGCAGATCTTTTGCGTACCATAATGTTAAAAGACCTAAAGCAAAGCCTGCCCAGATACACAAAACTAAGCCAAGTTTAAACAATGACCAAATAGGATTTTGAGCCTGCTTTTTAGTGTTCTTCTTTGATTTGCGCGCAGGGGCTGAAAGGCGTCTTTTTGCCATGGGATTTCTTTTTTTTAAGGTTATGTGCAGTTAATCCAATAACGTTTACATGGATCAAATTTTTCTGTTTCTGTGGTTGTGTCTTGGTAAACACCACCGCAAAATTCAATAATACGTTCGGCTCTAGGTCGTTCTAATGGAACGGTTAATAATGCTTTATCAACACCTAGCATTTGTGCCACAGGTAGCCCCTTTTGCAATATTTTTTTACCAAATCCCATTCCCCGCTTTGATGGACGAATGATAAATGTAATATGCCCGCCCCAGCGTTCTAAATGCCAATTTAGACGATGACGAATATTCAGTGTGCCAAAATATTCGTTGTCCTTAATTAACCAGAGGACTGTTTGAGGTACAGGTTCAACCCAGCTGTCTTGAGGGATTTCGGGGTGGCCTATATCTTTATGCAGTAACTCTACATAGGTATCGAAATCTGATGAAATCATTTGAATATCTTTTTCTTTATAGCGACCCTCTGCATGATATTCATGCAAAGCCTCTATATAAGATTGTTCAACATCAATGATAGGACGGATAAGTTTTGAAGCGGTCATATGATCTCTAATTCTTTATACCAGTAGCCAAGCGGCAAGCCCAAGAAAGGCGAAAAAGCCGATAACATCTGTCATGGTTGTTAAGAATACCGTAGAAGCAAGGGCAGGGTCAATTTTTAATCTCTCTAAAGCAAGAGGAATGCATATACCAAAAAGTCCTGCAGTAATCATATTGATAATCATAGCGGCGGCAATAACGCCACCGAGTAGAGGGCTGCCAAACCAAACCCATACAATGCCCCCCATAATTACCGCAAAAATAATACCATTAATTAAACCAACAATAATTTCTTTCCCAATCATTCGCAGAGCATTACTGCTTGATATCGCTTTGGTGGCTAGAGCTCGAACAGTAACGGTGAGTGTTTGCGTGCCTGCATTTCCACCCATAGAGGCCACAATAGGTAAGAGAATAGCAAGGGCAACGATTTGCGCAATTGTTGCTTCAAAAAAACCGATAACGATAGAGGCTGCGATGGCTGTTATAAGATTAATAGCGAGCCATGAAAAGCGTGCTTGTGCTGTTTCTAATACAGCAGAATAAAGGTCAGTTTTTTCAAGACCACCCATGCGTAAAATATCTTCCTCAGCTTCTTCATGGACAACATGGATAATATCATCAATGGTAATAACACCAATGAGACGCTCATTATCGTCAATAACTGGTGCAGAAGCATAGCCCTCACGTTTAAAGATACGTGCAACGTCTTCTTGATCCATAGAGGCAGGAATAGTGGTTATTTTATCTAAAACAAGTTCTGCGATCTTTTTGCTTCTTTGTGATCGTAAGATACGATTTAGAGGGATTTCTCCAGCGACATGATAGGTTGGTGTAATGACAAAAATATCGGAAAAGTCTTCAGGAATATCTTCGGCGGCTTCACGCAAGTAATCAATGGTTTTACCCACTGTCCAAAACTCTGGGATAGCAACAAATTCACGCTGCATTAAACGTCCAGCAGATTCTTCAGGGAAATTCAGACCTTCTTCAATAGCCTCACGGTCACGACCAGATAGTTTCTTTAGAACATCTTTTTGGAAAATTGGGTCAAGATTTTGTAATAGATCAAGCGCATCATCACTATCAAGCTCAGAGATGTAATCAGCGACTTTTTTAGGTGAAAGAGATTCAAGAATTTTTTTACGCAAATCGGAGTCAATTTCAACAAAGACATCACCGTCGAATTGATGACTATGATTTTCAAGAAGTGCTTGCCTGCCCTCGGCACCAATTTTTTCTAAAAGTACAGCGGTGTCAACAGCATCAAGGGAATCTAAGGCAAGGTTAACCGCCTTTTTGTCGCCTTCATCAATGGCATCAACGATCGTAGATATTTGGCTATCGCTAATGCCAATTTCTGCTATCTCGTCATCTTGTTGCTCTTTTAATTGATTTTCTGCCATGCCCTTATATTTAGGGCGTTTGCATATAAATAGCAATCTCCACATTAATTTTATTGATTTATCATAATCTTTTTTGTAGCGTTAATAATAAAGTTATAAAAAACAGGGAGAATATGGATGGTTTCTTTTAAAGGAACTTCTGCAGCCGCATTTTTATTGGCTTCAGCAGGTTGTACAACAGTTAATGCTCATTATTTGAACAGCACAATAGATAGCGATGCGTATCAAGCGAAAATTGTGCCATATAAATATGAGCAGGCCGAGTATCTCTTTTCAGATAAAACGAGAATGATGATTGAAAGGCTTAGCCCAGACCTATTGCCTGTGCTGAGTGAGATTACAAGCGGTAAATCGGCAGCAATTTTGACGTATTCGGAGGCTAAGCCTGTTCGTGAGAATGGCGACTTACCACAAATTTCAGATGATATGTGGGAAGGTATAGGTAATGGGGTCAATGCGGTTGTTGCAAATAATCGCAGTATGCAGCCACCGCCGGAATTATTCTTTTTATCTATTTTCTTCTCAGATTATTTTAGGAAAAGTACTGTCATCCTACCAGATCTGAGTGATGTAGATATGTGTGATTTTTTTGAAAATAGAAACGCCATAGATATGCAGTTTTTTGAGTGTGATGTATCTTATGAAGCCTTTTATGCTTTTGTTCTTTTGCATGAAGCAGGGCATGTGAAGAAAACGTTTATGCATACTTTAACGGGGGAGGTCTATGCTGATCGTATCGCACATGAATATGCGGATAGAATTACATTGTCAAATGGCAAAAAACTTTCTGACTACATAGATACGATAGATGTGTTTTTCCGACAGTTTAGCACTGTTAGCCTTGATGGTTCTCATGCTGTGGCGCCCTTTAATAGTGGCGTTTCATCCTATGGCAGCTTTTTGGAATTGGATTTTTCTAGTGCCGGCTACACACAGGGCTATAGAGCATTATTCGAGTTTATAACAGAGCGTGAACGTTGGCTTGATGCCGATGATATTTTAAAGGGAAGAAGAGAAATTCATAAAAAGCATATATATGAAGACAGGGTCAAATCATCTAAGTCTGAAGGTATGATGCGCTTTTTAGAACGCTATGCTATGACAAAAATCTATTTATCAGAGCCGATGAAAATCGGAGAAACAATGGACCAGTCTTATGTCACAAAAATTGCGTATATGCAGAGTTTTTGTCAAGCCGTAGAAAAAACATTGGATCCAGAAATATTGGCGTATACACAAGACTTTATTGTGCCAGAGGTTGAAAGAGTTATGGAAAGACAGTCTCCTGACTATCCAATTCAAGTAACTGTTTGGTCTGGCTTAACACTTCAGTAATTTTGTTTTAAAGCATTTTCTTTTGTTTGTTTTCCGCTGCATAAATCTGTGCTTCAACACAAGCAAGAGCTGCTACGTTAACAATACCGCGTGTTGTTACAGCCTGCGTTAAAATATGCGCAGGGCGGGCAACGCCTAATAATAATGGCCCGATGGTGACTGCATCTGTCATCACTTTTAATGCATTGTATGTAATATTAGCCGACTGTACATCAGGCATGATAAGCAGATTGGCATTTCCGTCGAGCTTACAATTCGGCATGATCTCTTCACGGATGGATGCTGATAGAGCTGTGTCGGCGTGCATTTCTCCATCAATCATCAGTTCTGGATCACGCTTTTTAATCTCAGCGAGTGCTGTTCTCATTTTTTGGGCTTCTAGCTCTTCTCTTGTGCCGAAGTTTGAATGTGAAAGAAGGGCGACTTTTGGTTCAATACCAAAGCGACGTATTTGTTCTGATGCAAGAAGGGTCATCTCCATGATTTGGCAAACACTTGGTACAGGGTTTACATGTGTGTCACTGATGAACAATGTACCTTTATCAGTGAGCATACCAACAAGAGCTGCAGGTGTTTCAACACCTGGCTTGAGGCCAATAATGGATTTAATATGTTCCAAGTGACGTTGATATTCACCTACCGTCCCGCAAATAAGCGCATCGGCATCATCTTTATGCATTAATAGAGCTGCAATAGCAGTAGAATCTGTTCTTAGAACGGTTCTTGCCACGGCAGGGGTGACGCCTTTACGCTCCATAATGGTGTGATAGGTCTGCCAGTAATCTGCATAACGTGGATCATTTTCTGGATCGACAATAGTTACATCTTTATCCAGATCAATGCGAAGTCCCATTTTTTTAATGCGTGCTTGGATCACACGTTTACGACCAACGAGTACGGGTTTAGCAATTTTATCATCTAAGATGATTTGTACAGCTCTTAACACACGATCTTCTTCGCCTTCGGCAAAAGCCACACGTTTCGGCTCTGCTTGTGCTTTCTCGTAAATTGGGCGTATTACTAATTGCGACTGTATATAGAACTGTTTGAGTTTTTCTTTATAGGCATCAAAGTCTTTGATGGGACGTGCCGCTACCCCCGTGTCCATTGCAGCTTTTGCAACAGCAATAGAAAGTTCAACGATCAGGCGTGGGTCAAAGGGTTTTGGAATAAGGTAATTCTCACCAAAGGTTAAATCTTCATCTTCATAAACACTTGCAACTTCTGCGGTGGCTTCTTTACGGGCAAGTGCCGCTAGAGCTTCCACACAAGCGAGTTTCATTTCTTCGTTAATGGCAGTGGCACCGACATCAAGGGCACCACGGAAAATATACGGAAAACATAAAACATTGTTTACTTGGTTGGGGTAATCAGAACGACCTGTGCAAATTACCGCCTGCGGTTGTGCTTCACGGGCAATGGCAGGGTCTATTTCTGGGACAGGGTTTGATAAAGCCATAATAAGCGGGGCTTTATTCATGGATTTAACCATCTCTTTACTTAAAACACCTGGCGCAGATAAGCCTAAAAAGACATCAGCTTTTTTAATAGCATCTTCCA
>PAAR01000014.1 GCA_002699085.1 Micavibrio sp.
CAAGGTTCAGCGTCAACAGCGACTCAATCAGGCCAATCGCCGCCAGAATGATACTATAGGGCAGAATAATCCAGAGCGTCTCCATCGTCATCGGCACATTGGGAATCCCGAAGGCCGGAAGCCCGCCCTTAATCGAGGCCAGATCACCCACACGCGGCACATCTATATCAAAACCAATCACTGCCACAGACACCAGAAAGATCGCCAGCAAAGGCGCAGGGATAGCCTTGATATACTTCCCCCCGCCCCAGATAATCGCCATCGTTGCCCCGACAAGGCCAAGCATCATCAATAAAGGCAAGCCGCCCATCCATACTGCCTCACCGCCCCCTTCGGGATGGACTTTGAATTGCTCCATCTGCGCCAAGAAAATCACAATCGCCAGACCATTCACAAAGCCTAGCATCACCGGATGCGGCACCATCCTGATAAACTTACCAAGCCGGAATATCCCCGCCAATATCTGCAAAATCCCCATCAGCACCACAGTCGCAAACAGATAATCAACGCCATGGTGCATCACAAGCTCAACCATCACCACAGCCAGCGCCCCCGTCGCACCGGAGATCATCCCGGGACGCCCGCCAAAAGCCGCGGTAATCAAACCAACGATGAAGGCTGCATACAAACCCACCAGAGGATGAACCTGCGCCACAAAAGCAAAGGCCACGGCCTCCGGCACAAGCGCCAGCGCCACCGTCAATCCAGAGAGAATCTCTATGCGATACCGTGCAAAAAGTGACATGTCTTTAGGTTGTGTCAAATCTATGTCGGTATCGGCATGCATAGTTTCTCTTTCCGTGGTCTCAGATAGTTATTAGATCGTTACTTGAATTAGCTAGCAGCGCGGCTCGCCTTTTTACGCTCATGAGGACAAAGATATTTCTTGCGAAGGCGTAGCGATTCCGGTGTCACCTCCAGCAATTCATCATCATTGATATAGGCCATCATGTCCTCAAGGCTCATCTTACGCGGCGGCACCAATTTCACCGCATCATCAGACCCCGAAGCCCGCACATTGGTAAGTTGCTTACCCTTTAGAACATTGATTTCAAGGTCATTCTCACGATTATGCTCCCCGACAATCATCCCGCCATACACAGGGGTCTGATGCCCAATAAACATCTCGCCGCGATCCTGCAAATTGAAAATCGCATAGGCCACAGCCGTGCCCTGATCGGTCGAGATCAACGCACCATTCCGGCGTTGCGGCACATCACCCTTATAAGGCGCATAGGAATGAAACAAGCGGTTCATCACGCCCGTCCCGCGCGTTTGAGTCAAGAACCTGCTCTGATACCCGATAAGCCCTCGCGATGGCGCAAGGAATGTCAGTCGGGTTTTTCCTGCCCCGCTAGAGCGCATATCAAGCATCTCACCCTTTCGGCGGTTCATCGCATCGACAACGGCGCTGGAATATTCCTCATCCACATCAATAATAACCTCTTCCATCGGCTCCATCTTTTGCCCCGACTCCTCTTGGAAAAGAACCTTAGGCCGCGATACCGTCAGCTCGAACCCTTCACGGCGCATCGTCTCGATGAGAACACCAAGCTGTAATTCACCGCGCCCGCCAATCTCAAAGGAATCCTTATCCGCGCTCTCCGTATAGGTAATCGCCACATTAACTTCAGCCTCAGCCATCAAACGCTCGCGGATCATGGTTGATGTCACCTTTTTGCCCTCTTTACCAGCAAAGGGCGAGTCATTCACGCTGATCGTCACAGACATGGTCGGCGGGTCGATCGGGGTAGATGCCAAAGGCTCGGCAACAGACGGATCACAAATCGTATCAGCCACACTCGCCTTGGTCAGACCGGCAATACAGATAATATCACCCGCATGCACCTCGGTTACAGGCACGCGTTCTGTACCATCAAACATCATGAGCTTGGTCAAGCGACCATTTTCCACCAGATCACCACCCAGATTAATCGCCTTCACTGTATCATTAACCTTCGCAGAGCCATGAAGCACACGCCCCGTCAAACATCTGCCCAAGAACGGATCAGAATCCAGAAGCGTCGCCAGCATCGCAAACGGCTTACCCTCTTCGACATTCGGCTTAGGTACATGCTCGAGGATCAAATCCAAGAGCGGCGAGAGATTCTCGCGCGGATTATCAAGATCACTCACACACCATCCGTCACGCCCAGACGCGTAAAGGATCGGGAAGTCCAACTGCTCGTCATTCGCATCCAAGGACACAAATAGATCAAAGACTTCATCAACGACTTCTTCGGGACGACCATCAGGGCGGTCAATTTTATTGATAATCACAATCGGACGAAGCCCTTGCGCCAAAGCCTTACCCAGCACAAACTTGGTCTGAGGCATAGGCCCTTCCGCCGCATCAGTCAACAAGATCACACCATCAGCCATATGAAGCACGCGCTCAACCTCGCCGCCGAAATCCGCGTGACCCTGCGTGTCAATGATATTAATACGCGTCTCTCCCCATTGGATCGACGTCGGTTTCGCCAAAATCGTAATCCCGCGCTCTTTCTCCAGATCGCCGGAATCCATCACACGCTCATCCACCGCCTGATTGTCGCGGAACATCCCGCTTTGCTTCATAATCGAATCAATCAAGGTTGTCTTGCCGTGGTCAACGTGCGCGATAATTGCGATATTGCGTAAATCTCTGCTCATAATTACCTTCCGTGGGCTCCCACCCAAATACTTATCCAGCGCAGTTTCTATAGTTTTTAGCCCAAAAAGGAAAGCTTTATTTGCATTCTCATAAAATATCTTATGGTTAAAGCATTTTCATTTATCAGCATTTCCTATTGAAACGCTCTCTGGTCTGAATTAGAAAACCAAGATGAGTTATGATCTGAAATCAATGAAAATTGCTGTCGTCGGTTTGGGCTATGTCGGAATGCCGCTAGCCGTAGCCTTGGCAAAATATGGCCCCGTTACTGGCTATGACGTTAATAAAACCCGCGTCAAAGACTTGAAAGACGGCTGGGATAGCAACCGCGAAATCCGTCAAAATGTCCTGCGCACAACATCTTGCAAATTCACTGATGACTTGGATGATATCAAGGATGCAGATATCTATATCGTTACCGTGCCAACCCCGATTGATGAACACAACGAGCCGGATCTTGCAATCGTCGAGGCCGCCACAAAATCTATCGGATCTTTAATCGATAAGGGCAACATCATCATCTATGAAAGCACAGTATATCCCGGCGTCACCGAAGATATTTGCGGCCCCATTCTAGAAGCTGAAAGCGGCCTGAAAAGTGGTAAAGATTTCGCACTAGGCTACTCGCCTGAACGCATAAATCCAGGCGACGAAGAACACACAGTTGAAAACATCACCAAGGTGGTCGCCGCCCAAACCGAAGACGCGGCAAATTTGCTCGTGGAATTATACGGCCAGATGAATGGCGGCAATATCTTCAAAGCCAAAAACATCAAAACCGCCGAAGCCTCCAAAGCCATTGAAAACGCACAGCGCGACATCAACATTGCCTTCATCAACGAAGTCACCATGCTGCTTAACAAGATGGGGCTATCCTCTTATGACGTAATCGAAGCCGCAGGCACAAAATGGAATTTCCTCAAATTCTCCCCCGGCCTAGTCGGCGGACATTGCATCGGTGTTGATCCCTATTACCTCGCCAAAAGCGCCCTTGATATCGGTCACCAGCCCGAAGTTATTCTGGCAGGCCGCAAAATCAACGATGGCATGGGCACTTACGTCGCAGAGCGTATAAATCGCCACCTAAGCCCCAAGGCCGAAAACACCGACATTCTAATCCTTGGCTTTACATTCAAGGAAAACATCAATGACATCCGCAACACCAAAGTCATTGATATCTATAATAAATTCAAGGAACTCGGCTATAATATCGACGTGCATGACCCGCACGCTATTCCCGAAGACGTCGAAAAGGAATACGGCATGAAGGCTCTGACCGCCCTTCCGCAAGATAAGAAATATGACTGCGTCACACTCGCCGTAAACCACAAGATTTACACGGAGATGAACCCGCAAAACATTACTTCTCTTCTAAAGACCGGAAATGGAAACTCTCCTGTGATATATGACATCAAAGGGGCTTGGCGCGAACTGGAATTTCCTGATACGATCTCTTATGAAACCATGTAAGGAAAATCATGGGTGAGAAAACCAAAATCCTCTTTATGCTCCCCACCCTAGGTGCAGGCGGCGCAGAGCGGATGCTCATCACCTTTATGAATAATCTGGATCGCGAGAAATTCAACATCGCCTTCCTATCCTTAAGTGACGATGGCCCGATCCGGGAATGGATAGCCGATGACATCCCCTTTAATTGCTTTGGCGATCGCCGTATCAGCAACAGCGTCTTTGAGCTAAAGGCTTTCATCAAAGAACATAAACCAGATGTGCTCTTCACAACTATGGTTCATGCAAATGCGCTGGCTTTGTTAATGAAATTCTTCTTTCCCAAAATGCGGGTTATCGTGCGCGAAGCCGCCCTACCCTCAGTTCTAATCTCGCGCTACGGCTTCAAGGGTCGCTTATGTATATTGCCTTATAAGCTCTTATATTGGCGCGCCAATTTGGTCGTAAGCAACTGCTCCCAGATGATTGACGATTTTAAAAACAGCATAAAAATCAGCACCAAAAACCACCGGATTTTATTCAACCCCGTAGACACCTCCCGCATTTACGATTGCATCCCCGCAAGTTTCGAGAACGAACCGAAGCGGGATAAGACCGTGCATTTTGTAGCTGTCGGCCGGCTATCTTTTGAAAAGGGCTATGACCGCCTGATCCGCGAACTTAAAAACTTCAAATCAGATTACGACTGGAAACTGGAATTGATCGGCGAAGGTGATTACCGCACAGAGCTGGAAAAACTGATTAAGGAATACGGTTTCGAGGATAAAGTTATTCTAAAAGGCTACGAATCAAACCCATGGAAAATTGCCGCCAAAGCAGATTGCCTGCTTCTCCCCTCACGCTGGGAAGGCATGCCCAATGTCGTGCTAGAGGGGTTTTCTTGCGGCCTGCCAGCCATTGCCATGCGTGAGGCCGGCGGCATTATGGACATCAAGAATTACTGCAACGATGAACAGCTAAAGATAGTCGATACAATCGAAGATTTTGTGCAAGAAATGGCAAAGGTTAAACCCTCACCTAAAAATGCGAAAGCCAAATCCATCCTCCCCGATGAATTCCTGCTACCACATATTATGAAGGAATTCGAAGAAATTTTAACCGGTTAAAGTCCAGCCTTTTTCCTGGCCTCAAGAATAAGAGTAAGATTTTCTAAACCTTCCTGCCCTGAGCATCTCGGTGCAGAAGAATTTTCAACTGCTGCAATAAAATCCTTAAGCTCTTCGAGATATTCATAATTATTAAACTCCGGCGGACACAGCTCATCAAGAAGAACACTCCCGTCACAATCTTGCATTTGGATTTTATGGGTTACCATATCGACACGAAGAACACCGTTCTCACCTGCAATCTCGAAACCCCTCTGACGCGGCTTCGTAACATAATCCAGATGGATTTGAGACAAACCGCCCTTTTCATACTTTAAAGTCAATTCCGCAATATCCTCTGAAGCAATCTCCAGCAATCCGCTATTTTCCGCAGAAGCCGCAACTATCTTTGCGCTACCGAGCAGATAACAGGCCAGATCTATTTCATGCGCGACATCAAAGATCACGCCGCCGCTTTGCGGATCAGCTGTATAATTCTGCTTGTAATCTTGATCGGGCCGCCAGTCAGGTAAGTAAGTTGCACAAATAAATCTGGCCCATAATATTTTGCCTAAACTCGGCAAGGCATCTCTGGCCTTTTCTACAACAGGACGAAAGCGCAAATTAAACCCGCAAGCCACTACCAGATTTTTCGCCTGAGCATCCTGCAAGATATCGTGAAGACCTTCTACCTGCGTTGCAATAGGCTTTTCCACCAAACAGGGTTTTCCTGCCGCCACACATTGCTTTAAGGCTTCCAAATGATATTTATGCGGGCTAGCAATAATAACAGCATCTGCAGCATTAATAGCATCTTCTATACTATCAAAAACATTGGCTTGAGGAATTTTATTTAGAGCTACTCGCCTTCTCTCCTCGGACGGATCATAGCCCAAAGGCTCAAGACCTAGCTCGACCACATTCGAAAAATGCCGCATCCCGATAGAGCCAAGCCCCAATATAGCTATTCGCTTAATCTGCATATTTCACCATCATGATGACATCTTCGCGCTCGCCCTCAACATTGATAATATGATCATGCTTCACATATTCAACCTCATATCCGGCCTTTTCAAAGGCCTTCACCGAAGGAAAATTACTCTGATAAATCCCCGCATTGATTTTGAATATGTCATGATTTTTAAATAAATAATCCCCGAGCATCGTAATAGCGCTCGAACCAATCCCCTGCCCCTGCAATCCCCTTTCTCCAATCATAAGGCCAATACCAGCAGTTTTATGATGGAAATTTAGATCGGCTTTTATATTGCCTATATGCCTGCTCTCATAAAAAATCCCGAGGAGAATCGAAGCATCACTTTTATTACAATTCTCAATAAACGCCTCTACACTGCCTTGCGTATGATCCTTAAAACGCGATTCCAGATAACGGGACACTTCGGGATCATTCAGCCACGAAACATAATCCTGTGAAATGTTACCACTATCCAAAGTCTGAAGTTCTATAGCGCCACCTATTAGTGCTTGCTCAATAATCACTTAAAACCTTCATAACGTAATTTTGCTGCTCGTCACTCAAACCATAATACAGAGGTAAAGATAACACTTTTTTATAATATTCAGCAGCATTAGGAAAATCCTCTAACCGCCCACCATAATAGGGCTGCGCATGCACAGGAATATAGTGAACCTGCGTGCCTATATTCTTGGCTCGAAGCTCATCCATAAATTCTTCGCGGGTTTTCCCGATTTTCTCAAAATCAATCAGAATCGGATAAAGGTGATACGCTTCATCCTCCGAAAACGCCAGCACAGGTTCCGCCCAATCTATGCCCTTAAAGAACGCGTCATAAGCTTTAGCAATTCTCCTGCGGCGCTCCACAAACATATCCAGCTTCTTGAGTTGACTAAGCCCCAAAGCACAGGATAAGTCCGGCACACGGTAATTATAACCGAGATCGTTCATAGTGTATTTCCAGTGATCGCCGCGCTCTACACCATGCGTCCGAAGCATCTTCATTTTTTCTGCATACGCAGGATTATTTGTTGTTACCGCTCCACCTTCGCCCATCGCAATCGTCTTGACAGGATGAAAGGAAAAAGCCGCCATGTCACTATACTCACATTTACCGACACCCTTCCCGCCCAGAGCATGACAAGCATCCTCAATCACGCGAATATTCTTTTCATCACACAATGCTTTGATGGCTTTCATATCGGCAAGTTGCCCGCATAAATGCACGACAACCAAAGCCTTCACTTCACCCCCTGCACATTCATAGGCCTCGTGCAGGGTGTCAGGCGTAAGAAGACCACTCTTCGCATCCACATCGGCAAACACTATCTTCGCCCCGCAATACCGCGCAGCATTTGCACTAGCCAGAAACGTCACCGTTGGCACAATAACCTTGTCGCCTTCCGTGACCCCAAGTGCCAGCATCGCCAAATGCAAAGCCGCCGTGCCGCTATTACAGGCCACAGCATGATCAGCACCTGTAATATCGCAAAGGGCATTTTCAAATTTTTCTATGTATGGACCACAGGTGAGAAAATCACTGCGCAGAACTTTTGAAACTTCTGCTATATCGTCATCATCAATATATTGTCTGCCATAGGGTATGAAATCCTGCACCGGATTAGACCTCTTCTATCATCTCCAGTAGCTCAGCCTCGTTCAACCACCATGTATTATTGTCACTGGAATAGGAAAAATCTTCGGGAACATACTTGGCAACATCCTTATAATTCTGGCAAAAATCACTCTTGGATTTGTAAACCGGCATAATTATAAAACGATCATCCATTTCAAGTGTCAGCCTTGCATCATCAGCGGTCACCATTGTCTCATGGATTTTCTCCCCCGGACGAATACCGATAATCTTATGCGGCAAATCGGGCGCCAATACCTTAGCAAGATCAGTCACTTTCATACTTGGGATTTTGGGCACAAAAAGCTCGCCGCCATGCATCATCTCGAATGAGGAAATAACAAACTCGATGCCTTGGGTCAACGTAATCCAGAAACGCGTCATACGATCATCAGTGATCGGAAGCTCTTTAACGCCTTCACTAATAAGCCTTTGGAATAGCGGAAGTACCGAACCCCTTGAACCCATTACATTACCATAGCGCACAACAGAAAATGTTGTATCCTGATTACCACTCAAACTGTTTGCCGCAACAAAAATCTTATCCGAAGCCAGCTTGCTTGTACCATAAAAATTAATCGGATTTGCCGCTTTATCCGTTGAAAGCGCTACAACCTTTTTCACGCCGTTCGCCAAAGCCGCATTAACAATATTTTCTGCGCCAATCACATTTGTTTTGATAAACTCAAACGGGTTATATTCTGCAGCCACAACCTGTTTCAG
>PAAR01000015.1 GCA_002699085.1 Micavibrio sp.
CATTGCCCATTTCAGGGCCTAAAATATAGGCTGCTTGTTGCGGATGTCTGAAACGAGGCAGTTCAATTGAATCTTCGACCAGTTCAACAGCCACTAAGGCGCATTTCTTTGGCAATTGAAATGTCGCTGGGCTGTCATATTCATAAAAAGGTAAATGCGCATAAGATTTGGACGTATCGGATTGTCTAATTTTTTGAATATTTAACCCAGGCTGCACCGTAAAGAAAAAACTTGCGCCAAAAGAATGAGCCGAACGCATCAATGTACCAAGATTTTGTTCTTTACTAATCCCCTCAACACCAATACCAAAATAACCGCGCATCATGATTGTAGCTCTGGAATATCTTTATATAATTCTAATGCTTCCGGATTAGCTAAAGCTTCAACATTCTTGACGGGCTTACCGTGAACGACATTTCTTACAGCCAACTCTACCATTTTGTTGCTTTTTGTCCTTGGAATATCAGACACCGCAATAACTTTTTCTGGCACATGGCGTGGCGATGCGCCAATGCGGATACGTGTGCGGATCGTTTTAATCAGCTCTTCCGTTAATGTAACGCCCTCACGCAAACGAACAAATAGGATAACACGCACATCATCATCCCAATTTTGACCAATAGCGATACTCTCTAACACTTCTTCAATTTGCTCAACTTGACGATAAATCTCTGCTGTACCAATACGCACCCCGCCAGGATTAAGCGTAGCATCAGAGCGACCGTGGACAATCAGGCCATGGGTTGGTGTTTTCTCGGCCCAATCACCATGCGTCCAAACGCCATCATACCCTTCAAAATAAGCGCCCTTATAACGTGATCCATCTGGATCATCCCAAAAAGCGACCGGCATTGACGGAAAAACAGATTTGCAAACAACATCGCCTTGCACATTATAGGGTGCTGGTTGGCCGTTTTCATCGAAAACATCAATATCTGTGCCTAAACCCGGCCCTTGTAACTCGCCACGATAAACAGGCGAGATCGGATTACCAATACCAAAACTCGCCGCAATAATATCGGTGCCGCCATAAAGTGCACATATATGAAGATCTTTTTTGATATCACTTAGAATATAATCGAAGCTTTCATGTACCAAAGGTGAACCTGTTGAGGTCAATGTTATAAGATGAGATAAATCATGCGTCTTGGCTGGGTTAATACCAGCCTTTTTAACTGCATCAACATATTTCGCCGCTGTACCGAATAGACTCATTTTATATTTTTGCGCAAAATCAAACAGCGCATTGCCATCTGGGTAAAAAGGTGACCCATCATAAAGCAATAAAGTTGCCTCACAAGCCAGCCCAGAAATAAGCCAGTTCCACATCATCCAGCCACAGGTTGTGAAATAGAAAACATGATCGCCTTTCTTCACATCACATTGCAGATGAAATTCCTTTAGGTGCTGGATCAACGTGCCGCCATGGCCGTGGACGATACATTTTGGTGTGCCTGTTGTGCCTGATGAGAACATAATGAACAGCGGGTGATTAAAGTCAAATCGTTCAAACTGGATATCTTTGGGCGTATAAGCACTAATAAAATCCGCATACAAAACAGCATTAGAAACTGCTGGTTTTTCAATTGCATAAGGCACAATCACCACTTGCTTTAAGCTTGGTATTTTTTCTTGGATAGCTGAAATTTTAGACAAACAATCATGCGTTTTGCCATTATAGTAATAGCCTGCACAGGCAATCATTACATCTGGTTCAATTTGACCAAAACGATCGAGCACCCCTTGCACACCAAAATCAGGTGACGCTGACGACCAGATAGCACCAATACTTGCCGTTGCCAGAGCGGCAATAATTGTTTCAGGCATGTTCGGCATAAGACCGCATACTCGACTGTTCTTTTTAACACCCAGCGCAACCAAACCTTGTGCAAACTGGCTAACCTGATCGTATAATTGCTTATAATTAAGGCTGGTCTCAACTTTGTCTTCGCCACGAAACACAATGGCCGTTGCCTCATCTTTTCGGCGAAGCAGATTTTCTGCATAATTGACTTTACTATCGGGAAAGAAATGGGCGCCCTGCACCATTTTCTGATTTTCTGGCAAAATGATTTGACCCTTATCCCCTATAACACCGCAATAATCCCAAACCTCTGACCAAAAATCACGGCTATGTGTATTAGACCATGTCCATAGCGCATGATAATCACTAAAATTTTGCTGATATTTATTTTCTATATACGCTTTGAATGCCCAAAGCGTTGAACCTTCTTTGCGCGCTTGTGATGGAGACCATACAGGTGTTTGATTTACAGGGGTCTGTTGTGAGGCTGTCTCCGCCATAATTGCTCCTTATTCTTAACCTATAATATAGTGACATGTAACCTAGTGATATTAGTCACGAATTCGTCTATAACAGTAATACGTAATAAGTACTCAAACAAGTGAGACAGCATGAAATCAAAGCTCTTAACATTTTGCACCGCAACATTTTTAGCCTTGTTTAGTTTTATACCGCTAACCCATGCAAGTGATAATCTGATGGGTGTGATTTTTTACGCTGATTGGTGTGGCTCCTGCAAAATTCTTACACCGCGCATTGACGAAGCGCGTAAAGATAAAAACTTGGACGATATAAAATTTGTTGTTTTCGACATGACTGACGGTCCGTCAATTGCCAATACTAAGAAAAAGGCAGAAAGCTTAGGCCTTAATGATCTATTACAAACATATGGTGCTGTTACAGGTTTTATGGTGATCTACGACCAAGATAAAAAAGAAACAATACAAACAATCACAACCGCCAACACAGCTCCAGAAATCGTCAGTGCGTTTAAAGCTGCTTCAAAAGAATAGGTATATATGTTTCGTCAACTTTTAACCTTCCTTTTTATCGTCTTCAGTTTTTCTGCTTTTGCGCAAGATATTTCTCAAGAGATAGATACAAGTCCTAAAGTCACGGCTGCGCTTTATGCCACTCAAGATGCTATTGTCCCTGGACAAGACTTTACTCTTCTTATTGAGCACCAAATTATTCCTGAATGGCATACTTATTGGCGCAACACAGGAGATTCAGGCGCTGCACCTAGGTTCAATTTCACCTTACCTGAAGGGCTTAGCCAAGAAGGCGGTATTTCTTACCCTATGCCCGAAGCGATACCTTATGGCCCTCTCGTAAATTTTGGCCATAAAGGTCAAATATTCTATGCTGCTAATTTTAAAGCCGATAAGGCACTCTCCCTTAATCAAGACGTAACAATCACAGCTAGCCTTGAATGGCTCGTTTGCAAAGAGATTTGCATTCCAGAAACCGCCAATCTTTCTATTACATTACCTGTTGCGGAACAAGCATCCCCGATAAACCAAGATCTTCTGAACAAAGCACAGACGGCCTTTCCACAAAAAAGATCTTTCGAAACAGCTAGCTTCAAAGACGAGAACAACATCTTCAGTGTTAGTTTTTCAGGTGTAAACACAGCGAATACAGCTTACTTCTTTCCTTATGAATGGGGCGTTGTTAAGAATCTGGAAACACAACAATTTACAACAAATGACAACGGTGTAACGCTCAATATTCCAAGAGACACACGTGATATAACAGCCTTTGAAGAACTAGATGGTGTTTTAGTTGTTGATGGCAATGCATACGAAGCAACCGTAACACGAAATCAAGACACACTTATCGCTGAGACTACCCCTTTAGATATTGTCGACGATATGATGCCGAAAACAACGGATATAATTGGCGTCGATTTTTCAACCTTTAGCTTTTCAACCATTCTGCTTTTTGCTTTTATCGGGGGCGTTATTTTGAACTTGATGCCTTGTGTTTTCCCGATCCTTTCAATGAAGGCATTGAGCCTCGTTCAGCATAGCCACAGCACACGCCTACAATCAATCGGCCTTGGGCTAAGCTATACATTTGGGGTTATCCTAAGCTTCTTAGCTATTGCAGGTGCCTTGATTGCACTACAATTATCAGGCGCACAAATTGGTTGGGGCTTTCAATTACAAAGCCCGATCATCGTTATTTTACTGGCCGCATTACTCTTTATCATTGGTCTGAATTTAAGTGGCTTTTTTGAAATAGGTAATAATCTTGGCGGTGTCGGCCATTCTTTCACGACAAAGCAAGGTTATACAGGTTCATTCTTTACAGGTGTTTTAGCGACTCTTGTTGCCACACCCTGCACAGCACCTTTCATGGCAACGGCCCTAGGGTTTGCCCTCACACAACCACCCGTTCTTTCCTTAAGCATTTTTGCAATGCTTGGGTTTGGCTTAGCCTTCCCTTATCTTCTCCTAACCATTATACCTGCCCTATCGCACCTTTTGCCAAAACCCGGCACATGGATGGTTAAATTCAAAGAATTTCTAGCGTTCCCCATGTATCTATCAGCAATTTGGCTGGGCTGGGTGTTTATTCAGCAAGCACCTGCTTTCTCCTTCATTCACTTAGTAATTGGTGCCGTTTTGCTGACTTTTATTATCTGGATGATTAAAGCATGGCCAAAAACACTGGTTTTACGCATCATTTCAGCTGTTGTACTTATCGCACTTATTACCTGTGCGGGAGGTTTTGCCTTCATGCAAGAAACACCGAAAACCCCGCAACAACAATTGGAACAAAAAAGCAGCTATGTTGATTTCACTACTTTAAATCTTGCTAATGCGCTAATGGGTGAGCGTCCTGTATTGGTAAATATGACGGCAGACTGGTGCATTACCTGTAAGGTAAATGAACGCTTAGCCCTTTCAACTACAGCCGTTCAGCAGCGTATAAAAGATACAGGTATCATTTATATTAAAGGTGACTGGACTAATCAAAATCCTGAGATCACGGCCTACCTTAAAGGATTTGGCCGCAATGGCGTGCCACTTTACGTTTATTATGGCGCAGCTAAAAACGGTGCACGCCCTGAAGCCGTTGTTTTACCACAGCTTTTAACCGAAAAAACCCTTTTAGAAACCTTTCAGTAAAAAATTCAAATAAAACTGGGATTTTTTATGCAAAGCAGCTAAGCTTTGCTGTGAATCTGGAAATAAAAAATTTTTGACGTAGGGCATCTCTATTAATGGCAAAAACATCCATTAAAAAAACGACGAAAAATAACAAACTATCAGCAAAAAAACTGTATGCTGATGATGTTTCACGCTTTGTTATTAATCAAGATGGCCAGATTATTTATGCCAGTGATGCCCTCCTAAGCTTTTTGGACGTAACTTTCGATAGTATTTCAAATCATCACGCAAACAGTTTTCTGTCCTTTGACTCTGACGAAGCATATTCTGTCACGAATAGCCTGTCACAAGCGACAGCCACTGATGACCCAAAAGATTTCAAAAATATTCGTCCTGGGTGTCATACATTGAGTTTCCAAATCAATGGCCGTGAAACCATAAAGAAGGATTTTCAATTTGATTGGCTAGCGACGCCAGATGCCGAATCTTACTTAATCGCCTCGACAGATACAATTAGTGATGTGGCTGAAGCCCCCGAGACTTTAACAAAATTAATCTCTCACATCACTTCACTCCAAGACAACACGCCCAGCAAATCTAAAGCGAAAAAAACGACGAAAGCGACCAAGAAAAAAGTAAGCACTTCCGAACAGAATATCGCGGCTAATCTAAAGCGCACTGAGAATATTCTATTTACTGAAATGTCGAATGAATTGCGCTCTGTAATGGAAGAAAACGGCCAATTCATTCGCTTTAATAAAAACTTCGGTCGACTTATGGGCTTTCAAGATGACGATCTCATTGGTCGCAACTTCACCGATTTCATTCATGTTGATGATCGAGCGCAAATCCGTAATGCACTTTATTCGATCTCTTCACGCAATGCCTCTGTTGCTTTATCACCTGCTGTGCATTTTGAAACACGTATGCTTGGTAAACAAGGCGGCGTTTTCTGGATTGATTGGCAGTTAAAGAATTTTGACAATATTGTCTACGCTCTTGGTAAAGACGTTACAGAAATTAAAAACAACGAAAGCATTTTAAAGAAAAAAGAAGCACAGCTTAAAGAAGCACAGGCTCTCGCCAAAATGGGGCATTGGTACTGGGATATTGAGTGCAACCATATCGAATGGTCAGACGAGATTTACCGTATTTTTAGTAAAGAAGCCAAAGACTTTACACCAGATATAGACTGTCTCAACAAGCTACTTCATCGCCGTGACACAGGCCGTGTGATACAGGCTTTCCAACGAGCAATCATTGAAAAACGTAATTACGATATCGACTTCCGAATCTATAAAGATAATGGTGATATACGATACATAAACTGCGAGGGTCGTTGTGAACTTGATCGCAATGGCGAAGTCATTGCGCTATTTGGTATTATGCAAGATGTTACAGAACGTTTGCAGCATGAACGAGCCCTCCAAGAAGCCAAAGATTCTGCTGAATCTGCCTATGCTGCTAAATCAAGATTCTTGGCAAATATGAGCCATGAACTGCGAACACCACTTAATGCGATCATTGGTTTTTCTGAAATGATGCAGCGACAGCTATTAGGCCCGATCGGCACCGAAAAATACCTTGATTACCTCACAGGTATTCGTGAATCTGGTGAGCATTTGCTTGATCTGATTACAGATATTTTAGATATGTCACGTATTGAAGCGGGTAAATATGAGCTTGATTTAGAACATATCAACCTATCAAAAACAGTGCGTTTGGCCGCTCATATGATGGAAGGTCGTGCCGTTGATGCGAAAATAAAACTATCTGTCGCTATTCAAAATGAAGACGAGAACATCTATGTTGACAGACGTGCACTCATGCAAATACTGCTTAACCTCGTCTCAAACGCCATTAAGTTCACAAAAGCCAAAGGTTCCGTTGATATTAGCGTTTCGGATACGGCAGATGATATGATTGCCATTGCTGTCTCTGATACGGGGATCGGTATTCCAAAACATAAAATTAATGTCATCACTAAGCCTTTTGAACAGGTAGAGAATGAATATTCTCGCCACCATGATGGCTCTGGTCTCGGCCTAGCCATCACAAAAGACTTAACCGAATTACACGGCGGTAAACTATCTATTGAATCAATTGTTGGCGAAGGTACAACCGTTACAATAACGCTGCCAAAAGATACGGGCAAGAAACTAAGAAAACGAAAATAAACGCACTTTTATAAAAACATCGTATCTATATTTTCTTCCGTCAGGCACGCTTTCAAACCAGCCTTATAATCTGGATAAAGTAATTTAATGCCTAATTCTTCTTTAATCTTTTTGTTACATACACGCTTATTTTCATCATAAAAACTTTTAGCCATTGGCGGTAAGTTCGCCTCATCATAATCGACTATTTTAGGGGGTTCTACACCTAAAAGCTCCGCCGCATAGGCAATGACCTCATGGCTAGCGGCTGGATCATCATCGCTAACATTATAAACAGCACCTGGATTTGGCTTATGCATTGAGGCAATTAAAGTTTGAACAATATCTGCTACATGGACACGATTAAATTTATGGCCATCTTTTAAGATACGCCGTGCGATGCCCGCATTAATGCTATCCAATGCTGAGCGACCTGGGCCATAAATCCCTGCCAACCTAAAAATATGCACTGGTAAATCATTTAGTCTCACGAGTTTGCGCCATTGCTCTTCCATTTTTGCACGGCGAGAACCCCGTTTACTTGTCGGTTTAATTTCATCGCTTTCAGATACAGTCGCCCCAGATCTGTCACCATACACACTAGTCGCCGATAAAACCCCGATCCATTCAATCGTTGGTATTTGTAAGATATCATCTAAATGGGCTTGAAGTACGATATCACCATCATCCTTAGGCGGCACAGAAATAAGTAAATGTGTAACACCTTCAAGAACATAAAGCGGATCAATAAGTGGATGTATGTCCTCAAATAAGTATGCTTGATAGCTCTTGTCCTTGAGTTGGGAACGTTTAATAGGGTCACGTGTTGTGCCCATAATTTGCCAATTCTGCCCTGAATCAGATTGCAATGTTTTTGCTAAATGCGCTGCCACATAGCCAAAACCAAAACAAAAAAGCTTCTTCTTTCCAGAATTCATCCTTTAAAAATCTCTGATTTCGTCACAAAAGTCTATGATTATTTAAACGCTTAGAAATCAACGTTCTTATACTGAGCCGCAGGTTCAAAGCCTGGAATATAATCTCTCAACAATGGCTGGAAACTTGCCCGTGATTTGATACGTGCATACCAGATCTTTGTCTGTGGATGTTGATCCCATGGCACATCACCAATATAATCAATAGCTGACAAATGTGACGCAGCGGCGATATCCGCCTGTGAGAAATCATTTCCCGCCAGCCATGTGCGTTTTTCTAAAAGATAACTAATATAATCCAAGTGATAATGAATATTGGCATGGCCTGCACGAATAGAGGGGCCATGTGGTTCACCTAATTTCAGAAAACGTTTCATCATTTTCTCACCAATCAGGTTTTCCGTTACTTCACGATTAAATTTTACATCAAACCAACCAACAAGGCGACGGACTTCTGCCCGTGTTGTCGGATCATTACCTAATAAATTAATCTCAGGATAGACCTCTTCGAGATATTCAGAAATAACGCTGCTATTATTAAGCGTCGTGCCATCTTCATCAATCAGCACGGGCACATCTCCCGCAGGATTCATTGCAAGAAAATCAGTGCGTCTTTCCCAGACTTTTTCGAGCTCAAGCTCGAAATCCAACTTTTTCTCTGTTAAAATCATCCTTACTTTGCGTGAAAATGGATGTAACCAGAGATGATAAAGTTTCCTCATTAAGTTTAACTAACCCCGTTTTATTTATTGTTTTTATCGAGTTATATTACTCTACAGGATTAACAGGACGGGCTGCAAGTTCTATTTTGATTTCTACATTTTCTTTAATGATTTCAGTTGATTGCCAACCCGCTTGGCCGATTTCAAAATCTAGGCGCGACAAGCTTGTCTCCCCCTTCATCAAAGCATTTCCCTCATCATCAAATTCAATTGAGAATGGTAATTCAATCGGTTTGATCTGACCTTTTAAACTCAATGTCCCTTGTGCAATAAAATCATGGTCTTGGTCACCTTCTGGATCATATATAATATGCGTAGTTTTAAATTGTGCTTTGCTATAATTGGCCAAAGAGAACCAATTTGGCCCTGCAATCTCTTCATCACGCTCAAGATAACCCGTATCAAAGCTCGTCATGTCAATCACTATATCAGCGTAGGATTGTTCTAAATTATCTTTATCGAAAAATATATCACCATCAAAATTTGAGAATTCGCCCCGTACATCAGAAGCATCCCACTGAGCAACAAACACTATCTCACTTCGCTCAGGGATAATTTTCCATTGTTGTACAGCAGTGTCTTGAGCTTGTGCCGTAAACGGCAAAAAACACAAGAAAACAGGTAACATACGGCGTAATGTATTATCCTTGTCGATAAAATGGTGCTTTAAAGCACCTAATAAATGCACACTTGCAATCACTATGATAGCCCATGCAATTTTAGAATGGAGCGCATTCAAAAAATGGCCAAGATCTTGGTTTTTATCAATCAAATCGGGCAAAACAAACATTCCCCAAACTGACACAGGAAAGCCATTTGCTGATGACATTAACCAGCCTGTAAGTGGCATAATTGCCATTAAGATGTAGAGTAATATATGTGAAGTTTTGGCCAATTTTCTTTCCCACTCTTTATGCGGTAAGGGCGCTGGCACCCCCTTATATAAACGCCACCCAAGTCGCACAAAGAACAGCGCTAAAATAGTGATACCGATTGATTTATGCCATGCATACAATTTGAGTTTGTCTGGAGAGAAATCAAGATCCGACATATACCAACCAAAAGGAATCATACCAATAATAAGAACAGCAACAATCCAATGTATCGCTATGGCAGGTTTAGAGTATTTTTTCATCATCTTAAGGATTCACCACTGTTTCACAGCCTTCATAGCATTCTGCCTCAACCTCAATACGTATTTCAATATCATCACCAATAGCGGGTAAATATTCTTTGATACCAAAATCAGACCGCTTAATATCAAGTGTCGCGGTGAAACCTGTTGTATATTTTTTATTAAAAGGGTTTGCGCCCTCTTTATTAAAAACTGTTTTCAACACAACAGGCTTTGTTACGCCCGAAATTTTTAAATTACCCTTTATATCAGCTGTATTTTCGCCGGTAACGTCAATAGACGAACTTCTAAATGTGATTGTTGGAAATTGATTAGGTTTTAAGAATGTGTCACGAACATGCTCATTCCAAACGTCATTACCCATTTCAACACTCGCAGTTTGGATAGTCACATTTACAGAAGACTTAGCCACCTCTGCCCTATTAAAGATTATCTCACCATCAAAATCAGTGAAGTTACCATGTGAATGCGAAAAACCTAGATGACCTACATAAAAACCGATTTGCGTATGAGGTTTTTCGAACTTATATTGCTCTATTTTTGCTTGCGCCTGTGTCGCTGTGAACATACTTATAAACACTAGCAATACTGTAAAAAATTTCATTCTAACCCCTTTATTTATTATGCATCTAATATGTTTTAATAGAATACAATGTCAATAGGGCGGCATTATGGCGTTACCACGCCTATCATTTTGCCCAACCAAATTGCACCACAACAAACCACTATTGCACATCCCCACGGAATAAGCCCATATTCACGAATACTTTCATCCTTAAGAAGCTGTTCTTTTGTTTTATGCCTAAGCAAATAAGCAATAATGGCTTGGCCAATTAAAAAGCCAACAACAAAACTAATAATCCCCAAGACATAGACATTCACCGCTGATATACTCCTAATATGTTGCTCTATCATATTATAATTTTAGCTGTAATCCAAGGCCTGACAGAGTTCTTACCCGTCAGCTCAAGTGGCCATTTGGCTCTTGCTCATCATTTTATGGATATGAGCATTCACCTGAATAATGATACGAAGCTATTGCTTGATATTGCCGTCCATATAGGCACATTGTTGGCTGTTCTTTTATATTTCCGAAACGATATATGGCTGATGATTAAAGGATTTTTTGGAGCAATCAAACATCCTTCAAATGAAGGCTTTATGTTGGTGACGAAAGTATTGCTGGCCAGCCTGCCTGTTATTATTGTTGGCTTTATTATCGCTAAGTTCTTCCCGGGTATTTTTTACGACAATGTAACACTCATTGGTTGGACAACACTCATTTTTGGTATTGTCCTATGGCTTGCTGATCGCTTTGGTAAGCAAAGTGAACATATTGAAACAATGAGCCTCGCTAAAGTCTTCTTGATTGGTTTAGCGCAAATCTTGGCACTCATTCCCGGCGTAAGCCGTTCAGGGATTACCATGACAGCAGGGCGTGCACTTGGCCTAAATGCCGAACAAGCTGCACGATTCTCCCTTTTACTAGCCATTGTCGCTATTTCAGGTGCCGGAACACTGGCTGGCCTTGATATCGCCAAACAACAAAATATCAACCTAACCCAAGATATATTTTGGGCGATTGGGCTGTCTTTTATAACAGGTTGGGCTAGTATAGCGCTGATGTTGAAATGGTTAGAAAAGCACGGCTTTGGTGTCTTTGTTATCTACCGCATTATACTAGGATTAATGCTCATTTTGTTGTTTTAAAAAAGTGATTTTTGTATCGCCGTAAATTTTCTCATCAATAATTTCGACATTCTTTAGTAACACTGCTTTCTCAGTCTCTACAATAAATAACGCATCCTTTTGGTCACTATATTTATCAAGCGTTGCTTGTGCCAAAGCCATTTCATAAGGTGGGTCTAAGAAGATTAAATCAAAATCTTGTTTAGCTTTATATTTCAATACATCAGAACGGATCAATTGGCAGCACTCTTCAGCCCTCATTTTATCTACATTTTGACGGACTAGAGAGGTATCAAGATCAACGAACACCGCTGATTTTGCACCACGAGATAAACACTCTAGCCCCAATGCGCCTGTTCCACAAAATAGATCAAGAACTTGCTTATCCTGCACACCCTCAAAACGATGCTGTAATATATTAAAGATTGCTTGACGTATTTTATCTGTTGTTGGACGTACTTTATTATCTTTAGGGCTCAACAACGTCAGGCCACGATATTGACCAGCCGTAATCCTCACACAGCACCTGCATTAAAATAACTTGGTAATAGCTCATATAAGGCCTTAGCACTATATTCTTTAACGCCTCCTCGCCCAAGGCCGCCCATAACAAAAGGTCCATAAGAGAGCCTTATAAGGCGATTAACCTCCAAACCGAGGCTCTCCATGATTTTTCTAACTTCACGGTTTTTGCCCTCAGTGATTGATACAGACAACCAGATGTTACCACCCTGCTGCTTTTCCAATATGGCCGTAACAGGTCCATATTGAACACCAGAAACTGTTAATCCTTCTTTTAGCTTATCTAAACGTTCCTGTGTTACACTTCCATGCGCGCGCACACGGTAAACACGTACCATTTTATTATCAGGGTGCTCTAAGTGGCGGGCAAATTCACCATCATTAGTCAGCAGCAACAAACCTTCTGTATTGTAATCCAATCGACCAACAGTAATTAATCTCGGCAATTTAGGCTCATATCGATCAAGCACATCGAAGATAGTTTCACGACCACGATCATCACGGTTGGTGGTTAAACAACCACTGGGCTTATGAAACAAGAACAGCCGCACAGGGTCTTTCTCCGCAATCGGCTTACCATCAACGACAATCTTATCTTTTGATGTGACCGTAAAGGCTGGCGTTGTTAGTTTCTGGCCATTAACCACAACACGGCCCTCTTCAATATAACGCTCTGCCTCACGGCGAGAACATATCCCAGCACGCGCAATAACTTTCGCTATACGTTCAGTTTTATTTGGATCAACAGGCGCCATTGTTAATGACGTTTGTGATTTATTCTGTAGCTGTGTTGGCTTTTTCCGTGTCAGAAGTGGCTTCTGCTTTGACCGCTGTTTCGATTTTTTTATCATTTTGTGCAACCGCTGTAGGGTCTGGTGCTAAAATCATCATCATTTGACGACCTTCCATTTTAGGATGGTAATCGACTTTAGACATTGTCTTTAAATCTTCTCTAACACGCTCAAGAACTTGTCGGCCTAAATCAACATGCGCCATTTCACGGCCACGGAACCTCAACGTAAATTTGACTTTATCTTCATCTTCCAAGAATTTTTTAGCGGCTTTAAGCTTCACCTGATAATCATGCTCACCAATACCGGGACGCATTTTTAATTCTTTTAATTCAATAGTTTTTTGCTTTTTACGCGCCTCAGCAGCTTTTTTCTGTGCTTCGTATTTAAACTTACCGTAATCTAATATTTTACAAACTGGAGGTTTCGCATTTGGTGATATCTCAACAAGGTCTAGACCTGATTCTTGCGCTAATAAAAGCGCTTCCCTCGGTGACATTACCCCGACCATTTCACCATCTGCACCAACAACACGTATTTCTGGTGCGCGTATAGATTCATTAACTCTTGTTCCATCGTCTTTTTGTGGTGGTCTCATAGGTCGTTTAATAAGTAATCTCCTTAGTTGTTGCTTAATGACTATAGTATAATAGCCTTACTGAATGATTAATACCTTATTTTTAGGGCATTTCAAGAGGAATTCGTATTATTTGCTCTGAATTCATCTTTCATTCAGCGAATTTTCTAATGTTTTTGCAAAAGGCTTAATCAAATAGTCCATAACCGTTTTTTTCCCTGTCAAAATATCAACGGAAGCGACCATACCAGGGATAATCGGCAGAACTTCGCCTTTGCGTTTTAAATTCGTCTCATTTGTTCTAACGCGCACACGATAGAAACTGTTCCCTTCTTTATCTTCTATCGTATCAGCAGATATATCGACAAGCTCGCCTTTAAGGCCACCATAAATAGAAAAATCATACGCCGTAATCTTAACAATAGCGGGCTGACCTGGGTATAAAAAGGCAATATCCTTAGGCCTTACACGTGCCTCAACCAATAATTTATCATCCAAAGGCACGATCTCAATTAAATCCTGACCCGGCTGTACAACACCGCCAACAGTCGTAATTTTGATATCTTTAATAATCCCATCAACAGGTGATTTAATCTCTGTTCTTTCTTTACGATCCTCTAGGGCTGATAATGTTTTATCAAGTGCTTTAACTTGCGCTAATGTTTCTGTCAGCTGCGCTTGTGCATCGGCACGTGCCGTACTCACAGCATCTTGCAATCGGCGTTGTACCTCATTAATTGCCGCATTTGCTCGCGGCAACGAGCTTTCCAATGAATTGTATTCTGCCTGCATTTCAGACAAGCGCTGATCAATTTTTAGTAATTCCAGTTGCGGTAACGAGCCTTTTGCAACAGCTGGTTCAATTTGACGTTTTTCTTGGTTCGCCAGATCAATTTGTTGCTGCATGCCACGAATCCGAGTTTGAATTTCATCGACTTCTGACCGCCGCTGCCTAAGCTGTGATTCAAGAATACTTTTTTGATCTCGCAACCGACTTAAATTGGCCCGAAACGTACGACGCTCTTCGTCAACACTTTCTGGCGCTTCACGCAAAACATCTTCAGAAAAACTGATACTACTCTCGCCATTTGCCTCGGCTTGTAGCCGTGCAATCGACGCTCTTAAAGACAGGACTCGACTTTCATTGGATTGAAACTCTGATGAAGCGTTGATATCCCGCAACTGCATCAATACCTGCCCTGCTTTAACTTCTTCACCCTCCCATGTTTTTATAGCTTCAATAATACCACCCTCAAGGTTTTGTAAAACCTGTATTTCTTTAGAAGGAATAACACGTCCATCGCCTTTCGTGACTTCATCTAATGTGGCAAAATTAGCCCATAATAGAAAAATGCCGAAAAAAGCAGCGATAGCAAATAATTGCAAATGCTGCACGAACGGCACTTCTTCATAATCCATCAAGATATCTCTACCTTGTGGCTCTCTCGACGATTGCTGAGGTGCCTTTTGCGCTTCGGCTTTTTGTTGCACAGCCTCCATAGCGGCCTTAATATCCGCTTCGTTCATCTCAACTGTTTTCTTTGGCTTTTCATCCGTCATATCGTACTCGTTTTAGCCTTTTTGCTTCGCTTGTAATTTTGCAATCACTTCATCTTTTGGTCCATAAGCCACGATTTTACCACGGTCTAACAAAATCAACTTATCGACCAAGGTTAGCATAGCACCTTTATGCGTAATGAGGATTGTTGTGCGACCTTCTGTCACCTTATGAAGTTTCTTACGTAAACGGTTTTCCGATGCAGGGTCCATTGAGGCTGTCGGCTCGTCTAAAATCAGAATTGGCGGATCATAAAGAAGTGAGCGCGCAATGGCGACAGCTTGTCTCTGACCACCTGATAATTGCTCCCCACGCTCCCCAACTGGCGTATCAAGCCCATATTGCGATTCACGTAAAAACTCGGTTACACCTGACAATTCAGCCGCACGCAATACCGCTCGATCAGAGGCCATTTCATGCCCCATTGTAATATTCTCACGCACTGAGCCATAAAAAAGCTGCGGGCTTTGTTGTACTGATCCTATATTACGGCGTAAATCGCCTGGCTCAATCTGGCGAACATCTGTACCGTCCAGTGTTACAACACCACTGCTTGGTTCATATAAATTAAGCAACAAACGTTCTATTGTTGTTTTACCTGAACCAACAGCCCCAATAATCCCAACATGCTCGCCTGGCTCAATCGTTAAGCTCACTCCATTTAACGCAGGCACCGACTGATCTGGATAATGAAAGACAACATCTTTAAAATCAACACGCCCTTCCACACGTGGTTGAGCGATGAAATGCTTGTTACGTGGACGTTCAACTTCTTTTGTCATTAATTCGTCGAGTTGAACAAGCGATTCTTTTGATTGATTAAGACGAGTCATAAGGCCTGCCACTTGCGCCAATGGCGCCATAGCACGGCCATTTAAAATAACGCAGGCAATCAATGCCCCCATTGTCACATCGCCTTCAGCGATCAAATATGCCCCAACAATGACCACCACCACTGAAGCAATTTGCTGAACATACGTTGCCCAGTTCAGAGCAAAATTTGAAATACGGCGAGATTTAACCCCAGTTCGTGAGGCTTTATCGGTTAATTCTTCCCATTTACGTTGTGTATGTCCCTCTGCGGCTTGAACCTTAATTGTTTCTAAGCCAGAAACTGCCTCATAAAGCAGTGCAGTTTTAAGTGCATTTTCATGCATTGATTGTTTCACAACCTTTTGCAATGGTCCTTGAAGCATAAACCCTGCGGCAATGACAATAGGCGCTGCGATCAATGGCACAAAGCCGACAGGCCCAGCAATAACAAAGATAATTACAATAAAAAACACAGTGAAAGGTAGATCAATCAGTGTCGTAATTGTTGCCGAAGTAAAGAAATCACGAATAGACTCAAAATCCTTCATATGGCTCGCCATAATCCCTGCGCTATGAGGACGAGCACCCATTTTCATACCCATAATTTGCTCAAAAATAGCAGCTGATATCTTTAAATCAGCCTGACGGCCAGCAACATCTAAAAAAAACGCTCGTAAATTTCTCAAGAGAAAATCAAATGTATAGGCAATAGACACGCCGATTGCTAAAACCCATAATGTTTCTTCTGCGTTATTAGGTACAACACGATCATACACATTCATTGTAAATAGCGGTGAGCCGAGAGCGAATACATTAATCATGATCGCTGCTAAAATAACGTCTCTATATAGTTTCTTATTTTCCCATATTTTTGAGAAAAACCAATCACGCTTATTATCAATTCTTGCAGGTCCTGCCCGTTCATCTGTTCGTGCCACAGGACGAATATAAAAAGCTTGCCCAGCATACATTTTGTTTAAAGCGTCTAAACCAACAACTTTTTTCTCAGATTTTGTTTCTGGGAACTGCACCACAAAGCGTGGTTTATCATCACCTTTTTTAGCGCCCTTTTTTGATGGCGCCATTTGCCACACGATACAACTTTGCGCCCCTTGTAACACTAAAACACAAGGAAAATTAGGCGTTGCAGCAATAGATTCTAATGACTTTTCCGTTAAATTTGCTTCTAAATCAGCACGTTCTGCCGCACGCATAAATAAAGTGGGCGTAATGCCCGCTTTTGAGACGGGCATACCTGCAACGAGTGCTTTGACACTTACACGTCGCCCGTAAAAACCAGCCAATTGACACAATGACTCAAGTAAAGAATGGTGTTGTGCTACACGGTCAGCTTCTAAAGACCAGCCAGACGGCATGCCTGTACCTGTGATATCTTCTTCGATATCACTCAATGTATTATCTGTCTTTTTTGTATCTTTTTTAGTCGACAAGTTATGTACTCCTGAACAGAAATAACGATATTTCTGAGGTTAGAGTATAAACCTTTATAAGTAATTAAGAAAGTAGGCGCTGATTAATTCTCAGAGGCAATTTCTGCAAGATCTGCTTCACGTGGTGCCAAAACATCCATTGAAGCAAGCAAATCACCTTGTAACGCTAGCAATCTATACATTGCGAGCATTTCAAGGAACTCTGAATTAATCATATTACTTTTTGATACGAAGCTTTCATTTTGAGAGTCTAATACATCAAGTAATGTTCTACGACCTAATTCAAACTGATCGCGATATGCACGTGTTACACGCTCATTCGCCACAACTTGATCTGCAAACTCACGTGCTTGATCGCCTTCAGCAATCATTGCAGCCCATGTTTGACGCACATCGTCCTCAATCGCACGGGCAGCATTTGCACGTTGCTCTTTTGCTACCGCTGTACGGTATATAAACTCTTTTTGACGAGCTGTATCAATACCACCTCGATAAAGATTCCAATCCATTGTCACCAAGGCACGAGCCGATGTATCACGACCTTCAACACCACCAATATCTTCCGAGTTCAGCGCATCTAACTGTAAATTAAATTCTGGGTAGAATACTGACTCAGATTGTTTTAGCTCAGCTTTTGCAACATCAATATCCGCTTCAAAGATTTTAACTGTAGGACCATCAACGATGGCACGGCGTACTGAATCATCAACATTTGCCGCTAAAGCCTGTAGAGGCACCGACGCTAACACCAAATTAGAAGGCATTTCCCCTGTTTCCAATTTGTACTGAGATTCTGCATTACGCAAAGATTGTTTCACTTGTGCTTCTGTTGCACGTGCACGCGCTAAACGTGCTTCAACTTGTGCTAAGTCAGCTTCTGTAGAAATACCAGCACCAACTGCATCACGAGTCTGATTCATAATATCAATATGCGCATCAATGTTTTGACGAGCAATTTCAAGAAGTTCACGCTGACGAACAACTTCTAAATAGGCCTCGATAATATCAAGGCCGACAAATTCAGCCGTTTCATCAACACGGTGTGCTGAAGAACGAACACGCGCCACTTGTCTTTCAACTTCACTCTGTGCATTAAAGCCGTCAAAGAGCATTTGTGTAAGGGTAATACCTGTTTGGTAGCGGAATAATGTCTCAGTATCGTCACCAACACCCGCTCTTGTATTTGGATCATCCGTATATTCAACACCTGCATCTGCTGCCGCATCAATAGATGGTAAAAATAAACCACGACCTTGGCGAAGCTCTTTTTCCGTTGCTAAACGTGTATTCGCAACAATGCCGTATTCTGGATTATTATAAAGGCCAAATTGCATAGCCTCTTTGAGTGTTACTTCTTGCGCTTGAGCAAAACCTGTACTGAACAGCAATGCAAATGACAGGGCTGTTGTTACGTTGAGTGTTTTTCTGATAATTGTTAACACGGCAAGATCCTCACTTAATGTAATTCTAAAAATATTGACTATTTATGGGACGATTATGGCCTAAAAGCAAGTAAAAATAAAGCCCACAGTTTTCACTATGGGCTTTAAATCTCTTTATGCAACGTCTTGTTGTTGCTGCTGGCTAATAATTAGCTGATCTATATCAACACTACCACTATCTGAAAGATTGGCGTTGACACCATAATCATGGCTTTGTGAAGAAATGCCTACCCCACCATCTTGATCCGATAGAGAGACAAAACTATCAATAGCGCCTTGAACAGCATCAGTTCCCTCAAGAACATCACTGAAATCAACAACATCGCCTTGGCTCAGATCTAAGTCACCCAGATCATTGGCTGAAGACGCTGCAATAACATCAGCTAATGCATCTTCTTGAGCTGCTGCCACAGAATCATACACATCTTGGTTCGTTGCTTGATCTACCTCAACAACATTAAACCATGCGTCTACAATGCTACCTTGTGAACCATCTGCAAAAGTGAATGTAGAACCATGAGAAATGAAACTATCACCATTGAAGTAACCAGTTTGTTCAACACCGTTCAGTGAAATACTAACGATACCTACATCTGAAAGGCTAACCATTTCATCCGCTTGAGAAATACCGTCATTATTCGCATCACGCCATACAATTAAGTTAGCAAATTCAGCATCTTGTGCATCAATCACACCATCAGCATTCGCATCTAAACGTGCCAATGACTCAAAACCGTTGGCAAAGGCACCGCCTTGATCGCCAAACAACTCCGACCCATCATTAATAATGCCGTCATGGTTCCAGTCAAAAGCTAGAAGCGCATCATCTGCACCCACAAAACTTGTGTGCTCTAATGTACCATCTGCATCAAGGTCAAAGTAAACGCCTGAATTATCAAGATTTACAAGCTCAATACCATCGCCATCTAAGTCAAGAACAAGTGGAGACAATGAAATATCACCGACTGTTAGATTGAAACCAGCTGTCTGAACAATTGTATTATTCGTAAGCGTAATCTCTTCACCTGACAAATTCGTTTCAACTGTTGTCACAGCCATATGCACTTCCAACGGACCATAACCTGAAACAAATTGCGCATTCATATATTCAGCCAAAGAACTGAACGTGTATTGAATAACATAACTTGCTGGTGTCGTAGCGCCAGAAGCAAATGTCAATGTTTCACCAGGCGGCACTGGTAGATATACCGCAGTACCTGTTGATAATGCGAAGGCTGGTGCCAGACCACCGAATGTCGAACCTGTGAATGTCACAACAATTTGCGTCACTGTCTCAGAACCATCTACGTCAAGTTGACTTAAACCAACAACATTAGAGAATCTTGGCGTATAGGTTGGTCCAGTGCCAGGGGCAAAGCCCGGGAACGTCCCACCATACGCAGAAGATGTCTGCCAGAACACATGTGGCGTTGTTGAACCAATTAAAGTCTGTAGATTGTAATCAATATCCACACCATCTGCGACAGCATCAACAACCGCTTTACCGTAATCAATACGAACTGGATCCGCACCATCAGGGTCATTTACTGTAACTGTCAATTTAATATTAGACGCATCAGCATCGCTATTATTTTGAGGTGGACGTACTGTGAAGCTGTTTAATACTACAGATTTTGTTGCGCCAGAGGCTGTAGTTTCATAACCACCATTTACAAATGTCCAACCCGGTGCATTGACTGACCAGCCTGTAGGAATACCTTCTACACGTAGTGTGAATGTCTCATTACCATCACCACCTTGGAAAGAAGCATTGATCGGTAAGGCATGGAACACTGAACCATCTTCATAGAAATATGCGTCGCCAATTGAAGCTGTCACATTTGTTACAGGTGGGTTGACTTGATCCAGTGTAATGTTTAACTGCGCTGTATCTGTATCGCCATCACCATCACGTAATGTGTAAGTGAAGCTGTCACTACCAGCCGCATTGCTTGAACGTGTGTAAGTATAAGCACCTGTTGCTGCAATCACTAATGTACCATAAAGGCCATTAATTGTTGCTGTACCAACAGATGGTATATTTACATTTGTCCCGTTAAAGCTAATACGGGTAATGGCTGCATTTGCATCATCATAGCCAACATCGTCGTTGTTAATAACATTACCTGTTTCAACTGTTTCAGAGGCTGAAAGGTGATCTGTATCATTAACAGCCACAGGACCATCATCGAATACGCGAATAACAATAGTATCATCATCCGTGTCGCCATCAGAATCTGTCGCTCTTACGCCAAAACGCAAATCAATAGAATCATTTGGATTTGATGTATTCGGGTGGTCAATCTGATCTAATTGAGTAAATGTATACCCGCCATTACCGTTTACATTCAATGTAAAGATTGTGCGGCCACCAGCTGTACCAACGTATTGACCACCAACGATAGCCACTGAAACAGCCTGACCGTTTGATGTCAAATTAGCAATTGAGCTTGAGAAGATACCGTTTTCATTAAATGAACCTGGTGTATCATTTCCAAAATCAGCAGTCACAGTGCCTGTAGCAACATGTGTGCCGCTTTCATCGACTGTGCGTGTACCACCTGTGCTTGTAATATCAGGATGATCATCATGATCTGTAACATTGATAATAAGATCAGCCGTTGTTGTATCATTATCATAATCACGAATTGTGTATGTGAAATTATCAACTTGCGTAGAATTCACATTCGCTGTCGATGTGTATGTATATGATCCATCAGCAGCTAGCACCAATGTACCGTAAGAACCAATGATCGTTGCTGTGCCAACAGATGGAACGGCAACATTTGTACCGCCAAACTGAACGTTGATAACGCGCGCTGGCTCATCAAAACCACTTGTATCATTACCAAGAACATTACCTGTAATGTTTTGGAACTCTTGGACTGAACGTGTATCATTCACAGCTGTCGGTAGATCATCTTGAACACGAATTGTAATGACACCGTCATCAAAATCACCATCAACATCCGTCACACGAACACCGAAATCTAGGTTAATAAAGTCCTCGCCAGCATTTGGGTGATCCAATTGATCGAGCAGATTAAATGTATATGATCCATTGCTGTTCACATTTAATGTGAAGATTGTACGGCCACCAGCTGTACCAACATATTGGCCACCAACAAGATTTACCGCAATATTTTCACCTTTAGAGGTCAATAGACCGATTGATGAGAAGAACCCGCCATTTTCAGTGAATGTCCCTGGTGCATCATCAACTGTTGCGATAACGTTCCCTGTTACTGTACGAACACCCCCTTCATCGGCAATGCCATTACCAGAAGCTGTTACATTTGTAATCACCGGGATATGATTTGGCGTTACATCAACATTTAACGTTGCCGTATCAGTATCACCATCATTATCACGTAATGTGTAAGTGAATTGGTCAGTACCATTGGCTGCATTACCATTATTGATTGGTGTATAGGTGTAAGCACCGTTTGATCCAATAACAAGCGTACCATATGTACCATTAATTGTGGTTGTACCAACAGCCGCTACAGCATGGTTCGTGCCGTTAAACTGAACATTTGTTACAGTCCCGAAATCATCGAAACCATCATTATCATTTGCAAGTACATTACCCGTTGCAGCTGGCGCTGTTTCACGGATTGTCAATGTATCATCTACAGCCACAGGACCATCGTCATATACTTTAACAACCACTGTACCAACAGTAGAATCGCCATCCACATCTGTCACACGCACACCAAAGCGTAGGTCGAGTGAGTCGTTAGGATCAGATGGGTTTTGGTGATCAATTGGACGCACCAAATTGAACGAGAAAGTACCGTTATTATTAACGTTCATTGTGAAGATCGTTAGACCATTTGCCACACCAACATATTGACCACCAACGATTGATACCGTAATCGGATTACCATTAGATGTAAGGGCTGTACCAAGAGGCAATGATGTATCAAAATTACCTGATTCAGTGATTGTACCAGGGGCATCACGACCAAAATCAACATTAATTGTACCGCCTGCTGTATATGTATTTGTCTCATCAACAATGACAGTTGCTGGTGGTGTCAAAATCGGGAAATCATCAATGTCACCAATTTCAGCTGATAATGTTGCTGTTGAAGTATCACCATCACCATCACGTAATGTATACGTGAACTGGTCAGTACCACCTGTAGTACGCGCAGGATCAACCGTATAGGTATAAGCACCTGTTGAATTAATAACCAACGTACCAAATGTACCGATAATAGACACATTTCCAGCAGCTGGAATAGCTGTTGTCACACCACCAAATGTGATTTGCGTAATAGAAGAACCAGCATTGTCATAGCCAACATCATCATTATTAACGACATTACCGTTTACAGAACCCGTCGCACCTGTGTAAACAAAACCATCATTTACAGCGACTGGCGCATCATCCGCTACAGAAATTGTTGTTGTGCCTGTAATCGCATCGCCATCAGAATCTGTCGCCACAAAACCAAAACCTAGATTGGCGATATCATTCGCATTTGCTGGGTTACCATGATCGATTTGATCGAACAAAGTGAATGTATAAGCACCTGTTGCTGGGTTAATTGTCATTGTGAAAATTGTACGAGCCCCAGCAGTACCTGTAACAGTATTACCTGCTAAAGCTGTTGAAATTGTTTCACCAAAAGATGTCAACACACCACCCAGCAATGAACCTGTTGGTGTAAAGTTACCATTAAGATTAATTGTACCTGGGTCATCATTACCGAAATCAACATCAATCTGACCAGTTATAACTTTATTTGTGGCAACAGCCCCCGTTGACTCATCTACCGATGCATCACCTGGGTTAATTAATTGCGGCACATCATCGGTTACATTGAAACCAATGTTAATTGTGCGTGTTGCATTATTATTTGTTGTATCAAAGTCTACATCAGAAGGATTATCATAGACATCTACTGATACCTGTACCGAGAATGCACCAGCCGCAGCACCCGGAAGTGTCGCTTGCAAGCCCGCTAATTGTGCTGGCGTTAATGTCCATGTATCTGTGCCTGCATCATATGTACCCGCATTCAGCGTTGTGCCTGTTGGGAAGCCTGAAATACGAATTTCAGTTACTGACTCAGAACCATCAATATCTGTGGCTACAGCTGTTAAGTTCACATCATAGACATCAGAAGAGCCAACTTGAGTGATCGTACCTGATACATCAGGGGTATCCACAACCGCATCAACTGTTACAGTCAATGGCAATGTTGATGTCGCTGTTTGAGACAAATCAGCAATTTCAGTCGCAATCGCTGTCACAGAAACCGTAATATCATTATCAGAATCGTGCGGTGGAGAAAGTACTGGACCACCAAGGAAGTTTTGGCCAGCAGATAATGTAATTTCCCATACACCTGTCGCAGGATTATATGTACCGCCAGATGTTGACACATCAACACCCCAGCCAGCAGGTATACCTTCAACACGTACTGTTAGATTTTCAGAAGAATCATTATCCACCAATTGTGCATCAATATTTAAACCGATTGAACCATCTTCAAAAACTTGCTCATCTTGAACATTTAAAATCGGCGCATCTGCAATTGGATTGATCTCTACTTGGAACGGAAGATTAACACGCAATTCATTATTTGTTAAAGTGATCTCACCATCAGAAGGATTATCATAGACAATCGCTTCAGCATTCATTGTCACTGTACCAGAAAGGTGCAATGGCGGTGTAAAGGTTAAACCAACCAATTGTGCTGGTGTTAATACATAACCACCTTGTGCCGCATCAAATGTACCAGCCGATAATGTACCGCCCGCAGGGACACCACGAATAACGATAATCGCTGTTTCAGAACCATCAGTATCATTCAGGCCAAAATTGATTGTTAAAGGAATCGCTGTATCTTCATCGCCATTTGCATTCACAATATTGAAGTTTGGCGCATCTGCAACCGCATCAACGATCACGTCAAATGTATCCGTTGCCGTTAAAGTTGTCGATGTTGCAATCTCTGTTTGCGTTACTGTCGCCAACAAATTTGTAATATCAACATCCGAATCCGCTTCTTGTGAGAATGTTGGACCACCAGAGAATGATTGACCTGGCGCTAATGTGATTGTCCATGTACCAGTTCCTGCATTATATGTACCACCAGAAGTTGTCGTATCAACAGTCACAGTTGCTGGAATATTGCTAATAGATACCGTAATTTGTAAACCTGTGTTACCAGGTGCAGAAGGTGCAGCATTAACAACAACACCAACTGAACCATCTTCAAATACCTGCTGGTCAGGTGCAGAAATACTTGGCGCACCTGGTGCAGCTGCTGCAAGAGGACCAATTTGCTGAAGATCACGTTCTGGCAAACCAAACTGAAGGGCTGTTGGTCCTAAAGGACCGATTGCATTAATTTGCAAAATATTTACAGCGTCAACCGCAGAGTCAAAACCACTACCACCAGCAGAAGCAGATGGTGTACCTGCGGCAGGCTCTAAATTAACAAGGTCTTCCCCTGTATCATCCAAAGCAAGCTCTACACTTTCTTCAATCTCTTCAGCCGTTACAGCCGCCTTAGCCACCGCTTCAGGAGCTTCTTCAACAGCTTGTGCATCACCCGCCGCTGTTTCAATTAAATTTAAATCTTCTCCAGTTAAGTCTTCACCAAAAGCATCCGGCTCAACATAAGCAAATTCTGCATCAAGGCCTTCTACAACAGAGCCTTCTAGTGCTGCTATTAGGTTGTCACCCACATTGAATTCATTACCGTTAATAGAAAAACTTGTCGGCACATCTGCGTTAGCCACAGCGTCGAAATTATTAAATAAGATTTGTGAACCATCATTGAATGTCACAAGCACAAAGCCATTACCACGCTGAACATCGGCCACAGTGTCGGCACCATATTCAAGCGCCACGTCCTGTCCTGGCTCTAAATTAACAATAATCGCTGTGTTGTCGGCTGGTTTAGTAATAGAGTTAATTTGGTCAGCTTGGTTAGTCAGATTGTTAATCTGTTGGATATTAATAGACGTTCCATCAGCAAGATTAAAAACTGTATCTGCATCAAGCGCTGTTCCATCAGCATTGGCAAACACAATGTTTTCACCTGATGGCAAGATAATAGAATAAGTACCGTCTGTGTGGGCGGTTACAGACAAATTACCATTTTGTAATAAATCCTCTAAAGAGAAAGGTAAGTTTGCCGATGCTGCACCAGATTGTTCGCTGCCAACTACTATCATTTAAAATACTCCGTTATTAAAATTACACCTTGGTTTATATTATATGTAAAACGTTATGTCAAGAAAATTGCACGGGCAACATCCCTTCATTAAGCCATACAACAAAAAACCTCTTAAAACCCTACGCATAACCAATTATTTTACTAAATTGACACCGTTTGATTAAAAAAGGCTTAAGCACCAAAATAATGTAGTTCAGTATGCACAAAAGCCTATCTATAGCAAGGAAATAGGCTTATTATTGAAGAGTTATAATAAATTCTTTGCATTTTTTATTGAAGCACTGCTACAGTATGTAAAAAAACAGAACACGGATTAGAAAAATGAATATAATTATTGTTGATGATTTATCGCCTATCACGCTTACATATAAAGCCATTCTTCTGCGCGAGGGCTATGAAGTTGAAGCCTTCACTAAACCGTTAGAAGCGTTAAGTTACATGCAACAAAATCCAGACCAATTTGATTTAGTACTGGCAGATCTTTACATGGAAGAGATGAACGGCATTGATATTATGCTGGCGGCCCAAAATATTAACCCAAATGTTAAAACGCTTTGCATCACAGGTGGCGGCGCCTACGATCAAGACACGAGTCTTATGCAAACAGCCCGCTCAGTCGCCGATACATTGGCCTTCAAACCAATACATTCAGGCCAATTAGTAGGTATGGTTAGCAATCTACTGAAAACAACACAGCGCCCTGCCGCAAACACACAAACAGCGTAACTATCAAACTGTAAATTTTAATAATTTAACTGTAACCGCTTGTGGCAAAGCCTGAAGCTTTACCAGAATGTCATCCGACAATACTGTATCAATCGACACCATTGCCAGCGCCTCACCGCCTTCTTGACGCCCCAATCTAAAATCCGCAATATTACAATTGGCAGCCCCTAAAATAGTGCCCACACCGCCTACTAGACCTGGTTTATCCTCATTACGGATATATAGCATATAAGGTGCAAGTGCTGCCTCAATAGGTACATTCTCTATGCTGACGAGTCGTGGTTGATTTTGGCCATATAATGTGCCCGTTACGCTGCGCTCTTTATTCTCAGTGACTACTCTCACTGTAATATGGCTTTGACCATGTGCACTTTTATCTGTCAACGACTCTGTAACTTCAATGCCTTTATCCTTAGCAATCACAGGCGCACTAACGATATTAATGGTATCTGTTGAAGGACGTAATATTTCTGCAATAATGGTTGAACTTAGAGGTTTCACATTCAACCCCGCAACGTGTCCTGCGTATTCAATAATGATTTTCTTAATCGCCGACTCAGCAATTTGCCCCGCAAAACTACCTAATTGTGCGGCCAATGAAAGATAGGGCTTTAATCTAGGTGCATCTTCCGCTGAAATTGAGGCCATATTGACTGCGTTCGTGACAGCACCTTGCAAAAGATAATCAGACATTTGCTCTGCCACTTGTACAGCAACATTGACTTGTGCTTCTTCTGTTGAAGCCCCTAAATGCGGCGTACAAATAACGTTTGGGTGGCCAAATAAGATATTTTCTTTTGCTGGCTCTTCTTCAAATACATCCAAAGCAGCTGCCGCCACATGACCGCTATCAAGAGCTTCTTTTAAATCCTTTTCAACAACAATGCCGCCACGGGCGCAATTAACCACACGAACACCTGGCTTCATCTTAGCAAAAGCCTCTTTGTTCAGTAGCCCTCTCGTTTTATCATTAAGTGGCGTATGCACTGTCACTACATCTGCCCGTGCGTATAACTCATCCAAGCTGCCTTTTTCAACACCAAGCTCTACCGCCTTCTCATCAGTTAAGAATGGATCAAAGGCAATCACTTTCATTTTTAAACCAATCGCACGGCTGGCAACAATTGCGCCAATATTCCCGCAACCAATAAGCCCAAGCGTTTTACCTGTGACTTCCATACCCATAAACTTCTTTTTTTCCCAAAGACCTTGATGAGTAGAAGCAGACGCTTGTGGGATTTGTCGAACCATCGCCATCATCATGGCAATGGCATGTTCTGCTGCCGTTGTCGCATTACCAAAAGGCGTATTCATCACAATAATACCCGCTTTGGTTGCAGCCGTTAGATCAACATTATCAACACCAATGCCTGCACGACCTATAACTTTAAGATTTTTAGCCTTTGCCATTAATTCAGGTGTCACGGTCGTTGAAGAACGAATTGTTAAACCATCATAATCACCGATAATTTTACCGAGATCATGTGGTGATAAATTGGTTTTAACATCGACCTCAATACCACGTTGTTTGAAAATCTCTGTCGCCAGAGGTGACATATCATCGCTAATTAGAACTTTTGGCATTTTTAGACTCCCTATTTTCTCATGCTGCTATGCAATATTAGCGAGCAGGTAAGTCAATGTAATCAATTTTCTTGATTAAGCCCCCAGATTTTATCTGATTTCTAAACCACGTATCTTGGCGTTTACCGTATTGGCGTGAATCTATTTGTGTTTTAACAATAGCCTCTTCTAAAGATACCTTGCCCTGCAAATGCTGCTGAAAAACATCAAAGCCATGGGCCTTTGTCACACCTGCATGCTCTGGCACATTACCATTTTCGATCTGCGCCATCAGCACCTTTACCTCCTCAAGAGCCCCTTGCTCTATCATTATATGCACACGCTGATTGATACGCTCATAAAGCCAATCACGTTGTGGTCGCATAATAATCATTTCAAATTCTAAGCTAGGATCAGGCAGAATATTTGGTTGATCCTGCCAATAAGATAGCGGCTGTCCTGTCACACGAAAAACCTCCACAGCACGACATATACGCTGCTTATCTGTTGGCTTTAACTTGGCGGCGATAAGAGGATCACATGCTTGTAATTCCTTGTAAAAAGCTGGTAAGTCAGCATGGCTATCGGCCATTGCTTTCAAGTGATCCTCTTCGGGAATATCAGGCACTGGCGAAAGACCATTGGTTAACGCTTTCATATAAAAGCCCGTACCACCAACAAGAATAGGCTGGACGCCCTGTTCGAATGCTTGGTTGATTTCAGTTAATGCCAACTGGCACCAACGTGCCGCATCACAAATTTCTGAAGGTGACAACAGGCCATAGAGCTTATGCGTTACAGCCGCTCGCTCTTGTGCATCAGGTTGCGCCGATAAAATAGGCACCGCATCATAAATTTGCATGGAATCAGCATTAATAATAACTGCGCCAGCTTTTTCTTTTTTCGCCATCTCAATAGCCAGAGATGTTTTACCCGAAGCCGTTGGCCCTGCGATTATTTTAACAATGCGTCTCGCCATTATTTCATTTTAGGCTGTTCTTTTTTATATTTATTTTCCGGTTCAATACGAAGAGCGACAAAGCGAACATCGCCACCACGATTGACCAGCAACAATACTGATCTTTTGCCTGTGACACGTAGATCCCCGAATATCTCAACAACTTGATCGGGCGTATTAACTTTTTGTTGGTTCGCTTCAATAATAACGTCACCTGGTGACAATCCTTTTTCAGAGGCATTTGTACCACGATTAACATTAGTAATTACAACACCTTCTATTTCTGCTGGGATATTATAAAAACTACGCAGATCAGATGACAAATTAGACAAGGCAATACCTTCATTCTCTAATTTCACTTCACCCTTTTGCATCGGTGCTTCGCTTTGCGCATCAAGCAATCCTTCATCTTCAGCCTTCTCAAGCTCTGCTACCGTGACAGGCAGAGTCATTTTCTTATCATCACGCCAAATAACAATATTAACTGTCTCACCTGCGGCTGTTTCGGCAACGATACGAGGCAAATGACGCATTTCATCAATTTCCTTGCCATTAAACTCTAAAATGATATCACCTGCTTGAACGCCTGCTTTTTCAGCTGGCCCTCCCTCAGAAGGACTTGCCACTAAAGCACCTATTGCTGTTTCTAAACCTAAGCTTTCAGCAATTTCAGGTGTCACCTCTTGAATACGCACACCTAACCAGCCACGTTTAGTACGGCCATATTGAATAATCTGGTCGATAACGTTCTTAGCCATATTAGAAGGGATAGCGAAACCAATCCCTACAGACCCACCTGTTGGCGAAAAGATAGCTGTGTTAATACCGACAACATTCCCGTCTGTATCAAACATCGGACCACCTGAATTACCCTTATTAATAGATGCATCTGTTTGAATATAATCATCATAAGGACCAGAATTAATATCACGAGCACGGGCAGAAACAACACCCGCCGATACAGAAGCGCCAAGACCAAATGGATTACCAATAACCAAAATCCATTCACCAATGCGTAATTTATCACTATTGCCAAAATTCGCTTGCGTTAACTTATGTTTTGTTGGGTCAACTTTTAAAACAGCCAAATCTGTCTTGTCGTCTGTACCTACAAGCTCGGCATCTAAGGTCACATCATCCGCAAAAGTAATGCGAATGTTTTCGCCATCAGCGATGACATGATTATTGGTCACAATATAGCCATTCTTAGCATCAATCACGAAACCTGAGCCCAAAGTTGATGGAGGAACAGATGGTAATGCCTGTTGACGCTTATCCAAAAATTCTTCAAAAAAATCTTCAAAAGGTGATCCATCTGGCAAATCCGGTAAATCGGGTAACACATTCTTTTGATCGAACTTTTGAGAGATAGAAATATTGACGACCGTTGGCAGCAATTTTTCGGATAGATCTGCAAAGCCTTCTGGCGCCAATTTCGCTGATGCTGTAAATGGCATAAAACCGATTAAGATAAAAAGACCAATGAATAAGCGTTTCATGTATTTTTTCCTATTTTTATATGATGATTTTTTCATGATGCCTTACGAATATGACGATGCTGTGGCAAAGCGTCAATCGCTATTATATTTTTCAAAAAAATTCGTCATGTCCTTCAAAACTGGCTTTTTATCTTTGAAATACCATGAAAGAGCCGCAACAATATCAATATGATCCATATCCTCATAATATTTATACGTGATATTTGCGTCTTTTTCTTTGCCCGCCTCCATAAGCTTTTCAACATTGCGCTTATAAACAATTTTATCCTGTAACCCATATAATAAAAGCATTGGTGGCGTATCTCCATCAACGAATGTTGACACCTTCATTGCCGCATAGTCATTTTCCCGTACCTTAGAAAAAATGTCCTTTATATCGGGTTCTTGAGGAATAAAATCATAAGGACCCGCCAAGCCGACAAAGGCTTTAATAATTGAGGGTGAAAGCCCTTCTTTATTCAGAAATTCTTTATTTGAGACCAGCATTGCGCCAATATGCGCACCTGATGAATGACCGCTTACAAAAAGTTTATCAGGATCACCGCCATATTGGCCAATATTACGATAGACCCACGCCAATGCTTTAGCTGCATCATCTTGATAGGTAGGATATTTCACATTTGGATATTTACGGTAATCGGGGATAACAACGATAAAACCTTCTTTGGCCAATGTTGTTGCCACAAAACGATATTTTTCTTTGCTACCTCCTGACCAACGCCCCCCATAGTAAAAAACCACGACAGGCATTTTTTTAAAATGTGCCTTATTTTTGTCATTTGGTATCGTTATCATTAATGATAAGTTGTTTTTTGGATCAAAAACAATTTTATTAATTTCAGATCCATTATAAAACCTAGCAGGCAAATTGACCGCCTGCCATTTAACGAATGAGCAGGCTGACACCAAAAAAGACATCAGAATTATTAAATACCCTCTTATCATTTACTTTCATATAAGCCAAATTAATCAGCAGGCAATAAGTAACACATGAGGCCTAACAAGCGAATGAAACAAAAAAGGAAATCTATATGACTAAACGCATATTCTTATTATCGCTATTTCTACTCCCCTTTTCCGCATTTGCTCAGATGCCTCAGCCACAAGCAACACCTGTCATTATAGAGACCGCAACAATACAAAACATTGCTGACCGCATTGAGGCCCTCGGCACATTACGTGCCACTGAAACCGTTGATATTACTGCCACAGTAACCGACACTGTCACAGACATTAACTTTGAAGGCGGACAACGTGTTGAAAAGGATGCTGTGTTGGTTGAAATGACCAGTGGTGAAGAACAGGCTATGCTTGATGAAGCGCAATCCAATCTTTTGGAAGCCAAAAAGCAATTAGACCGAGCCCGTCCCTTGGTTGAACAAGGTGCAGCGTCACAATCAATTTTAGACCAGCGTCGTCGTGATACAAACATTGCCAAAGCACGTCTCGAGGCTGTTCAATCACAATTAAAAGATCGCATTATTTTAGCCCCCTTTGATGGCATTGTCGGCATTCGCTATATCAGTAAAGGGGCACTTATTACCCTTGGTACATTGATTACAACATTAAATGATGATTCAGAAATGAAACTTGATTTTATGGTACCTTCAGTGTTCTTACCGAGCCTCAAAGAAGGTTTAGAGATTGAAGCCACAACAAAAGCTTATCCTGACCAAGTATTTAAAGGTGTGATTGATAATATTGATAATAAAATTGACCCTGTCACCCGAGCGATTGCCGTTCGTGCCGTCATACCTAATGACAATAAACTACTGAAACAAGGTTTATTAATGCAAGTTGATCTTTTTAAAAATGCTCGTCAAGCTTTGGTTATTCCTGAAGAAGCGATTTTAGCTGATGGTAACAAGAAATTTGTCTTTGTCGCCGCACAATCAAAGGAAGCGGGAAATCAACTCATTGCTCAAAAAAGAGAAATTGAAATAGGCACACGTCAAAGAGGTAGCGTTGAAATTCTACAAGGTTTGAACGAAGGCGATCAAATTATTACTCATGGTGCCGATAAACTACGTGCAGGCATGCCGATCACCAAAGACGAAAATGCCAGCTATTTGAACCATATAGAGGACAATAACTAAAATGCTGTTATCGGATATTTCTGTCAAAAGGCCAGTTTTTGCGTCAGTTATGTCGCTTTTGCTCGTCGTTTTCGGCATGGTTGCATTTGACCGTCTCTCGTTACGGGAATATCCAGATATTGATCCGCCAATTGTCTCAATTCAGACGAGCTACCCAGGAGCGGCTGCAAATGTTGTTGAAACCCGTTTAACAGAAATTATAGAAGACCGTATTGCAGGTGTTGAAGGCATTAAGTCGATCCAATCGTCTTCCCAAGATGGCCAGAGCAATGTCACTATTGAGTTCAGCACCGATATGGATATTGATTCAGCCGCCAATGATATTCGTGATCGTGTCAGTAGTATCCTTGATGATTTACCAGAAGAAGCAGATCCGCCTGAAATTCAAAAAGTCGATGCCAATGAAGATGTTATCTTATGGATGAATCTTGTTGGTAAAGACATGACCGTCCCTGAATTAACTGATTATGCCGATCGTTACCTTGTCGATCGCTTCTCTGTTTTAGACGGTGTAGCCCGTGTGCGCATTGGTGGCGAACAACTTTATGCCATGCGTGTTTGGCTTGACCGCAAAGAATTGGCAGCACGTAATCTGACGGTCAATGATGTTGAAGAAGCCTTACGTGCTGAAAACGTTGAACTCCCAGCAGGCAGCATTGAAAGCAGCACACGCCAATTTACAATTCGTACCCAGCGCTCTTTTAAAAGTCCTGAAGATTTTGCCAAGCTTGTTCTTGCACAAGGTAAAGAAACCGATGGTACCAGCTATTTGATACGTTTAGGCGATGTCGCCCGCGTTGAGCTTGGCACTATTGAAGACCGTACATTCTTTCGCGGCAATGGTATCCCTCAAGTCGGTGTAGGCATTATACGCCAATCGACCGCAAATACGATCGAAGTATCCCAAGCCGCTAAAGAAGAAATGAAGCGAGTAAATGCTAACTTACCTGAGGGCATGTCATTAGAAGAAAGTTATGATACCTCTGTTTTTGTTCAAGGTGCCATTAACGAAGTATATTCCACCTTATTCATCGCCATCGCTTTGGTTATTTTCGTCATCTATATTTTCCTAGGGTCAGTGCGTGCAACGATTGTACCAGCGATTACAGTACCCATCTCGCTCATTGCCACATTTATTGTTCTATTAATGTTTGGTTTTTCAATTAACCTGTTAACGCTACTCGCCCTCGTACTCGCCATTGGTTTGGTCGTTGATGATGCCATCGTTGTGTTAGAAAATATCGTGCGGCGTATTCAAGATTTAGGTGAGCCGCCACTATTAGCGGCCTATCGTGGTACACGACAAGTTGGCTTTGCCGTTATTGCAACCACAGCCGTATTAATTGCTGTTTTTGTACCTATCTCGTTCTTACAAGGCGATATAGGACGTCTTTTTAGAGAATTTGCGCTAACTATGGCCGCTGCTGTTGCTTTTTCCTCTTTTGTGGCTTTAACCGTATCACCCATGCTTGCCTCTAAGCTTTTAAAAAGAGAAGAAAAAGGCAATAGACTCATCGCTTTTATAGATAACAGCTTCCGTAAGATGCGCCATGGTTATAGCCGTATATTACCGAGCTTTATTCGTCACCCCGCCATTGTCGTGATAGCCTTCATTATTATGCTGATTGGATCTGTTTTTGCCTTTAAAAACATCCCGTCTGAATACACGCCAAATGAAGATCGTGGCGCTTTCTTTATTCTAGTCAACGGCCCAGAAGGTGCCAGCTACGACTATATGCTTGATTATATGAATGAAATCGAACGCCGTTTAATGCCTTATACTGAAAGCCAGGATGGTAAGAACCCTGAAGTAACAAGACTATTGATACGTGCGCCACGCAGCTTCGGAACGATCGCTAGTTTCAATTCTGGTATTGCTATTATTGTTCTTGATAAATGGGGCAAAAGACGCAGTGGTTTCACAATTATGAATGAAATCAGAGAAAAACTTTCTGATCTTCCTGGTGTCCGTGCATTCCCCATCATGCGCCAAGGCTTTAGCAGCAATGTTGGTAAGCCAGTCCAATTTGTTATCGGTGGCGGCACCTATGAAGATTTAGCTAAATGGCGTGATATTTTACTAGAAAAAATTAACGAAAATAATCCAGGACTTGTTGGTATTGATTGGGATTATAAAGAGACAAAGCCACAGATAGAAGTCATCGTCGATTATGATCGTGCCGCCAAACTTGGCGTGCAAGGTGAAACCATTGGCCGTACATTAGAAACTATGCTTGGTTCACGCCGTGTCACCACCTTTATTCAGAATGGCGAAGAATATGATGTTGTAGTCGAAGGTGAACGTGATACGCAACGTACACCAACCGATATGGCTAATATCTATATTCGCTCAGATCGCTCTGGTGAGCTTATTCCTTTATCTAACCTAGTTAGCTTAAAGGAAATTGCTGATTCTAACTCACTGAACCGCTATAATCGTGTGCGCTCTATTACGATTGAAGCGAATTTAGCCGATGGCTATTCTCTAGGTGATGCACTCACTTATCTTGAAAAAACAACTCGTGAGTACCTGCCCCCAGAGGTTATTATTGATTATAAAGGCCTATCTCAAGACCTGAAATTCTCTGGCGATAGTATTGTTTTTATTTTCTTACTCGGTATCTTCGTAACATTCCTCGTACTTGCCGCACAATTTGAGAGCTGGATACACCCGCTGGTGATTATGTTTTCTGTACCGCTGGCTATTTCAGGCGCTCTCTTTGCGCTTTATTTCACGGGCAATACACTTAACTTATACTCGCAAATCGGCCTTGTAATGCTGGTTGGTTTGGCGGCTAAGAATGGTATTTTAATCGTTGAATTTGCTAATCAATTACGGGATGAGGGAAAACATTTTTACCGTGCACTTTTAGAATCATCGGCACTAAGATTACGCCCTATTGTGATGACCAGTATTACAACCGCCGCAGGTTCTATACCACTTATCCTCTCATCGGGGGCAGGATCAGAAACGCGCATCGTCATTGGTATTGTGATTATGGCTGGGGTTCTAGCATCAACCTTTTTTACAATTTTCGTGATCCCTGTGGCTTATAGCTTGCTCGCTAAACATACAGGCTCGCCAATGGATGTCACAAAAGAGCTGGAAAAACAAAATAAGACGCATTAATTACTGCGCGCAAACGTCATCACCATCCAGCTTAACTTGCGCTAACGATAATGCCCAGAAAGCTGGATTAACAGCGCCTAATGCCATTGTCCCTAGTTTTTTTAATGCGCTTGTTTTATTCACATTCACTCTCAAATCAGCGATTGGCCCACTGACATTCATATCCGTGGCAATTGACCCAATGGTAATGCCTTTTGGTTTTGGCTTTAGGATGATCTCCATATGGTCTTTAGGCCAATTATATGTACCAACACCGCCTAAAGTTAAGCGTTTCACATCAAGCAATAATGGCTTAAACGTCATAACACCCTCTGCCACATCACCTTTTACGATTGCACAATTCAATTTTGAGACCGTGCCGCCCTCTTTTTCAAAACTCGGCAAAAAGCTATTGAGTAGACCACCACCCCATAGATTCAACAATGTCGCATCAAACTGCCCATTTTCTGCCCTCAGATTCACAGAGCCTGTGGCGGTTTGTTTGAAGTGATCGAAATCACCACCCTTAGCCTTTAAGTTTACATCAAGTTTAGCCTTACCATCTGGCCGCGCTTCTATCTTTTGGCTTTTAGAAGATGCCCGCATCAATAAATCATAATTAAAGCCAGGCCATTTAGCGATCAGCTTAGAATTCTGTGTTGCCTCAGCACCCATTATGAAATCAATAGTTAATGGAGCATCTGCTACATAAACATCCTCTGATTTTACCTCCAAAATACCGTCTTTTCGCTTCACAAAGGCTCTAAAACGACCAATATCGGTACCCTTCATAATGAGTTCATCAACATCTACCTTAATATAAATGGGTGTTGTTTTACTTGTTCTTGTTTGTTTAAATAGGGCTGAGATTGTATCTGATAACTGTAAAGCCGTCTTTTGCACTAATGCAATATCTGAAAAAGAAATAGAATCTGTCTCAATCTTGGCTTGATAATTACGATTACGTTCACGGAACTTAACTTCTATTTCGTGCTGGCTCGGCAAAAATATATTTACAGTTGCCGCACGTCGACGCCGTGACACTTCCCCTCTAATATCTTGGTCCTCAGCACCCTTAACTACAAAACTTTGTAAATCCGTGAAACCATCCCCAAAAACACCATTGATGACCATTTTACCGAGGGTAATTTTAACCTCTTCACCCTTTGATAATTCTATTGCCTTAGCGCCATCTTGTTTCTTTGACACTTTCACCGGTACAGTACCAATACGCCCAACAATCAGAAAAGTCTTGCCTGTTTTGCTCAAACCCATTGTGTCAATAACCATAGGTTGGGTAATCACACTAGTATCAAGGGTAACATTTGTCGCCTCTAGTGTCGTAAATTTTTTCTTACCAATAAGTAAATCCCATGGATTAAACGCTACGGTTGCTTCTGGTACTTTCCAATGTGTTTTCTTTTTATTGTCAGGACGTGGCTCATAGACTTCCCAATCTTTGGCATTTAACGTGACCTTAGCAGGCGCAATTGACACATGCAGTTCACCCAAACTTTTCATCTGCTTCTGAAAAACAACAGACAAGGCAGCATTTTGGAAACCTCGTTCATTCTTAAAGAGATAAATACTTATAGTCACTGCGCACAGCAAAGCTATAGAGACGGTGACTACCGTTATAATTATCCATTTTATATATTTCTTTATTCTTTGTTTCATGTCCGCACTATACCTATATTATACAAGTTTAAAAGGCAGGTAATTAAACAAGCTGCCATTCTAGTATGACTTTCAACCCATGAGGTCGGTTGTCTTCTAGTGATATAGATATATCGTGCTGATCGACCACCCACTTTACGATAGACAGTCCCAAACCACTCCCTGTCTGTCCTGTCTTATCGGCACGAACGAAACGTTCAAAAACTCTTTTTTTATCACGATCAGAAAGACCCTGACCTGTATCATTAATTTCCATACGGCCTTTGCTCGTTAATATAACTTCAACAGAGCCATTTTGATTTGTGTATTTAAGCGCATTATCCAATATATTTTTTATTAAAATGGTGACCGCCATATCATTAGCAAAGATCCAAACATCTGACGCAATGCTTTTCGTTAATGTAATGTCCTTGTTTTTAGCTATTATCTGATACTCTTGGAGGCAATCATCAAGACAAACCGAAAGATTGAATGTTTCCTTTTGAATGTCACCGCTTTGTAGACGAGCCAGTGACAATAGCTGCTCTACCAAATGCGTTGTACGGTCAATAGAATCTTGTAAATTCTCTAGCCCCTCAATATAGCTCTTATCTTTAATATGAGCCGATTTTTTCATCAATACTTGTGTTTGTGTTTTCATTGCAGCTAGGGGTGTACGCAATTCATGGGCGGCATGATCGGTGAATTCTCGTTCGCGTTTAAAACTTTCGTTCAAACGGGTAAATAAATTATTCATTGCTACCACCAGTGGCGCAATTTCCTTTGGTAATGACTGGCTGCGTATAGGCGATAAATCACCGCTATTACGCTGATCAACATCCGCTGATATTTTAATCATAGGCTTTAATGTTTTACGGACACCTACCCCCACAATGAATAGAATTGCAGGTATAAAAAAGATGCCCGGCACAATCAATGCGCCCATTAACTGTATAATAAGCTCATAACGAGCATCATAACGCTCTGAGATTTCTATTCTCATTTTATGTTGGGCATTCTCTAATACAAACACTTGCCATTTCTGGCCATTAATACGCTGAGATGAAAAGCCAAGCGGTGCTGTCATATCCTTAAAATCTTTTGCACTTGATGAAAAACTGACAAGTTGACCATTATTCCAAATACGAAAACCTAATTTTGCCTCATATTCATGCTGAATACGCTCATCATCCATTTCAAAATGAGGAGCACCTTCTTCGATTAGCTCTTCTTTAGTTAACTGCATAAGAACTTTGGCTGAATGCACCATCTGCGCATTATAAATTTCATCAATTTCTTGCCATGAATAAAAATAGCCAATAAGCAATGTAATCACACTCGCAAGCAATAAAGGAAGACTGATCCACAGTATAAGGCGGCGTCTTAATGAATAATCCATTTTCATTTCACCACCATATAACCAACACCACGTATTGTCTTGATAAAATCAGCGCCCAATTTTCGTCTAAGCGACGAAATATAAACTTCAATCGTATTGCTTTCTATATCCTCAGAAGACCAATCATAGATATTCTGCATAATCCTTTCTTTACTAACCGCTCGATCAATATTGCGAATTAAACAATCAAAAACAGCCCGCTCTCTTGCCGTCAAAATAATACCAGCATCGCCTTTTTGTAGGTGTCCCGTTGAGGTCTCATAAATAATATCTCTATGCGTGATGGTAGGATTACTATAGCCATGACTACGTCTTAACAAAGCGGTACAGCGCGCCAATAACTCGTCTAAATCAAATGGTTTGACCAAATAATCATCAGCGCCCTTATTTAGTCCTTCAACTCGGTGATAGACAGCGTCTCTTGCTGTTAATAAAAGCACCGCTATCTCTTTTTTATTTTGACGTAGATTTTCTAAGAATTCTAAACCCGATTTTCCAGGCAAGCCTACATCAAGAACAATCATACTATAATCAGTAACAGCGATTGCCTCTTCAGCCTCTTCAGCACTCATCACCCAATCAACAGCAAATTGGTCTCTTAAACCTTGTGCAGTAGCTGTGCCTAAGTTTTTATCATCTTCGACCAGTAATAATCTCATAGCAACAACCTTAGCACAGATTATTTTTTATCATTATCATTTTGTAATGATTGCCAAATCCTTTGATCTGTAAGGTATAGATAAATGAACCCGATATCCATCCAGCATTTCAAGCGCCGCATAACGCATAATAATATAGCCATTAGGATGTTCATCGAGCCACACCGAAACTTTATTATACTCTATCACATCAATATGTTTTTCAATACGTCCTAGAAAACCAAACTCACCTTGATACTTATTAATATACGCATAATCAGCATCTTTATGGCTCTGATAAAAATCAATAATAGGATTTAGATCGTAATTTTTAAAGATTGTTTGACTAGCGACACCCTGACCAACAATAACAACTAAAATCATAGTTAAACTGGTCATCAAGATTTTTTTTGCGTTGCCTGTATAGATAAATTGCCCGATAAAAATCAATAGAAATGGCATTAAAGGCACTAGATAATGTGGTTGCTTACCTGAAATAAAACTAAAGCAAATAAACGCTGGAACCACACAAGAAAGTAAAAATCTTGATGGAGGCGTTAACACGGATGTTTTCAAAACACCTTTCCAAAAACTTGGAAAAAAGAGCCATGGTAATGAAAATGCCGGTAAAAACATCAAGTAAAAATAAATAGGACGGGCATGTGAGGATGAAAAATTGCCCTCAATGCGTCCCACTGTTTGTTCCCATAACAACCAATATAAGAAATGCCCATCAGCTTCTTGTATTAAAGGGATTAACCATAAGCTTACCACGACAAGTCCAACAGCTAGTATAACGCCCAGTGCTTTGAAATATTGTGTCTTGGTCAACACTAAAGTTTCTATTTTCCAAAACGGCTGCAAGAGAATAGGTATAAAAACATACAGCAACAAAACAGGCCCCTTCGTCAGCACACCTAAACCCACACATAATCCACACAAAATAATCGGCCAGATTTTAGTGGGGGTTTGGCAATACCGTAGAAATAAATATAAAGCGCCCAAAACAAAAGCAGCGACGATTGTGTCAAACATCATCAATGTGCTGTAAACTATGAATGAAACAGCCCCTAATACCATCCAAGGCATAATCTTAGCAAAGTCTTTGCGTGCGGGATAAAGCAATGCGGTGAGCTTCTCAGTGAGCACTAAAACTGCAGCTGCGCCGATAAAAATAGGAATCATTGCAGCCCAACGACTAACTCCGAAAACATGCCAGACAGCATTGATAGCCCAAAACAATAAAGGCGGTTTATGATGGTAAGGCTCAAAATTAAGACTAAGCATTGCTATTGTTTTACGGAAAAACATCTCCCACGCCACAGTTAAATAGCGTGTTTCATCGATAGGCAATACAGGCCTAAAAATATACGCCGCCACAAATAATGCTAACAATATAAAAAGGTATGAAAATCGATTATTCTTGGTCATTTTTTGATTTCTTTAGGAAATAAATATTACGGCAATATACAAAAAGGCCGATGCTTTGGCCCAAAATAAAGACAGGGTCTTGTCTATGAATAGAATACGTCAAAAGCACAATACCGCCGGCAAGACTAAAATACCAAAAAATATCTGGCATCACGCTTTTTTTTGCCTTTTCTGATGCCAACCACTGCACGACAAAGCGCATAAAAAACAAAGACTGGCCAACCAAACCAATAACCAGCCATACGGTACTGATATTCATACATCTACTCCAATGTGATTGAAATTATAATTGCTCTTGTGTTGTGAAACCTTTAGGAAGCCCTCTATTAAGCAACCATTTTACACCGATTAGATCAACAATACCAACCCATACGCGATTCCAAAAACCATATTTTGATTTTCCAGCAACACGTGCTCTATGCGATACATCCACCTCTACAACATGCACATGGTCTCGGATCAACAAAGCTGGTAAAAAGCGGTGCATATGGTTGAAATAGGGTAACCGTAAATAATCCTCACGTCTAATAAGTTTTAAAGAACAACCTGTGTCTGAAATATGATCTTTTAAAAACCATGATCTAATACCATTAGCCCATCGAGAAGAAAGTTTCCTCATCATTGTATCTTGCCGCTTGTGACGACGCCCAACCACCATCACTTTTGGGTAGCTTTTACTACTCTGCTGATACTCTTCATATAATTGTATGATATCTTGCGGATCATTCTGGCGGTCACCATCCATTAAGACCACAACACTGTTGCCAGCCGCACGCACACCGCTCATAAAAGCAGCTGACTGTCCTGCCCTAATAGGGTGTCTCACAACACGCAGCGCAGGAACAGTTTTCTGCATCTCTTTCAAAATAGAAGCTGTCTTATCGGTGCTCGCATCGTCAATATAGATAATTTCACTAATCGGTGTATGCGCCGCTACAGCCACCAATTCTTCAATAAGTGGTTGGATATTTTCTTCTTCATTGAAGACTGGGATTACAATTGAAATCATTATTTTTACCTCTATGACGTCATTGTCTATTACCAAGCTGAAGCGAAACTGAATATAACAAAAAAACTTGATTATTTTTTCTGCGACCTCATCTTATTAAGGAGATAACAGAGGAAAAAATAATGGCATTACTTGAAACACCGCATGTAAAAACAGATCAACCAGCGCCAGATTTCACTCTTAAAAATATTGATGACAAACAGATAAGTCTCACTGATGTTAAAGGTAAGAACGGTACGGTTATTGCCTTTATCTGCAATCATTGTCCTTATGTCTTAGGCATGATTGACCGTTTCGTAGAAACCGCTAACAAGCTATCAAAGCAAGGTATTAATACCGTTGCTATCATGCCCAATGATACAAAAAGCTATCCCGCCGATTCCTATGATAAAATGCAGGCCTTTGCAAAAGAACATGCTTTTACCTTTCCTTATCTTATTGATGAAACCCAAGAGGTTGCCAAAGCCTATAGCGCAGTCTGCACACCTGATATTTTTGGTTTAGATAAAGATCTCAATATCCAATATAGAGGACGTCTCGACAGTGCAGGCCGTAATAAACGTGATGAAAACACCGTTAATGAGCTGCTTGAAGCCATGCAAGATATTGCTAAAAACGGCTCAACGGACGCCCAACAATTTCCCTCTATGGGCTGCTCAATTAAATGGAAAGAATAGCTATAAAAAAGCAAGCAGGCCCGAAAGCCCGCTATGAGAGTTTAAAACTAAACAACTTATTATTATAATTTTTATTATTCTTGCTCAGTCAAAATTGACTATAATTTTATTTCTCGTTTTTGTAAGTATGTTACCGTTTGTAACGGTGATATATGTAACCCTAATCACCAAATATCCATGATAAAAAGGCGTAAGCTAAAAAATGCGACACAGATTAACAAAACAAAACTACACCCTGCCAGAAAGGCAATTTTGTGCTGTTTAATCACGGACAAAACATGCGGTGTTTGAACCCCATGACTTATAGGCAATGGCTTTATAGGTGTTTCTTTAGCGGCTTTATTATAGGAAAAAACCACGCGATAGCTGCCTTTAGGCATTTCAATAAGCACAGGATCTTTTGCGCCTGCACTTAAATAATAAAGCCTTAAAGCTTTCCGCAAACGAGAGGCTTCTACTCTTACAGAAGCATCCGTATCTGGATTAAAATCGGTTGGTTTATTAAAAACATCAATACCTAAAGAATACCCTTTAATATCATCCTGCTCACCCTTTAAGGTCTTTTTCACTACATAGGATATAAAACCCGACATACGTGCCGACCCTTTAAGCTCAGCACTATTTAATAATCGCTTGAGCTGGATTCTAATTTCATTATCGCTAGGTATATAGGGATCACTATACATATATTCATCCTAAGCTGTGCGCACCCACCACTTAACGAAGACTTTATCTGTATTTTTATTGAAACATCTATTTAAAGCGATAGATTTACGCTAACAGTTTTATGTCCTAACAAACGAGATCATACGCCAAAAAATATTTCTTGGCAATTAAGGAAATAAACCAATGAAATTGTACTATCCTTTTTTAACAAACATGGATTTAAGCGCCATAGCGCCAAAGCCTGGGATCTTGCAATCAATATCATGGTCACCGTCAACAAGGCGGATATTTTTTACTTTCGTACCAACTTTTAAGACTTGAGAAGAGCCTTTTAGCTTTAGATCTTTAATAACAGTAACCGTATCGCCGTCATGTAAATCTTGGCCATTCGCATCTTTAATTGTTTTTTGTGTTACTATCGTATCCGCGGCAGACCAGACATTGCCACATTCAGGGCAATTATACATGGCATCAACTTCATAAGTATATGCAGAGTCACAGCTTGGACAGGCAGGTAAAGTCATGGCAAAGTCCTTATGTTTTGAAAGAGAAAATGGTGCCGGATGCAAGATTCGAACTCGCGACCTTTCGATTACAAATCGACTGCACTACCACTGTGCTAATCCGGCCTCATAAAGTGAGAAACCTTTTATATAAATTTCTTTACCGCTCGGCAAGCTTTTTCTCGAGCCAATGAATATTATATTCACCTGAAATAAATTCAGGCTCCTGAATGATCCAATGATGTAGTGGTAAGGTGGTTTCAATACCCTCGATCACTGTCTCTTCAATTGCCCGTTTTAGACGACGAATACATTCTTCACGATTACGACCATGGACAATCAATTTACCGACCATAGAATCATAATGAGGCGGGATAGAATATCCTTCATAAATAGCACTATCCATACGCACACCTAGACCACCTGGTGCATGATAACGAGTGATTTTACCTGGTGATGGCATAAAAGTTTCTGGATTTTCCGCATTAATACGTACTTCAATCGCATGGCCACGAAAACGGATACGATCCTTATTAAGCGTTAATGTTTCACCTGCGGCGACACGAATTTGCTCAGCGATCAAATCAATCCCCGTAATCATCTCTGTTACAGGATGTTCAACCTGAATACGCGTATTCATTTCCATGAAATAAAACTTACCTTTTTCATACAAAAATTCGATCGTTCCAGCGCCAACATAGCCCATTTTACGCACTGTATCCGCTGCTAAAGAGCCAATAAAATCACGTTCTTCTGGTTTTAAAACAGGCGACGGGCCCTCTTCAATAACCTTTTGATGGCGACGTTGAATAGAACAATCACGCTCGCCTAAATGAATACCATTGCCATGCTTATCACCGAAAACCTGAATCTCAATATGACGAGGCGTTGTTAGGTATTTCTCCATGTAAACACGGTCATCACCAAAATTGGCCGCAGCCTCACGACGTGCTGTACGATATGCCTCTTCAAGATTTGCTTCTTCATGGACAACCTTCATACCTCGTCCACCGCCGCCTGAAACAGCTTTGATGATAATCGGATACTCAATCTCATCAGCTGTAGCTTTAGCCTCATCATAGCTTTCTAAAACACCATCAGACCCTGGTACAACAGGCACACCGAGTTTAATCATGGTTTCTTTAGCCACCGCCTTATCACCCATCATATCAATGTGCTCAGCCTTAGGACCGATCATTGTAAAGCCATGCTCTTCAACCATACGCACAAATTGAGCATTTTCTGATAAGAACCCATAACCTGGGTGGATTGCGTCCGCCCCTGTTACCGCTGCCGCCGAAATAATGGATGGGATATTTAAATAGCTGTCTTTTGCTGGACCAGGGCCGATACAGACAGACTCATCGGCCAAACGTACTGCCATCGAATTCGCATCAGCGGTTGAATGCACAACAACAGATTTGATACCCAATTCACGGCAGGCTCTGTGAATACGTAAGGCAATTTCGCCACGATTTGCGATAAGAACTTTTTTGAACATTTTCTACTCTATAACCACTAATGGTTCGCCAAACTCAACAGGCTGGCCATCTTCAACAAGAATATGCGCCACCGTTCCCGCTTTTTCAGCTTTAATTGGATTCATTACTTTCATCGCCTCAATAATCATCAGCGTTTGTCCAACTTTCACAGATTTACCAACTTCGATAAAAGAAGGTGCATTTGGCTCAGGTTGCAAATAAGCCGTGCCTACCATTGGTGATTTCACCGCATTCGCATGCATATCTGTAGCAGGTGCGCCTGTATTCTGAACCGCTGCTGGTGCAGGTGCTGGAGCCGCCACAGGAGATGCTGCTGGAGCCGCCGCATAAGAAACAGAACCGCCTTTTGTTACACGGATCGCTTGATCGCCTTCAATAATTTCAATTTCTGTTAAACCCGTCTCATTGATAATTTCAGACAATTGACGAATTGCTTTTTCATTAACCTTCATATTAGCTCTCTTACCGTTATATTCATTTTTGTTATTTTAAACGCGACCTTCTTTTTATTCATTTTTCAGCCAAAAGGCAAATCCTCTTTTAATGCATATGCTCATGCGTTGCCGTATCTGGGTTTTGAGGCTCGTTTATCTCTTTAGTTTCAGTATTTTTTGAAAGAGATTTTATCATTGCCTCCACTTCAACAGCGCCTGCTTTTTCAAAATTCAGGGTAATTGGGTAATGATGTTCGGCTACAAATGGCTCTTTCAAACCAAAGACCATTAAATGATAACTCATCGGACGAAATTCCACTGTGCTTTGGGCTGGTATCTCAACAAATGGTACTTGGCGCATCATCATCACACCATTGTCATCGGTGATATGTGTATGGATTTCCACACGTTCAGCCACATTCTCAGGCAACGCAGCGCTTACAAGGCTGTCCGCCTCATCACCTGTATTCTCAATAGTCAGAAAAAAACCGCCTGATGTCGCATTACCAATAGTTTCAAATCCATAGGCATTTGAAACAGCTATTGTTTGCGCCTGCACTATGACCGGAAAAGACAATAAAAAGGCAAAACATAGGCTGGCTAATAAACGATACATAGATATCTCCTTTAAAAAATTGATAATAAATTATTGCGCCCGAGCAAGTTTTTCGACTTTATCATTAATTTCACGCACCGAAAGCGCATCGTGATTAATAACTTCATCACCTATAACAAGTGCAGGTGGAACACTAACACGGGCCGTCCAGGCCAAGAATTTATTCCACTTTAAAATCATATCTGTTTTACGCGAATACATATGGTCTAAAATATATTGACCGTTAACATTAAGGCCAGACAGGATCACTTCTGGGCGCTGTTCAAGATCAGTCAATTCCATACGCATAAAGCGATTATAAAAAGCTTCATACAGGTTCAAATCTCTAGCGACTATCGCCATACGAGCCAATACTTCACTTTGCTTATATTGTGGCAACGGGCGAATAACGATGTTTACATTTCGATTTTGCGCCCGCAATTGAAGCAATTGACCATACATGCGACGAGAACCGGCATTTAAGAAATCATAATAATGTACAATCGTCACTGGCGCATCGGATAAACCTAAGCGCTCTTGCTCTGTGCTAATTTTAGCAATAGAAAGTCCCGCATATTGGACGCCCATTAATGCACCAAAGCCTAGCACAACAATAAAGCCGACAAATAAAAGCAATCCTCTCATAGCCATTCTCCCACTAAATAATCACCCTCAATAAAACGCTTACTCCTGTTTTTCTTCTGTGCGGGCTTGTTCAATGACATCTTCCAAGCCCTGTCTTCCAACATACCCTCTAATCAGTTGATCGCCAACGATAAAAGAAGGCGTACCGCGAATACCGAATTTTTCCATATAAGCTAAATTGACGTCAATTTGCGCATCAATTTCAGGTTTGTCCTTATCTGCTTTAAGTTTCTCCACATCTAAACCCGCCTGCTCTGCTAGAGACGCCAAACTACCTTCATCAAACTGACCCTTATGCGCCATTAATAGCTTATGAAAGTCAAAATATTTACCTTGTGGCTTTGAGGCCAAAGACCATTTTGCTGCTTCACGTGATGAAGGGCTCAAAATTGGCACCTCTTTAAAAACGACACGCACGTCCTTGTCATTATCTACGATACTGGCAACGTCATCGACTGCTTTTTTACAATAGCCACAATTATAATCAAAAAACTCAATAACTGTTACACTGGCATCAGGATTACCCGCCTGTGGAGACATAGGATTTTTTAATAAATAATCGTTTTCTTTATTAATAGCTTCTTGTGCAATTCTATCCTGCTCTTGCTGCTCTTTCATCCGTTGATTATCAATAGACTGCAATACGATATCCCCATGGCTAAGAATATATGCACGGATCACTTCTTCAAGGTTGGTTTGCTGCATGAAGTCCTGTGTCAAAGCTTGCTCAGCTGGTGTTTCCGCCATTGATGTAACAGGCGCCTTTTCTTGCGCTGTACACAAAGAGACTGTGCCAAGAAGAGCCACAGTTGCTACACCCGCAATAATCATTTGTTTCGTTGAAAGTTTCATAGTCCTAACCTTTCTTATTTTCAATTAATAACACTACCCTATTCGAAGGATACTTCAATAGAAGCCTTTATCCATCCTTCTTTTCTTGCCGCTGCTTAATAACAAGCAACAAATCTTGCGCTTTCAGATAATCAGGAGAGTCTTGCTTAATATCACGAGATGCTGCCTCTACCTGTCTTCGTGCATAATCATAATCTCCTCGTAGCAATCCTTCTTCAGCTAAATATAGCTTAGCCAGTCCGTCTTGGCCAACACGGCCATAAGCCGTTGCCAACAGCCTGTAAACACTACTTGTTTTATCATCTAAGTTAAGCGCTTGTTTCAAATATTTTATCGCTTGATAAGCTGAACTATTTGTACGGTCTTTTTCAAGCCAGACATGCGCCAAACCAGTCTTAATAAGCGCACTCGGCTTCTCTAAATTTTGATCTGCTTGATTGAAATATTTTATGGCTTCGTTAATGTCACCTGAATCCCGATATACTTGACCTAATAATTCCGCAAAATAAGGGTTTTTAGGCTCTTGTTTTAACAAACCTTCCAAAGCAAGCTTTGCTTCATCAAAATTACTCTGGCGATAAGCCGCAATGGCCCGTGCATAATCTGCAGCAATGCTTTTATCATTCTCTTTATATATATATTTGACACGATCCGGCGTGATAAACCCAATCAATTTCGCCTTCATTCGAGCGTGCTGCTCCTGCCATGCCGCTGGCAACTCTTTATCAACATAAGGGGATGCATCAATACGCGCTGATACACTTTCAATACGATTTGTTGTTAACGGGTGTGTTCGGACATATTCAACCTGCTGCCCTGCTGGCAATAATTCCTGATCTTCCAGCTTCACCAAAAAACTTCTAAAACCTTGGGGATTAAGATGTGCATCTTGCATAAAACTGAGCGCCGCCTGATCCGCACTCGATTCCTGAACACGACTATGAGATAAGAAATGATTAGCCCCCATTGCTTGACCTGCCGTAATTGCTGCCCCAGCGGCTTGACCACTGCCTGATGCAATCGCCGCCCCTAAGCCGATTAATGTTGTCGCCAAAGCTTGGATGCCTGCTTGATTAGCGGCCTCACGCCCACGAATTAAATGCCCACCTGTTATGTGACCTAATTCATGTGAAAAAACACCTATCACTTCACCAACATTATCTGTTTCCGTTAATAAGCCAGTATGAAAGAAAACATTACTGCCACCAGCAACATAGGCATTCAACGTTGAGTCATTTACTAAAATAATATCCACACTATGATCTGTTAACCCTGCCGCCCGCAAAATTGGTGAAAACCACTCATGCATATAGCGTTCTATCTCAACATCACGAATGAGACTAAGACGCTGCTGCGCTTGTGCAACGCTTGGCAAGAGGCCTATGAATAAAAACAACGCAATAATAGCTTTTTGCATCATATATATATACCATGCATTTTAGGTAAAAATAAGGCACGACAATGGTAGAACGTAATAAATTCACAAAAGTTAAAACAGCGCAGGGGCGTAAAAACTCCTCGACACGCTGGTTACAAAGGCAATTAAACGACCCTTACGTCAAACAAGCGAAAGCAGATGGGTACCGCTCACGTGCCGCCTATAAGCTCATTGAGATGGAGAAAAAGCTTAAACTCATCAAAAAGGGCATGCTCGTTGTTGATTTAGGCGCAGCCCCCGGTGGCTGGACACAAGTCGCTGTTGAAAGTGGTGCTCGGGTTGTCGGCATTGATTTGCTCGAAATTCCTGAAATTCCAGGGGCTGACCTTATTCAAATGGATTTTATGGCTGATGAAGCCCCAGAAAAGCTGATTGAAATGATGGGCGGCGAAAAAGCTGATGTTGTGTTATCTGACTTATCGCCCTATACAACAGGCCATCAGAAAACAGACCATATTCGTATTATGGGTCTCGTTGAGTTAGCTTATGATTTTGCAGCGCAAGTGCTCAAACCAAATGGTCATTTCTTAGCCAAAGTATTTCAAGGCGGCACACAGGGTGAGGTTTTAGATATGCTGAAAAAAGATTTTAAAACCGTCAAACATATGAAGCCACCAGCCAGCCGAAAAGAAAGCCCTGAGCAATACGTTGTCGCACAAGGTTTTCGCGGCGCACAAAATTAAGCGTTGACTCCCTCGATTTAGGCTTTAAAGATGGATGTAATTCCACCTGAACAGGGAGTTTACAGATATGGCAAGACCCGAAGGGCACTTACGTGTCATGATGAGCGCACGCGTGCTTCTAAACCTAGAAGAAGCGGACGTTATTTTTAAAACAGCATATGAAAAAACCTATGCTGAAACCCGTGATAAAACACAAGCACATACGGATGCTGTCACAGCGTATATAGCCTATGTTTGCCCTAAAGAAGGCAGCAAAGACTATGACCCTGAAACAGGTGGCCGACGCTTTGAGAAAGGCCCGCTTTTTGATCTCGCTGAAGCCCTTATCGCTTTAAATGCTGTTTCAAAAGAATCACTTATTGAGTTAATCATCAGTGCTAAAGATGAAAACCAATCTGGCGATGTTATTTTTAGAAATATTGATCTATTAGGGAGCGCCGCTTTCCGAAATGCTGGTGTACAAAGGCTGACGACCGCAGGACGCGATTTAAGCGAAGCAATTCATACCGTTTATGACACTGATTTATTGTTTAGCCGTAATGATAAAGATGTTCAGACAGCTACTGATTTAGGTATCGCCGCCACAACGATTTACTATACACCGACAGGTTTCGAGTACAAAGAGCCCAATGAAAACAAGCAAGTTAAATTGTTCTTTGACGGAGATGCCGTCGCCTTCGGTTCAAGTTCTGAAGTAAAGTATCGTAAAAATGGTCTTGATGCCTATACACAATCTGAATTTGAAGATTTTATGAAAGATATTGAGCCAGGCCCTTTCTCCGCTGTCTTAGCAAAAATATCAGCCCTCAATGAACGCTTCCCTAAAGATAAGCAGCCATTCGAGCTATCACTTATCACTGCACGAGGCGGTCCTTCGCATTCTCGTGCCTTGGCCGTGTTGAAAAAGCTCGGCATTAAAGTGAATGGGATAACCTTAGGGCGAGCAGGCGCAGATAAGGGTAAGGTTTTAGAAGCCTTCAAACCAGCTCTATATTTAGACGATCAATTCACGCATCTAAGCCACGGTGCTCAATTTTGTCCAGTAGGTCTCGTACACTACCCAACTGGCAGCCCTATGCATGAATTTCTACAAGGTGCTAACATCCCGCCAGAAATAGCTAAAATGCGTCAAGCTGAGAAACCAGAAGCTCAAGAAGAATTTAGTAAGGTTGCCGCTAAACCCGCCTCAAAACGTACAAGAAAACCTAAATCAGCAATGGAAACAGGACCAGCCTAGCCTAGTCTGGGCTTTAGGTTAGGGTCTTCTATTTTAACATTGGCTACATGTACAAGAACTAAATGCGTTTCCCATTTAGAGGTCATTGCATTAATTCTTTTTAAACGCCGCTGAACAACTAATTCAGAGTGAATTTTTTTACCGTTAGGAAAACGTTTAATATTGGAATTAATATCTTGGTCAATGCCCCACAACAATTCTCTTAAGAAATTTTGGTTAAGTGCCCTTAAATAAGGCGTGTTACGCCAAATCCCTTCTTGATCTTCGAATGCCTCATTAGGCTCTAACCCTACAAGCATTTTAAAATCTTCTTCAGTGATATCTGTTCTTTTAAATGTATGATATTTCAAATGGTCATTCTGAAAAGTTGCGGATAATGCGCTCCCTCTTTTTTCTTTAGTTGTTAGTGTAGCGCTTTCATAATTATAAGAAGCCTGTGAAGCACGTGACTGTAGTTCTTTTATTATCTTTCGAGCAATCTTCTTTTGATTATTTTTATGCATAGTAGCGACTTCTGCGTCTTTACGTTGCTGAACATTAATAGCGGCTTGAGCCTCACGCTTTTGTTTTTCTTCAGCACGTCTTTTTTCATTTGTAATACGCTTTTTAGCTCTATTTTCTTTAGCGATGGCTTTGTGCCGATCTCTATAATCTTGCTCAAAGCTCCATGAAGCCACGTGCTGAAATCGGCTATTTATAGCACTGCCAAAAGCGGACATATGCTTGTTAAACTCAGCACTAATCCGACGCGGCAAAGACCACACCGAAGCACCAAATCGAAAGACTTTACTTAAATTATTCATTTTTATTTTCCCTGTTTCTTTCCATATATAGGAAAGAAAACACAATGAGTCAAATAATGGTTCCTTAACCTGAAATTGCACCCTTTATTTCTGCGATAAGCACGCTATACTCATTGCGAAAAGGATCCTTTTCATGAGCAAAGCACATTCCATTCCAGAATCCCTTACTTTCGATGATGTATTATTAGTCCCTGCGGCCTCAGAAATTCACCCAGCTGACGCTGATACAAAAACAAAACTAACAAAAGATATCACCCTCGGCATTCCATTATTATCTTCAGCCATGGATACTGTCACAGAATATGAAATGGCTATCGCTATGGCGCAAATGGGCGGCATGGGCATTATCCACCGTAATATGGACACTGGCGAACAGGTTGAGCAAGTCCGCAAAGTAAAACGCTTTGTCTCTTCTATGGTTGTAAACCCTATTACCATCTATCCAGATGCAACCTTATCCGAAGCACTTGATCTGATGAAAACCTACCGTATTTCAGGCATTCCCGTGACCGAGCAAAATGGCAAACTTGTCGGCATTCTCACAAATCGTGATGTCCGCTTTGCTGAAAATCCCGAGCAACCTGTCAAAGAACTCATGACGAAAGATAATCTTGTCACCGCTGACAACAAGGTTAGTCGTGAAGATGCCAAAAAGCTCTTGCATAAAAACCGTATTGAGAAATTACTGATCGTTGATGATGCCTATAAATGCATTGGCCTTATTACTGTAAAAGATATTGAGAAAGCGATCCTAAACCCAAATGCTTGCGTTGATGATAAAGCACGTTTGCGTGTGGGCGCTGCCGTCGGTACAGGCACATCTGGCTATGACCGTGCGATGGCTTTGGCCGATTGCGACCTTGACGTTGTCGTTGTTGATACAGCACATGGCCACTCTAAAGGTGTACTAGACACCGTTACTAAGATTCGCAAAATACGCTCAAATAATATGCAAGTTATCGCTGGTAACATTGCCACCGCTGATGCTGCACGCGCTTTAATTGATGCTGGTGCTGATGCTGTTAAAGTCGGGATTGGTCCAGGTTCCATTTGCACGACACGTATTGTCGCTGGTGTTGGTGTGCCGCAGCTTACCGCTATTATGAATGTCGCCGAGGAATGTGCCCGTCAAAATATTCCTGTTATCGCCGATGGTGGTATTCGTTATTCTGGTGATCTTGCCAAAGCCATTGCTGCTGGTGCAGATATTGCTATGCTTGGATCTGCCTTTGCAGGCACAGATGAAGCCCCCGGTGAAGTCGTACTTTACCAAGGTCGTTCTTATAAAACATATCGTGGTATGGGATCTGTGGGCGCTATGATGCGCGGTTCTGCCGATCGTTATTTCCAAGCAGGTGTTTCAAGCTCCCAAAAATTGGTGCCAGAGGGCGTGGAAGGCCGTGTGCCATATAAAGGACCTATCGCAAACGTCTTACACCAAATGGTTGGCGGGTTGCGCGCCGGCATGGGGTACACAGGCTGCAAGACCATTGCTGAAATGAAAAAGAACGCACAGTTTAATAAAATTACTGGCGCTGGTATCAAAGAAAGCCATGTACATGATGTGGCGATCACTAAAGAACCACCGAATTACCGTACGGAGAGCTAAATATTATTTTTTATTTGCCGCATGGCCAAAGCATCCATTTTCTAGCGTCGCCATGCAGGACTGAGTCAATAGCATAAATATCAAATTGAGGCCTTAAAGCCTCAGCCTTACTATGCTAGACCCTATAATATACGTTGGCGAAAGAAATAAATAGACACGAGAAAGCTTTAAGAAGCGGTTTTCAAAACACACAACTTAATGGGATTGTTTTTTTCTTCATAAATTGAGACAACATCAAAACCAGCCTCATTTGCTATTTTTATATTATCTTCCAATGACAATTTAATTGAGTTATTGAAACAAAAACGGTCCCCAACTCGAATAGTAAAACTTTCATTATTTATAAAAAACTTTTGGGCTTCTTTTGCGATAAAAATATGTTCAAGCGTCGATGTCTCTTGGTTCCAATGAACATCAAATAAAAACTTTTCAGGATCAATATTAGTCAAGCAATCTCGCTGTAACCGCTTTAGCATATTTATAGCCAAAGCCGTCTGTCCTGCATATGCCCTCTCAATTGATCCTTTATCTTGGTTTGAATCAAAGGTTGTAACCAAGTACCCTTGGTTAATTTGTCTTCTAAGACTTACAAGCTTTTCTTTTATCACATTAAGTAATTTACCCCGATTTTCGGCACTTTCCTGATTGAACAATGTTAATCCAAACATAACCATTAAAGGTATATCACTAGATCTGTAAGTGATTGCACCCTTATAAAAATCAGCCTTATATTTCCTTAACCTTATATGAGGCAAAGATTTTTGTATGCTACTCTCGGCGTTATCCAAATGTTCCTGTGATATATCAACGGCTATATATCCCTTAGTTTCACCTAATAATTTTAAAAAAGGCACAGTTTTATTTTGTATAGCAAAATCTGTTCCTGGCCCTAATTCTATAACAGTAGCCACCCCACTCAGTTTCTGACTTATTTCTGGAGCATATTGCTGAATAATTTTTATCTCGTCGTTTAACACATAGTATTCTTGGCTTTGATTGAGAAAATCCAACCATATTTTTACCCCATCTAAAGGATCGCCTTCAAACATAGGATCAAGATACTCAAAAGCTCCCATATGACCCCTACTTTTTTTCGAAAATAATAAAATTGCCGCAGCGGAAAGAGCTTCTGAAAATGAATTGTCTTGAGATATATTAAAGTGCGATAGGCTCAATAGCTCGCTCCCATTCAAAATTAAATTTCTGCCTGTGATAATCTGCTAAAATTTGATCTTTAGTAACATATACAACAACATTTTCTGCTTGGAATATAATGGTTGCCACTTTCTTTCCGTATATATAGTAAGTAATAGCATCAAAACGGTCCGCACTAGACCATTTATAAATGGCATATTTGCTCGCCACAAAATTTGAATCGCCTTCTTTAACCAATATTTTAAACTGATAATTAGTTAGAGATGACATTCGCTGCATATGTGCATCTGCTTCATCACCTTGCCATTTTAAAAATAAAGATTCATCGACATTATTAACGCATATCTCACCGCCTACTACTGATATCGTAGCGTATACATCTCTAATAAAATCAACAAAACCTTTCTGACCAGAATAAACTTGTGTGTGGCCTGATATAGGTTGGATCCCGCCCTCTTCGGTAAATTCGTAATTCTTAGCTTCCATGTAGGCAATTATTTTTTCAGCTGTTTTAAGCGTAACTCCAGCCTCTTCTAACTCAATCATTTTGAGCAGTGGAACAGAAATACCACAATTGTTCGAAAACTCACTCTGGTTTTCGCGCGTAATAGCTCTGGCTGCTCTTATTTGCGCCGCATTGATCATTTATTTTATTTCCCCCCTTTAACTATCAGCGATAATAGCATATAAAGAACGCTTTTTAAAATTAAAAATATATTAAAAACAATTTTTGAGATTAAAAAAGTATAAAAAAACAAACAAAATGTATAATTTTAACGATTTATTAACTTATTTAACATAATTTAAGACAATCGAAATTGAAATTTTGCTGGAGGCAGAAAAATGAAACAGTTAAAAGAAATCAGAAAAATGAATAATATCATTGCTTTGGGCGACCCACGCACCATTACCGAAGCTTCAAGCCAGCTAAATGACAAAGAAAGTGACCTACAATATTTCGATGTTAAATTCTGGGTTGATGAATGCCACACACAACGAGAACAGGTTGAAGACATCATTTCACAAATTCGCCAGACAAAAGAAAGCCAGCCTATCCGTAAGCGTATTTCAGTCCTAGCCCTCCGCCAAGAACTTGCGCTCAGCTGGAAACGCTATAAACAATGCCACAAGCGTACGACAAAACTATACAATCAATATATGACTCAAATTGACAAACCACACCGATACAATCAGGACATATCCGTCAGCATTGCGGCTTAAATATCCCAGAATAAAAAAAGAGGCCGAAATCGGCCTCTTTAAAATTCTTTAAATTGCGCTTATTAATATCTATACGCATCCGATTTAAACGGACCGTCGACCTCAACACCGATGTAATCAGCCTGATCTTTGGTCAGCTTCGTCAACACAGCGCCTAATTTTTCAAGGTGAAGCGCCGCTACTTTCTCATCTAAATGCTTCGGTAGAACATATACTTTACCAGATTCATACTGGTCAGTATTCTGCCATAGCTCAATTTGCGCCAATGTCTGATTTGTGAAAGACGCTGACATCACGAATGAAGGGTGACCTGTACCACAACCAAGATTTACCAAGCGACCTTCCGCCAACATAATAATACGCTTGCCATCTGGAAATTCAATTTCATCGACTTGTGGTTTTACATTATGCCATTTCATATTACGCAACGGCTCAATCTGAATCTCATTGTCAAAGTGACCAATATTACAAACAATCGCACGGTCTTTCATCGCACGCATATGATCTACTGTAATAATGTCTTTGTTACCTGTTGTCGTCACAAAGATATCAGCTACAGGTGCTTTATTTTCCATTGTATTGACTTCAAAACCGTCCATTGCGGCTTGTAACGCACAGATTGGATCAACCTCTGTTACCGTCACACGGACACCTTGTGAGGCCAAAGATTCCGCAGAGCCTTTACCTACATCACCATAACCACATACAACGGCTGTTTTACCCGCCAACATCACATCTGTTGCACGGCGAATACCGTCCACCAATGACTCACGGCAACCATATTTATTGTCGAATTTGGATTTAGTCACTGAGTCATTGACGTTGATCGCTGGTGTTTTCAATGTGCCTTTTTTAGCCATTTCATTGAGACGAAGAACCCCCGTCGTTGTTTCTTCAGAAATACCTTTCACAGCTTCTAATAGTTCTGGGTATTCATTGTGCATCAACAATGTTAAGTCACCACCATCATCCAAGATCATATTCGGTGTCCAGCCATCTGGGCCCTTAATCGTTGCATGAATACAATCCCAAAATTCTTTCTCATTCATACCTTTCCAAGCAAAAACTGGAATACCTGCTGCGGCGATCGCTGCTGCGGCTTGATCTTGAGTTGAGAAAATATTACATGAAGACCAACGAACCGTAGCCCCTAAAGCTGTTAATGTTTCAATCAATACAGCCGTTTGAATTGTCATGTGAAGACAACCTGCAATACGTGCGCCTTTCAGAGGTTGAGATGGGCCAAATTCTTCACGAATGGCCATAAGTCCTGGCATTTCTGTTTCAGCAATAGTGATTTCTTTACGGCCCCAATCAGCCAATTTGATATCTGCTACTTTATAGTCATTTTCAACTGTCTTAGGTTGAGCTGTCATGATCCGTTTTTCTCCGCAATTTTAAGTTATATTAGGCATTTCTTTACCAATCGGGCGTATAGTGGCTTCTTGTAGGGGATAAAGCAAGATTTTTTTGCGGGTAATATGTTGGGGGAAACATGAGGCAAAACACAGGATTTAACGCTGGAGCAGAGAAGCTAGACTTCTCCTATTCTGCTGTAGACTTAAAGACACAAAAAACCTACACCATATGCAAAAAAGGCGAGCCAGTCGTTGATTACATTGCATTTTCCCTCGAAGGCTTAGAAACACGCCTTGACGCATTATGTCACATTATGAGTGGCAAAGATTTTTCAAAAAAACACAGCCTGACAGGGACAACGCTATTCTGTCTTGGCAATAATTTGGGCATAACTTTTTCTTGTTTGGGCGAAGAAGGCACTAGTAAACCAGTCGGTAAACTTTGCTTTATTGAACAAAAAGATTTCGACTCGTTCAAAAAAAATTATTTAGGCATCTATTGCCAAACACTTTCTCAACCAGACCCAGCGACATATCGGAGTAAAAAGCTTTATCCCGTTCGCACTAAGTCGGTAAAAGCAAATGCTCACCCAGAAGTGCGTGTATAAGCCCCTGACATTCCATAATTTTTATTGACTCATCTCTTGTTCATTTATTACGGTAAAAGAAACAGGGACGATCACAAATAATAAAAAACAATAAAAAATCTGGGAGATTTAGAATATGGGCGCTTCAGCAGTACGGAAACCAAAACATCAACTAAGTTGTGACCCTTTAGACGCAGGCTTTTTGGATCCCCAGAAAGCCTTCCAACGTGCTAAAAAACAATCTGAGAAATATGATAAAAAATTGCGTAATAAAATAGGTCGTCGCATTCGCCGTGCCGACCGAGCAGCGCTACGCGATGAAGTAAATGATCGTATACGCCAAATGTCTGTCTATGAACGCATCGCTTTTCGAAATGAATTAGCAGAATATTTACAAGAAGGCTCCGCACTTATCGCGGGTCAATTGAGCAAAACATGTCTCACAAATCAGAAAAATATAAAAGACTACAAACCATATATGTCCGTCTTAGAAAACAGACTATTAAATACGTCACCCGTCATGACGTTGTGTTTTTTTCCAGAAAATTTTTCACAAGGCTCTAACCATAGCCTAGATCAAGCCTTAGACGACTTCATTGAAAAATTAAATTATTACTGCAATCAAGAAATAGTTGGTAAAAATAGCACGGTCTTTAGCACGTGTCGTATCGAAAATGGTGAATGGATATTTGAAGTATATGGAGAAGACTTCAACGAAGGTTTTATATATAGCCTTCCCTATGCTCATAGAATAACGGCACTAGATAAGAATGGAAATTTTATTGATATGGATGATGGCCACAGCCTAACCTTAGATAAAACATGGAATCTAGGAAGACTCAAAATCGCCTAAAAATATTACTTTACATTGAAATAAAATTATACCATAGTCCGATCCATATCGCACGTGTCTCTGGCCCCATAAAGGTTATGCAACGGCGCTAACTTTAACAGACTTGGCACAGTTTAGGCCACTTTTGAGGTTACGCATGTTCATGTTTTTTATTGGATGGGGCCATAATCCCATCTATTTTGTATAAGGTTTAAGCGTTGGGTTACAACCCTTCGCGCTCAGGTTTTATTGCCGGCGTTCGCAGCAGCTCAACCCCTGAGAGCCACTATGTACCCGTTTATCCATCTAATATTAAGAGGGATGCGGCTCTTCGTGCGCTTGCACCAGAACTACCCTGCTACGTTAAATTCCCTAAAGTGGTCTATAACAAAGCATTGAGCTTTAAGCGCCATTTTGCCGGCACAACCATGTATGCCGTTAAATGCAATACAGATCCGCTTTTCTTGCGACAGATTTACCGTGCGGGCATTCGTGACTTTGATGTCGCCTCAATTAAAGAGATCGCTTTAATTCACGACTTGTTCCCTGATGCAAAAATGCACTTCATGCACACAATCAAACCGATTGAAGCCATCCGCCGTGCGTATTTCGATTACGGTATTCGTGATTTCTCGCTAGACTACATGGAAGAGCTAGAAAAAATCCTTGAAGCAACAGATCATGCAAATGACTTGTCCTTATTCGTGCGCTTTGCACCGCCAAAGAACGGCTCCGCTTCAATCGATTTCTCTTCTAAATTTGGTTGTAGCGCAGAAGAGGCAGTGACGCTGTTACAATCCGCCAGACCTGTATCACAAAAACTTGGCTTAGCCTTCCATGTCGGCACACAAACAACAGATATGTCGGCCTATACCAGAGCGCTTAATCTGACTCAGCAGATTATAGCAGAGGCAGGCATATCTGTTGATGCCCTTGATATTGGTGGTGGCTTTGCCGTTGATTACCCTGATTCAACAGCCCCTCAGATGGAAAATAGCCTACTCAACCTTAATAAACTTATTCGTGACATGGGTCTTGAGCATTTAGAGCTTTACGCTGAACCAGGACGTGTGATGGTTGCTGAAGGTGCTTTTCTCGTGGTGCGTGTTGAGCAACGCAAAGACAATTTGCTGTATATCAATGACGGTACTTATGGCGGCCTGTTTGATGCTGGCAAAGCCTTAGGACAGCAATTTGCAGTACGCCATATTCCAGCGCAACCTGCAATTACACAACAACATGATACAGCCTTTAAACTTGCGGGACCAACCTGCGATTCACTGGATATGATGGACGGTCCGTTTCTGTTACCAAACACAATAAAAACGGGTGACTGGATCGAAATCAGAAACTTGGGTGCGTACAGCCAAGTGCTGCGCACCCCTTTTAACGGTTTTGATGAGCATCAAACTTTAGAGATGTAGTACCAATCTTTCTTGACGTTTACGCTAAAGTGACGTATTCAAATAAGCACAAGAGCTATTCTCTTTAAGCGGGTGTAGCTTAATGGTAAAGCACCTGCCTTCCAAGCAGGCTACGAGGGTTCGATTCCCTTCACCCGCTCCATTTATTGTAAAGGTATCTATGTCCCAATTCCCAACCCATCGCATGCGACGCCTAAGATCAAAACAATGGCTGCGTGATATGGTTCAAGAACATCGCCTTTCAGTGAAAGACCTTATCTATCCGCTATTTTTACAAGAAGGCACAAATACAGACACACCAATTAAAAGCTTGCCGGGTGTTTCACGCCTAACCCCAGATCTGGCGGCAAACACAGCTAAACAAGCGCAAGATATGGGCATTCCAGCACTATTATTGTTTGGTATTATTCCTGATGAGCAAAAGGATGAGATTGGCTCCCCTGCGTTTGATCCTAATAATATTGTCTGCCAAGGGATTAAAGCGATTAAAGAGGCTGCCCCTGATATCGGTATTATTGGCGATCTTTGTTTTTGTGAATATACCGATCACGGCCATTGTGGTCCTCTCACAGAACATGGCGATGTTGATAATGACGCAACCATTGAAAATCTGGGCAAGCAAGCCGTTAATCTGGCTCAAGCCGGTGCGGATATTATCGCCCCATCGGATATGATGGATGGCCGTGTCGCCGCTATTCGTGCTGCACTCGATGCAGCAGGTTTCCAGCATGTTCCAGTGATGTCTTATGCGGCGAAATTTGCCTCTAGCTTTTATGGCCCGTTTCGTGAAGCGGCCGGTTGTGCGTTGGGTGCGTATCCGCACGCACTAAAAGATCGTAAAACATACCAGATGAACCCGACCAATACACAAGAAGCTTTACGTGAAGTTGAGGCGGATATTGCCGAGGGTGCAGATATGTTGATCGTCAAACCTGGCTTGCCTTATCTCGATATCGTCTATCAAGTGAAACAAAATTATGGCCTACCGACCTTTGCCTATCATGTCTCTGGTGAATACGCGATGCTCAAGGCAGCAGCAGCCAATGGCTGGATTGATGAAAGCTTGACGATGATGGAAACCATGCTCTCATTCAAACGGGCAGGCTGTGACGGCATCATCACCTATGCCGCCATGGATCTTGCGCAGAAACTTTAAAGTCTCAACTTTAATCAAATTGTATCTAGTTCTAAGCAAGTTTTAATCTTTGGTCTTTAGACTTAAAGATGGGAACACATATTTAGACATAGGGGCAATTACGCATGCTTAAGCTGATAAATCACGATTCAGAGCAATATTTCATTGACCATTTAAAAGCACTGCAGAGTGAAAAAGACAAAGATTGGATGCGCCTGAGTATTAATTTCAAACGTGATGATCTATTCCGCCAAATGACAGGCTCGCCCTTAACGGCCAAAAGACGCATTACACAGATCAATGAAACACATCTAGCGATCTGGTCAGCATTACAACAAAAACTCCATGAGCATCCACATGCGTCGCTTTATCTATTTGGCGATAAAGACATCATGTTGCTTATCCAAATGAATATGGATGATCCATGCTATGAGTGGTTACAAAACTATATTGGCCATTTACACACAGAGCATGAAGATATTCTTCAGACACGCCTTATGCCACTTAATACAGCAGATGTAGAAACTATAGAAGATCTAAGCACATATAATTTATCTCTCAAAGAATGGCAGATGTTTGAAACACTGAGTGACACATTAAAACGCCGCACAATCAGCAGACTCCGTGACTTACGTGAGAAGCCTGTCGTATTAGTCGTTGAAGACGATCAATATGTTGCTTATCAAATTGAGAGCTTCTTAAAGGACATTGCGGGTGTTATTTTCGTTAAAACCGCCGAAGAAGCTGTCAAAACCTATATTGATATGGCTCCAGAATGTGTGTTACTTGATATTCATTTACCAGGGCGCAATGGATTTGATGCGCTTCATTGTATCAAAAAAATTGATAATGATGCCAATGTGGTCGTCTTAACAGGCGATAAAGTAGGCCGTCACGTAGAGCGTGCTCACGATATGGGGGCGATGAGTTTCATGGAAAAACCATTGGCACGTGATTATTTAGTTTCCGTGGTTCAAAGCATGCCGCTTTACCGGAAGACTCATGCCTCACATAAACGGGGCTAAGAGCGAACGCTGTTTAGACGATCTCTGCTCTGTTTCGCCTAAGACAGATATTCTTTGAAGAGATTCGAGATCGCCTTTGTATATACCTTTCACAACAAGCACTGCTAAAGTATTTTTGAGCATAGAAAACTTCATATCTCTTTCTGCACCATATGGACATGAACGCCACATTTTACCAAAGTCCTCACTACATGTAGGTATTTCTTGCTTTTGTAAAGCCGTAGAAGAATTAAAATGTCTATATGCTTCGGTCAGCAGCTCCATTAAGCTATTACTATTATCAACGACCTCTGCGCTAATGTCTGTACCTTTACGATCTAAAACCTCTTTCACATCACACACAAAAATATCCGATTGGCCAACATTACATAGCGTTGTATAAATGCCGCTTGACGTTACATATAGAACTTGGGCAGATGAAGAGCCGTCCAGAATGTCTTTTTGATCTAAATTCTTAGTGAAAAGCCCCAAATCAGCTCTAAGTTTTTGGGCAATAGTCATACCTTGTTTGTCAGCTATAAAAGGTAGTGCTGCATATGAAAACTCAATAAATCTTTTTGCAAATGAACGTGTTGTTTTTCCCATTGGCATTAAACGTTCCGAGAGCCATAACATACTTCTTGCAGGGTCTTGAGAGTTTCTTATAACACCGACCAATAGTTTCGGCATAATTGCCTCTATATTACGGTCTAAACCCAACACAAAATTTCTTTGCATCAATAACTTATCTAGCCATGCAATTTGGGCATCTGCATCTGGTAATGTACCAATATAGCTCAACAAAGAATCTATAAAAACTGAAGCATGTTGATCAATTACTTGCCCCATTACTTTTGATTCCAATATAGCACTAAAAGCACCATCACGTTTTTCATCGCTCTCAATAGAAAGTATTGTATCAAAAGTAATAGCCAGCAATTTCTCTAAATCAGATTTCTGATATCCATAAGTTTCGTTATTAACTTTTCTCGATAACGCTAATTTTTTTACAAGCCACAGACTCATAAAATCTTTCATAAACGCTTGGTCGTGATTATAGGTGTTGGAATAGACATGCGTAAGCAGCTTATTTAGGACAATAATACCCATTCCAGACTTATAGATAGTTTTAGATACGCCGTAATTAGACCATAACATATTGCTATAGTATTTACTGGCTGTTTCTGGTTTAAGGCCTGATAAAAAACCGATATACGCAGGAACAATATCAACCACATTATTACTTGTATCATTTTTATCTACTAAGCGCTGAAACGCCTTAACACCATGCATTTTATCAAATAGTGCTTCCCGATCATCTTTTTCCGGAAACAATATGGGTGCTCGTTCAAAAAGCTGAATAAGAAAATCATTACTGACGTCTTTGCTATTTAAATAATAGCCTGCCTTACCCTTTAGTAATAAATCAAAGCCCTCTAAACGCTTCTCTTGCGGTAAAAGTGCTAGATAATTCAATAACAATTCTGACATTTTAACTGGGTTAAAATGTTTTATAAGAAATTTAAATGACTTAGCTTTCAATATATTTTTGAATGCACGCAGAGGCGTCTGTGCAGTTAAAGCCTCTGGCAGAACATGATCGACTAAACTATTGAGATAATTCAGTCCATTTACAAACTCAAAAAACCTTTTTACTGCCTTCGTATGCTTGAAAGTTCCCGCCAATATTGATTGTGCAATGCTATCAAGAAAAATATTTGGATCAGTAGCATTGTTAAACTTAAATTTTACCATAAAAATCGCCTTCAAAAGGGGGCTTTTTACAGTCGAACTCAAGTTATGTCAATGAAAAAACACTGATATTATATAATAAAACGAGCAACGAGATAAAAACTAGCGAACAAAATCACGGCAAAAGTTAAAAGCATTGCCGTAGCACGCACTGGAATGCGGTTATCGGGGTCGGATAAAGCATAGACATGCAATAAGCGCCCAAGAACCGTTGTCACACCTAATATATGTAGCAATATTGGCGACACGGCCAACATCTCCATAAATCCAAGTAAAACAAGAATAAACGGTATATATTCAGCAAAATTACCGTGCATACGGATACGCTTAATTAAATCAGCGTCCTTACCTTCACCCAAGCTGACTTTTGCTTGGTTCCGTCTGATAATCACAGAGACTGAAAGAGCCACAAATATGAGCCCTAACAGTCCTGCATAAAAACCCGTAATCATCTGCTTTACTTCCTAGTAGCGTCTTCTAATGCTGCGCCTGCATTGTGAATATCGGTACCTGCACCTTTAATTGTGTTACATGCAGAAAGTGCCAATACGGCTACTAACGCTAACATAGGTAATTTAAAGTATTTCATAAACCCTCATCTTTTATCTTAATGTAATTGTACCATCTTCAGAAACAGCAATTGTTGCAATTGCTTTATATTCTTCTTCACTCAAACTACCATCTTTATTAGCATCAAGAAATGTAAAAATATTCCAATCCATGCCATCCACTGACGTAAATTCTTCTTTGCTCAAGCTTTTACTTTTATCTTTATCCAAAGTATAAAAATTTGGCGCCGTAGATTCAATCTCTTCTACTGTTACAACATTCTCGGTCTTATATGTTGTTTCTTCAATTACTTTAAGCTCTACTGGCTCACCCCGTACATCATATTTTTGACTGTAATAAGGATCACTGCCGCTGTAATCTTGTGCATTCGCAGCGAATGTTACACTTGTTAAAGCAAAGGCAGCGCAAAGTGCCGTATTTAAAATATATTTTTTCATGATCTTATCCTTCTTCTTTATTGTTACTGTAAATAGAACGTTTATTAGTATAGGCAAGTTCCCTTTTATTATTTTTTAGCAGCGCTTATAAATCCTTTTAGAACATTAAGATGGGATGAGCCTTCTTTTAAAAAATACTCTGGATGCCAAAGCAGGCCCATCACAAACGTCTTTTCTGGCATTTCAACAGCCTCAATCACCCGATCATGGGCACGAGCAGAAATATATTTCTCATCGACACCAACAACATGTTCAGCATGGATAGAATTAACCATCATCTCTGTTGATGCTGTAAGCTTATGCAGAAGCGTATTTTCTTTGATAAATATTGGGTGTACAAGCTTGTCACCACTCTCACAGCGATGACGGGACTTAAAAATGCCTAACGTTTTGGGCAAACGTTGTAACTTACCGCCTAACATACAGCCTAAAATTTGCATCCCTAAACATAAACCCAATACGGGCATGTCAATTATCAAGGCTTGTTTGAGTAATTCAATTTCGTAGGCAGCCCGTTTAGAAGGTTTATAGGTAGGCTTTTGCCCAGGCATATACCATTCTGGGCCATAGGATATATCACCACCTGGGAATACAAGCCCATCAACTGTTTCTAAGACTTGTGGAATTGCCTCTAACTCATAGGGCAAAATAATCGCTAAGCCGCCAGCACGCTCAACCGCATGTACCACATTATCCAATAATCGATAGGCCTTTTGGCGCGGGCATTGGCGATCATTATGATTGGACACAATTCCTATTAATGGCTTAGTCATAACAATTAGAATACAAGCGCAGGCAGGGGATTGTCTAGTAGTGATTAAACTGGCTTATGCTCTTTTACTAATTTGTTTAAAGTCTCTCTAAAGGGCTTTAGCTGCTCTCTAGCCTCATATCCCAAAAATGCTACGGTCCAGAAACTATAATGATCCCATAATAAATTGACATCTGCTCGAACGTTGGTACTAAAGTGCTCAATAAGAGTAGGCGCTAATCCATGGCGATTTGCATGAATCTCCTCTAATGCACGGTCAAAACACTCCATAGCTTTTTCTACTCTTTCACCCGCATCCTTAACTGCATAAGCGGTAGGATAATCTTCCGGCGCCATTTCAATATCACCTATATGCGTCATCCAAATATCAATACCCATAACGTCTCCTTTAAAAACTATTATATCTTTTTAGAGAAATTAGATGATATGTCAACTACTTTTATGGTAAAAAAAGCCGTACCAGATAGATGATACGGCTTTTGATATTGTTGCAGATAAGATATTAAGCGGCTTGTCTTTTATGCTTACCTTCATCGAGCTCTTCGATGGTTTTATCACAAAATGCCTTTAAATCAGCTGGCTTGCGGCTCGTTGTAAGACCATTATCAACAACCACTTCTTCATCAACCCATAGACCACCAGCATTCCGCACATCTGTCTTCAAGCTTGGCCATGAAGTTACTTCACGTCCTTGCAAAACATCTGCTTCGACAAGCATCCATATACCGTGACAAATCGCAGAGACGGGCTTTTTCTGTTCAAAGAAATCACGAACAAAATTTACAGCCTGTTCATTCATTCTCAATGTATCTGGATTATGAACGCCACCTGGCAGCACAAGTCCATCATAATCAGCAGCTTGCACGTCATCAATTACATTATCTACGTCAAATTTATCTGCTTTTTGAAAATGGTTGAAACCTTGTATTTTGCCAGATTCTAATGAGATTAATTCTACTTCTGCGCCAGCATTTTTAATTTCGTCCCATGGTGTTGTTAATTCTACTTGCTCAAAACCATCTGTAGCTAAAAAAGCAATTTTTTTTCCTTTAAGTGTCTGCATAACAGTACTCCTTTCAAAAGTGCTATTCGTATTTTCTATGCCCCACAAACGCTTAGAAAGGGGGATCGTTCCGAAAAACACTGAAATTGCTGAAATAATTAATCTTTGTTGGGACGTTTTAAGCCAATTTTATAAATAACAGTCAGTGCTGTAATCTGACCGAGCACGACCAAACAATAAAAATAATTCGCATAGGGAAGCACAAAAGAAAAAGATAAAAACACTACCGAAAAAGAGAGCATGTAATAAGGCTTGAATGACCCAAAACCCCTCTGTAATTTAAGCGGCTTTTGATCAATAAAGCTTAATGGCAACCAAAAAAACAGCCCTAAAACAACCACCTTGAAAAAGGCATTAATGACCTCATAAAGAACATCAGGCATAAAACCATCAACTAATATGTGATCCGCCATCCTTAAAAGAATTAAATTTACTGTAAGGTTTAATAATAAACCAAGCAATAAACTTACCAAATAAAGACCGATAAAAATCATACACCCGTAAAGATCAGGCCACTCCATTGGAAGCATCTGTTTGTTTAAGCATGATTTTACAAGCAAAATAGCCGGAAAAAGAAACAAGAAACCATCAACAAAAACACTTAAAATAAGCCTCTCGAAAAAACCTTCCTCTAATAATAAATGTGCAGTCTGAAAAATAAAAAAATAATAAATAAAATAATAAACCAAAACAGTTAAAAGAACCCTTTTACGTTGTTTTACTAAAAGCATTACATTTTCGAAGAAAGACATACTGCATAGAATAAAGGGATTATTTAACCTAGATCAAGCCTAATCCTCGTCTTCCTCGTTCTTTTGATCTCTTAATCGTTCAATTATTTTTTTAAATGCCTGTTTTGTGCCTTGCTCAATAACCATTCCCTCAAGGATGCTTTTTGCACCCGCCGCTACTTTAGCTGCCTTTCCCAAGCCGCCCCCGACAATATCTGTTTCTGGCCAAAGGCTGTGTGCTTCTCCATTATGTTCTTCAAATTCTGGTATTTTATGCATTGGTTTTTGAGAAGGTTTAGGAGCGATCTTTTTAATTAAAATGCGCTCCGTTTCCCCCTTGGGATGCATGATGCCATCTTCTTTTAAACCATTATCTTTTTGGAAATGGCGGATAGCTCTTTCCAAAATAGTATCGGTATAGCCAAAACTTTCATCGCCGGCTTGATAGCCAATTTTATTATAGGCCATTCGTATATTCCTTATATCTTCTTCAGACGCAGCAAATCCTTTACCAACAGAGGTTGATATCAACATAGAGTAATCCTTTCTTGAGAATAAAAACAAAAAAAGCCACAGACAGGGCTGTGGCGTTATTGTGACTATATTCCTATATTTCTAAAAAAAAACGCAAGAAATTTAAATAGCATAAGATATTAAATAATATTGAAAGCCATTTGAGCAATTTTTAATCGATGGTCAGAATCTCTGCCACCCCAAACAGCTGATAAAACATTATGCACAAAGGCAAATCTTAAAATACGCTCACGGGATAAATTTAATTGCTCAGAAAATATATCTGCAAGATAGCGCATACGTTGTGGATTGAGCGTTAAATCATGCAAAGAATCAGGATTACCAAAGATATTGGCGACGTCATAGCACGGGTCACCTATTAAACCTTTTGGGTCGATGGCTACCCAACCACGTGCTGATTTCATTATATTACTATGATGGATATCGCCGTGAAGCGGTATTTCCTTAGCGGTTGTATTAAACAATTCATCGGCGACCTGTGCCGCCTGCACAATAACAGCATCCGCACCTTGTTTCTTAGCCGCTTCAAATAGCTCAAAGAATTGCTCCTTCAAAGGTTTGAGGGCAGATGGATAGGGTAATTTTCGAGGTTGCTGTAGGGCTCTAACGACATCACAGATAATCTGCGTAGCCTCTTTATCTTTGCCGCTTTTCACCAGCATAGACAGTGTTTCATCCCCTGCATATTCCAGCAAATGCGCACCGTCATCGTGGTTATAAATATCAATAGCCCCATCCCCGCTGTAATAATCTAGCAGGTAAGCCCCGTCTCTTTCATCCTCAACACCCATATCACTTAACAGTTTAAGAATAGCCGTCACACCATCCTGTTTAATGACTTTATAAATCGTTGACGTTGGGGTTTGGGTAATTTCCTGCGGGTTCGACAAATGCCATTTTCTTAAATAGGACTGCATTACAGAACTATAAGACAAGCCCTTAGAGACGTAAATGGATTTGAATTTTTGGAAAAATATTAAAGAGACATCATTTTAAATGTCCTTAGATATCGCGAATAGATTTGGAATGTTCCTTACGGACACAAACATAAAATACAGAACTTATATGAGCTGGCAACGACCTACTCTCCCGTGCCTTAAGACAAAGTACCATCGGCGCACAGCGGTTTCACCGTCCAGTTCGGAATGGGATGGGGTGTGCCGCGCTGGCAATAATCACCAGCTCGTATAAGCTCTGCATTTTAAATGAATTAGACACTTTATTTTTAGTCAGTATATTCTCGTAAACCAAAGTTTACATGAGATTACCTATAGGTGTTATTGGTCTTTAAACTCCAATTCAATCTTGCTTTTTTAAAATTCCTATTGCTAGGAAACTCAAAGCAGTGATCTTATCACTGTGATGAAAAACAAGTCGATCGAGCAATTAGTATTCGTTAGCTTCAAGTGTTGCCACTCTTCCACACCGAACCTATCAACGTCCTGGTCTAGAACGGCTCTGATAGGGAGTCCTGGTTTTGAGGTGGGTTTCCCGCTTAGATGCTTTCAGCGGTTATCCTGTCCGTACTTAGCTACCCTGCGATGCTCCTGGCGGAACAACAGGTACACCAGTGGTACGTCCACCCCGGTCCTCTCGTACTAAGGGCAGATCCTCTCAAGACTCCAACACCCACGGCAGATAGGGACCGAACTGTCTCACGACGTTCTGAACCCAGCTCACGTACCTCTTTAAATGGCGAACAGCCATACCCTTGGGACCTGCTCCAGCCCCAGGATGAGATGAGCCGACATCGAGGTGCCA
>PAAR01000002.1 GCA_002699085.1 Micavibrio sp.
CAAAAGCAGCCTCAAATGGTCTTGTTGGTCGTTCTAAAGAGCGATGCGATGTAGCACTTGGTATTTGGAGTGATGGCCATGACTACGTTGGCGCACAAGGCGCACCTAACAATGACAACCCACAGGTTCAAGTGGACATGTCTGGTATGTACATTTCTTCTGTCAGCTACAGTATTCCTGTTGACGGAATGGCTACTGAGTCAGTTACACTTGTTGGTAATCATAAAGCTTGGTTGAGAGATGCTAGCACTAACCTTAACCCAACTGGCAAGGGCTTTGGAAGCGACAAGCCTTTTTCATCTGGATTTGGTGGCGTACAAAGAAGAGAAAACGTCATGCTCAGCAACTGTGTTTTCCCGAGAGATATCAATGGTGTCAATGGTAGTGGACTGGGTAACGGGTTTAATAGCTCGACTAAATTACCTAGAGTTCACTTTCAAAGTTTTAATGTTAGTACTGACTTCTCTAGAGAAGACATCTTGGAACTTGGTAGAAAAGCTCCATACTACAGAGCAACGAGCTTCCCAATCGAAGTTAGCTGTGAAATTGAAATGATCGCTATCTCCGGTGACTTCATTGGCGCTTACGAGTATGGTGACCCAGCATTGTTTGACGATGGAATTAACGCTACTATCGCATCTGGTAATAATACTAGAGAAGAAGTAATTATGTTAACCTTAGAAAATGCAACATGCTTTGACTTAGGTGATTCCAATAGACTATCTTCTGTGAGTTATGGTGGTGGTGACGCTACTGGTGGTAACGTAAGTATTACTTACAGCTTTACAAACTTCAATAATTTAGATGTCATGTCAAGTGGCGACCCAGCATTGGCCGCACTTGGTGGAACAATGAACTACTCACCTCACCAATCAGGCGTTGCTGGTATTGGTAAAGGCACGTTTAATAAATAGTAGTTTAATACTATTTGGATTTATGCCGCATTTTGCGATAGCTATTTAGGAAAGCAAGTGGCTTGCGGCTAAGGAAGGAATAATTATGATATATACGTACTCCCGCTATGAGGTTTTGTAATGAAGCAACATACGCGGGAGTATTTTGTATCTAGACTTAGATCAGGCCTATATATAATCAAACATTCAGGGTTAAGATTAACTATCAGGCCGCACGATATAGAACAAGAATTAGAATCAAACCTAATATATCAAGAAGCTTATGAAGAAGCGTCCGAAGATGGCATAATGACTGAGGATGAAATGCAAGAGTGGATGTTAGAAAAGGGTTTGTGGTCTAAAGAGGAAGACGATGTAATAAAAGGAGTCAAAAAAGACATAGATAAGCTGCGTGTGCAGATGTATGAGAATAGAAACAAGGACGACGTAAGAGAAACAGCACGTAGATATTTAAGAGCAGCGGAAAAGGCATTAATAGAAAGACTACAAAAAAAAACTCAGTTTGTTGCAAACACTTGTGAAGGATTTGCAAAGACCGAGCAACACAGATGGTTGGTTCAAAACTCAACTTATTGTAATGGTGACAGATTTAAGTTTTCAGATATAATACTTGATGAAATAATTTCTCTCCAACAACAACAGGTATTATCTGAGAAAGAAATTAGAGAGCTTGCTCGCAATGAACCTTGGCGTTCAATATGGGCGCTAAACGATAAGGTTAAGTTTCAGCTATTTTCAAATGCGGACAGGGAATTAACGGCAGACCAAAAGAACTTAGTTGTATGGTCTATGATGTACGACAACATACAAGAAGCCGCCGAAACACCGTCAGAAGACGTTATTAATGATGATGATCTTTTAGATGGTTGGTTTATTGTACAAAGGAAGAAAAGAGAAGTTGAGAGTGCTCAGAATGATTTTGAAAACTCTACCAAGAATGAAAAAATTAAAGGTGCTGGTGAGGTATTTGTATTTGCAGACAGTGAAAAAGAAGCTGAAAAAATTGATAACATGAATACCACTCATGCAAAGATAGTGAAGCGCCAGAGAAATGCTCAGATAAGAGCTTCGTCAGGGCGGGTTGGTCAAGATCAATTCCGAGACGAACAGTTGAAAATGACAACGAAACAAAATCAAATGTTTAAGGATAAATTCAAGAGGTAAAGGATATGGATAACTTCAATGAACTGATACGTAATAGATCAGATTACAAACAACAAAGAGATGACCAATTCAAAGTAGATTCAAGAGATAGATTGTCTAAGATAATCAGAAAGAAAATTGAGACCACTATGATTGGAGCTCTTAGTAGCGTAGAAGACCACTTTGGTTTTTTATGGGCTACTGACGACGGACAATTGACTGACGAACAAAGGTATATGAAAGAAGCATACCAAAAGATTCGCTCAGAAATATTAGACAAAGGTAATACTCAGGCCAGAAATGTTGACGCTGAACTAGCACAGTATGATATTAAATGGCTTAAATACACTATGGAAATTCCAGTAGTAAACAAAGATAATAATTAAGGAAGGATATCATGGCTAATCCAAAAGAAAAGATCGTAGATGTAACACTAGATAATGGTGATAAAGTTACCATTAAAGTTATCAAACCAACAAACCGCCTTAACTCGCGTGCGCAACGTATTGGCGCTACAGTCTGGACGCAATGCATTCAGGATGGAGTAATGACCAAGCAGGAGCTTATGCAGTTAATGGAGAACAAAGGAATCTGGGGAAAGGCTGAGCAAAATAAGCAAGATGAAATTCAAGCTGACATTGCCGGTCTTGAGAAGCAGCTTTTTATTAATAAGAAGAAGAAGATTAAAGTTTCTGAGGCAAAAGGCATTGCCATGAAAATGAAAGAAAAGAGAATTGAACTGAGAGACCATATTGCCAAAAGATTGGAACTTGAAGGTAATACGGCAGAAGCGCTGTCAGATAACGCAAAATTCGACTTTTTAGTCGCAAATTGTACACTATGGGAAAATGGAAATAAAGTGTATAATAATTTGGATGAGTACCAAGATTCTGGTGATGATTCGCTTGCTTTTACAGCTGCGGCCACATTGGCAGAGATGATATACGCGATTGACTCAGAATTTGAGAAGGCATTACCTGAAAACGCTTTCCTTAGAGCTGCTGGCATTATCAATGATGAAATGCAGTATGTAGATAAGGACGGCAATAGAGTTGATTCTAAGGGTAAGAAAATCAACGATTTAGGGTGGTATCTTGATGATGATGGCAATCGTGTTGATGTAGATGGAAACCCACTTAATGAAAACGGGACGTTCGTTGCACAGGTTTCCTACATTGACGATGAAACAGGGGAAGAGGTAAGCATTGAAGCTGAACCTGAAGAGGAGGAAGAAACTAGTCAGGAACCAGAAGAAAATAGCGATACGGAAAGCTAAAAGGGTAGTGTAGTTACAACTTTTAAAGGTAACTTAAATGTCAAAGTTTGTACTAACTGCACAACTGCAACTGCAAGCGCCTACTAATACTAGTCAAGTAGTTTCCCAAATGCAGCAGCAGCTGTCTAAGGGCGTTAATGTCAAAGTTAACGTTCAACAAGGCAAGCAGGCCACAAAAACAGTTCAAGACTTATCAAAAGCCACCAAAACAGCAGGCGATAGAGCCGCAGCTATGGGGAGATCCTTTGCTGTGTCGTTCAAGCGTTTTGCTGCCTTCTCGCTTGCGACAAGAACTGTCGGCCTGTTCACAAGAAGTCTTTCTGATGCAGTTGGTGAAGCCCTAGACTTTGAGCGACAGCTTATCAAAGTTGCACAGGTTACCGGAAAATCCGTATCTCAGTTATCTGATTTAACTAGAGAAGTTAGAAGTTTAGCTACTGGACTTGGTGTTAGTTCTCAGAAGCTCTTAGAGGTTAGTAGAATTCTTGCTCAGGCAGGTATGTCCGCAGATGAAACTAGGGTTGCGCTTTCTGCTCTTGCTAAGTCGGCTCTAGCTGCTACCTTTGATGATATCGTCCAGACTACCGAAGGTGCAGTTGCTATCTTCAACCAGTTTGGCCAAGGTGCTGCTGCACTGGAAGGCCAGCTTGGTTCTATCAATGCTGTCGCTGGTCAATTCGCTGTTGAGGCCGCTGACTTAATCGCAGTCATTCGTCGTACTGGTGGTGTGTTTAAAGCCGCCGGTGGTGACCTGAACGAACTTATCGCGCTCTTTACGTCTGTCCGTTCTACCACTCGTGAGTCCGCAGAATCTATCGCTACAGGTTTGCGTACTATCTTTACACGTATTCAGAGACCTAGTACAATTAGGTTCCTTGAAGATCTTGGTATAAAACTTACTGATGCTGAAGGTAAGTTTGTTGGTGGTTATAAGGCAATTCAGTTGCTTAGCGAGGCGTTGAAAAATATTCCTGCCGGTGACTTGCAGTTTATTAGAATAGCTGAGCAGCTTGGTGGTTTCCGTCAAATTGGTAAGATCATTCCATTGTTGAGCCAGTTCGGTGTTTCGCAGGAGGCTCTTAATGTCGCGCTTGCCGGTACGAACTCATTGACTCAAGATGCTGAAACTGCTCAGGGTTCTCTACTTGTTAGAATCACTGCCTTGAAAGAACAGTTCTTAGAGTTTATTGCCAAGGTAACTAAAGGCCCAACTTTCCAGATTTTAACCAATACTGCTCTTTCACTTGCTAGTTCTATTCTCAAAGTGGCCGATGCTGTTCAAGTATTAGCTCCGCTTCTCACTGCCCTAACGATGATTAAAATAGGCGGTGCTTTATCTGGATTTGCCGGCGGTTTTATGGGTGGTGGAAAAGGCCCTAGAGCGTTTAATAGTGGTGGTTTAGTTCCCGGCAGTGGCAACAGGGATACTGTTCCTGCCATGCTAACGCCCGGCGAGTATGTTATTAGAAAGTCTAGCGTTGGTAAGATTGGTGTCAATAATCTTTCTGCTATGAACAATGGTCAGAGGTTTGCAGATGGTGGTATAGCAAGGCAATCGAAAGTTGGTACTGTCAGCGCTGACGTATTTAGTACAGCCAAAATAAAACTGGGTGATGTACTGTCAGCAGATCAACTTTATAAGAAAAATCCTGACAATGCTTGGACAGGGCCACAGACAGGAAAAGGCAAAACGACCATAGAAAAAGAGGTCAATAGTGCTGCTGCGATGTCAAAAAATCCAGAACTATTTAAACAGGCAGCTCAAGAAGAATTAGCTAGGCTGCGTGGGGGGCTTCCAACAACTAGTACTGCTTCTGGTCTTGGTGAAAATGTTTCTAAGAACATGGCCAAGGCAATTGATGTCGGAGCTCAGGAAGGCGTCTCTGCTGCTGCTAGCAACTTTGCTCAGGCTCAATTTAAGAAGAAAGTAGAATTTGGAGGAGACAAGAAGAAACAGTTTTCTGACGCTTTTAACGCCGGAGCTAAGAGTGCGATATTTGAAATGGTTGTTGGTGCTCTGGGTGGAGCTCCTCTCGCTAATATTAAAAATACAACAACGCCATTTGACTTTACGGACGGCTTGTCAGACCAACTAACTAAAGGAAAAACTAGTATATATCCTGATCAAGCGGGTATTATGTATATTGATGCTAAATCGTCTGGAAAATCCAAAGGCGCTCCAGACATAACTATGGATAAAGATGGCAATCTTTCAGGAATGAAGAAGGATCAGATTGGGCCAAAGGAAATATCGAAAAAGGTTAGCAATCAGTTTGTTATGGATCATGCTGCAGAGATTCTAGATTTCGCTAAAGGAAAAGCAGGAACTGGAGCACAAGGCCAACAAGCTCAAACAGCAGCGCTCGGTGGGTTTATCAAAAAATACGCAACAGGTGGAGCCGTATCAGATACAGTTCCCGCTATGCTCACTCCCGGCGAATATGTTATTAATAAGGATGCGGCGCAGAGCATTGGTAAGGGCAACCTTGACCGCATGAATAAACAAGGCGTCACCGGCTTTGCTAAAGGTGGAGCTGTAGGTGGTAAAATTCCGGGTGTTCAGTACTTAAACATGGGCGGCGCTGGAATGGCAATGGCTGGAGCCGCTATGCTTCCGCAGCTCATAGAACAAACATTTGGTGAGTTTACAGGGGCGATGTCAGGCTTGGTTGATGGCATTACTACTGGCCTTATTCAAATGTTTGCTTTTTCAAAAGCCCTTCAGTTCAATAAAGATCTGTTTAACAAGTTAGCCGCTAGTACTAGCATAGCAGCAAGTAAAGAAGATTTAGAAGCTCAAGCCTCTGTGGAAGCTGCAATGGCTGGCACTAAACTTGAAAAAGAACTTTTGGCTAACGCGCAAGCGGCTAAGCAGCAGGCTAATGTTTCAAAGAATCTCACCAAGGAAGAGAGAAGAAAAGTAGCTGAAATAACCAGAAGTATAAGTACAGAAGCTCATAGAATAGCAGAGATGCAGAAGGCAGGCGCCACTCAGAAGCAGATTGACGCTGAAAATCAGAAATTAAAGGCAAGCCTGAATCAGGTAAGAGCATCAATACAGAAAAACCTATCCGGCCCAGATATGCAAAAGGTCGGAGGTGTGATGAAAAAATTGACTGCCAGCACTGACAACGTTAGTGTTAGATACAGAAGGCAGGCTCAATTCTTAGAAGCATTTACTCAATCTACAGCTAAAGGAAAAACTGTTCAGGATGCCATGAGCGCTGGTCTCAAACGCCTTGGTAACGACGTAGGAAAAACAAGCTCCAAGACAACTGAGTTTTCTGTAAAAATGGATCATGCTAAAAGCAAGCTGATGGAACTCGGCACTAAGACCCAACACGCCGTCGCGGGTCTGATGAAGCTGAATGCAAAGTTCCAAACTGCCGCAATGATAGTTGGCGGGTTAGCTATGGCGCTAAATATCTGGGGCGAGATGGTAAAGCAAGAAGCTGAAGCAAATATGGAATCGGCTCTGAAGTCGAATGATTTTGAAGGAGCTCGTGCAGAAGTAGATAGCGTTGTTATGGGCAATCAGATGGCAGAGGCTGGAAATAAAGCTATGATGATGGGTATGATAGGCGCTGCAGTCCTCGGGCCTTTTGGTGCGCTACTTGGAACTGCAGCCGGGATGCTCATCGGTATGCTTGGGGATACTGACGAAGAAAGAAAGAAGCAAAGGGAAAAAGTGTCTAAAGCTGAACTAACTTTCCTTAAAGATAAGCAAAAAGCAGAGTTAGACGCTATTCAGGCTGCGGGCAAGGTAACTGCAGATGCCTTGAGGGATGTGGGTGAAAACTTCCGAAAGAGCAGAACACTTATTACAGACATAGTAGACGAAGGCGAAAGAGAAAAGGCAACCAAAGAACTAGACGCTTCTATAGTAGGTGCTTCTAACAGCATGGGCGGTCTAGCAAAAGACCAAGCAGAATTGGACAGAATAATCCAAGAGTTGAGTAAAGATAATGCACACTTATCTAGTAAAATCAAGGATGCAGCACAGGCGTCGTTCAACCTAGCACAGGCAGCAAAGGTCGCCGCCAAGGCTCAGTTTGATGCTGCAACTGTGACCAATGTGTTCTCAAGGGCATCGTTGGGTGTAGACAACTTTGTTAAATCTCTTGAAAGTGGATCTAGTAGGCTTGGCCCAGCTATCGCAGAGCTAGAAGAAGCGATGAAGAACTTTGCTATGGGAGACCAAGCAGGAAATATTTCTAAGTTACAAAGCGCTATGCTCAGCGAGCTTAAAAAGGCGGGAGTACAAACAGGCGCAGTTGTAGAGGCTGTACACAGACAAGCAGACTTAGCTAGAGACGCCGTAGCCGCACAACAAAAATTACCTGCCGCACTACAGAATCTTAACGTAGAAGCCGGAATGACTGATGAGGCTGTTAAGGGCGAATTGGAGAGATCACTACTAGCAGAGACGGGCGTAGACAGAGATTCCGACATAGGAAGACTTCTGCTTGGCGCTATAGCAAAATTAGACGAAAAAGCTTTATCCATGATAAAAAGTGGTAGCTTTGACTTTACTAAATTCTTGGATGAAGCCAATAAAGGCATGTCCGGCTTGGCTCAGGGGTTTATCAACGGCGCTAAGGATGTAGAGAAATTCAATGCCACTATTACGAAACTGACCAAAAAACGAATCGAAATGGAGGGCAAATTACTAACAGCTCAGCGAGCTGCTATTGATGCTCACCTTGAAGCCGCTGAGATTATGGCTGAGTTTGGTGGAAGTGCAGTCAGTGGTGAAATGCGAAAGCAGGCTACTCTTGATAAAATGAACTTGGCCACTAGCCGATTGGGTCTTGGTGAGCTTACGAGTGGAAGTGCTTCGGAGATAGCCGCTATGTCTCAGGCTGTGAACGCGCAGTTCGCCAGTCTTGAAACAAGAAGCCGTACTCCGGGCGCATTTGCAGGAAGCGGAATAGACGCAGACAGAAGAAAAGAGTTGCAAGCAGCTCAAAAAGACCTTGCGTCTGTAACAAAACAACTTATACAGTTAAACAGAGAAGAGTTAGAAATACTGAAGAAGAAGAACGCCCTTGAGAAAGAATCTCTTGAAGCGGCCATCTCTGGCGATCTAGAGAAGTTCTTAAAAGACAGTATGTCGGTTGGCGCTACTGCTGCTCTAGCCACTGGAAATGACCAGATGGCAATGTCACTGTTTGGCGCTGAAGGTATTGCTGGCGCATTTGAAAATATACAGAGTATGCAAGAGGCTGGAGTTCAAAGCCTGTTTGGCCAACAGATTGGTGGTCAAGGCGGTCTTTTAGAACAATCTGCTGGAGCAGCTTTAGGCATGAGAGGTATTGATGACCCAAGAATGGCTGCGATGCTAGCTGGAACAACCGCTGAGGAACAAAGGTTGAAAGATCAGAATATGGCGCTTGCGGGTAGTCTTTCAACAATCGCAGATAATCAAACGACTATGGCAGAGATGCAAGTACAAACTGCACAAATAAATATTAATAATGCTCAGCTACAGTTTTCACAGGATCTTGCGGGAGGAAACGCCCAGTTACTTGCGAGAGGTGGAACTGTATATGCTAAAGACGGAATAGAGTTATTCAAACCTAAAGGAACTGATACCGTACCAGCCATGTTGACGCCGGGAGAAGTTATTGTAAACAACAGAGGGGCTAACGCTGGGAACAACAGAGGCCTTTTAAGAAGAATGAATAATGGTGAGGCCATTGGTTCGGGAGGACAGGCGGGAGCAGGTATTGATCCAAACGTTGTAAAGCAATTAATTACGGGTCTAAGTACATTTAATACTAGCTTAGCTCAGAACATAGAAAAATTACAAAATACTAAATTCCAGATTAAACTTGATACTACAAATGTTAATGTTAATCTGAATGGTGGAGGATTCTTAGCTGGACTTAAAAAAGAGCTAAAGGGAGAGTTAATGGCAGATGTCGGAGAGAAAATTAAAACACTCAGATTTGACGAGTCAGGCAACGCTTCTTTTAGCGACAGTTCGCTATAACTAAAGGATTATTAAATGTCATTACAGTGTCTTTGTGTAAAAAGAATATCACAAGAGTCATCGGGCGCAGGCTCTATAAGCGCCAAGCTTAGTGCTGCACCTGCTATGCTTATAGCAAAAAACATCAGTGCAGAGGCATCTATAGTAGCGCCTATAAAAAAAGAAGTAAACCTCACAAGTACAGTAGAGAGTGTAAACTTTTTGCAGTCTATAGCACTTACACCATTTAAGGAATTAAGACTTCCAAGGCTCACAGGTGACTTACAGCTATTTGCCAAGCCTGCCGCAGAGGTAGAATTAGCAGGCAAGGCGAACTCAGATATTGGGATTAATGAGCTACTGTCTGCTGTTAATAGTTTAGAAGTAACTGCTGATAAATTTCGCGGCACATTTAAAGACTATCTCTGCTCACAAAAGCTATATCCTATTGGTGATATAGAAACGGTAATGAGTGGCAGCTATTTTGTAAATGAATTAATACAAAGTGGCAATCTATACGCAAGTATTGACGAGGGTGTTTATACTGGAGATTATGATCTTCAGGGCGGTATTAGTTACTTGATATCGGATGATGACTCTACATTTATTACACCATCTGCAATACAGACAGAAGGCATATTCAGATATAAATGCCAAGTTGCAAAACCTATTACCGCTGAACATAGTAGCTTGGTTATCAGGGCGACAGCCCCAATAGAGAATAGAGTTAGTCAAACTCCACCTCAATATACGCTCAATAATATGAAGCTAGAAGATCCCGCTGGCAATCTTATTATAAAATATGAAGATATTGTAGTGCGCGGTGACGCTGACTTCTCAACTGGTACAAATAAGAACTGGGCCACGTATGTAGCTCAACCTACAGAGAACAGGTTCGCATTAAATACTTGGGACGATCTTTTCCCAAAGCTCAATGATGATAGTGGATATACATTAAATATTGATGTAACAGTACATGACTTTGATGACCCGTTTGACGAGGGGTTTGACATTGGATATGAAGAAAACGATTTAGGCTACGACCCAACAGTTATTGGTGATGACGATTTTTTGGGTATTGGCGGCGCGCCTTTAGGAACTACATTCCAAGGGTACATAAATCCTAATAACTCCATCAGAATATCTGCTATAGAGATATGTAATAGTGGGGCATACAATGTCAGAGTTGGTCAAAAATTCAATA
>PAAR01000016.1 GCA_002699085.1 Micavibrio sp.
CTGCCGCCCTATTTCAAACAGCCGGACATCATCGCCTTTCAGGACATCGATGAAGGTATGGATCTGGACAAATACAGTTTTGTTCTGGTTATTCCCGAAGAGTTCGAGGCTGATGTGTTGCGTAGCCGCCAGCCAACCCTTCAGGTCAATCTGGATGCCACCGCCGTTATGATCGCCGGGATCGGATCGGGCTATATTCAAAATATCATAAATGATGAGATAACGCGTTTTACAAATAACGGCCCGTCCACATCGCAAAGTCCGGTCGATATGAGGCTTCGTTATGCCTTTAATCCGAATCTGTCATCCAAATGGTTTACGAGTATTATGGAGGTCATCTCCAACATCACGATGTTTGTTATTCTGCTCACCGGTGCCGCGCTGATCCGGGAGCGCGAACATGGCACAATCGAACACCTTCTGGTCATGCCGGTGACGCCGATTGAGATTATGCTCTCCAAAGTTTGGGCCAATGGTCTGGTGATCCTCACGGCAACAGCATTTTGTTTGTGGGTGATGATTGAGGGCGTTTTGCAAGTACCGATTGCCGGATCGGTGCCACTTTTTTTGTTGGGAACCTTGCTTTATCTGTTTTTTGCCTCGGCCTTGGGAATTTTTCTGGGGACGACTGCGCGTTCCATGCCGCAATTCGGCCTGCTGTTTATTATTACGATCCTGCCGATGAATCTGCTTTCGGGCGGGCAAACGCCTCTGGAAAGCCAGCCGGACTGGCTGCAGCACATCATGTGGTTCGTGCCATCAACCCATTTTGTATCCTTCGCGCAGGCGATTTTGTATCGCGGGGCGGGGCTTGATATTGTCTGGCCAAATTTTCTGGCCGTGAGCGTGGTGGGCTTATCACTGTTAACATTATCTGCTCTGGCTTTTCGCCGATCAATTGCGGCTTAAGTTGGAGAAAGCACCTCGATAAGATTTTAGAATGTGTCTAATGAAAAAAATGTTACAGTTGCCCAGCATAAAAGGAGAAAATACTATGAAAAGAAAAGCCATACTTATGACAGGCCTGATAGCGATAATGCTGATGAGCGGTTGCGCGGGCGGTATGCGTCAAGACGGCGTCAAGCAAAAAGTGCAAGATGAATTTGTCTTTGAAAATATCGATAAGAATGCCGATGGAAATATTGACCCTCAGGAATTTGCTGCATTTAAGCAAAACCTGAAATCCTTAAAACGCTACTAGAATTTCTCAGTCGTCAGCTTTCGCAATCTAAAACCTGTACCCTAAAGAGATCGCGCCGAAGAGAGACGGGTCGTCTTGCCCATCAAATTCCTTTGACCGCCAGTTGATGGTATAGGAAAACTGCGCTTTGCCGTAGGTAAAGCTCACGCCCGCGTTGGCATCAGCCACCAGGTATTTTTTATCAACCGAGGGGCTGTCCTCGAACGTATTGCCGTCCAGAAATATATTGCGTCCCATGGCGCGCCCCTCCACTCCGGCAAACAATGACCAAGCGAAACGATCCTCCGGCACGGCAAAAAAGCCGCTACCCGGAATGGCAGGGCGTACCCGCAAAGGGGTAGATTGCCATTTATACTGGCTGGGCGTGAGTTGAAAACTCAAACCACCGGAGCCGTATGTATATATATTGCCAAGCGTAATGCCAGCATGAGGTGCCGCCCGAAATGTGAAGCCATCTATATCGGCTGCATAGGCCTCCGGCCATTGGCGCTGCCAGGAGAGCATCAGTCCCGGCTCATTCTCCAGTTGGTGATCCCAGCCCGAAGGGTCGTCTGCATCTAGAACGTCATGAACAAATTTTTGAGTCTGTTCCCCCAAAGCCCAGGGGCCGACGATCCCGATCGTGGCTTCCAGGTCATCCACGTGATTATCCGTCAAACTGGTCAGTCCGGCAGAAACATACAAAAACGCAGCATAAGGACGATCTTTCGGATCGGGCGTACGCACCGTGATATTTTCTGGTGTATACAGGTTTTGTCCGAAAGAATAATAGGTTGAAGTCGTTTCATTAATTTCAAACGTGGGGACATAGTGATCCAGTATGTCGGCAAACCACGGTGGATCGGCCCCATAATCGAAATAAGTAAGGCGTACCCCGCTTGTATAGTTCTCATCGGTGTTCCCGCCAAAGTTATCATTCTCAATCGTGAATGTAAAAAAATCAGCATCTTCGTTAAGAAGATCTTTAGGAATTCTATCTTTAAAATTATTGTCCTGCTCGTTGGCATAAGCATGTGACACAAGAAGGGAGTAGAATGTTATGAGGGCAAGAGATGTTATAAAAAAAAGAAATTTCCGCATATTCATCCCTTTTCCAATCCTAAATTGGAAAAAAACAAAGTGATCAATTTAGGCGCTTTGTTTTCAATATCAAAGCCTTCCGGGTTATCCAGATATTCAAAAAGGTGCCTTTCATAAAGCACGAAATACACTGTGTTAAAAGTTCGGGATCGGCCTGTGTATTTAATTTTCCGGCTGTTTTGGCTTTTTCGATGTAACGTTTAAACAGGCGCATGCTCTCCGCTTTTTTCTCGCGGTGTTTGTCTTTATAGGGTGCAAGATCGCCGGAATAATCGCTTTTCATGAAAAACAGAATAAGGGTTTGCTGTCTTTGTTTGCCTTTTTCGATATCCAACATGATCTGGATACATAAATCACGAAGCTGCACCATCGGTTCTGGATGGTCTTTTTCCAGGTCTTCCAGGATCATATCAACAAAAGGGCGATGCAGACGCTCGTGTAAAGCCTCAAAAATCTGCGTTTTGTTTTCAAAGTGCCAATAGACAGCGCCCCGTGTAACGCCTGCTGCTTTTGCAATTTCATCCAACGTGCTGCGTGCCACCCCTTTTTCAGAAAAAATCCGAACAGCGGCGTTTAACAGGTCTTCACGCGTTTTCTCTGACTCTTCTTTCGTGCGTCTCATAAGAGTTATCCTTTGTCTTGACATCATACATACATAAATGTATGGTTAAACATAGCTGTAATTTTTATATTTGTCCAGCTTCGAAAGACAGCAGGAAAAGGAAACACAAAATATGAAGAAAATATTCCCTTTATTAATGCTGGCGCTCCTGCTCGCCGGAGGTGGTTGGTATTGGTGGCTCAAGAACGACGACGGCACACAGAATGCGTCTTCCGCTGCGGCAAGGCCGCCGCAGGCCGTGGCGGTTCTGGAATTAAAACCGCAAAGAATTACATTTACGCAACAACTTCCCGGCCGTGTTTCGCCCTACCGTCAATCGCAGGTGCGCCCTCAAGTGGATGGAATCATCACCGAGCGCCTGTTTGAAGAAGGGGCGGATGTTGAAAAAGGCCAGCAACTGTATCAAATTGACGACGCCCGCTATAAGGCGGCGCTGAATAGCGCCAAGGCGGATCTGGCCAGCGCCCGCGCGAATGTAAAAACCGTTGAAGCCCGCGCAAAACGCTACGAAGAGCTTGTCAAAATCAATGCGGTGAGCGAGCAGGAATATGACGATGTGAAAGCCGAGTTCGATCAGGCCATGGCCGCTATTGCGGTCGCGCAGGCGGCTCTGGATGTGGCGCAAGTCAATCTGGATTATACGAAAGTGTATGCCCCGATTTCCGGGCGAATTAGCCGATCTTTTGTAACCGAAGGCACTTTGGTAACAGCCAATCAGGAACAATTCCTGGCAACCATAACCCAGCTTGACCCGGTCTATATCGATATGCAGCAATCCGGATCGGAAGCAATTTATTTGCGTTCCCGCATGATGGGTAAGGAGACGGTCTCGGTCCATTTAATGCTGGATGAAAAAACAGGCATGGATTACCCCCATGAAGGCAGTTTGAAATTTTCCGAAGTGACGATTGATGAAACGACTGGTTCTATTGCTTTGCGCGCCCTGATTCCAAACCCGGATAGTTTACTGCTGCCGGGTCTCTTTGTGCGGGCAACGCTTGATCTGGGGCAGGATGATGTTCTCCTGGTGCCGCAGCGGGCGACAATTCGCACGCCGGAAGGCGATTTGACGGTCTGGGTTGTTGATGAATCCGGAAAAGCGCAGCCGCGTCCTGTTAAGGTTGAGCAAGCCTATACAGATAACTGGATTGTAAAGGATGGGTTAAAGGCCGGCGATACCATCATTGTCGAAGGCTATCAGAAAGTCGGCCCCGGTGCGCCTGTCTCCTCTGTGCCTTGGCAGCAAAGCGAAACATCAGGCGGTAAGGAGTAAAATTTATGGCTCGTTTTTTTATTGACCGCCCCGTTTTTGCATGGGTTATCGCCATTATCATTATGCTGGCCGGCGTTTTATCGATCCGCGCCTTGCCGATTGAGCAATATCCAAAAGTCGCTCCGCCCACTGTCGCTATTAATGCAAGTTACCCCGGTGCCTCCGCCGAAACGGTTGAAAATTCGGTCACGCAGGTCATTGAACAGCGCCTGACGGGGATCGATCATTTGCGCTATTTCACCTCAAGCAGTCAGGACGGCTCTATGAGCATCACCTTGACGTTTGAGCCAGAGGCAGATCCCGATATTGCACAGGTGCAAACGCAAAACAAGGTGCAAGGCGCAGTCACGCAACTGCCGCAAGAGGTGCAAGCTCTTGGTGTTACCGTGACAAAATCCAATGACAGCTTCCTGCTGGTTGTTGGCGTTTATTCGGAAGACGGTGAAATGTCACAGGGCGAACTCGGCGATATGCTGGTTAGCACCTTCCGTGAGCCAATCTCGCGCGTGAACGGGGTCGGAAATGTCCGTATATTCGGAGACCAACATGCGATGCGGATATGGCTCGATCCTGCCAAGCTCTATAGTTACAATTTGACCCCTTTGGATGTGCAAAGTGCCGTTCAAATCCAGAACACCGATATTTCGGCGGGTCAACTCGGCGGCATGCCCGCCGCCCCGAACCAGCAAATTAATGCGACGGTCAAAGCGCAGGCACGGCTGGAGTCCGTTGAAGATTTCGAACGTATCGTTTTGCGGGTCAATACGGATGGATCGCAAGTACGGCTCAGGGACGTAGCGACACTGGAACTTGGCTCCGAAAGTTACGACAGGATTGTGCGCTATAAAAGAAAACCGGCGGCGGGAATGGCCATCACACTTGCAACAGGTGCCAATGCATTGCAGACAGCCGAGCTTGTTAAGCACAAGGTGGCAGAACTGTCGGAATATATGCCCGAAGGGGTAAAAGTCGTCTACCCCCTTGATGCAACACCTTTCATCGAACTCTCCATTGAATCCGTTGTTCACACACTGATAGAGGCGGTTGTTCTTGTCTTCTTCGTGATGCTGCTGTTTTTGCAAAATCTGCGGGCAACCTTGATCCCGACGATCGCCGTTCCTGTTGTTTTACTGGGAACTTTTGCAGTGCTTTTAGCTTTCGGGTTTTCAATCAATGTGCTGACTATGTTCGCCATGGTTCTGGCTATCGGGCTTTTGGTCGATGATGCAATTGTGGTTGTGGAAAATGTCGAACGCATCATGAGCGAGGAAGACTTATCGCCCAAGGAGGCCACGCGTAAATCCATGGATCAGATTACAGGCGCTCTGGTCGGCATTGCCGTAGTGCTGTCTACGGTTTTTATCCCGATGGCCTTTTTCAGCGGCTCTGCCGGCGCGATTTACCGTCAATTCTCAATCACGATTGTATCGGCTATGGGACTGTCTGTCATCGTAGCACTCATTCTCTCTCCTTCACTTTGCGCGACACTTTTGAAACAACACAAGGGTGAGAAACGACGCGCGGATACAGGATTCTTTGGTTGGTTTAATAAATATTTTAATAAGGGACGCGACGGGTATCAAAAAAGCGCCTCTTTTATAGCAGGTCGAGCATTTCGCTTCTTCATGGTATACATCGTTCTGGTCGGTGGGATGATGGGTATATTTATGCAGCTTCCCGGCTCGTTTCTGCCCAACGAAGATCAGGGGACAATGTATTTAATGGTTAATACTCCTCCCAGTTCAACGGCGGAGCGCACGCTGGAATCCGTTAAACAGGTTGAGGATTATTTCCTTGAGCAACAAAAGGACACGGTTGAACACCTCTTCACCGTTGTCGGCTTCAGCTTTGCGGGTTCCGCCCAAAACGCGGCGTTCGGTTTTGTTGGTTTAAAAGACTGGGATGAGCGCACGCAAGACGACCAAAGCGTATTCGCTATCGCGCAGGCCGCAGGCGGCGCTTTGTATCAGATCAAGGATGCCATGGCTTTTGCTTTCTTTCCGCCGCCAATCCGCGAACTGGGAAACTCGTCCGGTTTTGATTTTCAGCTTGTCGACCGTAGTGGAATTGGGCACGAAGCATTGATGAATGCGCGGAATCAGCTTTTGGGCGCCGCAGGGCAGAACCCAAAACTTACCAGTGTCCGCCCCAACGGCCTCAGCGATGTTCCTCAATTTAAAATTGATATTGATAGCGAAAAAGCCTCTGCTCTCGGTTTGTCTTTAAGTGATATCAACCGGACCCTGCAAATCGCATGGGGATCCAGTTATGTGAATGACTTTGTAGACAAGGGACGGATCAAGCGCGTCTATCTACAAGCTGATGCGCCGCACCGCATGATGCCGGAGGATCTTGATAACTGGTATGTTCGTAATAATGAGGGGGAAATGGTGCCATTCAACACCTTCTCTAGCGCCGAGTGGACATATGGCTCGCCCAAGCTGGAGCGCTTTAACGGAAATTCATCTGTCAATATCCAGGGATCTCCTGCATCTGGTATAAGCACCGGCGTGGCGATGGAGGAGATACAGAAAATTGTTAGCACCTTACCGGAAGGGCTAGGTCTTGAATGGTATGGCCTGTCTTATGAAGAACGCCAGACAGGAGCGCAGGCCCCGGCACTATACGCGCTCTCGGTTTTGATCGTATTCCTGTGTTTGGCTGCGCTTTATGAGAGCTGGGCTGTACCGCTAGCAGTGATGCTGGTTGTTCCCTTGGGTGTTTTAGGGGCAGTTATCGCCGCTTATATTTTTGGTCTTCCCAATGATGTATATCTACAGGTAGCATTGCTGACGACAGTCGGGCTAGCATCCAAGAACGCTATTCTGATCGTTGAATTTGCCAAGGATCTGCGGAAACAGGGACATAGTTTGATGGAATCTGTTTCTATTGCGGCCAAGCAGCGTTTTCGTCCCATCATTATGACCTCAATGGCCTTTATGCTAGGTGTAACACCGCTTGCTCTGGCCAGCGGTGCGGGCGCCGCCAGCCAGAACGCTATCGGAATTGCCGTTATGGGCGGTATGGCGGCGGCTACGTTCCTAGCTATATTTTTTGTACCGATGTTTTATGTGATGGTTGAAAACATCTTCCACCGCGGTGAAAAACAATCAGAAGAGAAAAAGAAAGAGCAAGAGCATGACACGTAAACCCTTATCCTTTTTACTTCTGGCAACGATGTTGTCAGGCTGCACCATGATCCCTGATTTTTCCAGGCCGGATTTTTCAGCCGCCCAAAACTGGAATGACGTACCGGGTTATGAATCGGAGACAGGAGAAAAGCTGGCTGTTGAAATGGACTGGAAGGCGTTTTTTAATTCTTCGGAGTTTCATTTGGTTATTGGAACGGCACTGCAAAACAACAAAGACCTAAAGACTGTGGCTCTCAACATTGAGGAGGCTCGCGCGCTCTACCGGATTGAACGTGCCGATTTGTTCCCCAGTGTTAATGCCAATGGAGACGGAACGATTGCCGAAAGCTCGGATGAAAGCAGCGCGACAGGCCGGGCGCAAAAAACAGAGCTGTATGAGGCCAATCTGGGCGTTGCCGCATATGAATTGGATCTCTTCGGCAAAATCCGCAGCAATAATGAATCGACCATCAACGAATATCTGGCGACAACGGAAGCGCACGCAGTGGTTCGCAATGCTCTGATTGCGGAGACGGCCAATGCCTATCTACAGCTTTTGTCCGATCAGAAACTGTTGGCTTTGACACAAAAAACACTGACGGCACAACAGCGCACCTATGATATTTTGTCTCAAAGCTTGGAAAAAGGCGTATCCACCGAGCAGGACGTGGCTCGGGCCGCCACAGCCGTTGAAACCGCACGGGTGAACCAGCATCAATATAGCCGCTTCGTCGCACAGGATAAAAACGCATTGTTTTTACTGATGGGCGTGGCTCAGGACGATGCATTTTTACCGAAAACGACACTGGATGAGGTGGCAATCAAGGATAGCCTTGATCCCGGTCTTCCTTCCGAAGTGCTACTCATGCGTCCGGATATTCGTCAGGCAGAATATAACCTGTTATCACGCAATGCCGACATCGGTGCCGCCAGAGCCGCCTTTTTCCCCAGTATCACATTGACCGGTACATACGGATTTGCCAGCCAAAGCCTAGGTGATCTCTTCGCCAGTGGCGCAGGCGGTGCCTGGGCCTTTTTGCCGAAAATTACTCTGCCGATCTTTCAGGGCGGGCGCAATAAAGCCAATCTCGATCTGGCTGAAATTCGCAAAGAAAAAGCCGTTGTTGGTTATGAGAAAGCCATTCAGGTTGCTTTCCGCGAGGTTTCTGATGAACTGGCGGCGCGGGAAACGCTTGATGAGCAACTAAAATCACAGCGCCGTCTCGTCGCCGCCGCACAGAAAGTTTATGATATTTCTCAGGCGCGTTATAAATCCGGGATCGACAGTTTTCTCAGTGTCCTTGATGCACAACGTGAACTTTATGTTTTCCAGCAAAATGAAATCCAGATCGAACGGCAGCGCCTGGCCAATCTGGTTAATCTTTATAAGGTGCTCGGCGGGGGGAGTGAAATTTAACACGACTCGGGAAACATTATTTCATACCTCTAGGGAATTAATGCTGCAAAACGGTTACCATGCTGTCAGCGTTGACGATATTTGCGCCCGGGCAAATGTTAAAAAGGGAAGCTTCTACCATTTTTTTGATTCCAAAATGAATTTAGCACTGCAAACAATGGATGAAGAGCATCAGGAATCGAAAAGCGTATGTGGTGTGTGACACTATTTTTTCTTCCGTTTCTTCTCCAACAGAAAGATTTCAGAACTTTTTTGAGTACATCTATGAAACGCAGGCCGATCTCTACAAGAGGACAGGTCATGTATGCGGTGCCTTGCCCGTTACTTTGAGGCTGGGAATGGCGTGCAACGATGAAATCAGGAAAAAATCCAGCCAGATTATCTGTTTCTACGAAAAATATTATAAAACTGTCTTAGGTGATTTGATCAATGCCGGAGACATATGCATGTTGTAAAACGTGGCGGCGTGTGGACGGAAATTGATCCGGATACGCGCAGAGCAGAAATTCTGGTGCGTCTGCCGTCTGCATTTCTGTCTGTAAGGCTTAGTGTATATGGGCTTGAGGCATGTAAGCAGATGTCACTCTCTCCACCCCTTCCTAAAGGGAGGGGGCGTGGTACACAGATCCACGCACCCCATCCCGGTCGGGTCAGGGTTTTATGCCGAGTAGTGTACGAATCTCTTCCCACGTGACAAAATGAACGGTGTTTTCTTCAAACCCCAGATCTCGCGTCCAGTTTTCCGTAGGTGTAAACACGGCAGCATCATTCGTGACGCCAAGGATGGTTCCGACAACAGTGCCGTTCTGCTCAACGTAAATCTCCAGCGCAGCATCGACCTGTCCCATGTTGAGTTTGTTCATGCCCAGGATGATGGTCTCCAATGGGTGGCCGCGTGAGTAAATCGTGATGGTCGGTATCTCATCCATGCACACATGAATGCTTCCTTCTCCCGCAATAGCCAGTGGAATATGCAGAGTTTCGCAGGTCATTCAGTGACGCACGCAAGCCTGCGCAGAGCGGTCTGGCATCCTCGCAGGAATTCGCGCGGGTCCTGTGGGGGCATTTTCTATAGGGGCGGGGAACGTGCGGGACTTTTTTAGCGTCAGTACTTTCAACTTAGTTGACTCGCTTACTTGACAGATTTTGCACAAGCCTTTGTTTTATTTGAATAAAATCGTCAAGTAACGGGGAAAGCTGTCAACTTACTTGACACGATAAGCGTTTGATTTTCTTAAATAATTTAGTTGACCGGTAAACGGCCCCAGTTTACCCCTTGGTTTACTTATTCTGACAAATATCCTGAAATTTGCTTTTCGCAGAAATTCGCGCAGCAAAAATCCTCCCCCGCAAAATTTGAAAAAATTTCAGTAGAGATTGCCATATGCATATTTATGATGCATTATTCATCTTAAATATGCATTTTAATGTATTATGCATACTTAATTTTAGGGCAGAGAATGCTTAAGGACAGTCAAAAAATGGTTCGAACATCTGTGATCTTGCCGGAAGACAAGCGGGATCATCTGGAGCGACTAGCCAAGGAAAACGGCTTTTCGGTTGCTCTCGTTATCCGGTGCGCAATCGATGAATTTATTGAAAACACCAAGAACAACAAAAAGCTGAAGATCAAATCGGTGAAGGAGTGAATATGAGTTCTCAAACACAGGCAAAATCATCCGGTGCAAATATTGGCTTTGAGCAACAGCTCTGGGCTGCTGCCGATAAGATGCGCGGCCATATGGATCCTTCGGAATACAAACACGTTGCCCTCGGACTTATTTTCTTGAAATACATCTCTGATGCGTTTGAAGAAAAATTTAATGAGTTGAGCGATGAACCCGGCGCCGATCCGGAAGATCGCGACGAATATCTGGCCGAAAATGTGTTCTGGGTTCCCAAAGGCGCGCGCTGGGGCAATATCAAAGCTAATGCCCGGTCTGCCAATATAGGCAAGATCATTGATGAAGCGATGGCTGAGATTGAAAAAGAAAACTCATCCCTTAAGGGTGTTCTTCCCAAGGACTACTCTCGCCCGGCTCTGGATAAACAGCGCCTGGGTGACCTCGTTGATTTGATGAGCTCTATCAGCATGAAAGCCCAAGGACAAAAAGATGTTCTGGGCCGTGTTTATGAATACTTTCTGGCGCGCTTTGCTGGCGTTGAAGGTAAAGGTGGCGGTGAGTTTTATACGCCACAATCTGTTGTGCGCTTGCTGGTGGAAATGCTGGAGCCGTATAAGGGGCGAATATATGACCCCTGTTGCGGTTCGGGCGGTATGTTTGTGCAGTCTGAAAAATTTGTCGAAGAACATGGTGGTCGGCTCGGTGATATTTCCGTGTACGGGCAAGAGTCAAATTTTACGACATGGCGTCTTTGCAAAATGAACCTTGCCATCCGCCAGATCGAAGGAAATATCGGTCCTAAAAATGCTGATACATTTCACAATGATTTGCACAAAGATCTGAAGGCTGATTACATCATCGCCAACCCGCCATTTAATATTTCCGATTGGGGCGGTGACCGTCTGCGCGATGACATGCGGTGGAAGTACGGCGCGCCACCTGCTACTAATGCCAACTATGCCTGGGTGCAGCATATCGTGCATCATCTGGCGCCACGTGGTTTTGCCGGTTTTGTTCTGGCCAACGGCTCTATGAGCTCGACCACCGGCGGCGAAGGAGAAATTCGTCAACGCCTCATTGAGGATGATATGGTTGATTGCATGGTTGCCCTGCCGGGCCAGCTGTTCTATTCCACGCAGATTCCGGTGTGTTTGTGGTTTTTGGCTAAAGACCGTAGCAATGGTCTGGTGAAACATAGCAAGTTGCGCGACCGGCGCGGTGAAGTTTTGTTCATTGATGCCCGCAAGTTGGGGTATATGGCCGACCGTACCCATAAAGACTTCGATCCCGTAAAGGATATTTCTTATATCGTCGATGCCTATCATTCATGGCGTGGTGAGGAAGTTGAGCATGAAGTCTTCAAAAAAGGTTATCAGGACATACCCGGTTTTTGTAAATCAACGCCCGTAGAGGAGATCAAGGAGCATGGTTATGTTTTAACGCCGGGGCGCTATGTTGGTGCGGCTGCAGCTGAAGAAGACAGCGTTTCTTTTGAAGAGAAAATGCAATATCTCTCGGATCAGATCGCGGAGCAGATGGCAATATCGCAAGATTTAGACAAAGAAATTCGTAAACAATTGGCAAGGGTTGGCTATGCCTTCTGAATGGGAAGAAATATCTTTAGATAAGGCATTGGAAATAAATCCATCTGTTAAAATGGAGCGAGGAAAAGTCTATTCCTTTGTTGATATGCAATCAGTAGAGGCTGGATATAAATTTGTAGAGCCTCAGCAAAAGAGAGAATTTAAAGGCAGTGGTTCACGGTTTATAGATGGCGATACGCTAATGGCAAGAATTACGCCTTGCTTGGAAAATGGGAAAATTAGCAAATATCGCTCAAAAGATGATATTCCAGCTCATGGTTCTACTGAATTTATAGTAATGCGACATAGGAAAAATGTAACGCATCCTGAATTCGTATATTATTTAGTAATTTCAGACATAGTGAAGGCGTATGCTATTTCCCAAATGACAGGTAGTTCCGGCAGGCAAAGAGTGCCCGTTGATTCACTAAAGCATCTAACTATCAAGTTACCTTCTATTACTGAACAAAAGGCTATAGCTCAGATCCTGAAAGCGCTGGATGATAAAATCGAACTAAATCGGAAAATGTGCAAAGCGTTGGAGGATGCGGGGTCGGCAATATTTAAAAGCTGGTTTGTTGATTTTGACCCAGTTAGAGCTAAAGAAAATGAAGGCGAGCTAGGAGATCTTTCACCCGATATTTTGTCTTTGTTTCCCAATAGTTTTACGGATAGCAAAATTGGTGATTTGCCAACGGGCTGGGATATCTCTGTCGTTTATGATTGGGCTGAGTATATTAATGGCGCTGCATACAAAAATATGCATTTCTCTGAAGAGCCAGATGCGCTGCCGGTCATTAAAATTGCAGAACTCAAAAATGGAATAGGCCCTGGCACAAAATTTACAAATACTGATTTAGGCGATAAATATCTTTTGGACACAGGGGATATATTGTTTTCTTGGTCGGGCAGTCCAGAAACTTCCATTGATACTTTTCTTTGGGTAGATGGAAAAGGATGGCTGAATCAGCACATTTTCAAAGTGGTGCCAAAAGGTAGTGGAACCAGAGCATTTTGTTATTTTCTTTTAAAACACTTAAAACCAACTTTTATTCACATAGCAAAAAACAAGCAAACAACAGGCTTGGGTCATGTAACAGTTAAAGATTTGAAAGAGTTAAAAGTTGCCAATCCAGGAAAAAAACTGATTAACGCGTTTGATGAAGTGATAAATCCTATTTTTACAAGAATACAGGAAATTCTAGAGCAAAACGCGGCTCTTGCTAAAACACGTGATGCTCTTTTGCCTCAGCTAATGTCCGGTGAACTGCGCGTTGAAGACGTTGGGGAGGTATAAGAAAAGTTATGGCCTTTATTCTGCAAGCCTCACGTCAAGTCTCGGAAATGGCAGCCGGTGCCGTGCATATTAAGGCACAGATACAGGCAATTGAAACAGCCATTGATCAGTCCCCTGCCTTTGTATTCGATTTATCCAAATCCCTGATTGATACGGTCTGCAAAACCATTCTTGAAGACCGGGGTGTAAAGCTGCCGGGCAAACCGGAAAGTCCGGCTCTATTGCGGGAAACACTTAAAGTTTTGAAAATGCATCATGATGATGTGGATCAGACGGAAAAAACTTATGAGAGCCTGAAGAAAACAGCCAACGGCCTTCAAACCGCGATGGCTGGAATTTGTGAGCTCCGTAATACACATGGCCTGATTGGTCATGGCCGCGACGGTTATGCGCCGGCTTTGGAATCTATTCAGGCGCAATTTGTTGCCAGTACGGCGGATACCATCATTCATATTTTATATCGTTCCCATAAAGGTTATGGTAACGGTGGTGCTGTTAGTCGTATATTTTATCAAGATTATGATGCCGAGAATGCTCAGATTGATGAATCATATGACGATGATGCTTTGACTGAATTTGTTAAGCAGTTCAGACCCAGTGAAGTTTTGTTTAATATGGATAAAGATGCATATAAAGCGGCGATTGAAGATATAAAGAATGAGGATCAGGCATGAGCGGAGGTATGTTTACAGAGGATGTCGTTGAACAAGCGGCTTTAGCTTGGTTTGAAAATCTGGGTTATGAGCTTATTCACGGTCCGGACATTGCCCCCGGCGGTGAAGATCAGCAGCGCGCAGATTACGCCGATGTGGTGCTGGATCAAAAACTGCGTTCCGCGCTGGCGACTATCAATCCTGAAATCCCCGCAGATGTTATTGACGAGGTATACCGAAAGGTCAGCACGTCGGCCACACCGGATTTATTTGAAGACAACCAGCTCTTTCACAACATGCTGGTTAACGGTGTTGATGTTGAATACGCAAAGGAAGATGGCCGTATCACGGGTGATAAAGTCTGGCTTATCGATTTTGACAAACTGGAAAACAATAGTTTTTATGCCGTTAATCAGTTTACCGTTGTCGAGAACAGGCAAAACCGCCGGCCCGATATTGTTGTTTTTGTTAACGGTCTGCCATTAGCGATTGTCGAGCTTAAAAATGCCGTAAACGAGAACACGACCAATCATCATGCTTACAACCAGCTGCAAACCTACAAAAAGGACATTCCTTCTCTTTTTAGAACCAATGAGGTTTTGGTCATATCGGACGGCATAGAAGCCCGTGTGGGTTCTCTGACGGCCAATAAAGAGCGGTTTATGCCCTGGCGCACGATTGACGGTGTGGCGATTGCACCTAAGGGTTCTGCGGAGCTAGAAACGCTTCTTAAGGGATTGTTTGATCGTCAGGTTTTCTTGGATTTTATTCGGAATTTTATTGTTTTTGAAACCGACGCGCAGCGCATTGTTAAAAAGATCGCGGCTTATCACCAGTATCATGCGGTCAACAAGGCGGTTGAGTGCACTATCGATGCGTCCGGCGAAGAAGGAGATAAGCGTGCCGGTGTTATCTGGCACACACAAGGATCGGGGAAAAGTCTGTCGATGGCTTTTTATGCCGGAAAGATCATTCAACAGAAGGAAATGAAAAACCCGACGCTGGTTGTGTTGACGGACCGGAATGATCTGGACGATCAATTATTCGCCACGTTTTGCACCTGTGAAAAACTGCTGCGGCAGACACCGGTTCAAGCCAAAGACCGAAAGCATTTGAAAGAAATACTGTCTGTTGCCTCCGGTGGCGTTGTATTCACGACTATACAAAAATTTGCACCTGAGAAGGGAGAATCCTTTCCTTTACTGTCTGATCGACGGAATATTGTTGTCATCGCGGATGAGGCTCACCGTAGCCAATATGATTTTATCGATGGCTTTGCCCGGCATATGCGCGACGGATTACCTAAGGCCTCTTTTATCGGCTTTACCGGAACGCCAATTGAGTTGTCGGATAAAGATACGTATGCCGTATTCGGCGATAATATTCACACATACGATATTCAGCAGGCAGTCGAAGATGGGGCGACCGTTCGTATTTATTACGAAAGCCGCCTGGCAAAAATTGAACTTGATGAAGAAGAACGCCCTCATATCGAGGAAGACTTCCAAGAGGTCACGGAAGGCGAAGAAGTAGAGCGCAAAGAGAAGTTAAAAAGCAAATGGGCGCGTTTGGAGGCTCTTGTTGGAGCTGAAAAGCGTGTAGATCTTATTGCTCAGGATCTGGTTGATCATTTTGAACGGCGCTTGGAGGCTATGGATGGTAAGGGCATGGCCGTATGTATGAGCCGCCGTATATGCGTCAATTTGTATAATGCTATTATTAAATTGCGACCGGACTGGCACAGTGATGATGATGAAAAAGGTGCCATCAAAGTTATTATGACCGGCTCTGCCAGCGATCCTGATTCATTCCAGCCTCATGTTCGTAATAAGGCAGGTCGAGATCTTTTGGCAAAACGCGCAAAAGATCCAACGGATCCACTTAAGCTTGTTATCGTTCGTGATATGTGGCTAACCGGCTTTGACGCCCCTTCAATGCACACAATGTATATTGATAAGCCTATGCAAGGACACGGCTTGATGCAAGCCATTGCCAGGGTCAACCGGGTCTTTAAAGACAAACCCGGCGGGCTTGTGGTTGATTATTTGGGCATTGCGGACAGTCTTAAAAAGGCACTGGCAAATTATACGGAAGGTGATCGTAGCGAGACAGGTGTTCCGCAAGCTGATGCCATAGCTGTAATGCTCGAAAAATACGAAATCGTAAAACAGATTTTCCATGATTTTGATTATTCTTCCGCTGTTGATGGGAGCCCGGAAGAGCGCTTGCGAGCCATTCCAGCAGCTATGGAGCATATTCTTTCTCAAGAAAAAGGCAGAGAACGCTTTATGCAGGCTTCTCTTGATCTATCTAAGGCGTTTGCTTTATGTGCGGCAAGTGATGAAGCAAAAGAAATTCGTGATGAAGTAGGATTTTTCCAGAATATACGCTCTGCTTTCTCCAAATCCACCGCTGGATCTGGGCGTGACATGGAGGATTTGAATACGGCTTTACAACAGATTGTTTCCAAAGCTGTAGCTTCTACGGAAATGGTTGATATTTTCGCGGCAGCGGGGCTCAAAAATCCGGATATATCCATTTTGTCAGATGAATTTCTGGCAGAAGTCCGAGGAATGGAGCGCAAAAACCTGGCATTGGAGATGCTCAAGAAATTAATCCAGGATGAAATAAAATCGCGTGCTAAGCGGAATGTCGTCCAAGCTCGAAATTTCACTGAAATGCTGGAGAACACCATTAAACGCTATCAAGGGCGTTTGATAGAAGCCGCACAAGTAATTGAAGAGCTGATTAATCTTGCCAATGATATGCGAGAAGCTCAGGACAAAGGGGAAGATCTCGGCCTAAGCAGTGATGAATCTGCTTTTTATGATGCCCTCGCTGACAATATGAGTGCGCAAGATATTTTAGGAGATGATCAGCTTAGAACGATTGCACGCGAATTAACTGAATCAGTAAAAAACAGTACGAGCATTGATTGGACTGTAAAAGAGAGTGTTAAAGCTAAAATAAGGGTTACTGTTAAACGTATTCTAAGAAAATACGGCTACCCGCCAGATTTGCAAGAAAAGGCTACACAAACCGTTCTGGAGCAAGCAGAGCTTTTATCTGAAGAATGGTCAGTTAAGTAGGTTTAATTGGAGCTAATTTTGCTGTCTTTTGTACTGTGCGTAAAAGTTTTGCCGTATATGCATTCATAAGTGAAATCCGCATCAAATTTATCGACGAAATCTTGATACGGTTTTTTATCAAACTGCATGTCTGTGGGGATCTGTATTTCCAGCAGGGTATGTTCTGCACCGGCTGGAAAAGGATAATCTTTACCGAAGACGGCAACGCTTTTTCTGATAATGCCGCCTTGCGCCTCTATCTTTTCCTCAATAGCCGCTTCAAGAGCTTTTCGGTTTTCATTACTGCCGATTTTATGGCCTTCGTAAAAGACAGAATAATCCCTGATGATAGCCGGGCCAATGCCATTATTTTTGACATCGCAACGAACGATATAATAACCACCGGCATTATCTTCGTTTATCCAGGTGGTGACGTCTGGTTTGACTGAAAGGCGGTTGTGCTTGCGCGTCAGAAACGCTTGATAGGCGGTAAAAATTCCGGTGAACAGTGCCACAAGCATGGCCATAGCCGCGATGATATTATCCGCACCATAGGATGCAATGGCATCCATAGTTTGTGTCATAAAATCTGCTGCGCTATTTGTAATGTCCATGCTCTAAATCTTCTCCAATAATGCCAGTGTATCTCTCACTTCTGGCAAAATTTCATCTCGCGATAATGTTGCAGAAACGGGCGCGGGAAGATTGCCATGGTGGGCATCATTGGATAATCCCGCCAGCTCCTTAATTTTGGCGCAGTGTTCTACAGTGATTTTATTCAGACCTTGAAGAGTGTCCGCGATTGTGCCCAGACCAATTAATCCTCTGCCTTTCAAGTGCAGGTAAAATTTAAATTTCAAATGAACTTCTAATGTTTCACGGATCATGTCCTGAATATCAGCCGTGGTTTTATGATCTGACGTGAGATACGTATTCAAATCATCGATGTTTTTGTGGTGCTGCTCTTTTCTTTCTTCTTCGATATCAAGAGCCACAATCTCGCTGTCCTTCGTCGCTTTGCGCTGGATTTTGATAAAGCGCGGAGATGTTAGATTTTTCTTTTTGTAAACTTCTTCCATCTGGAGAACAAAGTGCCTGTTATGCGATAGGGTGATAACCTGTGCGCATTGCTGAGAGAGTTCGGCCAGTTTTTTGCAAGTATTGTAACGTCTGTGCTCATCCATGCTGGAAAGTGGATCATCGAAAACGACAAGCGCATTGGATAAAGAAGGGTCGTTTTTTAAAGAGGTTAAAAATAGCGCAAACGCCAATGTTCCTTTATCGCCTTCGCTGAGGGTGTTTTTGAAGTTGGGCTGGTTCTGATTAGCGGCGGCCAGAGACACCGATTGCCCTAATATCTCAAGAGCAAAAATTGTTTGGGACGCCGTTTTTTTACGGCCATCCATTTTGATTTCCAGCTTCTTGATGCGAAACTCTGCACCGAGATCCTCAAGTACCTGGTTTATATCGGATTCAAAGAGCGGATTGGAATCATCGCCCAGAATGGATTTGGCATGTTGATCCAGTTGTATTGTTAGTGTCTCAACGTCTTGTGCGAGTTTCTCAGATTCTGTTTTTAAAGCTTTGTACTCTGTACAGAATGTTTCCTCTTCTGTCGTAAGGCGCTTTTTGATGAGGTTAAGCTCTTCCAATTTTAACTGCAGAGTATCCAAATTCGCTGTATCCAAACCGGCTCTTAGGGCAGAGATTTTGGGAGCCATGTCATCTATAGACTGATTATATGTTGTTACCGCGTCTGTAATAGCAGTGATTTTTTCGATGAACCCGTCAAATAAGGGTTCATTAATTTCCGAGCGAGGATTTTGCTCTTTTTGTAAAAGTTCTGCAGCAATTTGCTTATACTCTGTTTCCAGTTCTGTTTTCGCTGCTGCTATTAGTTGCGATATATCGGGATACGCGATTTTACCAATGTGTTTTTCCCATGGTTCGATGCGGTCTTTTGATGCCAGATATTCTGTTCCCAGTTCATTTATGCGGGCTTCCATATTCCAGTTGCGGAAGATATCTCCAGACTGTTTGAGGGTGGTGATAAAATCATCATACAGGCCATCAAAGCATGACCTGTAGGCATCAAGAAGCGCAGTGATATCACTGCCCGTTAGTGACTGGCTGCAGAGCGGACATGCATCATCTTTTATTTGCTCCAAACCTTGCTTTATAAAGTGAGCGCTGTTTGCCGGTTTTGCATGATGGTGTTGAATATGCGCATCAACTCGTTTTTTTGCCTCTTCATGTGAAGCATCAATATTTTGACCGTAAGCGTTTTTCAGCGCCAGGAGATCAGGGGCATTAAAATTGATTTTGGTCGCCAACGGTAATGATTGTATTTCCTGCAGATTTTGGAAGTTTTGAATTTCTATAGTCGTCGCCTGAATCTGGTTTCCAACATCTTCGGATGTATGCCCTTCTGCTATCTGCAAATAGCGGTCGATATCAACAGTCTGCCCGTTCAGCATGGGTTGGTTTCGAGTGTAAGACTGTTTTTTCTGCTTTAGCTCTGTGTCCTTGGTCGTTTTTTGCTGCTTTTTTTCTTCTAACTGATTGGCTAAAGCGACCCCCTGATGCCCCAAAACTATCCTGCTAAGCTTGGTTTGGTGCTCATCAGTAATTGTTTGAGTGAACAAATTTTCTGAAATATAGACAGGATCAAAAATATGAATGCGGCCTGAGGGTAATACAGTTCCCCAAGTCTGATTTTCAAAATTATAGGTCTGGCCACTGATGCTAATGCTGACTTTTGGCGAAACGGTTTCCCCCAATCGCTTTCTGCCTAGAATATAATCAGGGTTCTTTTCGGAAAGAGAGCGAATAATATCGGTTAATGTGGTCTTGCCATGCCCGTTTGGCGCAAAAATAACAGTTGATTGTTCGAAATGACAGCTAGGATCATTTGCGCTACAGTTTTGAAACTTTCCCAATCTCTCAATTATATTAATTTTTTGCAGTATCATTAGGCGGCGCTCCTTCTGCTTTGCTGGATAGTCCAGTCCACAATATCCTCGCGTCGGAAACGCCAAGCGGCACCGACTTTAAACCCTGGAATTTTTCCTTCCAGCGCAAAGCGATATGTCGTTTTCTCCGTCAGGCGCAGATATTCCGCCACCTCACGGATCGTCATAATGTCCGGCTCGTCCGTCATCGTAATCCTTCGGATAAAAAGGTTATGTTTGAGAAAATAAAGGAAGTGGCATGAAGGAGCAAGGTAAGAAGTTGAGATATCAAGAATATTTTACTTCGATGATGAATAGCCCAAAAGTAACTTAAAGACTTTTTTAGGCGAATAGTGTATTATGAGATTTATGCGCAGAATAATGCTAGGATTTATGACGCTTTTGATGCTCACGCCTGTTTTGACGTGCGTAATGGCGTTTTGTCCGATGCAATCTGCGCAGGCTGCTGAGCCTAAACCCTGCCATCAAAGCGATGATGCACAAAAAGACGGCCAGAAATCAGGCCCGATGTTTGCGCTGGACTGTATGGGTGTTGATCTTTTCCAGTCCGATGTTCAAGCCGATCTAGTGCAACCTGACCTATCCGTTGATCATATTGATTTCGCATGGGCAGACATTACACCTGACTATGGTTTCCTTTTGACATCCGGCCATTTTATTCGTGGGCCGCCTTTTGGTGCTAGCCCGCCCTATCTCAATAATCACGACCTTTATCTGACAACGCAGCGTCTGCGTATCTAAACACGCTCTTTTCTTGACGGTTTTTCACGCCTTATAAGAAAGGATCTTTAGCTATGCGTGTTTTATTTTTTACCTTAATTTTATTTGCCTTCGTGCCGGGAGCTATGGCGGCAGAAAACAGTTCTGCTGTCGCACAAAGCGAGGCGCAGGCTCATACCCATTATTGTCCAATGCATCCCGAAGAAACAGGAATGGAGGGCGATAATTGCCCGATCTGCGGTATGCATCTTGTTCCCATGGAAGATAAAGCCATGGACATGGATGCCGAACATGAGCACGAAATGCATTCCCCCGCCGCACCCACAAAAGATGCTGATGGCCAACAGGTTTATATCTGCCCGATGCATCCCCATATTACGGGCGAAGAAGGCGATAATTGTCCGATTTGCGGTATGCATTTGGTGCCAAAGAATGAGGTCAGCGGGTCTCATGAAGGCCATGAAGACAAGCCGGAAGGTGCGTTTTTGATTGATCCGTCCTACATTCAGACGCTGGGGGTAAAAACGCACCAAGTTGCCCACCATGAATTTGGCCGAAATATTCGTGCATTTGGTCGGGTAGCGCCTAGCACACGGATGGAATATGCTGTCGATGTTCGCACGAAGGGCTGGATTGTTGATCTGGCCGTTGATGCTGTCGGCGATACGGTCAAAAAAGGCGATCTGCTTTTCACCTATTACAGCCCGGATTTAATGAACGCCCAGTCAGATTTTCTGATTGGCTCGCGTGTAGGAAATGCCGCGCAAAGACTGCGACTTTACGGCATGGATGATAAAGCGATTGCTGAGTTAAAAGAGCGCGGAAAATTTTTTGAAGAAACCCCGTTTTACGCAGTCGTTGATGGAACCGTCACGATGTTGAACGTGCGGAAAGGTGGACACGTGAATGAGGGTGGAAGTGTTTTAAAATTACAGGATTTTTCTAAGGTCTGGGTCAATGCCGATGTTCCGATCCGGGACGTTCAGTTTTTAGAGGTGGGTGCGCCCGCAACAGTTACTATGCCTGAAACGGGCAAAGCGTACGAAACGAAAATAGACTTTATCCATCCGGTGAATGACTCCAAAAGCCGGACGGTGCCTGTGCGCCTGATCCTCGATAATCCGGACGGCGCATTAAAGCCTGAGACCTATGTCGATGCGGCTTTTAGCGCCAACATAAAATCTCGATTAGCTGTGCCGAGTGAAGCCGTGCTTTACGGCAAAATGGGCGCTTATGTGATTGAGGATTTAGGCGATGGGTATTTCCGCCCGGTTATGGTGAAGACTGGGATAACAGCAGACGGACTGACAGAAATTACAAGAGGACTGTCTCACGGACAAACAATCGTGGAAACGGGGCAATTTATGCTGGATGCCGAAAGCAATCTGAAAGGCGGCATGGCCGCGATGGGGCATGATCATGGACAATAATAATCACCTGCACGATCCGTCCAAAAGTTTTGCGGCCAAAATCATAGACTGGTCGGTGGCAAATCAGTTTTTTGTGATGCTAGGCGCTTTGGTCTTGCTGGTGGCAGGCATGGTGTCGGTTACCAAAATTCCGCTGGATGCCATTCCCGATTTGTCGGATACGCAAGTTATCATCCGCACAGATTTCCCCGGACAGGCACCGCAGGTCATTGAGGATCAGATTACCTATCCCCTTTCCACGCAGATGCTCTCCCTGCCGAAAACGAAGGTCGTGCGCGGTTTTTCGATGTTCGGGACAAGTTTTGTTTACATTATTTTTGAAGATAACGTTGACATGTACTGGGCGCGCAGCCGAACGCTCGAATATCTTTCACAGGCGCGCGGCCTTTTACCCGAAGGGGTGGAGCCGGAACTGGGGCCGGATGCAACAGGTGTGGGTTGGGTGTTTCAATATGCGCTGTTTGATAAAACAGGTCAGCACGATCTGTCTGAATTACGGAGTTTGCAGGACTGGTTTGTTCGCTTTGAGCTGGCTACCATTGACGGCGTGGCGGAAGTCGCCAGTGTCGGCGGGTTTGTCAAAGAATATCAGGTGCAGGTCGATCCGAATAAACTCCGCGCCTATGATATACCCTTACAAAAAGTGATTGAAGCCGTGCGCGGCGCCAATGCCGAAACAGGCGGACGGACGCTGGAAATGGCCGAGACGGAATATCTGATCCGTTCCTACGGCTATGTGAATAAGCCGGAAGATTTAGCGCAAGCTGTTCTAAAAAGCGTGAACGGCACGCCGATTACGATTGGCGATGTGGCGCGTGTGGTGGAAGGGCCAGCGATCCGGCGCGGTATTACCGAACTTAATGGTGAGGGTGAAGCGGTCGGCGGGATTGTCGTGATGCGCCCCGGCGCGAATGCGCTTGATGTCATTCACAATGTCAAAGAACGTTTGGAAAGCGTACGGCAGGGATTGCCGGACGGCGTGGAACTCAAAGTCGTTTACGACCGCAGTAAGTTGATCGAAGGCTCGGTGGACTATCTCAAAGACAAGCTGATTGAAGAAAGCCTGATGGTTGCGCTGATTACCTTTCTTTTTCTGCTTCATGCCCGCAGTGCGCTTGTGGCCATTATTACCATTCCGCTCGGCATTCTGGCGGCATTCATCATTATGAATGCGCAAGGGATTACAGCCAACATCATGTCGCTCGGCGGGATTGCCATTGCGATTGGCGCGATGGTTGATGCCTCGATTGTCATGGTTGAAAACGCACACCGGAAATTATCGGGGATGGCGGATGCTGGTAAAGAAGAAAAACAAAAAGCGCTGGTGCAGGCCGCCAAAGAGGTGGGGCCAGGGCTGTTTTTCTCATTGCTGATTATTACCGTTTCGTTCTTTCCCGTTTTCGCCCTGACCGGACAATCGGAACGTCTGTTTACGCCACTGGCTTTTACTAAAACCTACGCCATGGCGGCGGCGGCACTGTTATCGGTTACGGTTGTGCCTGTTCTTATGCTCTGGCTGATACGCGGGAAAATCAGGCGTGAGGATGAAAATCCGATCAACCGCTTTTTTATTGCTCTTTATAAGCCGTTTCTGAATGCGGCTTTAAAATGGCGCAAGACAACGATTGTTTTGGCACTGGCCGCGCTGATCTCGACAGCGTTTCCGGCGTCAAAGTTGGGCAGTGAATTTATGCCACCGCTTTATGAAGGCGGGCTGCTCTATATGCCGATGACTTTGCCGGGGGTTTCTCCGGCTAAAGCGCGGGAGATATTGCAGGTTACCAATCGCCAATTGATGCAAGCCCCGGAAATCGAGCATGTCTTTGGTAAAGCCGGACGGGCAAACACGGCAACCGACCCTGCGCCGCTGGCCATGATTGAAACATGGATTGAACTCAAACCACGCGACCAATGGCGCGCAGGTATGACGCCGCAAAAACTGATTGCGGACCTCAATGAGCGTGTCGGCCTGCCGGGCATGATGGATAGCTGGGGCTATCCGATTAAAATTCGTCTGGATATGTTGACCACAGGTATTCGCACGCCTGTAGGCATCAAGATTGCCGGATCGGACTTGCAGGAAATTGACCGCATCGCCAAAGAGGTGGAAGGACGTGCCAAAGACGTGCCTGGCACACGCAGTGCCATTGCCGACCGTGTTGTTGGCGGGAAATATATCGAGATTATCCCAGACCGCCGCAAACTTGCCCGCTATGGCATTGCCCTGAAAACCGTGCAACAGGTTATCCAGACCGCGCTCGGTGGCATGCAGCTTGATGAGGCGGTGGAAGGGCGTGAGCGTTATCCGATTATGCTGCGTTATGACCGCCCCTACCGCGAGCATATCAACGATCTGGATAATATTCTGGTCAGTAGTCCGAATGGAGCGCATATTCCACTGGCTGATCTGGCCGATATCCGTATCGCCGAGGGGCCGTCGATGATCAAATCTGAAGATGCGCGCCTGAACGGCTGGGTGTTCGTGGATATTGAGGATCGGGATATCGGGTCTTATATAGCAGATCTGCAAGAAGCCCTTAAAACGCTGGATTTACCGCAAGGCTACACACTGAAATTTTCCGGTCAGTTTGAACAAATGCAGGAAGCCAATGAACGATTAAAAATCGCTGTTCCGGCGACGATTTTGATCATCCTCACATTGTTGTACCTGCATTTTGGCCGTTGGGATCGCACAATCCTGATTATGCTGTCCGTGCCGTTCGGGATTACCGGCGGCGTATGGTGGCTATGGCTGGCAGGGTATAACCTTTCAGTGGCTGTGGCCGTCGGCTTTATTGCACTGGCCGGGATTGCCGTAGAAACCGCCATCGTGATGCTCATTTATATCGATCATGAAATGCGTGAGCACTGGCCCGATACATTTGAAGGTTTGCTAGAAAATGTGCGCCATGGCGCCATTCAGAGGCTCCGCCCGAAACTGATGACGGTCAGTACAATCATCCTCGGCCTGATCCCGATCTTCCTGACGGATGGGCCAGGATCGGATGTCATGCGCCGGATTGCCCTGCCGATGGTCGGCGGTATGGTCAGCACACTTGTTTTAACATTAATCCTGATCCCTGTACTCTACGCTGTGTATATGCAATGGAAACTGAAATTACCTTTAAAAGAAGAAAGGACTTAAGCAATGATGGACATGAACATAGAAATCATTCCCAACTATCACCCGATTTTCGTGCATTTCACGATTGGCTTGCTGAGTGTTTCAGGGCTTTTGTATCTGCTGGGAAGTATCCTTAAAAAAGAAAACCTGTTTATAGCTGCGCGGTGGAATTTATGGATTGGTGCGGTTCTTACTGTCGGTACAGTGATTGCCGGATTTGATGCTTATAACACGGTCGGACATGATGCAGCTTCACACGCCGCTATGACAGATCATAAAAATTGGGCGCTGCCGACTGCCGGAATATTTTTAGCCTTAGCTGTATGGGCCGCCTGTAAACAACGCGGTGCTAAAGCGGTTAGTCCTATATTTGTAGGTATTATTGTTCTGGCCTCGGTCTTGCTAGCCGTGACCGGATATAAAGGCGGCGAAGTTGTTTATCGTCATGGCACAGGGGTTATGAGCCTTCCTGAGATTCAGGGTGATGGTGGCCATGGTAGTCATGATCACGGCGGTGCACGCGATCACCACGAGGCCGAAAAACAACCACAGCAGGAAGATGAGCATGATCACAGTGCTCATGAGCATTAAATTTGAAGGATTATCCAGATGAATAATTTTACAAAACTCGTATCTATATCAACAACGCTTTTGTTATTAGCAGGCTGCTCCATGACGCCGGACTATCAAAGACCGGAAGTAGAAACACCTGCCTGGCAAAGTGCGCAGAGCATTCAAAATACTGAAATCGCCGCCGATTGGTGGACGGGGGTTGAAAGCACAGAATTAAATGCCCTGATTGAGCGTGCACTTAAAAATAACAACAATCTGCAAGCCTCGCTTCAACGCATTGAACAGGCGCGGGCCGATTTAAAAGTTGCAGGCGCTTCATTGCTTCCCTCGGCGGATGTGACGGCGAGTTACATGAGTGGTTCTACCCAAGCCATGAATATTACCGATATGCGCAATAAAGGCATTCCCGAATACACGGCGGATATCGGCATATCCTATGAGCTGGATTTATTTGGAGCCAACCGCGCAAAAGCGGACGCTGCGGAAGGGCGGCTTCTTAGCTCTACTTACCGGCATGATGCGTTGGCGCTCGTAATTATGGGGGATGTGGCGCAGAATTATTTCAATGTCCTGAATTTAAAAGAACGCGTGCGTATTGCCAAAGATAATTTTCGCACGAGCAAAGATTTGCTGGATGTAGCCGAGGCGCGTTTTCAAACTGGAGCACGCACGCAGCTCGATATAACACGTCAGGAAACGCAAGTAGCCAGAGCCAAGGCGGCTGTTACAGCATTAGAGCAGGAACTGGCTTTGGCGCAAAACGCGCTGGCGGTGCTGGTCGGTGAGCCGCCACAGAGCTTTAATGTTGGTGATGAAAATATAAACGGCCTTCATCTTCCCGATCCGGCGGCCTTGCAACCTGCCGCATTTTTGGAGCGCAGGCCGGATGTCAAAAGCATGGAGGCTATGCTTATTGCTGCAAATGCCGATATTGGCGCAGCACGGGCCGCGTTTTATCCATCCGTCAATATCGGCCCCAGCCTATTGCTGGCCGCGAACCCATCAGCTTCTGCACTGACTTTGGCTGGATCGATTATTGCTCCCATTTTTCAAGGTGGCCGCCTGGAAGGCAATCTGGACCGCGTGACTGCCCGCCAAAAAGAGCTGGCGGAGAATTATCAGCAAACGATTTTGGTTGCGTTTCAGGAAGCTGAAAATGCCATGACAAAAGTGCAAAAGACACAGGAACGGGAGCAAGCCTTAAAGCAGGCTGTGAGTAAAGCACGAAAAGCGTATGATATTGCCGAACAACAATATTCCTTAAGCGTTATAGAGTTTCAGGATGTTTTGGATGCACAGCGCACTCTGCTAGAGTCCGAAGATCAGCATGAACGGGCACGATACGAAACACTGGCTGCGCGCATAGAATTATTCAAAGCTATGGGCGGCGGGTGGAAAGAAGAATAGAATATAAGGAGAATATGCATGTTTTTTACCGCAGCAAAAATAACAATCGCCGCATTGGTGATCGCGTTCGCCTCATGGCTGTCCGGCAAGAAGCCGGAGCTGGCCGGGTTTATCACGGCCCTGCCGCTGGTGTCCATTCTGGCGATTGCCTTTTCTTACATGCAGCATCATGACACCGCTATTTCGGCGCAATATGCCCGCAGCATTATTCTGGCCGTGCCGGTGTCCTGGCTGTTTTTCGCGCCGTTTTTCTTTACTGAGAAATGGGGCACAGGGTTCTGGGCGAGCTATGTTGTAGGATTGGCGCTTTTGGTCGTGGGCTATTTCCTGCATCAACAAATCATGCGCTTTTTTTAGAAAGGAAACAGAAATGTCTCATCATCACGATAAAAGTTGTACTCATCAGCATAAAGGCTTGTTGGCTTTTATGCTGTCATGGAAGGGCGTGGCGCTGATTTTGGCTTTAGCCGGAGTTAGCTATTACCTTCTTACACAGCACCTGGAACATCTGGCTGTGGCCTTGCCGTATCTGATTCTGCTGGCCTGCCCTCTCATGCACATATTTGGGCATGGTCATGGCGGACATGGAGCACATAACAAGGAGGACAAGGAATGAGCCATAACCATGACCGATCAGCAAAATATAAAGAAAACAGCCTGACTTTGACCGGGGCGGTTGCTATGGGAACGGGCGTCATGATCGGGGCCGGGATATTTGCCCTGACCGGACAAGTGGCGGAACTGGCGCGGGAATGGTTCCCACTGGCTTTTCTGGCGGCAGCGGTCATTACGGGCTTTAGCGCTTATTCTTACGTGAAAATGTCGAATGCTTATCCATCCGCAGGCGGCATAGCGATGTTCTTAGAGAAAGCCTACGGCAAAACCTTTATGACAGCAGGCTGCGCTTTGCTCATGTATTTTTCCATGGTGATCAATGAAAGCCTTGTTGCGCGAACCTTCGGCACATATACGCTTCAGTTATTTGATGTTGAAAAAGGCAGTTGGCTTGTTCCGGCGCTTGGGGTCGGACTTTTATTTTTTGCCTTTATCGTGAATATTCTGGGTAACAAATTTATTCAGACATTTTCATTCTTTATGGCTTTTATCAAAATCGGGGGTCTGGCTCTATTGGCTGTTGGCGGCCTCTGGGCATCCGGCTTTGATTTTGAAAGCATTTCAGTTGCGCCTGAGAATACAACGGCCAGTGGCTTTTTAGGGGCGGTTGCGCTCGGCATTTTGGCCTATAAGGGCTTTACCACCATCACCAACAGCGGCGGTGAAATTAAAAATCCCCATCAAAATGTGGGACGGGCGATTATTATCTCTATTGGGATTTGTATTGCCGTTTATATGCTTGTTGCTTTTGCCGTTGGCGGGAATTTGACGATTGATGAAATCGTACAGGCTAAAGACTATGCATTGGCGGAAGCTGCGCGCCCTGCTTACGGGCAATATGGTTTATGGATTACAGTCGGATTTGCGATTGTGGCCACTGTTTCCGGCGTAATCGCAAGCGTATTTGCAGTATCACGTATGTTGGCCATGCTCACTGACATGAAATTAGTGCCGCACAGTCATTTCGGCATGCCGGGCGATATTCAAAAACACACATTGGTCTATACGATTGTACTGGCCATGTTATTGACGGTGTTTTTTGATCTTAGCCGGATTGCCTCACTTGGAGCAATTTTTTATATCATCATGGATATTGCCATTCATTGGGGTGTTTTTCGATATCTAAGAAAAGAAATTAATGCCAATGCCTTCATTCTTATCACGGCAATTATTCTCGATGTGATTGTATTGGGCGCTTTTCTGATCGTGAAAGCGCAAAGCGATATACTGGTTATCTATGTCGCGCTGGCGGGTATGGCAATAATATTCGCTGGGGAACGGTTATTTTTAAGACACTACTCAACAGAAAACGAAGGAGAGCCTCATGGGACATGAACAGCATAAACACGGGGCTGAAAACCATTCTTGCTGTCATCACGGCGGGGACGAGAAAAAAGACCAGCAAACGCCACCGCCGGGCGCAAATGTGATTTATACCTGTCCTATGCACCCGGAAATCCGGCAGGAAGGCCCTGGCAATTGCCCGATTTGTGGCATGGCTTTAGAGCCGGAAACGATTACGGGCGAAGAAGGTGAAAACCCCGAGTTGAAGGATTTCCGCCGCCGCTTTTGGATCGGTCTTGTTTTAACGCTCCCTGTTTTCCTTTTAGAAATGGGCGCGCATGTGTTCGGCCTGCATTTCATCGGCCCGCACCTGTCAAACTGGATACAGCTGGCCTTTGGCACCCCGGTTGTTTTATGGGCGGGCTGGCCGTTTTTTGAACGCGCGTGGTTTTCGGTGAAACACCGCAGCCTCAATATGTTTACCCTTATTGCTATGGGAACGGGCGTGGCCTGGGTTTACAGCGTCATTGCTACGGCAGCGCCCGGCTTGTTCCCCGACACATTCAAAGGGGCGGAGGGCGCAGTCGCCGTTTATTTTGAAGCGGCGGCGGTCATTGTCGTGCTTGTCCTGCTCGGCCAGCTATTGGAATTAAAAGCGCGCGAACAGACAGGCGGCGCTATTCGTGCGCTGCTTGATCTAGCGCCAAAAACCGCGCGCCGGATCAATGCAAACGGCGAGGATGAAGATGTGCCGCTCGATCAGGTCAAGGCGGGCGATTTACTCCGCGTCCGGCCCGGCGAGAAAGTGCCGCTGGACGGTATTGTGACCGAGGGCAGCAGTGCGGTCGATGAATCTATGGTCACCGGGGAATCCATGCCTGTTAAAAAAGAGCAGGATAGTAAAGTGATCGGCGGCACGATGAACCAGACCGGAAGCTTTGTCATGAAGGCCGAGCGCGTGGGCAAGGACACGATGCTCTCGCAGATCGTACAGATGGTGGCGGAAGCGCAGCGCAGCCGTGCTCCGATTCAGCGTATGGCCGACCTTGTCGCCTCGTGGTTCGTTCCAGCTGTTATACTGGTTGCCGTGATTGCCTTTATTTTCTGGATGGTCTTCGGCCCGGCCCCGGCTTTTACCTATGCTCTGATTGCGGCTGTTAGCGTTTTAATTATTGCCTGTCCCTGCGCCTTGGGGCTGGCCACGCCCATGTCGATCATGGTCGGGGTCGGCAAGGGCGCGCAAGGCGGCGTGTTGATTAAAAACGCGGAAAGCCTGGAACGTATGGAAAAGGTCGATACGCTGGTGGTGGACAAGACCGGCACTCTGACCGAGGGCAAACCAACCGTGACAAAAATTGTGGCGGCTGAAAGTTTCGGCGAGGATGAGTTGTTGATGCTGGCCGCATCGTTGGAACAGGGCAGCGAACACCCGCTGGCTCATGCCATTGTGATGGCCGCGAAGGACAAGGGGCTGGATTTAGCGCAGACTCAAGATTTTGACTCGCCTACTGGCAAAGGCGTGATTGGTACAATCAACGGGCGGGATGTTGCGCTTGGCAACGTGATGTTGATGGAAGAAAAGTCCATTGATGTATCGTCTTTATCGGCGCAGGCGGATGAGTTGCGCGCGGACGGTGCAACGGCAATTTTTATGGCTGTGGAGGGTAAAGCCGCCGGGATACTGGCGATTGCCGATCCGATCAAGGAAACTACGAAGGAAGCTATTGATGCCCTGCATAAACTAGGAATCCGCATCGTCATGCTGACCGGCGATAACCGCCGCACAGCGGAAGCGGTCGCTAGAATGCTGAAGATCGAAGAAGTGGAAGCAGAAGTCCTGCCGGAGGATAAAAGTAAAATTGTTAAAAAGTTACAGGACGAAGGCAAGATTGTGGCTATGGCTGGAGACGGTACCAATGACGCTCCGGCGCTGGCCGCCGCCGATGTGGGCATTGCCATGGGGACGGGAACGGACGTGGCCATGGAAAGCGCGGGTGTGACTTTGCTTAAGGGGGATCTGACAGGCATCGTCCGCGCGCGTAAACTGTCTGTGGCGACCATGAATAATATCCGGCAAAACCTGTTCTTTGCGTTCATATATAACGCGGCAGGTGTGCCAATTGCGGCGGGGGTCTTGTATCCTGTTTTTGGCATTCTGCTCTCGCCCATTATTGCTGCTGCAGCTATGTCACTCTCTTCTGTGAGCGTGGTTGCGAATGCTCTAAGGTTACGCTTGCTTAAAATATGAGACACGCAGCTTTGCATCGATAGCGGTGTGGCTTTAAGCGCAGCCAGTCTATTCTTTATAAAGTTTCAGCCGCACGCCTTGTTCATCCGCTTCCGCCGGATCCATGAAGGCATTGGTTGCTGTGAGCTGGGCTCTGGCTTCTTCGAAATCATTCCAATCGACGCTTTGGGTGTATTTCTGGGCAAAATCCAGCGTGCGGATGAGCGGATCAGCCAGGCCGCTGTGAGTCAGTGCTTTTAGCGACGAAAGATAATTGCTGCGGTAAATGGTCGGAATGATAATTTTTTGCTCATCTGCTGCCACCAGTTCTGCGTTCATCATGATGCGCGCGGCGCGGCCATTGCCGTCTGTGAAGGGATGAACTTCACTGATCAGAAACATCATAAAAACAGCGCGGTGGAGCGGCACTTGCAGTCCCTGATAAATCTCAAAACCCTTTTCCAAAGTGCCTTCTACGAGATCCGGTATTACGAATTGCGTGGATCCGGCCTGATTGTTTTTAATTTTGAAATTGCCCGGGTGTTTATCGGGGCGCAGCTCCATAAAAACATGATGGCGTGATTTCAGAAGGTTGAACAGCTCTTCGTTATTACGTGGCAGTTTCGACATTTCCTTTTGGTCGGAGACGATCCTAAAAGTGCCCAGAACGTCATGCGCATCTTCCGGCCGGTCGTTGGGGATGCGCCCGTTGAAAACGATATCGACGGCTTCCTCGATTTCAAATTCAGTGCCTTCGATGAAGTTGGAGAAATAGGCCTCGAAAAATGCCAGATTGCTTTGCGCCTGAGCACTCATATTTTTAGCCGGGCGCTGGCCAGGCGCAGTTGCTTTGAGGGCTTCAAATAGTTTCAGGAATACATCCAGACGCGCGGGATCATAAGGTGCTCCTTTTTTGCGCGCCTGTCCGATATCGCTTTTCATCTCGGCATCTCTTGTGCCAAGCAAGGAGCCGATCAACTCATCCAGTTTTTTAAACTCTTTTTCCAGATCCAGATGTGGCGCAATCTGTCGTGCATCATCACGGATTTTATTAATGGCGCTTTCACCGCCCTGCCGGAGCAAGCGGTCGAGCTTCTCTTCAATGTCCTGCCGCGATAGGGTTCGCGGTATACTATCTCCGCGCGCGCGTGAAATACGCATGTTCTCCAGATAGGCGCGTGCGGTAGAGGATAAACGCACGCCGCCTAAAAATTGCCGATCCTCATCCAGAGGTGCCGGTCCGGGACGGGGTTTAAAGGTAATACCCGGCAATTCCGTATCTCTTTTTTTCGAAGAGATGATAAATACGCTGCCATCGGCGGCAGGCTGGTTTTCCATGGCCGTGCGGTCGGCTATCAGCGCATCGGGATAATAATCTTTGAGCAGAAAATACCAGTTCCTTTTAACAATCTCTTCCGGTGAGGCCGTCATATTTTTGGTATAAAGTCGTGTGCCCAGCTTGCGCAGTTTCCCGGCGCGCGTATACTTGCTGACGAGATCTGTAATCTCGGTATTTGACACAAACACTTCCGGCAAGTCTTCATATAAAGTGGGCATTAAAAACTCCTTACACCTCCATTTTATATGTTTTTTGGGGTTTATAAAGTTAAAAATTCTATTTTTCGGGATTTAATATTGGAGAGATTATACTGTCCCAAGGGACACTGGCGGGACAGTTGAAAACAAAAAGGGACAATAATTTACGACTTACGACAAAACCACTTTCACGCTAACCTTTTGATTTGTTTGTTATATTCTGTTTTTGGCTGTTGTGGTTAATTGCCAGAATCCCCCTCATAACCTGAAGGTCGTAGGTTCAAATCCTACTCCCGCAACCAATTTACTAATTACGAACCGTTCTAACGCCAGTTATGAGCGGTTTTTTAATGCCTAAAACCCCAGTTTCCGTGCCGTTTTCGGGTGCAACCTGTTCACAAGCTCAGTCCATCATTTCTGTGAAAACAGGCTTTGTACCCTCAAAATACCCCCATCCGTCTAAAAACCTGTCGGCTACTTTGTAAACGACCAACAGGTTGTGAAGTAAGGTTTTTCAACGGTTTCAGCGCATCAGAATTTTTTGCAGTTCGAAAGAATAATCGCCCATCAAAAAAAACTTTCGAAAAGTTTTATTTTTTATCGTCGTTTTTCAAACCCTTTGCAGACCTGAAGAAACAGAGAGTTTTCGCTGGACTAAGTACCAAAGCGAAGCATTTATGTCTAAAAACCAAGGGAAAAACAATGCAAAACAACACCTTAGAAAGAGATATTGCCGAGTTGAATTACATGCCGATGGCACATCTCAAAGAGCTTTGGCAAAGCTATTACAATACGCCCGCCCCACATTTTAATAAGCTCACGCTGGTAAATAAGCTCGCCTACCGCATGCAAGAATTAGAATATGGTGGCCTGACGCAAGAGGTCATCAATTTGCTGATGGATTACGGTAATGGCGTAAAGAAGAAACGCAAACGCAAAGCCATGAAACCCGTCGTTGGCACACGCCTGATGCGGGAATATGAAGGCGAAGAGCATTATGTCACTGTTCTGTCAAAGGGCTATGAATATCAGGGTAAAACCTATAAAAGCCTCAGCGCTATAGCCAAGCGGATCACAGGCACAAACTGGAACGGCAATTTGTTCTTTGGCCTGATTGCACGGGGGCATGCGTAATGGATAAGAAAAAAGTTATTCGTTGCGCGGTTTATACGCGTAAATCAACCGAAGAAGGACTCGAGCAGCAATATAACACGCTGGATGCACAGCGCGATGCCGGTGAGAGTTATATCCAGTCCCAGCGCCATGAAGGCTGGGAGGTACTGTCCACGCGGTATGATGATGGTGGCTTCACGGGTGGAAATATGGATCGACCCGCTTTAAAGCGCCTGATTGAAGATATTAAGGCCAAAAAGATTGATGTGGTGGTGGTCTATAAAATTGACCGTCTTTCACGCTCCTTAGCTGACTTTGCTCAGATGGTGCAGATTTTTGATGCGCATGATGTGAGCTTTGTATCCGTCACCCAGCACTTTAACACCAAAGACTCTATGGGCCGTTTAACGCTGAACATCCTGTTCAGCTTTGCCCAGTTTGAACGTGAAGTTATTGGCGAGCGTATTCGCGATAAGTTTGCCGCCTCCAAACAAAAAGGCATCTTTATGGGCGGGGCATTGCCGCTTGGATATAACTCAGTGGATCGTAAACTGGTTGTTGTGCGGGAAGAAGCTGCGCTGGTGGAGCATATTTTCAAACGCTATGTGCAGATAAAATCAATCGGGCAAATTATCAAAGAGCTCGACCTTAAAGGCTATAGAACCAAGATGTATGAAAGTGGCACTGGTAATTTACGCGGTGGGCGTAAGTTTAACAGGCAATATATCTATCGGATTTTGAATAACCCGCTTTATCTTGGCCAGATTGTTCACAAAGATAAAATCTATCCAGGCCAGCATGATGCCATTATTTCTCAAGCGCTTTGGGATAATGTTCACGCTATTTTATCGCAAGATCGTGTGAAACGAGGCAATCACAACAAAAATACTAACCCGTCTCTTTTGCGGGGCATGGTGCGGTGCGGATGTTGTGACAGTGCGATGACACCAACCTTTACCAAAAAAGATCGGCGCATTTACCGCTATTATACCCCCACCAGCGCCATACACAGGGGCTATGATGCCTGCAAGGTTGGTCCGGTGCCGGCAGCAGAGATTGATGCGCTGGTGGTCGGCCACATCCGTAAATTTATAGAAAGCCCTGAGGTCATCACCCAAACACATGTCAAACTTCAATCCAGTGATGAATGTCCGCATGATTTTGGCTTGCGAGAGCTTCGTGAGCATATCGGCGATTTTGATGGCTTTTGGAAATCATTAAAACCAAGAGAACGAAATAGGATTGCAGAGATTTTGGTGAAGAATGTCACCATCACCAATGACGAAGTGGCCATTGATATGCGTCTGGATGGTTTCACCACAATTACCAACACATTTACGAAAGGAGATTTTTTATAATGACAACCATATCTGTAAATGCTGCGCTGGACACGCTGCATATTCGTATCCCGATGCAATTTAGCCGTCGAAGCTCCCGCAAGATGATCGTAGGGCCAGACGGCAAAACAATCAGTGAAATGATTGACGCAGAGGCTGACAATACGGATTACACGTTCATCTCAGCGCTGGGCAAAGCGTTCTCGTGGCAACGCATGCTTGATGAAGGAAAATACCAGACGCCTAAGGAGCTGGCTGAAAAGGAAAAGGTTGAAGTCACCCATATGTATCGTGTGATGCGTCTAACACTTCTTGCCCCCGATATTATCGAAGCGGTTTTAAACGGCAAACAGCCTCGCACGCTGACACTGCAAAATGTGGTGCGTGGTTTTCCGATTTCTTGGCAGGAGCAAAGAAAAGTTTTCGGGTTTTTAACGGACACATAAAAACTTTCGTCATTTTCTAAAAATTTTGCAGACCTAACCCATCAGGACAAACCAAGATTGGAGAAACCTGATGGAAACAAACATAAAAACAGACAACCATAATCATATTTTTGAAATTGCCGAGATATTGGCAGCGGCAATCATTCGCCAAGTAAAAAGCCCTTCGATTCGCTTGGAAAACACATCTTTGTATGATGATAAAGATCATACAACCGCAACCAAAAAACATGAATGATTTGAGCTATTTCCTTGGTAATAAGGCTTTCTCATACATCATGCATAATATGATTGTATTTTTAGAAGATTAACAGCTTCTAATTGAACCATTTTTTGCTTTTTTTCTTTCTGAGTTCCACAACTTGGAGAAGAAAAAATGCCAAAGAACCGTTACGGCGGCGTGGATACCCACGCCGCTTTTTTTGTGTCTATAAAAGCTAAAAGCATGATCAAGACTGGGCTTTTCAGGCCAGAAGACAAAGAGGACATCGAGCAAGAGTTAATGATGGCCTACTTGAAGGACGAAGGAAATTTTAAAGGTGATCGGGCTGAAAAAGATGTCTTTACACGCATGGTGATTAATCACCGCAGCATTCAAATGATCCGGGAGATTACGGCTGATAAACGGAAGGTCAGAATAAAAGAAGTTTCATTGGATCAACCTGCTTTTGATGATGAAGATACATTACTCATCGATCAGCTTGATGACACGGGTGGCTTGTGGGGTGACAAACCTTTTGAGAGCTATGCAGATTTATCGATCCAGCGCATCGATATTTTGAAAATCAGAGAGTCATTGCCAGGGGAGCTTCAACAAACATTTGATCTTGTTATGGAGCATACAATCAGTGAAGCAGCGGAAATCTTAAAAATACCGCGCACCACATTTTCATCGCGTGTCAAAAAACTGAAGGAGTATCTGATGCAAAGTCAGTTCAAAAATTATTTTTGATTATTTTTCGTCGTTTTTAGGCGTTATCGCAGACCTGCCTTTTAGGACCAACAAAACCTAGAAGGAGCAGATATGACTATGTCCGTACAAGAAAAAATCAACCTTGGTGATGCCGTTTTTAAATGGGTGCAACACACTCCGGTGGGGCATCTAAAAGATTTGAGCGATGACGATCTGGAAATGATCCGTCAGCAACTGATCAAGGAAGTCCGTGAGGTGGGACGAGCCTTGCATTGGATTGATGGGATTATCAAACTCAAATTGATTGAGCGCGCGAACAACTCCTCAAATCCTATTGTGCCAAATCCTATTAAAGGAGTGCGCTCATGAAACAAGCCAAGACCGTCACCGTAAAACAAAAATACGTGGAAGACCGCATTCATGACGCAGCGCGCACGCTTCGCCGATTACCCGAGGAGCGTGTTCAGGGATATTTCAGCACATGGCCAAAAATCAAGCGCGATGAAATGGAAATCCTGCAGATGGAAAAAGAGCCGATGCGGATCAGGCCAAGTATGGACGATATCACCGAAATGGAGGAAGTCCTGTTTGTGTGGCTGCGCTGGTTGGAGGTGGACGAGCGTAAGCTCGTCTGGCAACGGGCGGAACGTGTGCGCTGGAAGCTGATATGCGTGCAGTTTGGCGTGGGTCGCACAAAGGCGTGGGAGATGTATAAATGCGCGCTAGGTAAGATCGCCGCCCGCATATGAGCCAACTAACCTTTGCCCCAATCCCGAATGAGATACTGCGCCGGACAGATTTGAGTCACGGCGCAAAGCTCTGTTGTGCGCGTCTTATTCAGTATGCGGGCAAGGATGGACAGGCTTTCCCAAAACTCGCCACGCTGGGGGAAGAGCTGGGTATGTCGCCCCGTGCGGTTCAAAGATTCCTAACTGAATTGGAAAGCTATAAACTGCTGACAACGCAACAACGGGGGCGTGGTCAATCGAATATCTACCATGTGGATAAGTCGATACTTATCCACAGCCCCAAACTTACCACGACAGAAGTGTCGTGTTTAGACACGCCGAAACTGTCCACTCTAGGCACGCCAGAAGTGTCCACACCATATAAAGGAAGAAAAGAAAACTTTAAAAAAGAAATAGAAAAGATAACAGCAGGCCTTGTGCATAACATGCGAATGCCGCGCTGATCCAAAAAAGAATAAGCAAAAACGGATGCTAATTGACTTGATAACCCTCGGAAATGAAGCGTTACTGGTGTTAACAAAGGAGCAAAAACGATGACAAACACACAAGAAAAAAGAACGGCGCTGGACGCCTTTATCGAACACAAAACCCGCATTGACGAGATGCTGGAGCGCCTGCAAGCGGCAAGCGCAGATCATTTTGAAACCAACCCCGATGACATACGCTGGGGCGACGCAGGGTTTTTGGCAGACATTGCTGGCGACCTGCAACACATCACCGACCGTGTTTTCAAGGAGGGTGAATATGCCTAAAGCCAGCCAACAGAATATTGATCAGCTTTTGACTGAAATCGCCAAGAAGGATTTGAACCTTGAAACGCTGGAAACCCGAAACAGCGACAGCCTCGATTTTCACGACGTGGCCGTCTGGTCTTTGAAAGAGGCTTTGCAGGAGGCGTATGAGGCAAGAAAACAGGGCTAAAAAAATCTTGCAAATATAAAAGTTTGTTTTATAATTTATAAAAGATAGATTTATACGAACAAATTAAAAAGGTATAGCAATGGCGCATATTAACCGGCATATCAGGAGCAAGCTTCTCAAGGCTCTAGAAGTTAGTCCTGTTGTTTTTCTCAACGGCCCCCGTCAGGCCGGTAAAAGCACGCTGGTTCAAGCGATTGCACAAAAAGAATACCCTGCCGAATATGTAACATTTGATAGTACAACGCAAATGGCTGCTGCTGCCAATGCACCAGAGAGTTATCTCAGAGAACGTAAGGGCGCATTGATTATCGATGAAGTGCAGCTGGTGCCTGAGATTTTCAGAGCTTTAAAAGTTGTTGTTGATGAGTTGCGTCAAGCGCAAGGCTCCAGACTTAAAGGTCGTTTTCTTCTTACAGGATCAGCCAATATCATGGCTTTGCCAAAACTCTCAGATCCGCTGGTCGGGCGCATGAATGTTCTCACACTCTATCCTGTCTCAGGCGCAGAAGCGCTGGGCGGTAATGGTGATTTTATAGAACGATTATTCAATAAAGACTTTGAAGTAGATAAAAACAAACAAAATCTCTCTGACATTATTCGAACTGCAACATTTCCTGAAATATCGGGGGCAGATATCCACGAGCGCACAACTTGGTTTGATGGCTATCTCACAACGATTTTGCAAAGAGATGTCCGTGCGCTAGCTGAAATTGAGAAACTCAGCACACTTCCTAACTTGCTTCGTATTCTGGCTAATCGTGCAGGTGGCTTGGTCAATGATGCGGATATTGCTCGAGACGCGGGCCTTAATCCTGTGACCTCACGTAATTACAAAACATTGTTTAAGATGCTGTTCCTGACCTTTGAGTTAGCACCATGGTATCGCAATATTGGCAAACGGCTGGTAAAATCTCCCAAAGGGTATATGACAGATACGTTGTTGCTCTGTCACCTAATGCAATATGAATTAAGCGATCTGGAGAAAAACAGACCAGAGCTATTTGGTCATGTACTTGAAAATTTTGTGGCGACAGAACTCCTTAAATTGATGACATTTTGTGATGATAAAATGGACTTATTTCATTTCAGAACAAGCGATAACAAAGAAGTTGATTTTGTTGTAGAAAAGCCAAATGGGCAATTGGTCGCCATTGAGGTGAAACAACGTGATAGTGTTTCGAAATCTGATTTCAAAGGATTAGAAGAACTGCAAAACATTACAAGCGATGATTTCGTTTGTGGTGTTGTGCTGTATCGTGGCAAAGATGTCGTGCCTTTTGGGCAGAATTTATGGGCTATCCCGATAAGCAATTTATGGGGATAATTTCTCTTGTTATTTTTTTGAATCAAAGTTATTATTAAGATAATGAAAAATTTTATGCACATATTTGTACTGGCTACTTTTTTGCTGGGTGGGTTTTTATCCTCCCCGGCTGTGCATGCTTTTGACGACGCTGGATCTTTGAGTTGTGTCACGGCTGATTGTGAACAATCGCAATCAGCTGATAACCAAAGTACAGATGATAGCTTTCCCAATGAAGAATCTGCGGATAACCATTTGTGCGGTCACTGTGGGCATGGTTGTCATCACACTCATTTTTATGGGAACGCATCTGACTTAGGTCATAGCTTAAATGCTAATAAAAACAAGCAATTCAGCCTGAATTCCTCTATGGTCGCTTCTCAACTTATTTACGGTCTCAAGCGCCCACCTCGTATCTTTGCCTAAGGGCAAAGTGCGTCTAGATTTATCCTTATTATCATAGACTTTTGCCCGATCTAGGCCAGCGGCTTTGCTGGTATTAATTCCTATCAATCGAGCAAAAGAGATAAACTATGAATAAAAAAATACTTACTTTATTAACCTGTACGGCTCTGTTCTCTATGCCGTTACAGAGTAAGGCGCAGAATTTGGAAACAGATCTGCATCCTGTATTCCAAATTGTTTTAGAAAACAATCCCGATATAAAAACGAACCTTGCTTCTATCATGTCTGCTGAAGGACAGGCTCTTCAGGCAGGTCTTCGTCCCAACCCTCAAGCAATTATGGAGTTTGAAAACTTTGGGGGCGATGATGATTTTTCCGGCGTTGATGGCGCTGAATTAACCTTAGGGGTGGAACAGGAAATCGAGATCGCAGGGAAGCGTACATATAGAAAAGATGTTGCAAACTATGCTCTCGCTGCTGCTAAGCAAGAAGCGGTTTCTCAAATTTTGGCGACATTGGCAAGCACGCATCAATCATATGCAGGTTATGTCATCGCTCAAGAAAGACTGAGGCTCGCCGAAAGACGTCTGGCATTGGCTGATAAAACCCATGAAGCCGTTAAGAAGCGTGTGAGTACAGCAGCTGCTTCTGATATTCAACACACCAAGGTAGATATCGAGCAAAAAGCCGCTGCGATTGAAAAAGCGCAAGCCATAGAAGAATTAGCCTCTGCAAAAGCGCAACTAGAGCGTATTTTAGCCAGTGGCGTTGATCAAATCAATGAAGGGAGTGGTTTTCTTCAGACGGCTTTTGATGTGCCTGAAAAAGAGCAACTGATTAAGGCGCTAGAAAACCTGCCACAAGCTGAAATGATGAAGCTGAAAGAACTGCAGGCGCAAAGCAATATAGAACTGGCCAAGGCTTATGGTGTGCCAAATCCTACAATAGGCTTAGGTATTCGCCGTTTTAACGAAACCGACAGCAATGCATTTATGGCGACACTTTCTATACCAATTCCTATTTCTGATCGTAATCAGGGGAATATAGCTCAGGCGCGCGCCGAACGGATAGTGGCTGAGAGTGAAAACAGGTCAACTTTACTGTCGCTGCAAGAAGCTTCAGAAAAAGTGTATCAACAGCTTCTTGCAGCATCTCAGGAAGTTAAATCCTATAAAAATGACATTATTCCAAGTGCTCAGAAAGCGTATGAACAGGCCTCTGAAGGTTATAATTCTGGTCGATTCTCCTTTCTAGAGTTATTGGATGCGCAACGAACACTCTATGAGATGCAGGAAGCTCAGCTTGATAGCCTGTTGAAGTTACATCAGGCAAAAGCACAAGCTGATTTTCTTATGAATGCCCATGCGCATTTAATTCAACAAACAATTTCTCTAAAAACAGGAGACCAAAAATGAAACATTACTTTTTAATAGCAGCTTTGCTGAGCTGGTTTATATCCCCGATTGCAATCATCCCAGCCCACGCTCAGGATGTGGATGGACACGCGCATGAAGAATCCCATGAAACGCATGATGAGGCCGAAGGCCATGCGCATGATGATGGAGATGAGCATAACGACCATGGCGAAGAAGCGGACAATCACGATGACCACGGCCATGAAAGTCATGAGCAAAAAGATGAGCATGATAATCACGGTCACGACACCCAAAAATCTGAGGAAGGTCATGAAGAAGGTGAAGATGGACATGGAGAACATGAGGAAGGTAAAGCTGAGATAGCGCCTGAATCTGTTCAGCGCATGGGCATTGTTATTGACAAAGTTTCTCCAGCAAAAGTGGACCAGACAATTCCTCTTACAGGTCGTATTACAATCAATCAAAATACAAAAGCCGATGTAAGAGCGCGTTTTGAGGGGATTGTACGGAGTGTTAAGGTCAATTTGGGGGAACGTGTTGAAAAAGGGCAGGTTCTGGCAGTTATTGAATCGAATGAAAGTCTCCAAGACTATAATGTAACAGCGCCGATTAACGGTGTTATTCTGGAACGTAATACAAATATCGGAGATGTCGCAAATGGTGACGCACTTTTTGTAATTGCAGACCTTTCAGACGTATGGGCAAAATTTCATGTATTTCCCCGTGATGCTGATTATGTACAAAGCGGACAACGTGTTTCTATCCATACGCTCGAAGGCGATAAAACCGCAATGGGCAAAATCGACATGTTGTTTCCTACGGCTGATGAATTAACCCAAACGCAAATTGCCATTATTGTCCTGCCTAATCCAGAACGTATATGGAAGCCAGGTATGACCATAGAGGGAGATGTTAGCATTGCTGTGGCCGAAGCACAGCTTGCCGTTAAGGAAAGTGCTTTACAGAAAATGGAAGAACTTGGGGATGTTGTCTTTATTAAGGAAGGGGATTCATACATTCCTCGTCCTGTAAAAACAGGCCGTAAAAGCGATGGTTATGTTGAAATCATTAGAGGGTTAAAAGCTGGAGAAGCTTATGTTTCCGATGGAAGTTTTATTGTCAAATCAGACATCTTAAAAGCCACTGCGGCTCACTCACATTAAAAATATAATAAGTAATGAAAAGAGAATTCTCATGTTAGAAAATATTGTTTCCCTATCTATACGTCACCGCTGGCTGGTGATGATTGTTGTGCTTTGCTTTTGCGCTCTTGGTATCTACAATTTTAATCGTCTTCCGATTGATGCTGTTCCTGATATCACGAACGTGCAAGTTCAAATTAATACTGAGGCCGCAGGATACTCCCCATTAGAGGTTGAGCAACGTATAACATTTCCGATTGAGACAGTATTGGCAGGCATTCCTAATCTTGACCACACACGCTCATTATCCCGCTATGGCCTTTCACAAGTAACGGTTATTTTTGAAGATGGCACAGATATTTATTTTGCCCGCCAGTTAATCAGTGAAAAGCTTCAGCAAATAAAAAGTGAAGTGCCAGAGGGAATAGAGCCAATTATGGGGCCTGTTTCAACAGGACTTGGAGAGATCTTTTTCTATACCGTTGAAGCTGAAGAAGGTGCGAAGAAAGAAGATGGTTCAGCTTACACCCCGATGGATTTATTAACCATACAGGAATGGATCATTGTGCCGCAGCTCCGTAATTTAAAAGGTGTGGTTGAGGTCAATACGATTGGTGGGTATGAGCAACAATTCCACGTCACACCGCATCCAGAACGCCTGCTTAGCTATGATTTGACGATCCATGATGTTTTAGAATCTCTTGAAAAGAATAATGACAATGTCGGTGCGGGTTATATTGAACGTAACGGGGAGCAATATCTTGTTCGTATTCCGGGCCAAGTTGAGAGCATTGAAGATATAAATAATATTATTCTTGCAAAGCGCGATGAGGTCACCATCCGTATTGGTGATGTTGCCGATGTTAAACTAGGTTCACCTTTGCGTACAGGTGCTGCAACTGAGAACGGACGTGAAGTTGTGCTTGGTACGGCCATGATGTTGATGGGAGAAAACTCGCAGGATGTGGCACAGCGTGTTGGGAAAAAACTGGAAGAGATTGCTTCTAGTTTGCCTGAAGGCGTTGTCACGAATGCAGTTTATGACAGAACAACATTGGTAGAGCGTACAATTAAAACAGTCGAGAAGAACCTTGTTGAAGGCGCTTTGCTTGTCATTGTTATTCTTTTCCTGCTTTTAGGTAATCTAAGAGCTGCTTTGATTACAGCGGCTGTTATTCCAATCTCTATGTTGATGACAATTACAGGCATGGTAGAAAACAAGGTGTCTGGTAATTTGATGAGCCTTGGCGCGCTGGATTTCGGCCTGATTGTTGATGGTGCAGTGATTATCATGGAAAACTGTATTCGGCGGTTTGGTATGGCACAGCATCAACTAGGACGCTTGCTTACCAAAGAAGAACGTTTTGATCTGGCTGCAAAAGCTACAGCAGAAGTCATTAAGCCAAGTATTTTCGGGGTGATTATTATTACGGTTGTTTATTTACCAATTTTTGCCCTAACGGGTGTTGAAGGCAAGATGTTCCATCCTATGGCTTTAACGGTTGTGATGGCATTACTTTCTGCTTTGGTGCTATCGCTTACTTTTGTACCCGCCGTAGTTGCAACATTTATCACAGGCAAGGTTGATGAAAAGGAGGGTCGCATTATCGGAGGCGCTAAAAAGGGTTATGAGCCTTTGTTAAGATTTACGCTACGTCGGCCTTTGCCTATTATTAGTTTTGCGATTGTACTAGTTGTCATCAGCTTATTTGGGGCAACAAGGATGGGAGCAGAGTTTATTCCTTCTCTTGATGAAGGAGATATTGCTATACAGGCTCTTCGCGCGCCAGGAACATCATTGACGCAATCTGTGGAGATGCAGTTTAAACTCGAAGAAGAAGTCATGAAATTTCCTGAAGTGCGAACAATTATTGCACGTATCGGTACGGCGGAAGTTGCAACGGATGCAATGCCACCCAATATTGCTGATATATATGTTTTGCTTAAGCCTCGTGATGAATGGCCAAATCCTGATAAGTTAAAAGCCAATTTGATTGAGGAAATGGAAATTGCGCTTGAGAAGGTGCCAGGTAGTGCCTATGAATTTTCTCAACCCATCCAACTTCGCTTTAATGAACTGATTTCCGGCGTACGAAGCGATCTGGCTGTAAAGATTTATGGCGATGATATGGATCAGCTTTTAGCTTCCGCTCAAGAGATTGAAAAAGTCTTACGTTCAGTTTCTGGAGCAGCAGACGTCAAGGTTGAACAAGTTACAGGACTTCCTACGCTCAGTGTAGTTCCAGACCGTAAACGTCTAGAGCGTTATGGATTAAACGTAGCCGATGTCCAAGAGGTGGTGGAAGTTGCCATGGGTGGTCGTGAAGCCGGTGTTCTTTATGAGGGGGATCGACGCTTTGACATTGTAGTGCGCTTGCCAGAACATTTACGCAGCAATATCGAAAGCTTGGAAAGGTTGCCTGTACCGCTACCCCTTGCAGAAATGGAAGGAGCTGATAGCAGGCCTGATTATGTTCCCCTTAAAGAGGTCGCAGATCTTAACATTGCTTTTGGTCCAGCACAGATTAGCCGTGAAAATGCCAAACGTCGTATTACTGTAACAGCTAATGTTAGAGAGCGAGACCTTGGTAGCTTTGTAGCTGAACTTCAAGAGGCGGTAAAAACTCAAGTAAGCCTCCCTTCTGGATATTGGGTTGAATATGGCGGTACGTTTGAGCAACTTATCTCTGCCAAAACAAGACTGATGATTGTTGTTCCTATTGCGCTAGCTCTGATTTTTGGTCTGCTGTTTATGGCGTTTAATTCTGCCCGTGCCGCTTTGGTTATTTTCTCAGGTGTCCCGCTGGCATTAACGGGAGGAATTGCTGCTTTGATGCTTCGTGATATACCTCTATCTATTTCAGCAGGGGTTGGTTTTATTGCCCTGTCTGGTGTTGCAGTCTTGAACGGTGTTGTGATGATCTCCTTCATTCGTGATTTGCAAGCTAGCGGCAAAGCTCTCGATGAGGCAATTATTGAAGGGGCTTTGACTCGTCTGAGACCTGTTCTGATGACAGCACTTGTGGCCTCTCTTGGATTCGTTCCGATGGCCTTTAATGTGGGCGCTGGGTCTGAAGTGCAAAGGCCATTAGCAACGGTTGTTATTGGTGGAATTATATCCTCTACCATCTTGACGTTGTTAGTTTTGCCAGCTTTATATAAATTCTTTCCTGGTAAGAATTTCTTGAAAAACCGCAGAAGAAGAAAGAGTGTTCAACATGGGGCATAGTCACCACCATGGCGACCCTTCTCAAATAGGCGAACGCCGTCTTTGGTGGGCCGTTTCTGCCAATATAGTGCTGACGGTTGCACAGGTGATTGGAGGAATCCTTTCTGGTTCCCTCTCACTTGTCGCCGATGCACTGCATAATTTCAGTGATGCGGCTTCGCTCCTTATAGCATTGGTGGCAATCCGAATTGGTCGAAAACCACCCGATCAGTTCAAAACGTTCGGCTATAAACGCGCAGAAACTGTGGCGGCTCTGATCAATTTAACCACGCTTATCATTATCGGCCTGTATCTGTGCTATGAGGCGATAATGCGTTTTATTACGCCGGAGCCAGTTGCGGGCTGGACGGTGGTTATCGTCGCAGGAATTGCACTAACCGTTGATGTTTTTACCGCACTGCTGACTTACAGCCAGTCGAAAACCAGTATGAATATTAAGGCCGCTTTCCTTCATAATGTGACGGATGCAATGGCCTCGGTCGGTGTGATTATCACCGGAACACTTATTTTGCTATATGGCTGGGTCTGGACGGATGCGGCCACGACGCTCATTATTTCCAGCTATGTGCTGTGGCAAGGTTTTACCCAAATCCCGAAAGTTATTCATCTTTTGATGGAAGGGACACCGGAAGGTTTAAGTCTAGAGGCTGTAACTTCAGCAATGGAAGGAGTTGATGGCGTAAATAATGTTCATCACGTGCATGTTTGGCAACTGGATGAACACCGCAATGCGCTAGAGGCTCATGTTGTATTGGAAGAGAGTATTAACATGGATACGCTCAAAATCCGTCTTAAAAAATTACTACACGATCAATTTAAAATAGAGCATTCTACCCTTGAGTTTGAGTATAAAAAATGTTCGCGAACATTTTAGGAGCGGACAGGACGAACAGAATCGCCTAGTCTAATCAATACAATCGCCGGAGTAGCATCTCAAGGCCACGCAATCATTCACTTTGGGCGTGGCTTTTGCTTTTTCCCTTCCCTGTTATAGCAGATAAGGTACTTCCGGCGATTGAACCCTATGCGGCGGGCTTAGGCGCAAGAGTTTTTTAGCGCCAGAAGATTTTTTTGGGTACGCGCCCCCACCGCCAATCATCAAAAAACCAGTCAGAGCAACGTGTTCAAGGTGCGTACCTTGGCGCGTACTCATGCGTACCTGACTGCAAAAAAGGAATTTGAATTTGTGGATCATCATTCCCTTAACATTTTGTCCTTGTGCGCCGGTGTCGGCGGACTCGACCTCGGCATCCGAGTGGCGCAGCCAAATGCTCGAGCAGTCTGTTTTGTCGAGATCGAAGCCTTTGCGTGCGAAATCCTGGCAACGCGCATGGAAGACAAAAGCCTGGACGAAGCGCCTATTTGGACGGATTTACGATCCTTTGACGGCAAGCCATGGCGTGGCATCGTGGATTGCATCACTGCAGGATATCCATGCCAACCATTCTCCGTCGCCGGAAAACAAAAAGGCAAAGACGACCCGCGTCACCTCTGGCCAGATGTGTACAGGATTGTGCGGGAGATACGCCCACGGATCTGCTTCTTCGAAAACGTCCCCGGACATTTACGATTGGGGTTTGAACAAGTCCATGATGACCTTCGAGAATTGGGTTACAGCGTTAAGGCAGGCCTGTTCTCAGCGGAGGAAATCGGTGCATCTCACAAACGCGAACGCCTCTTCATTTTGGCGTACCGTGAAAGCGACCGAGCCAACGAGTGGCTGTCTGAGCTCAGAGAAATTCAAAGAACGGATGAATGCGGGCATGCCCTTGAGCCTGCGGGATCAGGTGAAGCATCTCTGGCCGACAGTCCGTGTTTCTTCTGCGAATGGCCCGTGCCAAAAGGAAATCCAGAACAACAATCCGAAATGCCGTCTGGAAGTATCAGTGGTGAATTGGCCGACACCGACGGCACAAGACTTCAAGAAACGCGGTCCGAATTCATCACAGAAGGGATTGGCGGAGACATCGGTCAACTGGGCAACGCCGAACACGCTGGATCATTTACCTGTGAGATCTCCCGAGGCGATGGACAGGCTGATGGGGCCAAATGGCCAGCGTGCAGGCAGATCCCGCCCGAGCAATCTGCGGGAGCAGATCATGTGGCCAACGGTGACCGCTCAGGATTCCAAGAACAATGCGGGGCCGAGCCAATTTGTGCGGAACACCAAACCATTGAATGTGGAAGCTGTTTGCCATTCCCACCCGGACCCGAAGGTGATTGGGAGGGAATCCCAGCCGGTCTTAAACCCGCAATTTGTCGAATGGCTGATGGGCTGGCCAATCGGGTGGACAGAATTCGCGCCTGTGGAAACGGTGTCGTCCCATTGGCTGCCGCTCATGCGTGGGTCGTTCTTACAACTGCAGCAAATGGAGGAAAATAGAAACCATGACTGATGCAAAATCAAAAGAATTGAAAATCGAACATGTATCGGTTGATGAACTGATCCCTTATGCCAAAAATGCCCGCACCCATTCTGATACGCAGGTGTCGCAGATTGCCGCGTCCATGACAGAGTTTGGCTTTGTGAATCCTATTCTGCTGGGTGAGGATAATATCATCATTGCAGGGCATGGGCGTTTGATGGCGGCGAAATTGCTGGGCATGAAAAATGTACCGACCATTCGCCTCAACCATTTGAATGAGGCACAACGTCGTGCGCTGGTGATTGCCGATAATAAAATCGCCGAGAATGCCGGTTGGGATGAAAGCCTGCTGCGTGAAGAATTATCAGCACTCGAAGATCTGGATTTCAACATAGATCTGCTTGGTTTTAATATTGAAGAGCTTGATAATCTGTTCTTGGATGATGCTAACGCCTCTGGCGGTTTAACCGATGAGGATGCTGCGCCTGAGGTGCCGGAAACGCCTGTCAGTGTCCCTGGCGATATCTGGATTTGCGGAGATCACAAGGTGCTGTGCGGCGATTCCACGATGATTGATAGCTATAACGCCCTGTTGGGTGAGGAGCTGGCCGATATGGTCTTTACCGATCCGCCTTATAACGTTAATTACGCCAATTCCATGAAAGACAAAATGCGCGGTAAAGCCCGCCCAATCCAAAATGATAATCTGGGCGAAGGCTTTGGCGAATTTCTCTATGATGTTTGCACTAACCTGATGATGGTGTGCAAAGGCGCGATGTATGTGTGCATGAGCTCATCGGAGCTTCATACCCTGCACGGCGCGTTTGTTGGCGCGGGTGGCAAATGGTCAACCTTTATCATCTGGGCAAAAAATACCTTCACGCTGGGGCGTGCGGATTACCAACGCCAGTACGAGCCGATCCTTTATGGCTGGAAAGATGGGCATGAGCATTTTTGGTGCGGGGCAAGAGATCAAAGCGATGTCTGGTTTGTAAACAAGCCCGTAAAAAACGACCTGCACCCGACCATGAAACCTGTGGAGCTGGTGGAACGCGCTATTCATAATTCCAGCAAGACTAAAGATATTGTGCTGGATGCGTTTGGCGGGTCAGGATCAACCATGATCGCCTGCGAAAAAACAGGTCGCCGCGCCCGCTTAATTGAGCTTGATCCGAAATATGTTGATGTGATCGTCAAACGCTGGGAGGATTTTACGGGGAAGAAAGCAATTCATGCTGAAAAAGGAGAAGAATTTGGTATAATGGCAAAATGATTAGTAAAAGTGCAATAGATAGGCAACGTGAGAGCGCCATCACTTTAGAAGTGGGTGGTGACGATGATAATTCTCAGATTAGAGAATTTTTATCTCTATCACACGCTCTTTATACGATTACAGATCAAGCGGTTTACAGGGTTCTTTTAGCAGATGATATTGATCCAGACAGAACAAATCCTAATATTCCAAATCAGAGCCAAAAAGTTATTCCATTCGGTTATAACGACCCTGTTGTTGCAAAAACATTATTAACTGCGAAATATTTATTTGATAAAAACAATGCAACTGCAGACCATCTCTTAGATGATTTTTTTGAAACTGTTATTGATTTAACAAAACATGCTCTAGAACTGCAAAAGATGGTTGCTGAATTAAAAGGTGAAATTTCAGAAAAAGAAGATTTCATTGCAAACACCAAGCAAAAACCAAATGGATATACCGTACCAGCCATCACCGACTTGAAAACAAAAGTACATAATATTTTGGTTAAAGCAGATAAAGCTAAAGACGCCATCTTAAAGCTTTACAAGATTCACTTTTTACCAAACGAAGGTGATAAGCCAAAGTTAGAAAAATATACAAAAGCTTTAAAAGATCTTTCGAATATTGATGATGAAGTATTGAAGGTTTGGGAGGAAAAGAAAAAGTTTTTAGATTTAATAAGAAATGCTCGAAATAGTAGTGAACACCCAAAACCTAATCAGCAAGTTTTATTAAATGATTTTACGATGCAATCTGATGGATCAGTTGCCCCGCCTCTTGTTCAAATTGAGCATAAAGATACGCCTATAGGCTTATTACCACTCGTAGAATTTATAGAGTTCTTGGAAAAAATGATAATTGATTATTCTGAATTATCGCCTGTTTTTATAAAACAGCTGCTTTTAATCAATAGTGAGAAAAATCCATTGGGTGAATGGGTGACAGAATTTCCTGAAAAAGAACGCCGTCACCCACATGTTCGATTTTACCGTTCAATTAATATGGGCGGAACAGAGCGTATTTTAGGCTGATTGAATCATATAATACCGCACCCCATCAACTCGTTCGCTGATAATCTCTGTGCCTGATTTTTTGAGGATGGAGAGATGCCCGCGCACGGTGTGCGCTTGCCAGCCGGTTTGTTTGGATAGTTCCTCAATCGTTGCGCCTTTGTTTGATGTGAGCAGTTGTTCAACCAGTGCTTTCTTGGTGATTTTTGGCGCTGGTTCTGCGTTAGCCTCTGGCGTTGTTTCGACGGCCTCGGCTGGCTTGGCTTCGACTGATGTGATTGGTTTTTTGCTTTGTTTTGTCATGGTGTTTCCTTTCTGTTGTGATGTCCATGAATGCTTCAATAGGCACGCTTATCAAGTCAATAATCCTTAAAAAGTGAGAGAATATGGGACTTTCAATCAGAAAATACGCCACATTGCGCGGTGTGACCGAAGGCGCGGTGCGCAAAGCCATCAATTCAGGGCGGATCACGCCGAATGAGGATGGCACAATCGATGTCGAACGGGCGGATCGTGAATGGAAAGAAAACACTGATGAAGCCAAAATCAATACTGGCCTGCCTGTGATGACCGAAAATATGCCCGCCGCAAACGGCAAACCATCTTTTACCAAAATCAAAACCGCGCATGAGCTTTACAAGGCGCAGCTGACGCAGCTTGCCCTACAGGAAAAGAAAGGACAGCTCATCAACAAAGACATGGTGAAAACGCAAGTCTATCGCCTGGGGCGGCAGGTTCGGGATAGCTGGCTGAATTGGCCTGCGCGTGTGTCGGCCTTGATGGCTGCTGATCTGGGCATTGACGAACACGCTCTTCATCAGGCGTTAGAGCGCTATGTGAGGGAGCATTTAAATGACATTGGAGAGGGAAAACTCAATTTCGATTGAGTATGACGCGGCATTTGTTCAAAACGTCTACCTCAAAAGTTTCACACCCGAACCCCATTATGATGTTGCCGATTGGGCCGATAAATATCGCCTTCTGTCGGGTAAATCTGCAGCCGAACCCGGGGAATGGAAAACCGCGCGCACGCCATATCTCAAGGAGGTGATGAACCAGCTTTCCACCAGCTCACCCGCACAGCGCATTGTGTTTATGAAGGGCGCGCAGGTCGGCGGGACGGAAGCCGGTAATAACTGGATTGGCTATATCGTGCATATGGCGCCAGGGCCGATGATGGCGGTATCGCCGACGGTGGAGCTGGCCAAGCGTAATTCCAAACAACGGATTGAGCCGTTGTTGCAGGAAACGCCAGAATTACGGGAACGTGTAAAGCCTGCCCGTGAGCGGGATAGTGGCAATACGATCCTAAGCAAAGAGTTTGACGGTGGTCTTCTGATTATGACGGGGGCGAATTCGGCGGCGGGTCTGCGTTCCATGCCTGCGCGGTATTTGTTCATGGATGAGATTGATGCGTATCCAGGTGACGTTGGCGGCGAAGGTGATCCGATCCTGCTGGCCGAACGCCGAAGCGCAACATTCCGCCTGCGCCGTAAGATTTTTATGGTGAGTACACCAACAGTGAAAGGAATATCCCGTGTGCAACGTGAGTTTGAAAAAAGCGATCAGCGCTATTTTTTTGTTCCTTGCACGAAATGTGGCCATTACCAGCATTTGCGCTTTACGCAATTGCGCTGGCCAGAAGGCGAACCAGAAGAAGCAAAATACGCCTGTGAATCCTGTGGGCATCTCATGCATAATCATGAGAAAACCTTGCTACTTTCCAAGGGTGAATGGCGGGCAACAGCGGAAAGTGTGGATGGCACGGTTGGGTATCATTTGTCATCGCTCTACAGTCCCGTCGGGTGGTTTAGCTGGTCGGATGCGGCAACGCTATTTGAAGAAGCCAAGCGCAACCCTGATTTAATGAAGGGTTTTGTCAATACGGTGCTGGGTGAGCCTTACGAGGAATCCTCCGAAGCGCCCGAATGGCAACGCATTTATGAACGCCGTGAAAAATACAGCCAAGGCATCGTGCCGATGGGCGGTTTATTCCTCACCGCTGGGGTGGATGTGCAAAAAGACCGCCTTGAATGTGAAGTGGTGGCTTGGGGACGCAACAAACAAAACTGGTCGGTGGATTATATCATCATCGATGGAGATACCGCCCGCCAGGACACGTGGGATCGTCTTTCGGTCGAAGTCTTGAATCGGGATTGGCCTCACGCCTCTGGTCACAGCCTCCCCATTCGGGTGATGGCGGTGGATTCCGGTTATGCGACGCAAGATGTTTACGCCTTTGTGCGCCAGCATCCACAGGCCGTTTGGGGTGGTTCGGGCGCACGCGCCAGCCAGCCTCGCACGGTTGTAGCGATTAAGGGACAAGAACGCAATACAGCGCTGATCTTGAGCGTATCCAAAGCTGATACGGGCGGCAAACGTCGAGGTCTTCGAGTTTGGAATGTTTCTGGCCCCGTGGCGAAGATGGAGCTTTATCGCTGGCTCAAACTGGAGTGGCCAACCGATAAAGATTTAGAAGACGGCGTGGCGTATCCTCCCGGCAGTTGTCACTTCCCGCAATATGGTGAGGAGTTCTTCAAACAGCTGACGGCAGAGCGTTGTATCACCCGTGTTGTGCGCGGCTTTCCAAAACAGGTTTGGGAGAAAGACCCCAGCCGTAATAACGAAGCCTTGGATTGTCGTGTTTATGCGCGGGCAGCGGCCAGCATTTATGGGCTGGATCGCATGTCTGATTATAAATGGCGCGCGCTGGAAAAAAGCCTCGGACAAGAGGTCATTATTCCAACCAAAGGTGTGGAAATGCCCGTGCCTGTGGTAACCGCGCCAGAACAAGAACAGACGCAACAACCGAAACTAACGCCGAGAGTGCCTCAACGCAAGGTGATCAAGGCCGATGATCCGTATTTATAAGGAGTATCTCTTATGACCAACACATTGCTGGAATTGCAAAGCCGATTGGTGCAGGCGAAAGAAGCTCGCCATCGCCTGCTGACAGGATCACAGGAAGTGACCGTCAGCTTGCATGGATATGGCTCAACCACCTATAGCGCCGCCAATGTCGAGGCGCTGGAACGTTATATTCACGAGCTTGAAGCAGAAATCGCCAAGAAAAGCGGGTCTGCCCGCCGTGGCATTATCCGCACCAGTTTTTAAGGACATTCAAATATGGTTCAAATTTTAGACAGCGCAGGCAATCCGCTAAAGGCGAGCGATACGGCGCACCGTGCGGCATCGCATCGTGCGCGGGAGCTTTCCAGCTGGCTGCCGCCTTTAGGGTCTGCAGATAGTGATTTGCTGGGCGAATTGCCGACGCTGGTATCGCGCTCTCGTGATTTAAGCCGTAACCATGGTGTGGCGGCTGGTGCGATGCAAACGCTCACCGATAATGTTGTCGGCACGGGCTTGCGTTTATCGGCAACGCCTGATTATCGAGCATTGGGTAAAGATAAGAAATGGGCGGATGAATGGTCACGCGGGGTGGAATCCCTCTGGCGGGCATGGGCGGAAAGCACCGATTGTGATGCCGCCAAAAGCCTGACTTTTGCAGGAATGACATGCCTCGTGTTCCGCTCCAGTATTGTGAATGGTGAAGCATTGGCTTTGCCATTGTGGCTGGAAAACAGAGGCACAAAATTCGCAACCACCATTCAGCTGGTAGAAGCGGATCGCTTATGTAATCCAAACGGTAAGCAGGATAGTAAATATCTTCGCGCTGGGATTGAGATTGATGCGTATGGCGCGCCGCGCGCCTATCATATCCGCAAGAGCCATCCCGGTGATGCGTATTTGGGTTTTGGTGTTGATATCAGCGATTGGGAGCGCATTCCAACAGTGACAAGTTTTGGTCGTCGCCGTGTTCTGCATATCCATGATAAAGAGCGCACAGGCCAGCATCGAGGGAAGCCGCTTCTGACCTCCATCATGCCGATGTTTAAAATGCTGGATCATTATGAGCGATCTGAGCTTCAGGCGGCGGTGGTGAATGCCATGATTGCGGCGTTTATTGAAACACCGCTAGACGGCGAAAGCATCGGCGAGATGTTTGGCGGATCGGTTGATGATTATCTCGCTGCCCGTAATGAATGGGATATTCGCCTGCAGGGCGGATCAATCATTCCGATCTTCCCGGGTGATAAGGTCGCGCCCTTTACGCCAAGTCGTCCGAACAGCGGATACGGCCAGTTTGTAGAAAATGTCCTGCGTCACATTGGTGCGGGTCTGAATATCCCGTTTGAATTGTTGATGAAGGATTTTTCCAAAACCAATTATTCAAGCGCCCGTGCAGCGCTCTTGGAAGCGTGGCGCTATTTCTCGGCACAACGCCAGTGGCTTGCGACTTACTGGGCAAGGCCTGTTTATGAATTGTGGCTGGAAGAAGCGATTAACAAGAGGCTCATTGAAACTCCTGATTTTTATGAGAACAAAGCTGCATGGACGCGGTGCAAATGGATCGGCCCCGGTCGTGGCTGGGTTGATCCAGTTAAAGAAGCCAAAGCCGCCCATCTTCGTATGCAAATCGGTCTCTCCACGCTGGAAGATGAATGTGCCAGCCAAGGCTTGGATTGGGAAGAAGTCTTGGAACAGCTTGCACGTGAAAAAGCCAAGATCACTGAGCTTGGCCTCACGATCAATGATGTGAACAGCATCTTAAACACCAACACTCAAGAAAAAGAGGATAATGATGAGAATCTGGAACCGCATAACCGGTGATCCATGGGCGATCACGGAAACAGCTTTGCACACGATTTTGGAGGTGGCCGCGCGTGAAAATGAAGCGCCCGAGGCGGTTGCTGCCAAACTCGGTCGTCAATTGCAAAACAGCTATAACGCTACCGAACGTGATGGTGTCGCCATTATTCCCGTGACAGGGCCGCTCTTTCGGTACGCCAATATCTTCACGGCGATCAGCGGTGCGTCCAGCTATGAATTGATTGCGCGTGATTTTATGAGCGCCCTTGAAAACCCGCAAATCAACTCGATTATTTTGGATATTGATTCCCCTGGCGGTGAAGTCAACGGTGTGTCGGAGCTTGCCAGTATGATCTTTGAAGCGCGCGGCACAAAGCCTGTGATTGCTTATGCTTCGGGTGATGCGGCATCTGGTGCATATTGGATTGCCTCCGCCGCTGATGAAATCGTGGTATCGGAAACATCGGCGCTGGGATCAATTGGTGTGGTTGGTATTTATCGTGGAAAGTCAGCAAAAGAATCCGCTGAAACAGTGGAGATCGTGTCCTCGCAAAGCCCCCACAAACGCCTTGATCCGATGAGTGATGATGGTCGTGCGAAACTGCAAACGCGCATTGATTCCATGGCCGATGTTTTTGTGTCCACCATTGCCCGCAACCGATCTGTCACGCCTGATCATGTGCTGGAGCATTATGGCGGTGGTGATGTCATGATTGGCGCAAATGCCGTCAATGCCGGTTTGGCAGATCGCATCGGATCGCTCGAACGCCTCATCATAGAACTTTCATCCCCGAAAACCCAAAGCCCTCGCACTACTACCATGGTGGAGGGCTTTTTTAGTTCAACCCAACCGAAAAAGGAGAAAAAGCCTATGAACCTTGAACAACTGAAAACCGATCATCCCGATCTGGTTGCATCACTGCATGCGGAAGGATCAGCTAAGGAAAAGCAGCGATTGAAAGACATTCTAAGCTGTGAAGCCGCAGAAGGTCGTCAAAAGCTGGCGCAGGAAATTGCGCTCCATACCGAGATCAATGCCATGGATGCCCAGCATTTGATGAAGAGCGCGCCAAAAGATGAGCCAGAGAAATCGCAATCATCTTCCTTTGAGCGGGTGATGTCGTCCATCCCCAATCCCGAAATTGCCCCTGATGGGGATGATCATATCGCCACTGCCGATACGGTCGCCGACCGTATCGCTTCAACCCGCTAACCCCAAAAAATAAAGGAGATCAAAACCCATGAACACTACAATAGGACATGCTTCAGGTTTTACCGATCAGGGTGAATATAAACCCTGTAATTTACTGGCGGGGGAATATCCCCGCATTGAGCGCATCATCACCATCGCTTCAGGCAGCAATCTGACCAAAGGCGCAGTGCTGGGGCGCATTACCGCATCCGGCAAGTTTGTCTTAAGTGCATCTGGCGCAAATGATGGCTCAGAAACGCCCGATGCCATTTTGGCCGAAAATATCGATGCAAGCGCCGAAGATAAACAAGCCGTTGTGTATTTCAGCGGGGAGTTTAACGAAAACGCGCTTCAGCTTGGTACAGGCCACACCGTGGAAAGTATCCGCGCTGGTTTACGCTCCAAAAGCATCTTCCTTCGCTCAAATCAATCTTAACCCATAAGGAGAACACTCATATGTCTGTAGATATTTTTAGCACCCATGTTCTGACCAAGGTGGTCGAACGGCTGGATCGTCCAAACTCGTTTTTGCTGGATGTCTTTTTTGGCCAGGAACAAACCGAAGATAGCGAGGAAATTCACTTCGATATCGATAAATCCAAGCCACGTTTGACACCTTTTGTGTCACCTTTGGTGGCGGGTAAAGTCGTCGATGATGAAGGCTATATCACCAAGAGCTTTAAGCCAGCTTACGCAAAAGATAAACGCCGTTTTGATCCAAGCCGTCCGCTCAAACGCTCCATTGGTGAAAAAATCGGCGGGACATTATCCCCGCAGCAACGTCTTGAAGCCAATCTCAACCGCACACTGACCAAGCAGCTTGAAAACCTTACCCGCCGTGAGGAAGTGATGGCAGCAGAAGCCTTGCGAACTGGTAAAATCACTGTCGCCGGTGAAGATTACCCAACGGTGGTGGTTGATTTTCAGCGTGATCCTGAACTAACCGTGGCGCTGGCTGGTTCATCTCGCTGGGGTGAAACAGGCGTGAATGCACTCAATAACCTTGAAGACTGGGTTGCCAAAGTGCAGGAGAAATCAGGCGCAGTTGCCCGCACAGTTGTCATGGACGCGCTGGCGTGGCGTGTGTTTAAGGCCGATGCGTCCGTTGAGAAGCTCCTTGATATTCGACGCTTGCGTGATAATGCCGGCATTAATCTGGGGCCGATTGCTTTTGGTCAGGGCAATGAGCTGGCTCGTTATGTTGGCTCAATCGGTGATCTGGATTTCTGGGTTTATAATGATCGCTATGTCGATGAAAGCGATCAGGTGCAAAAACTGCTTCCTGATTACACGGTTTTAATCGGCAGCACGTCCCAGCTTGAAGGCACGCGTTGCTATGGTGTCATTCAAGATGAAAAAGCGGCGTATCGGGCGCAGCGTTTCTTCTCCAAATCATGGCTTGAGGAAGACCCAGCTGTGCGCTGGTTGCTGTTGCAATCTGCGCCACTTCTTGTGCCGTACCGTCCAAACGCATCATTTTGTGCAACTGTGCGCTAAGGGAGGATTGAATTATGAAGATAACAGCAATCATCACCCTGCACGTTGATGGTAAAAATATTTTGCCTGGAAAATCGGTTGATATTTCCGATGAGGAGGCAAAATCACTGATTGAGCGTGGCTTTGCTAAATCTGCAGATGCATCGGCTGTGACAGAGCAGAAACCTGTCCAGACCCAGCAACCCGAACCCGCCATTGATGATGTGATCGAGGCGATTGAAATCCTCAATCCTGAAACCGACTTTGCCAAAAACGGCAAACCAAAGGTGGAAGCGATAGAGGCTGTGCTTGGTCAAAACATCTCTGCCGAAACACGGGATAAGGCGTGGGAGCTTTATCAAAAAGAGTTAGCGGCTGATGAGGCATCAGGCGATGACGTTCAGGAATAGCGCCATAAAATCGGTGGACGTGCTGTTTAATCGTTTCGGGAAAACGGCACGTCTTATCTTTACGGATGAAACGGAAGTTGAGGCACTGGTGATCCATCGCCTGCCTGACAAAATCACGGATGTTTTTGATGCGCGGGTGCATTCGGAAACAGATATGTTTGAGATGCGCCTTGCTGATATTCCTGCAGGTAAAACGCTCCAAGCTATCGTTTGGGATGACAAGCGTTACACCATTCAGGGAGAGGCTGTTAAAGATCAGCATAATCTTATTGTAAAGGTAGATGCCTATGCGGTTGAAAGCGGCGATTGAGGGTGACCTCAAACAATACATGAAGGAAGAATACCGCACGGCAGAACGTGCCGTGACGCTCGGCATTCGTGAGGCAACAAACGGTTTGAAGATGGCGATGCGTCGCCAGGTACATTCGTCTGGTCTGGGACAGCGCATGGCCAATACCTGGCGCGGTGATATTTATCCGCGTGGGCAAAATTCTATTCGGGCGGCGGGTCTGGTTTATACCAAAGCCAGCAAGATCATGGCGGGTTTTGATGAAGGTGCGGTCATTAAATCCAAAGATGGCTGGTGGCTGGCGATCCCAACCCCCAATGCGCCAAAGCGCGGTGTCGGCGGTAAGCGGATAAATCCCTCCAACTTTCCTGAGCATCGCTATGGCAAGCTTCGTTTTGTGTATCGGCGGAATGGGCCGTCCTTGCTGGTGGTCGAAAATGTGCAGGCATCTTACAGCCGTAAAACAGGCGATATGCGCGGCTTTCGCAAAGCCAGTCAGAGAAACCTAAAAACAGGCCGTAATCTTTCAACCGCCGTGATGTTCTGGCTTGTGCCACAGGTCAAATTGCCAAAGCTGATCCGTTTCGATGAAGAAGCCAAGCGTTGGTATGACAAACTGCCAAGGCTGATTTTGAAAAACTGGCCAGATGATTAGGATAAAACAAACATGACATCAAAACGAGAGCAGGCCTTAGCGGGCCTTTTTTTATGCCTGCAAAATGGGATGAGCGGTGTTGCGGTTTTACGGAATGAACCGTTACCCACCAAAATCCCTGCATCAGGATTGTTCATTTTGCGTGATGGCGATGCAGGCGAGCCTGAAATAACGCTCTCCCCGACACGGTATCACTATGCCCATGTCGCAGAAATTGAGGTGCTGGTGCAAAAGCCAAATCCTGACGCGCGTGATGCGGCATTGGATGCATTGCTGGTGGCGCTAGGCGATACGCTCGGCGCTGATGCAACACTCTCAGGTGCGGTGGATTACATGTCCATCGGCTCACCTGAATTTCTAACCGAAAACGTGGATGGTGCGCCCGCTATTAAGGCGGCAGTCGTGCCGATCACGCTTGAATATACAACCCTTAACCCACTTCAATAAAGGAGAAACAGAATATGTCACGCGCTTACGGGTGGAATGCCCGCATGTTACTTGGTTTTGAAACCACTTATGGTACGCCCCCAAATGCGGGGGCTTTTCATGTCATCCCCTTTGTGTCCTCCGATTTGGACTCCGCGCAAGGGTTGATTGAGTCCAATGTTCTGGGATTGGGTCGTGATCCCACTGCCCCGTTTCAAGATGTGATCAATGTGGATGGTGATGTTGTTGTACCGGTTGATCTTCGCAATATCGGCTTATGGCTCAAAGCCATGTTTGGTGCGCCAACCACCACAGGTGATGATCCTTATACCCATGAATTTAAATCAGGGGCAATCACACTGCCCAGTATTGCGGTGGAAGTTGGTTTGCCTGAAATTCCTGATTTCCCTCTATTCACGGGTGTGCGTGCCAACAGCATGGCGTTTAACTTTGCCAGATCAGGTGAGGCTCAAATCACTGTTGGGCTCATTGGTCAGGGGGAAACACCGCAAACGGTCACCCGTGATGCCAACCCCAGCCAAGCGGATTACACACGGTTTTCACAATTCCAAGGATCGGTCAAACAAGGCGGTCAGGCGCTGGGGAATGTCACTTCAGCGGCGCTCACTTATAGCAACAATCTGGAGCGTATCGAAACCATTCGTGATGACGGCAAGATTGATGGCGTTGACCCCGGCGTTGCGTCCCTAAGCGGAAATATCACTGTGCGCTATGCCGATACCATATTGATGGATGCGGCGCGTGCCGGCACGCCGATTGATCTGGAATTATCCTACATCATCGATGCAAATCGCCAGCTGGTCATTGAATGTCATGAGGTTTATTTGCCAAAGCCAAAACGATCCATTTCAGGGCCAAACGGCATTGAAGCCTCTTACGACTATCAAGGCGCAAAAGATGCCGTTCTGGGCAACATGGCCACAATCACCCTTATCAACGATGTGGAGACTTATTAATGCTAAAACTCAATATCCAAACAGAAGCCTACTGGCTTGAACTGGGTTTGGGCGTGAAGGTTAAAGTGCGCCCATGCACCAGCCCGATTTTCTATGCCGCGCGTGCCTTTATGAACAAGCGTTTGACGGAGCTTGGCGAAGAATACCGCAAGCGAAAAGAGATCGGCGCATCGATGGAAGATCTTCCTGATGTTGAAAATCCTGAAATTCGTGAAGCGCTGGCCGAGGAATATCTCGCACGCGGTCTTGCCCGTGCGGCCATTGTTGATTGGGACGGTATTTTGGAATCTGACGGTGATGAAAAAGCACCTGTCACGCCTGAAAAGATTGATGAACTCATGACAGGGTTTTGGTCTATCGCTGCCAGTTTCTCTCAACAATACACAGGCGTACGGGAGTTGATTGAAGCTGAAAAAAAAGACTTGAGCGCCGCGCCGAATGGCACTTCGGAGACGGCGCAGGATACTGCCAAAACTGCTCCCCCAGCGAAGCGGGTAAATTCAAAAAGTCGTGCGAAGACTGCCCGTTCGAAGTCAACGCACCGGAAAGCCTAGAGGGTTTTCAAGCGTGGGATATTGCTTGTCGCGTATCCCCACAAATCAGAAACAGCTTTCCCTTGTCTGAAGCTATAAGCCTTGCCTCTGCGCTGGGCTATGACATGGCCGTTATGGGAGAGCTGTTGCCCGCACTATCAACCGGTATCACCAAAGCCTTGATGGCTCATAAGGAATAAACAAACTTACAATGCGTCGTTCTCAAAAAAATATGTCGATCCGTCTTGCCGTGGTGGATGGGAAAAAGGTTGAAGATACCTTTTCTCGCATCGGTAATAAAGGACAGCGGGCATTTGAGCGCATTGAGCGTTCTACCAAGCCTGCAAGCGCTGGATTAAAAGCCGTTGATACCACGGCGCGTGCCTTGAATAACGTGTTTCGTCAAGCAGCAGGACTTGTGGCAGCTTACGCTGGGATTACGGGTATTCTTGCCTCCGTGCGTTCCGTTAATGAAACCGGTATGGCGTTTCAGGGATTAGGCACGGCGCTGGAAACCATCACAGGATCAAGTGCTGGCGCACGCGCAGAACTGAAATTCCTTGAAGAACAAGCCGAACGCTTAGGGCTTAATCTGCTGGAAACCGCGCAATCTTATATGCAGATTGCTGCCGCCGCCAAAGGGACTGAGCTGGCGGGCGATGGTACGCGCCAGATATTCACCGCCATTGCTGAAGCCTCCACTGTGCTTCAGCTTTCTGTTGATCAAACAAATGGTGCGCTCAGAGCTATCGGGCAAATCATGTCCAAGGGTAAGGTGCAGGCCGAAGAATTGCGCGGGCAATTGGGTGAGCGGCTTTATGGTGCATTCCAGCTTGCTGCACGCGGTATGGGCATTACCACGGCAGAGCTTGATAAAATGCTGGAGCAAGGCCAAGTGGTGGCCGAAGACTTCCTGCCGAAATTCGCCGCTGAAATCCGTAAGACTTTCTCCGATGGTGTGCCTGCTGCCTCGATGACGGCGCGCGCGGAAATGAACCGCTTTAATAATGTAATTTTAGAGATTGAACGCACTATCGCCGCATCCGGCTTTTTGGATGGTGTGACACAAGGTTACCGCACCCTTAACAAAACACTCGAAGACCCTGCGGTCGTGGATGCCGCGCGAGAATTAGGGCAAACATTAGGCTCTGCCATTGCAACAGCAGCGGAAGGCCTTGCGTTTCTGATAGAAAATGCCGATTTGGCTGTCACGGCACTTGGAGTACTGGTGATTGCCCGCACAGTTGCGGGTGCGGTAACGCTTCTCAATGCATCCATTGCAAGTAATGCAGGATTGATTGTCGGCCTTCACATGGCCAACAGCATTTCCACTGCCTTTGCCATCCGTCTTGTGGCGGTGGAAGCGGCAACCAAACTGGCAACATTGGCGATGGTGGGATTTCGTTCTGCCTTAATGTTGGTGGGTGGCCCCGTGGGGCTGGCCGTATTGGCTGGTATTGCCGTTTTGAAACTCGCATCCGGTCATGATGCCGCAGCAAAAGCCGCCCGTGATCACGCCGAAGAATTAAAGGAGATCAAAGAAGAACTTGGCAAAACCGCCGAAGCCGCATCGGATTTAAGCGAGGCATTGAGTGAAAGTGAGAGCGTTTACCGTTTTACCAAGCAGCTGGAAACAGCCAAAGAAAATATCATCGATCTGCAAAAAGAATTAAAGTTCGGCGGCATAGGTGGGTTTTGGGATCAATTTAGCCGTTTTGGCAAACCTCTTCAGAACGACCTTTACCAAATTCGCCAAGCCTTCAATCAGGGCAAGTTATCGGCGACGGAGTATTCCGAAGCGTTATTCAAGCTGGCAACCAAATATCCTGACTTCGGTGAACAAGCTGAGGAAGTACAACGCCAAGTTTTTGCGTTACTGGCGGCAGAACGTGCCGCTAAAAAAGCCGCCGCCGCGCTGGATGAATTGCGGAATCCAAAAACCAAGAATGCTGCGCCAGATGCTCCAACGCCATCTGCCCCAGCAGAGGTGATCCCTGAATTATCGGACGCCGATAAAAAACGGATTACAGATCGCATCACGGAATTGCACGCAGAAGAACAAGCGCTTCAACGCTTAAATGCTGCACGCAATCAAGGCGAAACGGCAGTACGCCGTGCCATGATTGCCAATGAACAGGATCAGGCATTGCGTCGCTTGGGGCTGGATGTCACAGGCGCACAAAGTGATGAGCAAAAAGAATATGCCCAGCAGATTAAATCGCTGGTGGGTGATATCTATCAATTACAAGAAGCGGATAAAAGTTACCAAGACACCATCCGTGAAAATAATAAGTTAGCGCAAGAACGTGAACGGCTGGTTGAAGATGTCCGCCAAAAATATGATGCGCTGGATACGTCTTTATCGGCGGCAATTAAACGTGCAGGTGAATGGCGCAGTGAAGCTTTAACAGGTCTTGATAGCACCAAGGCGGGCTATGCTGATTTTGCCGCGCAGGTGGATGCGGTTTATAACGATATGATCGCCAAAGCTCGTGATGAGGATTTGCAAAATTCGAAACGCTGGGAAGACGGCATTAAACGCGGTTTGCAAAGCGTTATAGATGAAGCCGATGATATGGCGAGCAAAGCCGAGCGCGGTGTCACCTCTATGTTTAAAAGCATGGAAGATGCGCTGGTTAGTTTTGTTACAACGGGTAAGCTGGATTTTAAATCCATGGCTGATTCCATCATCGCCGATATGGTGCGGATGCAAATCCAGTCCAGTATCACAAAACCACTGGCGGGTGCGCTGGGTGGTTTTCTGGGTGATATTGCAGGCTCAATCTTTGGTGCGCCTGCGGGCGCTGGCACGGCCTCCACAGCCACTGCTCACACTGGTGGTGTGATTGGCAACGACACTTTACGCATGCGCTCTGTCAATCCTGCGGTGTTTACAGGTGCGCCTCGTTTTCACACTGGCGGTATTGTCGGCAATGAAGTGCCGATTATCGCCAAACAAGGTGAAGCCGTCTTTACGCCAGGGCAGATGAAACTGCTGGGCGGAGCGCTGCAATCTAAGCCGAATGTGAATGTGTCGGTGCGTGTTGAAAACAATGCCAGCAATGCTCAGGCCAGAGCCGATGTTAGCCGTGACAGTGCAGGCAATATGGATTTGAAAATCATCATCGAGGAGATAGAAGGCAATTTATCGCGCAATATCGGACGTGGTGAAGGTCTAGCGCCAACGTTGGAGCGTCGCTACGGGCTTAACCCTGCGGCTGGGAGTTATAGGTAAATGAGTGATATCACATGGCCATCAACATTGCCGTTACCAACGGTGCAAGGATATGGCGTTCAGCCCGGCGAAGCGATTTTACGCACCGAGATGGAGGCAGGCCTTGCTCGTCAACGACGACGTTTTACCGATGTGCCGACGAAAGTATCTGTGCGCTGGATTATGCGGCGAGACCAATATGCCATTTTTGAAGGCTGGTATCGCTGGCATGCCCGTGAGGGGGCGAGCTGGTTTGCTATAACGCTTCTGGGTGGTCTTGGTCTTTTGGAGCAAGAAGCACGATTTACACGGCAGTTTTCATCACGGCTTTTGGCGGGTGGGACGCTTTGGGAGATTACATCGGAACTGGAAATTCGTGAACGGCCTGTTCTGGATGAAGGCTTGTTGAATTTGCTCCTCAGCGAAGATGCTCAAGGCATTATAACCGCTGGTGAAAACTTACATATTCTTGTGCATCAGACTTTGCCGCTCCACCTTTATTAACCACTTAACCAAAAGGAAGACATTATGACCTTGCAGACCGATCTGCAGGATGCGGTGGCGCGTGTCCAAACGGACAGCCAGCTCCTGCACAACATTGTCCACGGCGATGACCAGACAGAAGTGCCAACCGACGGCGGTAATGTCAAAAGTGCCGCCAAAGCTATCAAGGATATTGAGGATGGCATACAGGCCGGACTAACCGACCTTGGCGCATCAGCTGATCAGTTGAACAACGCTGTATCACAAACCGAAACCTATCGGGATGAAGCGCAATCTTCTGCCCAGTCAGCCTTGCAAACAGCCAATGCCCTTAATTTGCCAACCAACATTAACGGTCAGGCGGGAAAACTTCTGGCGGTCAAACAAGCTGAAGACGGGTTTGAGGTGATTGAATCCGTCGGGGTGTTTTACGGTCTGCGCGCCGATGGTTCAAAGCTCACGGCCATCACAGGGCAAGGCACATACAACGCCAATGATTTTGACACATGGTTCATCACGCTGCCAGGGGTGGATTTCAACATTAACGAGGATGGCCACCTCATTATCAATATTTAAGAAGGAGGCAAATTAAATGACACAGATCGATTTAGGCAATATCCGCATTAACTGGCGCGGAGCCTATAACAGCGCTGGCAATTACGTGCGCCATGATGCCGTTTCATACCAAGGCTCAAGTTATATCGTCAAACGGACAGTGTCCGCCGTCACCCCCGTTCAAGGCGATGATTGGGATTTGATGGCAGCAGGTACGGATCAGCTTTCCCAAGAAGGTGATTTGCTGATCCATAATGGTGCTATTCCTGTTCGTCTTGCCCGTGGCGGTAATGCTCAAGTCTTGCAGATGGTGGGCAATCAACCTGCTTGGCGGGATCAATCGCTCGATCCGTCCCGCCGTGTTTGGAAACTTGCCAAGGTGAACGGCATGGGCGGTTGGTACACGCGTGTTTATCTCATGGCTGATGGCACGATCAAAGCCTGTGGTTATGGCGGGAATTATTCCAATGGGGATTCCAATGGCTCGCATATTTACACGCCAAAGCGTGTGGCAACGGATGATCCGGATGTACGGTTTGTGGATGTGTTCTCAGGCGGCATGCAGCATTATGCCTTAACCGCCGATGGCGAAGTTTGGTCATGGGGGTTTAACAATTACGGACAGCTAGGACATGGCAATACCATTAATTTAGCGGTGGCCAAGCGTATTGAGTATTTTGTTCAAAACAATATCCAGATCGCCAAAGTTATCCCCGGTCGCCCGAATTATTACGACCATGCCTGCACTTATTTCTTAACCACTGATGGCCGCGTTTATGCCTGCGGGATTAACAGTAACGGCAATCTTGGCAACGGAACATCCGCAAATCAATATACGCCTATTCGCTGCGGGGCGCTGACCAATATTGTCGATGTCGCCACATCTGGTCTGCCCCATACGACATATGCCGTGCAAGATGACGGATCGCTCTGGGTTTGGGGCTATAATGGATATGGACAGCTCGGCCTTGGGGATACGACCAATCGGGAAACCCCCATTTTGCATCCCGCCTTTAATAATGTGATCAAGGCGTTGCCATCTTGCGGGTATAACACCGCTGGCTCTGGCCCGACAGGTTCCGGTCTTGTCTTATTAAGTGACGGTACATTATGGAGCGCTGGATATAACGGCAATGGCGCATTGGGGTTGGGCGATACAACGCAACGGACAAGTTTCACACAAATTATGCTACCCGCCGTTACCTTCACAGATATTTTTGTGGGCGATGGTCGCTATGCAAGCGGTGGGGGCATTACCAATCAGGGTGATGTTTACCTCTGGGGGTATAACGCCTACGGCCAGTTGGGAACGGACAACACAACCAACCAACTCTCCCCGCAAAAACCAGCAGGAAGCTTCCAAGGTAATGTGACAAAGGCCGCCTTTGGCGGTGGGTGCAGCTATGAGGGCTGTATCCTGCAAGCAGGCAATGATCTATGGGGCGCTGGGTATTCCGGCAATGCCAATCTGGGGATTAACAGCTTTGCCGCCACCAATAATACATTCCAACGCGTGCTTGGGCAGTCCGGCGTGATCGAGGACTGGAATTGTTATGGCCAAGGTACAGCCTCATGGGGGCTGGGCGTTTTGTATGACGACGGGCGCGTGGATGCTTGTGGTGACAATAACTCCTACGGCGAAACAGGCACACAAGTCGGCAATCTGCATGACGTAGCAACATTAACCAATGTCATTTTCTAGGAGGCTTTTATGAACCTAAAATCTTATTTGCAGACCCGCGCGCCGGTTTTTACCGAAAGTGAAATCGCGCCCATCCATCTGGCGGATCTGAACGGACGGCATTATTACGCTTTTGCCGAAGATGTCACCCCGCCATCGGGTGGCAAGGCTGTGCCTGATAACAAGCTGAAGGACGTTATTTCAAACAGCCAGTTGATCCGCCAGATTAAGGAAGAGGCTGGTCGACGTATTACGGACATTGCGCCCGTGTGGAAACAGCAAAATGCGTTGGCAGATTTGTATCTGTTGGGTGATCGCACCGACCTGACCGAAGCCGAACAAGAAACGCTTACCAAAGCGCAAGATTTGCTGGCACAGGTGCAAGTGTTGCGTCAGCGTTCAAACGCCATCGAAGCCTCATTCTTAAACGGTGTGGCGGTGGATTATCTGACCGATAAAGCTTGGGGGGAGTCTGAGGATGCCGAATAATGCTTTATCAGAAGCCTTGCGTGAAGCCTATGCCTCTGCACCCAGTGACGTCGTAATTTTGCACACGCTGGAGCTGCGCCATCCGTCCTTTATCGATGATGATAACCAGCCGATGGCCATTCGCGTGGTGCGGGATAATCAGAATTTGACCGCCCGCATGGAAGCGACAGCCCCGCTCAATGCCGGTGAGATGGTCGAATTTATCGCCATGGGGTTTGATCTGGAATTACCCCCTGTTGATACTGCGCCTGTGCCAGAAATTTCCATCACGCTGGATAATGTCAGCCGTGAGATCGTGACGCATTTGGATCGGGCAGCAGAAAGCCAAGATAAAATCGAAATCACTTACCGCCCGTATTTGTCAGATGATTTGGAAGGGCCGCAAATGGACCCGCCATTTACGCTAGTATTAACGGAGGTCAGTGCTGATGCTTCTCGTGTGACCGGTAAGGCCCGCATGCTCGATGTCGGGAATAAAGCCTTCCCATCAGAAACTTATAACGCTTTACGTTTTGCAGGGCTGACGCGATGACACATTGGGCAACAGACTATATCGGCAAGCCGTGGGTTGTCGCATCGGACGGGCCTGAGGCTTATGACTGCTGGGGCTTGGTGGTGGCGATCCATAAACGCCTTTATGAGCGGGATTTAACCATTATCCCTGTGCAGGAAAACAACCTGCGTCAGCTGATTAAAACCATTGATGCCCATCCGGAGCGGGCAAATTGGGATGTGGTGCATAAACCGATGGAAGGTGACATTGCCCTGATGCGTCAATCTCGCCATCCGATCCATGTCGGGATCTGGCTCGATATTGACGGCGGCGGAATGCTCCATTGCATGCAAGGCGCAGGCGTTGTGTTTCAAAATCTGCATAGCCTGTCTCTCACAGGCTGGAAAATCGAAAATTATTATCGCTACATTGGGGAATAACCATGGCGCAAATTGCCATTCATCATAATCCGTTTCATCTGCATCAAAATGTTGATCTGTTTGAACCGAATGTCGGGCAAACCGTGCGTGGATGGTTGGACGACCATGGAATCGTAGAATTCTCAAAGCCAACTTTATGCCTTGTGGATGGCGAGCCTGTTTTGCGGAAAGACTGGCCGCTGGTGGTGATTACCAAAGATACGGTGGTTAGCTTTATCGCTTTACCGCAAGGCGGTGGTGGTGGCAGTAAAATTCTACGCACAGTTCTAACCATTGCCGTGATGGTGGCCGCTCCTTATGCGGGTGCAGTACTGGCAGGAACGCTGGGTGTCACTAGTGCGATTGGAACATCATTATTAACGGCAGGGATAGCTCTCGCTGGATCGGCGCTGGTCAATGCGCTTATTCCGCCACCGATGCCAAGCTCTGCCATCAGCAATTATAATGCGACCAGTCCCAGCCCGACATATTCTCTGCAGGCACAAGGTAACCAAGCCCGTCTTGGTGAGCCGATCCCTGTTGTGTATGGGCGGCATGTTGTTTATCCCGATTTTGGGGCAACGCCTTATGCAGAGTTCGTGAATAATGACCAGTTTTTATTCCAGCTCCATGTCATCGGTCAGGGCGAATACGATATTGAAGCCATCCGCATTGAAGATACGCCGATCAGCTCTTTTGATGAGATTGAGTACGAAATCATCCAGCCCGGTGGGAACGTAACACTCTTTGATACCGATGTTGTAACTGCGCCTGAAATCGCAGGACAAGAGCTTCTTTCTACTGGTGACGGTGGGGATTGGGTTGGGCCGTTTGTTGCCAATCCATCTGAAACCCTGACAACGCTTTTGGCGCTGGATATGATCCTGCCAAAAGGTTTGTATTACGCCAATGACAGTGGCGGTCTCAATAACCGCACGGCTTCATGGGATATTGAAGCGCGTTTGATTGATGATGACGGCTTGGCGCTGGGCGGTTGGTTTAATCTCGGCTCAGAAACCATCACAGACAACACCAACACCGCTATTCGAAACACTTATAAATACCCTGTGCCTGCCGGACGCTATGAAGTGCGCGCTATTCGCACCAATGCCAAGGATATGTCAGCTCGTGCAGGAAGTGATCTCAACTGGAATGCGCTCAAAGCTCATCTGGTCCACGATGATGATTTTGGCAATGTCACGCTGCTGGCCATGAAAATGCGTGCAACGGATAATCTATCGCAACGCTCATCACGAATGGTGAATTGCATCGTCACCCGTAAATTGCCGATTTGGGATAGCGTGGCCGGCTGGTCTGCACCGCAAGCCACACGATCCATTGCATGGGCGTGCGCCGATATCCTCAAAAGCAGCTATGGCGCAAAACTGGAAGACAGCCGTATCGATTTGCAGGCACTGGTGACCTTGGAGGCAATATGGAGCACACGCGGGGATACATTTAACGGCGTGTTCGACCGCAAACTCACTGTGTGGGATGCGTTATCACAAGTGGCTCGCTGTGGCCGTGCCGTTGCATTCTTACAGGGCGGACTGGTGCGGTTTGTGCGGGACGAGCCAAAAACCCTTCCTGTGGCATTGTTCTCACCTCGTAATATCGTCAAAGGCAGTTTCAAAATCGATTATGTGATGCCGGGGGAAGATACTGCGGACAGTGTCACGGTTGAATTCTTCAACGAAAAAACATGGAAACCCGATGAGGTGACAGTCAGCCTGCCAGATAGCAGTGCCGACCAACCTGCGACCGTTTCGCTCTTCGGCAGTACAGACAAAAACCATGCCATTCGAGAAGGCCTCTATATGGCCGCCGCCAATCGCTATCGCAGACGGATGGTGAGTTTCAAAACGGAGCTGGAAGGTTTGATCCCGACCTATGGCGATTTGATCGCCATATCCCATGATATGCCGCGCTGGGGCGAAGCCGGTGATATTACTGCCTATGAGTATCCATATTTAAACTTGTCAGAGGGCGTGAGTTTTACTGAAGGTGATAGCCATTACATCGTGCTGCGTAAAAAAGACGGATCGGTTAGTGGGCCGTGGCTGGTCACCGCAGGTGCAAATCAACGACAAGTCATGCTGGGCGAAGAATTGGACTTCACACCCTACACAGGTAGTGAGAAAGAGCGCACGCATTTTGCCTTCGGTATCGGTGAACAATGGGGAGTCCTTGCCCGTGTGACCGCCGTCAAACCGCGCGGTGATCTGGTCGAGATTGCCAGCGTTGTCGAAAACCCTCTGGTCCATACAGCGGATCAATAATTTTAATCAAAAACTACAGGAGTAAAAAACATGTCCCTTGCTGAATGGGGCCTGCTGTTTGGCGTGCTTGCCAACAGCATCGGCCTTTTAATTGCGCTGGTTAAAATCGTCGCGTGGATTTCATCACACATCGCCACGGTCAACGAGCGCCTCAATAACCTCGAAAACCAAGTCAATAACGACATCACCGGTCGTAAAGTCGTCGGTGAAATGCGTCAGGACATCGCTGTCATCAAAACCCAGATCACCGATATTCGAGACGATCTGAAGGCGATGCGTACCCCAATCAATTAACCAACCACCACCCAAAACCATGAAAGGAAAAATATCATGCTGACATTACTTGGAAGCCTGCTGGGCTTTTTATCATCCGCGTTTCCGGATTTCTTAAAACTTTGGCGCGACCATTCAGACCGTAAACACGAACTGGCTATACTGGATCGGCAAATGGAGGCACAACGCCAAGGCCACACACAACGCCTCGAAGAAATACAGGTGCAGGCCGATATTGCCGAAAGCAACGCGCTATACAGCCACGCAAGCCAACCCAGTGGCGTGAAATGGGTCGAGGCTCTGCGGGCATCGGTGCGTCCGATTATCACCTATGCGTTTTTTATTCTGTTCGCCACAGTGAAAACCGCCGCTCTGTTCAAGCTATTGGATCAGGGTGTCGGAATTACCGATGGACTGATTGCTGTGTGGGATGGCGAAACACAGGCATTATTTGCTGCAGTCATGTCCTTCTGGTTTGGTCAGCGCGCCTTGGCGAAATTTCGTTATCACGGCCCTTCGGGTCGCTCAAATCCTTGATAAATAGCATCTTATTCACTTGATAAGCTTCGGGAAAGAAGCGTTACTGTTACTCACAAAAAGCAATTGAAAACAAGGATATAGAACAATGAGCAAACTATTTTACAAGGCGATGATCGAAGACATTCAAAACGATAAATGCACCGATGCAGAGCTGGAGGCTCTGCTCGATGCTTTTGAATATACGGTCAAGAAAATGGCCCCCACGCTGGCTCGAAAATCTTGGTATGCGATGGAGGATTACGCCACATCCAAGCAGCGCGGCATCGACCGTTTTAATTTGACGCTGGAGCGCAAGGATGTCCTCGGGCAAGAGCAATGGCACGGCGCATTTGAATACGGCAGTAAAAAACTCAAAATCATAGGAACATTGGAAAAATGAGACATATCACTCAAAATGGAATTGACCTAATCAAACGGTTCGAGGGCTTCTCTCGGACCGTTTATTTTTGCCCTGCTGGTTATCCGACCATAGGCTACGGCCATGTAGTCAAGCCACATGAGGATTTCTCAGCAGGCATTGATGAAGCACAGGCAGAAGAGCTGTTACGCCAAGATGCTATTATCGCCGAGCGTGCTGTTTTGCGTCTGATTAATGTACCACTCACAGACGGTCAATTTGATGCGCTGGTATCATTCACCTATAATCTGGGCGGCGGGGCGCTTCAACGCTCTACACTGCGCCGTAAAATCAACCACGAAGAACACGCCGATGTACCAGAGCAATTCATGCGCTGGGTTTGGGCGGGTGGCCGGAAATTGAAAGGGCTTGTTCGCCGGAGAGAGGCGGAAGTTAAACTTTATATTTATCAATGTTTACAACTTGAAGGGTAACCTCTCCAATGGGCAAAATAGCCTCTGTTTCTTCATTTTTTTGACAACCTAATAAGGCGCGTCCGATCGCTGAATGCTGAGCTATTGTACCAGAATCTGGATTACCATGAGTTGGTACAATTTGCACAGATCGTTTTTCTTTTTTACCATCATCTTTGACCATGAAATAAGTGACGTTATCGTAAAGCTCGACCACGTTGCCTTTGGAAACCGAGCCTTGTTCTGCGTCCTCAAATAAATCTTCTGGCTCATCATCCTTTTCTTCCGGTGTGAAATCATGCTCAATAACTACACTCTTTTCAGCGGTTTTCTTTATTTCATCGCTGTCTAGAAGCTCTTGGATGTAGTTTTTGAGCTTTTCAAACTCCTGCACAGGGTTGGAGAACCAGTCGGTCGACCATATGCGGTATATGCGCCAACCCAGTCCCTCAAGTACCTGCTGGCGGATAACATCACGCTCACGTGCGGATTTTGAAGAGTGGTAAGTCGCACCGTCGCACTCAACGCCCATAAGATAGCCGTAAGGGTATTTCGGATGTTTCACGCCAAGATCAATACGGTATCCGGCCACCCCGACTTGCGGGTGGACTTCACAACCTATACTTTCCAGCTTTTCTTTAACCCAGACCTCAAAATCGCTGTCCGGTATTTCATCGCGATCGCGTTGACCTTCATCTATTATGCCTTTAGCAGCATAGGCCAAAAAGCCCCTTAAGGCGCGTATGCCTTCAGAAGATGTATCGCTGACCTTAATATCTTCCGGTTTCAGAGACGTGAATATGACCATATTTTTCTTCGCGCGTGAAAACAGCACATTTAATCGTCTATAGCCCCCAGCACGGTTTATAGGGCCGAAACGCTGCATAACAGTGCCGTTTTTGTCTGGGCCGTACACGGTGGAAATAAAGATCGCGTCACGCTCATCCCCTTGGACACTTTCGAGGTTCTTTACAAAGAAGGATTCCAGCGTGCCTTGCCATTTGGCCTTATAGTTGGCCGCATGCGGATACTCGATAAATGCGCGATCCATCTCAATTTCAATTAGATCCTTCTGCACTTGGTTCATGGTGGCAATCCCAAGGCTTCTATCCGGATGCTTCCGCATAAAGTCCAGGGCGGCTTTTACGACCGCCTCAACCTCATCCATGTTTGAATTAGCCGCATATGTGCCACCGACATATTCCAGCCGTACACCCAGCTCATTGGGGTTTTTGACGGGAGACGGGAATAATACAAGGCTCTGGTCATAGAAATGGTAGTTTGAGAACGCAATCAGGCTCTCGTGCTGTGAGCGATAATGGCGGCTCAAAATACGGGATGGCCTGAAGGACGATAAAGCTATATCCATGATGGCCTCGGAAGTAAAATCTTCCTCGACTTCGTCATCATCTTTCCCTGCAGATTGGAAAAATGAGGTCGGTGGGAGCTGCTGGGGATCCCCGACAACGACAATCTGGTCTGCACGCGCAACACCGCCCAGCGCATCTTCGGGGCGCATCTGCGAGGCTTCGTCGATGACTATAAGATCGAATTTGAATTTACCTGGCTCAAGATATTGCGCCACGGTCAAAGGCGACATGAGGAAGCACGGTTTAATCTTTTGGATCGACTGGCCGGCACGCTTCATAAGCGCCCTGATCGGGACGTGGCAGCGTTGTTTGTTGATCTCATTGTGCAGCAGCGCACCTTCCGTCCAAGTGCTTTTTCTGCCGCGTCCATTGCCAGCCATGGGCTTGGCGGTATTGAGCTTATTGCAAAGCTCTTGCTGCTGAAGCTCCAGTATTTCCTGATCAAGTTCTTTAATTCTGGCTCTCGCTTGTTCGAGGCTCATACCACTGGTTTTTGAAATTACCGGATTACGCTGGTAAATCTCACGCGCCACGGCACTATAAACCATGTATTCAAAGGCCATGGGCAGTGTATCAAAGTCGATCTTTTCCTGATCGTAAATTTGAAGCAACGGCCCCTTAATTGTATCGGCAGCTTTTGCGTAGTGTCCATTGAGGCCAACCCATTGATTGAGGGCATCCGGCTTGCTTAAAGCTTGCGATAATTGATTGACGAGATCGCCCAGATCTATATCCAGCCAGTAATTTTCATCTGAAGGAGAGCCGAAGCTGATATTGGCGTGGCCATCGACTTCTGTCGCAATGCCCGTTGTATCGTTGATCGTATCGGTTACAGCTTCCAGTTGGGCTTTAAAGCTCTTCCATGTTTTTGAAAAATCCTTGTTTAAGAACAGGTCAAAGCCGTTCTCCAGCTCCGGTATAGCCAGACAATCGCCTATAAAGCGCGCAGTTGCGTCAATGTCTTCAATATCGGTTTCGGCGCCTTCGTAAGCATTGCCGAAAAACTTTTTAACGACACTGTCTTGATCGGCGGCATCGCGTGCTTCCTTGGCATTCTGCAAGCGCGGAAGATCTTCGGCGATATGGGCAAAGGTGATTGCCTCGCCGGAGGCCGTGTTTTGAAGCTGATTTTTGAGCGTATTCAGCTTTTCTGCTTTCTCCATCAGGCCGTCCAGGTATTTTTTGACGGGAGTGTCGGGCGCAACATCGCCTTTAATGTCCGCTATTTTGCTTTTCAGCGCGACAAAACGATCATCGTTTGCCAGATCCCTCACGGAATCCAGCTCCTCCATATCGCCCTTTAAAAGCCATTGGCGGACATTTCGGGAAAACTCATCGCCGGACGCATAGCGTTTACGGACGCTGGAAGCCCATTCATTAATCTGCTGGAGCTTTTTAAAGTCGGTCTGGATGCCGTTAAACGAGGATCCGCAGATCGTCTGGAGCTGGTTGTCCTGCTCGATCTTTTCTTTTTCTTCCTTATTATCGGCGATCGCACGCAGTACGTTGGCGGATTTTTCCGGATCAAATTTGGCCTTTTGTTTCGAGGCCAGTGTGACGACTTTTTTCGCCTGACGGTAGGATGAATCAAAAATAGCGAAAAATCCGGCGTTATCCAGCGCAGCAGCGTGCATACGGATCTCGTACGGCTTCCCCATCATCGAGAGGTCATAGCGCTGCTCCTGATCCTCCAAGTTTGCCTGAATGCGCTCCTGCGTGTCGGCAGCAGCCTTTAGGCGCGGCGCGTTGGTTTCATCGATAATATCGTTTGTGCGGAAGAGCAAATAATCACGAGGCACGGAGGCGATATAATCCGGCACCTCGGCCAGCGCATAAATCTTGTCCAGATCCTCGTTTTTTGATACGCCAAATCGTTCGCCAATGCTGAGAAGCGTTTTGAGGTTTTTGTCCCACAGTTTCAGCTCTTCTTCCAAATCTTTGACATGCGCCCGTATGTCGAGCGCGGTCATATTATCGGCTTCCATCTCCTTCGCGGCCAGTGTGTGCGCTTCGATCTCTTTGAGATTATCAATGGCGGCAGACGCGTTCTGCATGGACTGGATTTCTTTTAAGGCCGATCTGTAAACGTGGATGTGCTCGACAAAAGCCGCAAGCGCAGCCGCTTTTCCCTTGTCCCCCAGATCCGCTATAAAATCCTCGTTCAATGTGCTGGTGTCGTAATCAATAAGATCATCGAGATAATCGTAAAACGCATTGATGTCCTGGGTGGTATTGCCGATCGAGAGATCGAACGCCTTATTGAAGGCTTCCAGATCTGACTGGATTTTCGCCAGCCCATCTCTCCATTTTTCAATCAGCAGCTTTAATTCGTCCTGCTGGAACGGGTTTAGATCGGCATTGCCGACAAAGCCCCATGGGTGCTTGCCGTTTTTGGATTCTGCATCGACCTGCTTTTTGAGGGTAGCTATGGTTTCCAGCTCGTCGGTATGACCGCTTAATTCGCTGGCGGACAAATCGGCCTGTTCAAACGGTATTTTACACTGGCTGATAATCGAGAGCAAATTGCCAATGCGGTCTTTGCGGAGCTGTGCGCCCCACAGATAATCATGGATGGGCTTGTTCTGTCTGCCGAAGCTGGAATTCAGTGCGCTGATGTATTCCGTGATGTGATCTCTGTGCCGTTTGAAGTCCTGCATCTTTGAAGCAAGATAACCGCCGTTCCCGCGTGCAGAGCGCAGTTTTAAACGCTCTTCTATGGATTTTAACACCTCGGTCTTTTTGGCCTTTGTGGAGTGCAGTTCTAGGCAATACGGCCCTAAATTCGCATCACTTAAACGCTCATGCACCACGTTCAAAGCAGCCATTTTCTCAGCCAAAAACAGCACGGACTTATCCGCCGCAAGCGCGTTGGCGATGATATTCGTGATTGTTTGCGATTTTCCTGTCCCTGGCGGCCCTTTAATGGCCATGTTATTGCCCTTCATCACATCGACCAAGGCACTGTGCTGTGAAGCGTCAGCGGAGGTGATAAGCAATGGCACGACTTCCTCGACTTCGGGCGTGTCGATATCGTAATCCTCAGCATGATCACCGCTAGGCTCACTCTCGGATCCGGCAAACAGACTTTGCACGATCTCATTGGTGGATACATCAGTCTCACCAGGCCATTTTTTGGAGCTGAGATCATAGAACATAACCAGCCGTGCAAAACGAAAGCGGCCTATAGTGATAAATCGGCGGATCTTCCATTTTTCTTTTTTCGGGACTTTGGCTTCCTGAATAAGCTCGTCCACTTTCCGCATGTAATCTTCCGGCCCGTCCTCTCCGGTAAATTCCGGCAGCTCTATGCCGAAATCATTGCGGAGGCGTTCCGACAAAGACAGATTGATCTCTGGCTCTTCTCCGGTGGCTTCCACGCGGTAGGTGTATCCTTCGCGGGATTGCTTCTTTTCAATTTCGAGCTGAAGCAATAATAAGGGCGAAACGCATTTCTTGTCCGAATTGGCGGACTCATACCATTCCAAAAAGCCGAACGCCGCATAGAGGGTATTTACACCGGATTCCTCAATATCCGTCCGGACATAGGAATTCAGACCGCTCAGTTTTCGGCTCATCTCTTCGGGCTTCAAAAGCGTCTGGATGAATTTATCCGTGTGCCGCTCGGCATCCTCCTGATTTTCAGGTGTTGGCTCCGGCATTTCATAGCTGGGGTCAAGATGGTGCTTTTTGGCGACTTCGGCGTTGGTCAGGCTTTTCTGCTCTTTCCATACAGGCAATTTTAACTCTTCGCGGATCTTGTTGCGAAGCTCACGCTCGATTTGCTTGATTTTGTCCAGCGCACCTTCTTCATCCTCGTCCACGGAATCAATGGCCTCGATATACTTTTCATCGGTCAATTTGGCCTGTTCAAGATGGCGCATGAATTCAGGTGTTTTTTCATCCGGCGGGATCTGGTCTTCCTCCGGCAACGCCAAAAACGTCAGCTTTTTGCCATCTAAAAATTCGCCATAAAGAAAGTCGGGCAATTCGTCGATCACGCGAATATGCTGGCGCGATCTTTCGCTGTGATTAAAGGATATCAGGCTGTTCCTGCGAGAGGTATCAAGGAGCTTTGCTCTATATTTTTCAATGCATTCTTTTACAAAATTCATGTCAGTTGTCATTGCACTATCTCCCCACAACTTCCTGTCTAACTGGATCATAGCGGTAATTTACAATGTCTCCATTCAGCACAAAATTTATTGTTTGTTCTATAATTTCTAATGGTGCGATAAACCATTCACGAGGAGTATGGCGCTGACCTTTCTCGTCGAAAATATCAATATTAAGGCAGGATGATCCAAAAAACGTATGAAGCAATTGCTCTAGTTTTTGAGGGTTCATATTATAGCACTGATAGGCTTCTACGATATGCACCGGTGCCATGAGATAAGTAGGTTCATTTGCTGCATTTTTGATGCGCTGCTCCACAGGTATGGTTGAAAAGCCAATTTTATATAGGTTTTCTACTTCATTAATTTCAGGCCTATCACTTAATGAGCGTAATACATAAATAAAGCCCGTTTCTTTATCTTCGTCGGGGATGTCGCTAAAACCATCGAGTAAATGATCTTCATGTTCGGTAACTCGGCGGCCATCTTTATAGAGTTCGGCTGATAGAGAGCGTAACAACATGTCAGATTCTGTGCCGTTTTCAAAAATACAGCGCAATCTGGCATTCTTTTTACCATTATTTATTTCAACCTCACCAACCTCAGCGACATAGAGCAATATCCCTTTGAGAACGAAAAAATATCCTTTTTGAATTTGTTGCTCATTCTTGAATGGCCACAATTTCCGTTTGCCTGAGGACAGGTCAGCCTGGCACTGAATAAATTTAGCTTCAAATGCTTCAAAGTCCTTACAAGGCTTACGACTTGCAACATAATCTGGCATAGTCGTCTCTTTTGAAACATGACGAAGGGTAAAAATCTCTTCAGCGTCATTACCCAATATTCCCAAATCGTCATCGTCAAAGATATCATCAATAGAGGTGATTTCTTTTCGGGGAACACTGAGTAAGCCATGTTCATCCAGATAAGCTAATGCTTGCATTTTGTCATTGCTCTCACGAATGCCTTTGAGGCGAGCGTATAACTGATGCTCTTGAATGCCTTTACCACTTTGAGGTTCTCGACCATTTTCTGAGACGAACTGATTGATTTGAGTAAAGGATGCAATCAGACGCTCATCTGCGGTTGCAACAGCAGACTGTTTAGGCTTCACATTCAAAAGCCCTAAATCATCATCTTCTATAAGCTTCAATAAATCGTCTTTATCCACGAAATTACACCTTATAAATTCTGTTGACGGCGCTGGTTTTGAATATAAATCAACGCTTCAGCAAGTCGTCTTTCTAATGGATCGACAGAGTTAATATTAGGTTGCTGCCCATTATTGTTCTGAACAAAACTTTTAATCTTTGGCCACAAAAGCATGGCTTCTTCATCGGTCATTTGAATGCGTGTGGCTTCGATAGCTTCTTGAATGACACGAAATACCTGGGCTGTTACGGATTTGGATAGAATTTCAAAGGCCGCTTGGAATGGATTAATGCTATCAATCAAATCAACATGCAGGTCATCGATATTTACAAACTTTCCAGCCATACGAATAAAGCGCTTATCACCTGTTTCTTTGATTTCGCCATTCTTAATGACGGAATCAACAACCACATGCTGGCGGACTTCTTCGACTTCCGCATCTGATAATTCAGGATATTTAATTTTAATAATTTTCGGGATCATAATTTTGTTAATCACTTCCGGATCAACATTTCCTGGAAGAGCTTTGATCATTTTGTCATCCTGAAGAATGCTTGCTTTAAGATCGTTCAAATCAGATTCAACGATCTCTTTCACACGCTTCGATGATGGTTCTTTAAAACCACGGATTTTGATCTCGCCAGGCTTGGCTTCATCGTCATCTGAAAGTTTAGTTTTGAATTTGAAATTAGGGGCGAGAACTTGCTCCATCAAAAGCGAACAGGTAATAGCCTTCAGCATATTATTCACGGATAAAGTAACCAGTTCATCTTCTGCATCGGGCTGGGCGATCAGATTGGTAAACTGAGCATGCGTTTTATTATCGCTGTCACGGGTGCAACGTCCTATAATCTGGATGACTTCCGTTAATGAGCCTCTGTAGCCGACCGTCAAGGCATGTTCACAATATGGCCAATCAAAACCTTCCTTTGCCATGCCAAGCGCAATAATCAAATCAATATCATCTGCCGATTTAATGTTACGGAGGTATTCTTGCACGCGATCTCGCTGATATTCCTCTACCAGATTGGCAACTTTTAAGATTTTGCCGTCTTTATGTCGTTTTAAGTAGATAATGCCTGTTTGAGAATCCTGATAATCAACTTCACCGAGGATACCTAATATCGTATCGACCTCTTCATATTTCTCTTTTGTGGATTCACCAGAGTTCACGCTGGGAATATGCAAGATGGTCTTTTTATCTGTATCCAAAACTTCAGCAATCGCGCTGGTGTATCGACCTTGGTAAAAGTGATATCCGATGCCCAGAGATTTAAGATGAGTGTAGCCATTCAGCTGCTCATAGTAATTGTATGTCACCTTTGAGAACTTCTCTTCGTCCTCAGGAAGGAGAACAGGCTTACCATCACCACGGAAATATGATCCCGTCATGGCAACAACGTGAGCGCTGGATTTCGTCATAATTGAGTGCAAAAGCGTTCCCAAGCGGCTGGTTTCTTTATCGGCAGACACATGGTGAAATTCGTCAATCGCCAAAAGGCAGTTATCAAACTTGCTCTCATCAATTTGTTCAAAAGCAAATCTGAGCGTTGCATGGGTGCAGATCAGGATTTTTTCATTACTATCCATGAAGCGCATAAATGCATCGACTTTGCTTTTATCGCCACCGGGCGTACATAGGTTATAATTTTCCTTAGGTTCCCAGTTTGCAAAAAAGCCATGGGACTTAAGGTCAGTTGTGCCAAATGATCCACCGATGGATTTTTCAGGTACGGCCACAATCACTTTTTTTAAGCCTTGATTGATCAGCTTATCTAAAGCGATAAACATCAACGCACGAGATTTACCGGATGCGGGTGGCGCTTTCAAAAGCAAATATTGTGCATCACGGGCGGAGTAAGCACGCTCTTGCATCTCCCGCATACCCATTGAATTGGTTTTTGTACTTTCCCCTGTCTGGGCATATGTGACGTCGACGATATTTGGCATTATTTATTTCCAGTATTATTGTTTTGTGACTGAGGGGTGGGCTTTACCGCCTCGGCTGGTTTGTTTTGGCTAACAGTAGTTTTGGGCGGCACAAAAGATTTTTGTTCTGTTACCTTGGCTTGCGGCGGTGTGAATGAATTTTGTAATTCTTTTAGATTCTTGTTTTCTGTCATGCTGACCTCCTTTTGAATTATTGCTGTAAACATTGATATTGTAATTACACATATCCCGCCTATAAAAAGCCACTCTCTCCAGATATCTAGAGTCCGTGCCTTGTTGAAGAGTATTTCTCCATCTTCAACAGCGGCTTTTGTTGTCTCCATGCTTTTGTCACAACCATCTCTTGCCGATTTCAACGAGAGTATTTGTAAGAGAATAACGCCTAAGAAAAGCACAAGAGAAAATGCGAGTAGTAACGATACAGAAAAGCTATGCTCATTTGAGCTTAGAGCATTAAATAAAAAAGGTATTGCCAGTGTAGAAATGCCAAAAATGGCCTTATTCAGGAAACTCTGGTTTTCTTTGTAAAGCTCCATCATTAGTTCGTTATATGCTTCACGTTTTTTATCACTCACAGCAGACCCCCTGATTTTTCTTTGGCGGTCATGTCTTCGTAGAGTTTGAAGAGGTATTCGAGGCGTTCTTCATCACTGGTGAATGGTTTGGAGCGGTAGCAACGCTCAACCGCAAGGTCGAGGTGGTGGTGAGCCTCTCTTAACCCATCTGGCATTTTGTCGGGGTCATACAGTTCCGCCATTGTTTTTTCGGAATGTTTTTCACGCTCTTCCAACACATTGTAAACATGCGTGGTGATCGTTTCTTTTTGCTTTTCTGTAAGATCAGGGACGGGAAACGTATTGTAGCACATTTCAGCGGAATAACTTATTCCAGTCCCAAGTCTACCAGATACTGCTTTTACCCAGAGCATGTGGGATTTAGAGGCAATCAATCCAAAAATAAATATGGGGCAGTCAAAAATTACACTAGCTTTACTTGTGACAATATTGTTTTTGTCTAAAAAACCTACTGGTATATATTCTCGATTTTCTGATGATACTATAGGTATAAGAAATTGATATTCTTTAGGTTGTTTAATTGTTACGAAACGATAAGGAACATTAGCAAACGATCTCTCAACAGAATTCCCATCAACTCTTTTTAATCTTACTTTTTCAACCCTCTCGGCTATTTCAGGTATATTTAATGCGTCATTTAGTTCTTTTTCAGTAATCCAAATGCACCACCGCTCTATACTATTAATAAACTCGTTTGCTCCGAACAGGCGCTTTAGATATGAATCTACTCTAGGATTTTGATGTCTTAAGCTCTTTGCTTCATCGGAAGTGAGCATTAAATATCCTCCCTCTCTGGGCTGATTACCAAGGATCATCTTTGGAAAAAATTTTGAGATAGGTTTAGATTGCTTACTAATTATTAAATTGGGACCGCTTACTAAGTAAGGGTTGATATTTTGAACTGTGGAAATTGTACCATTATCGTAAATACGCTTTTGATAATTACAACTTTTATGCATAAGTCCAATAATTGTACATGTTACACCGGCATTGTGTTTAGCATTGTTACTCCATTTAAATGCCGAGTAACAAAAACATATTTCGACGTCTTGAGATAAAATTTTGGGCCATAGCATATCGACTTGAGTGCCTTGGCATATTGAGTTTGTAGTTACAAATCCGGAACGAATAGAGTTATTGATATACCTAGCCGCCAGATAAAACCAACATGAGATATAGTCTAGTTTTTTATAATTTGGCTGGCCAGTGAATACGTAATCTAAATCACCTCTGTGGTCGTCAGTATGGTTTTTTTGTCCAGCATAAGGGGGGTTACCCAAAACGTAAATTTCGGCATCAGTGTCTTTTGGACAAACATCTTCCCATGGAATACGGGTGGCATTGCCACATACGATATTGCCACCTTCTTTTAACGGCAGGGTTGGATTGGTTTGACCAAAGACCTCCTCGAATTTCACGTTCATTTGATGCTCGGCCAGCCATAGGGAAAGAATGGCAACCTCATGCGCGAAATCATCCAGCTCTATCCCGTAGAATTGTGAGAGCTGAATGCGTGAGAATGGCAGTGATGGGTTGTCGGTTATTTCCTGAATGCGCTGGAATATCTCCATTTCCAGTTCGCGGATTTCTTTATAAGCAATAATCAGGAAATTACCCGAACCACAGGCCGGGTCAAAAATGCGAAGCTTTTCAAGGCGGGCGAGAAGCTGTTCCAGTTTTTTCTGGTTATCGTAATGTTTATCAAACTCTTCACGCAGTTCATTCAGGAAAAGCGGCTCAATCACTTTCATGATGTTTGGTACGGAGGTGTAATGCTGCCCCATACTGCTGCGCTGGTCTTTATGAACCACAGCCTGGAACATTGAGCCGAAAATATCTGGGTTAATCGTCGCCCAGTCTAACTCACCACATTCAATGATCATGCGGCGTGCTTTGCGGGAGAATTTTGGTGCAAAATATCTGTCACCGAACAAGCCGCCATTCACGTATGGGAATTTTGAGAGGTAATCAGGGTAGTTCGAATGATCGGCGGTATTCAGCACCTCAAACAGTTTGTTCAGGTAATCGTCAAGATCACTGCCGTCTTCTTGCGTGTGTGAGCTGATGGCATTGGTAAAGGCGTTATCTTTGAAAATGCCAGTGTCTTCAGCAAAGAAGCAAAACAACAAACGTGAAAGGAAGATGTTCAGCCCATGTAAATCTTCCTTTGTTTCAAAGGCATTACCTTGCAAGATTTCGTCATAGATTTTCGCCATTTTCTCGGCGGCTTTGACATCGGCCTCTTGCTCGTTGTAATGGGTGTTTTTCTCAATTTTTGCCCATGGCCCGAAAAAGAATGGATGCTTGTTCAGCTCTTCGATTTTTATATCGAGCGTATCGTCTGTTTTTGTATCAATGGCCAGTAAGGTTTTGTAATCCGTCACTACAATAAAGCGTGGGTCATGACGGTGGGTTGCATCATCATTTTTTAGGCTGTCAATTAGGCTATGCAGATCTTGTTCCTGTGTTTCTTGAAAGAACAATTTGCGCTTAAGAATAATCTGACCGCCTTTTTTGGAAAGGTTACGGTTTCCTTTTTTAAGGAGCGTAACGGTCGTTTTAGGCGTGCCATAAGCCAAAAGAAGATCGTAAACAAACTCCTGAGGTGAAATGTTTTTCACCAACTCTGAAAGATTTTTTTCGATCTGCGCGATGTTCATATTTTAATCTTCCTTTTGATTCTGTGCTGTTGAGGCTTCAGATTGACGCTTTATCCACGCATCAATTTCTCCTTTTTTAAAGCGCCATGCACTGCCAACTTTAAAGCCAGGAACCTTGCCCTCTGACGCAAATCGATACGCTGTCTTCTCAGCGATCTTTAAATAATCAGCGAGTTCTTTAACCGTCATAATATCGTCGTTAGGCATAATTGGCTGTCCTTTAAGGTTATGATGATAGAAAATAATTGAAATGGGATGAAAAGACAAGTAGTATTCAGGCATAATTTAAGTAGCTTTGCTTACTTTCGACCCAAAGCTGGCGTTGAAAACGGCTATAGAATATATTTTTTAAGGGATTTTTTATGACGGGCTTTACTTTAGATGAAACGAAAAAATTCTCTGAAAACTGCACAATTTTTTTAGAAAGCGTGAAAGATATTGATCCCGAAATGACCAAAATCCTTGAAGCAAACTGGGACAAGCTTCTTGCCGTCGTCCGTGCGGGAGAAAGGGACACCAAAGCACGCACAACATTCAATGAAGCAATTTTAACAGCTTTGAATCTACATCTTGCAGAAAAATTAGAAACGGAGATAGAATAATGTCTCGTTACTTTTTGAAAAGATTGAGAATCGAAGGTTTCCGAGGCGTCAACAATCAGGGCAACCCACTCGATATCAGTTTTAAGTCAGATGCCGTAAACTCCGTTTTTGCTGTAAACGGAATAGGAAAGAGCTCGATATTTGAATCACTCTATTACATCATTAGTGGAACGATTCCCAAGCTTGACGACCTTAAGGCTCATGAGCGTCCTCAGGATTACTACTGCAACCGATTTCATTCTGGTAATAAGGCCGTTATCGAGGTTGAGTTGGAGCCTGATGACGGCGGTTCGGTTGTGTCTATCAAGGTGGAGCGCGACGGTGCTGGAAATCGGACGGTCACTAGCCCCAGCGGTCACACCGATCCCGAAGGTTTTCTTGAGACCCTAAACGAAGCCTTCGCACTCCTTGATTACCGTACCTTTTCTCGCTTCATCGAAGAGTCGCCACTAGAGCGTGGTCGAACATTCTCTGCCCTTCTCGGGCTTTCGAAATACTCAGACTGCCGTCAAGCGTTGCAGGTTGTCTCTGATACGCGCGCAATGAATACGGATCTTGATTTGAAGGTTTTGGCGACGCAAATCGCAGGGACGCAGCGCGCCGTACAGCAAGCCTTAGCTGCGCTCCGATCCAATTTCGATAAGGTCACGGGAAAACCGCTCGAAGATGTCGACAAACTGGATCAGTACGCTACCGAGGTTTCTGAAGCACTAGGCAATGTTGAACTTCTCAAGGAGCACTTAGACGGCAAGGCGCTGAATGATATAGATTTTGATGCTATAAAAGAAGCAATCAAAACGGCGGAAGGTGGCGAAAAGCGCAAAGAGCTTGAAGCGGCCATTTCGGATATCACTGCGCTGGAAGCTCTCAGAGCTCACGACCCGCAAGCGATTTGCATAGAACAGAAAAAGATCAAGACGCTTATCGCAGAGAGAGATGTATTGCTGGCCGCTACTCGCGGCGATTTGTTTGAAAAGCTCTATTCAGCGGCACAGGATGTGGTTGGAAGTGATGTCTGGGCAAATGATAACAAGTGCCCGCTCTGCGAAAGTAGTTTCGAAAAATCCATAAGCGCGCACATCACGCACCAGCTTAGTCAGTACGCAGAAACGGCAGCCAAGGCAAAACAGCTTGACGAGCTATGGGAAGGTTCAGCATGGCGAGACTGCCTGTCAGGTCATGAGATTGCAAAGGTTCTTGGTGTTGATACTGTCGATAGAATCCTTTCGCGCTTGGATACCCGTATGAAATCTGGCGAAGTCACCGAAGCCGAAGTGACTGATGCGGTTACACGTACATGCGAGCTTATGACGCTTGTTCCCAAGCTGCTGGAAAAGGCGGTGGAAAGGAAAACAAAACTTGAAGCTGAGCTTCCAGCATCTCTTGTCCAACTTACCGAGCAGGTGGAGTATGGTCGCCAGTTCAAAGACGCGTTATTAAGCTATCAACACAGTCAAACAGAGGAGGCTGAACAGCAAGCCCGCTTAGATATTCGTGAGCGATGGAAAACCTTTATCTCGAAAGCCTCTTCCAAATTTTCTGCTGCTGAAGCTTCGCTTTCCAAGGCCAAAATCAATGACATCGATGCCGAATATAAATCCATGTACAAGGACATCATGCAAGTTGGCGACGTTGTGCCTGATCTACAGCGCGCCGATGACAAAGAAGACTTGAATGTTGAACTCAGTGATTTTCATGGACAGCGGAAGTTGTCCGCCCGTGCCCTACTGTCCGAGAGTTACCGCAATGCACTCGCGATATCCGTCTTTCTAGCGGCGGCGATGAAGCATTCTGGTGCACCGCGCTTTGTTGTACTCGATGATGTAACATCTAGTTTCGATGCAGGACATCAGTTTTATTTGATGGAGTTAATCAGGACCAAGTTACAGCATACGCAGAATAACAATGGTCTGCAGTTCATCATCTTGAGCCATGATGGGCTACTTGAGAAATACTTCGATACAAAGGGCGGAACGGGAGACTGGCATCATAATAAACTGCAGGGCTCTCCTCCCATGGGGGATATTCTGCATCAGTCACAGGGAGCAGACCGCTTAAAGCTGCGTGTCAAGAATCTTCTATCTGCTGGGCAAATCAGTGAGGCTGAGCCGATTGTCCGTCAGTATCTGGAGTATAAGCTTCAGCAAATTATACGTAAGGTTAATATTCCTGTCCCGCTTGATTTTGCAATCAAAGATACAAACAAAATGGTAAGCAATTGTCTTGATGCGATCAAAGTGGCGATTGATCTACATCAAAGGGCAGGCACGCTTGTACTGGAAGCAAAACAGGTTCAGGATGTGTTAAACTCCCATATTCCGATAATTGTCAGCAATTGGGTGAGCCACTATGCGACGGGAGGAAGTAGCAGTTTTTCTGCACCCGTTCTCAATGGGGTCATTACTTCAATCGAAGATATGTCTGAGTGTTTCAAATATGATGATACGTCTTCATCACCAGTGGCACGGCGTTGGTATAGATCACTTTCAGATAAGTAAGCAAACATAATTGAAGTTGTTTAATTAGAGTCTCAAAGTTTCCAAGTTAAATGGAATAAGTACCAGGTTTTAGAAGGATAAAAATAATGAAAATATCTGCCGCAAAAGAATATGGTAAATCGTCATTAATAGAGGCTAACTGGAATCTTGACCTTCCTAATAGCGCAAGAATAGCAGCAATTATTACCTATTCGGGTACTTTAGAATATTATATAGAGCGTGCAGTATGGAGATTAAAGGGAGTTATCCCTAAGGGTGTTCGCCCAGAAACTGATGGAAAAGCAATCTCTAAGCTCATATCTGACCTGGAAGAATGTTCTGGTGATTTGAGTAATCAAGCTGAAATAGATTTTATTAAATTATGGTGTAGTGCTGCACGTTCCGGATTTATAATAAGAAATAATATTGCTCATGGTGTTGCAGGAAAGATTGGAGATACCCTAGTATATATGCGTAATCCACGCTGGCATGGGGAAGAGAGAAAGCGAGATTTTGGTGATTTTTGGGCCGAAGAGCATACTTTGGATATGGTTTGCGACTCCCTGTCTGTATTGTTGAGAATAATCATAAAAATAGAAGCCGGAGAAGAAAAGTTATCGCATATAGCTTCCTCTCTTGCTTTAAAAGCCTTACGAGAAGCCAGGTCAATTTTGGGAGAATTTAGCAGCCAGGGTTACAATCCGTCTTTTGAGAAATACTAGAAGACACTCTTTTATAAAGATAATCATTTAGAGTGTTCGTTTCGGTGTAACGCATACACACATAACCAGATACATAGATACTTTAATAAGGCAGTAAGGCATAAAATAAGCCAAAGTGCCTTTTGGAAACTAGATACAAATATCATAAAAGCCCCATCACAAGGGGCTTTTCTTTATTTTGCCCGCTCTCAGGGTACTAATACTACCGAAATCAGATCCATTTTAAAGATTTTCATTTTTCTTTCGTCGTTTTCGACACATTTCGCAGACCTATTCGATACAGGCAAAAATGAAAGGAAATTATGAAATGTCGAAAGAGAAGAAATACAGAGAAAACAACTTGATAAATAATGGTTCTGAAGCGTGTATGCCTTCAGGAGGTAGCTTAATGAAAGAAGATCAGACATGGCAGTTTTTATCGCAATTACTTGCTGATAGCCAGCCCCAGAGCATGGATTTGTATCTGGTACGGCAATATGCACGCCTTCGCCTGTGTGATGTGGATTTGCTGCGCGCAGAATATAAGCACATCTTTAAGAAGTCCTGTCCGCACAATCTCTACCGAGAGGCCATAATCAGCCGATTGATGGATCATTACACCAAAGGCGAACCAAACGATAAACCTCTGGCAAAAGCATGCCAAGGCTCAAACACAAAGTTCCAAGATGGCACGATCATCACAAAGAGATACAAAGGCGAGGATCATATCATCGAATGTATCAATGGTGAGTTTTCTTACCAGAATATCAAATTCAAGAACATCACGGCGGTGGCTCGTCATATTTCTCAAACCAATTGTTCGGGCGTCCGGTTTTTCAAATCAAAGACCACCATTACGCATGGAGGCGCTGATGAGTAACGACAGATTAAGATTTAATTTGAGCCAATGGCTGGAAACGCTTCAGGGTTTTCAAGAACCACGCACGGAAGGTCAGGATGAAGATGATTTGTATCTGATCAAACAATATGCGCGACTGAGATTGTCCAGCATGAAACAAGTGCGCCATGATTATAAAATGGAATTCGGTGAAGATTGCTCTATCAACTTTACCTTTGACCAAATTGTGATGAAAATCATGGAAAAATACCATGCGGAATCAAAAAAGCCGATTAATCCTGATATGCATTTGCCGCGACACATCCATCCTATCGACTTTAATAGTGATGCATTGAAAAATAGCTCAAGAGGCGCGATTACAAAACTTATCCCAGGAACCGTTCTTGAGCGAGAATATCACGGAGAGGTCTACGTGGTTTATTGCCGCCAAGGATATTACGAGTACAGCAGGCGCAAATATAGAACCCTGACAACCATCGCACGTGAGATTAGCGGCACATATTGTTCAGGGCCAAATTTTTTCAGTGTTAAAACGCGGATGTATATGTTGCCATCCAAGGATCTTTATCCTGAAAAGATGGAGTTTGTTGCGGACGAATAGAGAGAAAAAATTTTCTCTTTTGACCTCTTTATTTTGACGCTATGAAATAGAGGTATGCATCATTTTTTCGGCAGGGAAAATATCACGCATACACAACCAATTACCTTTCCGACCAGATCCGATAAAGTCTCTAAGTTATTGATTTTAAAGTTATAAACAGGTTTTTTCTTCCGAGAAGATCCGAGAAGAATGCGGCTATTCCATATCTTTTTGCAGTACGTTATGCAGTACAGACGGTTCAAGTTTTTTTTGTACCGCAAAAAAGGAGATAAATATGCCCAAACTTACTGCTAGCAAGCCTGAGCGTTTATTCAGTTCAGCAAAACCATCTAAAAAAGACTATAAAGTATATGATCAAAATGGCCTTTACCTGCTCGTCAGATCATCAGGGGTTACAGTATGGCAGGTCTCATATACATTCAAAAGTAAACGAAATACATTCACTATTGGTAATTTTGGCCGTGCGGTTGGCTGCTGTAGCCTTGCTCAGGCCAGAATGAAGGCGCTAGAGGTCAAAGCAATGGCTAAAAGTGGTGTCGATCCAAATCAGGAAAAAAATAGTCTACTTCAAGAAGAAATGGCTTTAACAGAAAACTGTTTTGAGACGATTGCTCGTGAATGGCATTCAAAAGGTACTTGGGTAAAAAAGCATGCCGCTAATATCCTTAGAAGTCTTGAGAGCGATGTCTTCCCTGATTTGGGTGATAAGTTAGTTACTGATATAAAGAAAAAAGATATTATCACTTTGTTGGATAAGGTTGAAGCTAGAGGTGCATTGGATGTAGCTAAACGTATATCCCAGCGCATACAATCTATCTTTGACTATGCCGAGTATAAAGGCCTATGTGACTATAATCCTGCTACTAATACAGCTAAGTATATCAAATCGGTTGAAACGCGTCATAGGTCGTATTTTAAAGAAAATGAGATGGGTGAATATCTTTACAATTTAGATCAATATCAGGGTAGAACCTTTATTCGTTTGGGATTAGAGTTACTTGCTCATACGTTCTTACGACCAGGTGAATTAAGACAATTGCTCTGGGAATATGTAAATTTTGAAGCGCAGCAAATTGTTGTTCCAGCCATCGCTATGAAAATGCGAAATGAGCATGTAGTGCCATTATCGCAGCATTGTATTAATATACTGGAAGAGATACAGCAAAAGATCCGTAAAAGTGATTGGGTTTTTCCAAGTGTTATTAGCGCCCATAAGCCTATAACAGATGCTACCCTGACGCGCGCATTGAGAATTATGGGGTATTCTGGTGAGGATGTTGTGCCGCATGGGTTTAGACATACCGCATCTACTATATTAAACACGTATGGTTTTAATAGAGACCATATTGAAAAGCAGCTTGCCCATAAGGACACAAATAAAATTCGTGCTGTATATAATCATTCCGATTACCTATCAGAGCGTGCTAAAATGATGCACTGGTATAGTGATCATTTAACAAAACTAAAACTAAATCATGAGAGGCAAAAGAAATGACAGATATCCATCCATACATTTCTCTAAAGAAGCGATGATTATGTGTGAGAATGAAAACTTGATGGGCGTGCTGTAAGTGCATTCTTATAAATGCCCCGGCTGCGTAAAGTGCATTTGTATCAAGGCTAGAGATAGGATCATCAACAACAATCAGGCTGTCTTTTATTTCAAAGGCTTTTTCTTCCATTTTTGAGATGAAATAGCAGAATGCGATTGCTGTTTTTTCACCTTCACTCAAGTTCTTTGCAATCACATTATTGCGCTTGATCGAATATCCTTTTTCATTGGCGGTTAGAGTAATATCCTTACGCCCTATGAAGGAAGCCAAGAGTTTATTGATGCGATCCAATGCAAAATAATGAGTGCTCAATGCGCCATCAAGCTTGTTATACCTTGTTTGCAGACCGTTCTTTGTGTTCTCTTCTTCCTCTTTTTTCTCTTCGAGAGCTTTTAACTCTTCATTTTGTTGCGTGAACATTTCGTATATTTCAGAAGCATAATGCTTTTTAACCTTGTCCTTTGCCTCATTGACCTTTTTTTGGAAGTCCGTGCAATGCTGATTGTGTTTGGTTATGTGCTCATTTACTGCGTCCGCTGCGTCTTTTAACTCACCAAAAAGCGTTTTGCTTTGTGATGCGGCAGCTATATCAATCCCCGAAAAGCTCTGATTTTTCTTTTCCAGCATTGCGGCATGCAAAGCCATGAAGTTATTGATCAGTGCTGTTTTCTTCTGCGAAAAGACTTGTATCGTGCTTTTATATGCATCCCTGTACTCTGCAAAAAGGTTCAATGCATCTACTGGATTTGTTTGTTTAACATCTGTGATGTAAGCCTCTATATCAGCACATGCCTGATCAATATCACTGATAAGATTTTTATATGCGGCATTGAAATACTGATTTAGCTCTTCAATCCTTTCAGCACCTATATCAGACTTACAAAAAGCGCATTCTTGGCGCTCTTGATGTAAATCAAGTCCATCACTTACCCACTTCTTCAATGCCGCGTTATTATCAAGTTCTTCAATCGCCTTTTTTGTTATTGTCCGGGCAGCGATTTCTTGAATGCGGGTAAGAAGACCATCAATAGCATGGGGCAAAGAAACGGAAAAAAGTGGCTGGTTTACATGATCATTCACACCTTTTGATGCACGGATCATATTATCTCTATCTATGTCTGATAACGTGAATGATGACCAAGCCGTCTGAAAATCTAAACTTTGTAATAGCTTGCTTATGCTTGCGCGGTTGAAACCTTTATCAGCAAGATTGTCACTGATGATTTTTGCTTGTGCGGAAAGTTGGGTATTTAATCTATCTTGTTTGTTTTTGTGGTCATTGTTTATTTTATCAAGGGCTTCTTCGCTTTCTTTTAGTTTTTCGGATACAGCTTCAAACTCTTTCAATGCATCGCCTTGCTCTTCACCAAGGTAATACACAGGCTTCGCCGTACCATCATCAACATTTAGGTTGTCTCTGACAAAATCACAGTTAAATACCCGTACTTTGTCTTCAAATCCTGTTAAGTTTTTATGATCTATGACTGCGTTATCGGACATTTTTAGTTTGAACGCAAAGTCCGTGGGTAGCTCTCCATCGTCATTATAAAATGCCGGATCAATATGACCTTTTTCAATAGACCGCAACAATCTGGAAATCGTGGTTTTACCTGAACCATTCCATCCATACATCAAGTTATAGCGGCCAAACTCCACTTGCCCCTTTGGAGCATCCTTGAAAACACCGCACGCTTTCAGTTCATCAATGTGTCGTATGAACGCTTCTGACATTTCGTCTTTCTTTCAGCTTACTTATACTGATATATTCCATTAAACTATTATTATATTCTACTTCTTTCTTATTATAGTATATTAAGTAATATAAAGACTCAATGAACAGATAAAGCTTATAAAATGGCAGCATTACCTTACACAATACGTATTTTTGTTCCTGATGGAGACCCTAAGGGCTTGCGCATTATCGACAAAATGAACTGGACAGGCACTGGTTTAGTTTTTCCGAGAGATAGCCTTGCCCAAGCACTTGTTAGGTCAGAGTTCTCAAAAGCCGGTATTTATATACTTGCAGGTCTATCGGAAGATGAAGATGATCCACGAACAGTTATTTATATAGGCCAAACAGACGATTTAAAGGCTCGGTTAGTAATGCACGGTAAGGAAAAAGATTTTTGGAGTTGGGCCTGTGTTTTTATATCAACAAATGATGACCTTAACAGGGCTCATATAACATGGATAGAACATGAATTAGTGCGCCTTGCTAACAAATACGAACAAGCCATTGTCTGTAATTGTAATAATCCCTCTGAGCCAACACTTACTGAGGCAGAAAAGGCAGACACACGATCGTTTTTGTACGAAATGTTACAAATCATGCCTTTGGTGGGTTTGAATGCTTTTGAGGAACCAAAGGTTTATAATACAAAGTCGAGTATTTCAGATACAGTACAGAAATCTGTAATTGACACAATTATCGTTCCTGCAAAAGAAGATGGCTTTAATCGAGTTTTTTTAGGCAAGAAAGAGTGGTACGCAGTAAGAATCGGTGGCGGGGTATTAAATAGTATAAAATACATTGCTGCTTATCAGACAAAGCCAATTTCGGCTATCACACATTTTGCGCCAGTGGAAAAGATCATTTCTTATGGTGATACAGGTAAATATAAACTAATTTTCTCTGAATCTGCAACAAAGATCAAACCTATATCTTATGGTGACTTACCATCGGGGGCAATGCAAGGCACAAGGTATACTAGCTTTGAAACACTAAAATCTGCAATAAAGATCAGTGAGCTATTTTAATTATTAAAGTATACAATATGAGGTGATTATGTGGGATTACTTATTAGATTTCTGGGCTGTAATTCAGGAGCAACCTACAGCATCTATAGCTTTAATAACAGCTATGGCTGTTATTGTTCAAGCAGGCATGGCCTGGCTACAAAATATACAAAGTGTAAGGTCTTATCTCCATATAGATTTTCTTAAAAGTGTTGATGGTACAACATTACATGTTGTGCTAAAAAACTCAGGTCTTGGACCTGCAATTATTTTAGATTATTATATAGTGCACTCAGATAAAGAATATAGAGACCAACAGATTTTTGATCTTTTTAAAAGCACTTTTCCTAGTTGGAGCGCCAGAGTTTCTCGTCCAAACGATGCTCTTTCAGCAGGCGATATTACAGAAGTTTTATCTGTCCCTGTGACAGAAGAAACGCAAGATGCTTTGCAAAGGGCTTTGGCTGAGCAGTTTGAGCTAATTGTAAAATATAAATCATTTATACATTTCTCAATGTTCTCAAAAAAATATTCGAGTAGAATTCATGATTGGAAATCTTCTATATCAAGAACGCTTAATAGACCCCATAAATAATAGCTACGATATTTTTACAGTACATATTGCAGCATAAACTTTTTGTGCGGATCGTCTTTTCTCTATAAATCAAACGTTTAAAACGCAGTTTTGTTTTCTGGTTTAGTAATATGGAATGTTAGTACTTAATATTACCTCACTTCATACGTAGGTAAAAAATAATTAACCTTTTGTGCAAAAGAGTATATATTAGTTATATGAAGCATTTTATTTTCAGTATGCTGTTCCTAGCAATGCTCACACCTGCTTTGGTGTGTTTTATGCCGTTTTGCCCTATGGAGGCTCAGGCTTCAAGCGTTAGTCAAGTAGAGCCATGCCACGCTGAAAAGACCGAAAAGACAGGTAACGATGCGTTAATGATGGTCTATGATTGCTTGAACGTAGACTTGTTTTATCAGGCAGGTGATCAATTAACGCAGCCAGATCAACATCATATTGATATAGCGTATACGCCGTATGATATAAATGCATATTCTCCATCTCATCTTATTGACGTACAGACCATTCGAGGGCCGCCCTCCGATAGTTATCAATATGCGTCCTTACAGCCATCCATCATCCTTACTACGCAAAGATTCCGTATATAGAAGTTGTACATTTCTATCGTTGTACAACTTAACTATATAAGGACTTTATTTTATGAAATATATGCTATTTGGGCTTTTGCTCATGTTTATGCCTTTCCAGGTATTTGCGGGAGAATATAACCTCACTATTGCCAAAGAACCTGTAAAAATTACGGGCAAAACAGTCAACAAAATAACTGTAAATGGTACTATCCCAGGACCAACGCTTCGTTTTAAAGAAGGTGAGGACGTTATTATTAATGTCACGAATACAATGAAAGAAGACACATCTGTGCATTGGCACGGTCTTCTTCTTCCAGGTGAGATGGACGGTGTTCCAGGATTTAACGGCTTTCCAGGTATTAAACCAGGCGAGACTTTTACCTATGAGTTCACTACCAGACAAAGCGGTACATATTGGTATCACGCACATTCTATGGGGCAAGAACAAGACGGTCATTATGGCTCAATTGTTATTACGCCAAAAAGCAAAGATCCTGTAAAAGCGGATAGAGATTATGTCGTTGTGCTATCAGATTTTCATGAAGAAGAATCCAGTAAAATCATGGCTAACTTAAAAATGTCGTCTGAATATTATCAATATGCAAGACGCACCATTGGCGATTTCTTTAGTGATGTAAAAGAACGAGGTTTTGGTAAGGCGTGGGATAATGCGAAGATGTGGGGTGGTATGCGTATGCTACCTACGGATATAGCGGATGTCACTGGCTATACCTTTCTTATCAATGGAAAACCACCAGAGCAAAATTGGACAGGTCTATTCAAACCTGGTGAGCGTGTGCGCTTGAGATTTATCAATGCGTCGGCCATGACATTTTTTGACGTTAGAATACCAGGCCTTAAAATGGAGATTGTTGCCTCAGACGGACAAAATGTTGAGCCCGTCTCGGTTGATGAATTTCGCTTTGGTGTTGCTGAAACATATGATGTCGTCGTTAGCCCTACAGAGGATAAAGCATATACAATAGCAGCAGAGTCTATTGATCGCACAGGTTTTGCGATAGGGACATTAGCGCCACGTGAAGGGATGCAAGCCTCTATACCAGAGCCCAGAGAGCGTACTTTATTAACGATGGCTGATATGGGCATGGCACATAATATGGGTGCTATGGATCACTCAAAAATGAATGATATGTCAGGGATGGATCATACGGCTATGGGCCACTCTATGCAGAGGATGGATATGGGCGCTATGAACGCTGTTAAAAGTGGTTGGGCTAAGGCAGGTACACCTAAAGGTGATAAGGCGCTGTCTTATAGAGATTTGCGTTATAGAGGTATCCAAAGTGATACACGTGCCCCAGAACGTGAGATATTGGTTCGTTTGGGCGGTAATATGGAGAGGTATATTTGGACAATCAATGGCAAGAAATATGCTGATGCAGGACCTATGAAGCTCAAGTATGGTGAGCGTGTTAGGTTAAAATTTGTCAATGACACTATGATGGCGCATCCTATGCACTTACACGGTATGTTTGTTCAATTAGAAAATGGTCAACCAGCCGAGAAATTACCGAATAAACATACGGTGATTATACCGCCAGGAGATTCTTATTCTGTTTTGTTAACGGCGGATGAGGCTGGAGAATGGGCTTTCCATTGTCACCTGCTTTACCACATGATGGCGGGTATGATGAACAAAGTCATTGTCGCTCAGCTAGATCCTTCGGAGATGCCAGCAGGGAAGAAGCTAACGCCATTAACTAAACATGAAACACCACCTATGAAGTCAATGGAGCATATGGGACATGATATGTCAGGTATGGAAGGTATGGGCGATATGGAAGGTATGGACCATGAAATGAACAACTCAACGCAAGGAGACAACCATCATGCACATTAAATCATATGCACTAACAATGCTTTTACTACTAGGGTTAGCTCATCCGTCATTTGCTGCCGACCCTAATGAGCATAAGCATGGTGATGAAATATATCATAGCTTTAGATTAGAAACTGATTATGGGGCTGGTAAAACTGGCCCTGTGGCTAGTTGGGATTTAGACGGCTGGATTGGCACAGATGAAAATAAGCTTTGGCTTAAATCTGAGGGTGAAAATACAGATGGCCAAACTGAACAAGCAGAGTTTTGGGCATTATATAGTCGTAATGTTGCAATGTTCTGGGACGTCCAGGCAGGTGTTCGCTACGATACTCAACCTGAATCTACAGGTTATGCTGTTTTAGGTGTTGAGGGTTTAGCCCCTTACTTCTTCGAAACAGAAGCGCATCTATTCATTAGTGATGAGGGGGATGTGAGTGCAAGGCTGCGTGAAGAGAATGATTTTCTTGTAACGCAAAAGCTTATTTTACAGCCCTATGCTGAGATTAATCTTTTTGCCCAAGATGTGCCTAAACAAGATGTTGGCGCAGGTATATCAACTGGCGAGATTGGATTGCAGACACGCTACGAAATGGCCAGAAAATTTGCACCGTATATTGATGTAAAATATGAGCAAAAATTTGGTGAGACATCTTCTATTGCAAAGAGGGCTGGCGAAGATAATAACAATTTTATTGCCGCAATAGGTTTGCGGTTAATGTTTTAAGGAAAAAAAGATGGAAATAATACCAAATTGGCACCCAATTCTAGTGCATTTCACAGTCGCTTTATTAAGTATATCAGCCTTATTATATTTAGCGGCCTATGTATTTAAGAAAGAGAAACTACTAATTGCTGCACGGTTGAATCTTTGGATTGGTGCAGCAATTACACTGGGCACATTAGCAGCAGGTCTTTATGCTTATTATACAGTGGCCCATGATGCGCTTTCACACTCTGCTATGACAGATCATAGAAATTGGGCTTTTGTAACAACGGGGTTTATAGTGATTATTGCTTTATGGTCCATATGGAAACACCGTGATGCTAAAACTATTGGCCTTCCTTTTGTCCTTATTTTTCTTACGGCAACGGCAATTTTAGGGGTTACTGCTTATAAGGGAGCCGAGGTTGTTTATCGTCATGGAACGGGTGTCATGCGTATGCCAGAAGTCCATGGTGATGGAGGACATAGCAGTCACTCTCATGGTGAGAACAGCCATGAAACAAAAGAGATGCCTAGCGATATGCATGAAGAGCATGGGAGTCATGCTCATTAATTTAACTTAACAAAAAAGGACAAAAAAAATGAAGAAACTTATTATCACATTATTTTTAATATTTATGTCGTTGCCAGCAATGGCACAGGATGCACATGAGCATGTTCACGCACATGAATCTGGGCAAGTGCAATTAAAACAGATTGAAGGGCAATATGTTTGTATGGTTAATAATAAGAGCTATGACAGTCCGCAGATTGCTGTGGATGTTGAGGGTAAAACTTATTACGGCTGTTGCTCAATGTGTGAAGCACGGTTGAAAAAAGACCCTGCTATCCGTGTTGCTGTAGATCCTGTTAGTGGAAAAACAGTCGATAAAACAGAAGCTGTTATCGGTTCTGATGCAGAAAATAGCGTCTATTATTTTGAAAGTGTCGAGAACCTGAAAGCATTTAAGAGGAACGATCATATGTCTGATCCGTTGGAACACATGGAGCATATGCAGCATTAAATTATGGCTGAATACAAAAAAAACAGCCTGTCGCTGATTGGTGCCGTTTCTATGGGGACGGGCGTGATGATTGGGGCGGGTATATTTGCATTGACTGGTCAAGTAGCAGAGCTAGCGCGTGAATGGTTTCCTTTGGCTTTCTTGGTTGCTGCAATCGTCGCTGGATTTAGTGCCTATTCTTACGTCAAAATGTCTAACGCCTACCCTTCGGCTGGTGGGATAGCTATGTTTTTGGAAAAGGCCTATGGCAAAGGCACGATAACTGCTGTCTGTGCGTTACTCATGTATTTCTCGATGGTTATTAGCGAAAGCTTAGTCGCTCGTACATTTGGTACATATACACTTCAACTCTTTGATGTGGGTAAGGATAGTTGGTTAGTTCCGGCGCTCGGTGTCAGTCTTTTGCTGTTTGCATTTATTGTTAATATTTTAAGCAATAAGTTCATTCAGACTTTTTCATTTTTTATGGCTTTTGTTAAAATAGGTGGTCTGGCATTGCTTGCTATTGGGGGATTATGGGCTTCTGGGTTTGATTTCGAAAGTATTTCAGTCGTGCCTCAGAATACAACGTTCACTGGATTTTTAGGTGCGGTAGCACTTGGGATTCTTGCTTATAAAGGTTTTACCACTATTACCAATAGTGGTGGTGAAATTAAGAATCCATATAAAAATGTAGGTCGAGCGATCATTGTATCATTAGCGATATGTGTAGTGGTATATTTGCTTGTGGCGCTTGCTGTTGGCGGTAATTTGACTATTGATGAAATTATTAATGCTAAGGATTATTCATTGGCTGAGGCTTCGCGGCCAGCTTTTGGAGAATACGGCTTGTGGATTACGGTCGGCTTTGCAATTGTTGCCACTGTGTCTGGTGTGATAGCAAGCGTATTTGCCGTTTCGCGGATGTTAGCAATGCTGACTGATATGAAGCTGGTGCCACATTCCCACTTCGGTATGCCAGGGGATATTCAAAAACACACGCTAGTCTATACGATCGTCATTGCGATTTTGCTGACAGTTTTTTTTGATCTAAGCCGGATAGCTTCGCTCGGTGCCATCTTTTATATTATTATGGACATTGCCATTCATTGGGGTGTATTACGCCATTTACGCAAAGAGATTAATGCAAATGCTTCCATTTTGATTACTGCCATTATTTTGGATGTGATTGTGCTAAGTGCCTTTATTCTGGTTAAAGCACAGAGTGATATGTTAGTGATTTGGACAGCCATCGGTGGTCTAATTTTTGTATTCGTCGGAGAACGTATTTTCCTTAAACACTATAAAGAAAAAAAGGATTAAATTATGACAGATTGTTGCCACAGCCATGAAGAGCCAGTCCCTTTGCCAAAGGGCGTTGACCCTAATGATGTTACTTATATTTGCCCTATGCACCCCGAAGTGAGGCAACAAGGTCCAGGAAGTTGCCCTAAATGCGGCATGGCATTAGAGCCAGAAACAGCAACAAGTGATGAAGGTGAAAATCCTGAACTGGCTGATATGCGGAGACGGCTTATCGTTGCGTTCATACTGTCTCTACCTGTATTTTTATTAGAGATGGGTGGCCATGTATTCAATATCCATTATTATATTAGCGGCACAGTATCTAACTGGATACAGCTTGTTTTAGCGACACCTGTCGTTTTATGGGCAGGTAAACCATTTTTTGAACGTGGGTGGGCATCCTTAAAATCCCGTAACTTAAATATGTTCACGCTTATCGCTATGGGAACGGGCGTAGCGTGGCTTTATAGTATTGTAGCAACAGTGACCCCGAGTATATTTCCCGAGACCTTTCGAGGAAGTGATGGTGTCCTAGCGGTATATTTTGAGTCAGCGGCCGTGATTACAGTTCTTGTTTTATTAGGGCAAGTTCTGGAACTTAAAGCCCGGGCACAAACAGGTGGTGCTATTCGTGCATTACTTGATTTAGCGCCTAAAACAGCACGTCGTCTTGATACAAATGGCGATGAGGAAGATGTACCACTTGATCAAATTAGAGTTGGCGATTTGTTGCGTGTGCGCCCCGGTGAGAAAGTACCCTTAGACGGCGTTGTGACCGAAGGTCAAAGTGCGGTCGATGAGTCGATGGTCACAGGCGAATCTATGGCAGTGATGAAAAAGGCTGGTGACAAAGTGATTGGTGCAACGATGAATCAGACAGGCAGCTTTGTGATGAAGGCGGAACGTGTAGGGGATGATACGATGTTGTCGCAGATCGTGCATATGGTTTCCGAAGCCCAGCGCAGTCGTGCGCCTATTCAAAAACTATCCGATATAGTGGCGGGATGGTTTGTGCCTGTTGTTATATTATGTGCCATACTTTCTTTTGTTATATGGATGAGCGTTGGCCCTGAACCCGTATTTAGTTACGCGTTGATAGCCGCAGTCAGTGTGCTGATTATAGCATGTCCTTGTGCGCTTGGTCTTGCTACCCCTATGTCGATTATGGTTGGCGTTGGTAAGGGTGCACAGGCAGGTGTACTAATTAAAAATGCGGCAGCATTGGAGCGTATGGAAAAGATTGATACGTTGGTGATTGATAAGACAGGTACGCTGACGATGGGCAAGCCTACTGTGACGAAAATTATTGCGACTGATGGGTTTGAGGAAGAAGAACTATTAAAGCTTGCCGCATCATTGGAGCAGGGCAGCGAACATCCACTGGCGCACGCTATTGTTATGGCGGCGAAGAGTAAAAAATTGAAGTTGGTAGAAGCAAGTAATTTTGACTCACCTACGGGTAAAGGTGTTATTGGCAAAATAAAGAGACAAGAAGTAGCGCTAGGTAACAGTATGCTCATGGAAGAAATATCTATAGATGTAACTTCTCTATCTGTACAAGCCGATGAAATGCGCAGCGATGGTGCAACAGTGATCTTTATCGCCGTAGACGACAAAGCGGCGGGGCTACTTGCGATTGCTGATCCAATCAAAGAAACCACAGCAGAGGCCATTAAACAGCTTCAAGCACAAGGTATGCGGATTGTGATGTTGACAGGCGATAATCGTCGCACCGCCGAAGCTGTGGCCAAGAAACTCGGTATTAAAGAGATAGAAGCAGAAGTTTTGCCAGAAGATAAAGGCAAGATTGTCAAAAAATTACGTGACGAAGGGCGCATAGTTGCGATGGCTGGCGACGGCACCAATGATGCCCCCGCACTGGCCGCCGCTGATGTTGGTATTGCCATGGGAACGGGTACGGATGTAGCAATGGAAAGCGCAGGTGTTACATTGTTAAAAGGCGATCTGATTGGGATTGTACGCGCGCGAAAACTATCTGTGGCAACGATGAATAATATTCGCCAGAACCTTTTCTTTGCGTTTATTTACAATACGGCAGGAATTCCAATAGCAGCAGGCCTTCTTTACCCGTTCTTCGGTATTCTACTTTCTCCGATGATTGCAGCAGCGGCTATGTCATTATCTTCTGTGAGTGTGATTGCTAACGCTTTGCGGTTGCGTTTAAAATCTTTATAATAGTGCTGTCAGACTAACTTGAACACTTCTCTTAGTGACCTATACGTCAAGTTTCAAGCGACAAGGATTTCAGGGCTGGTTTTATAATATTTAAAGGGATTTATTTTACTCATAAGGTGATCACAACAAATTAATTTGATAAAGGTTCTGTTCCTTTGCTTAGAAGGGCTAGATATTGGTCATAGACAAATACTTTGTGACGATCTTTACCAGTAACTTCTTTTGCAATACTAAGGCTCTCAAGAACAGTAAGGCTACGTAAGATTGTAGGTAAAGATAGTTTTGTTGTCTCTTTTATTTTTGTTGTTGTGGCTATCGGGTGTTGCTGTAAATACGCATGTATTGTAAGAACAGCGGCTGTCGATTTACCAGAGCTTGCAATTGCATTGCGATCTTGTGTAAAAAGCGTGATAATGCATTGTGCTGTCTCTGTAGCTTGTTGTGCGGTTTCAATGACGCCTGTTAAGAAAAATTTGATCCATGCCTCCCAGTCCCCTGTTTCACGAACAGATTGCAAATGGCCATAATAGGCTTCACGGTTTGTTTTTAAATACAAACTTAAATATAGAAGAGGTTGTTTAAGGATACCCTCAGTACATAATATAAAAGTAATAAGTAAGCGTCCCAAGCGCCCATTACCATCTAGAAATGGGTGAATTGTCTCAAATTGCACATGCGCTAGGGCCGCTTTAATCAAGATAGGTAGATGAATTGTTTCATCATGAAGGAATTTTTCTAAGTTATCTAAACCTTCCATTAGATATTCAGGTGGAGGCGGTACAAAACGTGCATTACCTGGTCGAGAACCACCAATCCAGTTTTGTGAGCTTCTAAATTCACCAGGTTGTTTACTACCACCGCGCGCATTATCCATTAATTTTTCATGAATTTCTTTGATAAGGCGGAGTGAAAGTGGAAATTTTTTTACGCGCTCTAAGCCATAATGCATTGCAGAAACATAGCATGATACTTCGGTAACATCATCAATCGGCGCTCCAGGTGCTTCATGAGTCTCGAAAAGCAGTAAATCAGAAAGAGAGGATTGTGTTCCTTCAATTTGTGAAGATAAGACGGCCTCTTTACGAACATACATGTATAAAAACAAAGAAGCGTCAGGTAATACCATACTCATGCCATCAAGACGACCTATGGCAGTATTGGCTTTATCTAAAAGAGGATAAAGCTCAGTCATGCCTAATGGTGGTTCTGGCGGCAATGGTTGAGGGATATATGCATTATAACTTTCTCCACCCACTGCTGAGCTTTTAATGTATCTACCAATTCTTTGTTTTTTATCCATACTCTACTTTATCTAACATATTTTGCTGTTTTTGTTAGTTGTTCTAGATTAACTAACATATATGAAAGTTGCAATAGTTTAACTAACAAAAAATGCAGTAAATGTTACTTATTTCATTTTAGCTATCATTCATGGTAGCTGAATTTGGACGCAGGTAACATTACCTGTAGATAACTTTTTTACGGTACAGAGTGCGGTACAGAGTATCATATATATCTAAATTATTTATATATAACAATGGGTTATGCGTTTATTTAGATTGCTACTCCCGCAACCAATTTTAGTTTATTATCAGATATGCTGCGTGATTTAGTCCCGCATCGCCCTCCCTCAACCAGATCCCCTTCCGAGAAGATCTTATAAGGATGTGGCTATTCCATATCTTTTTGCAGTATAAGTTCTTTGTGCGGATCGTCTTTTCTTTATAAATCAAGCGTTTAAAACAGAGTTTTGTTTTCTGGTTTAGTAATTTAAAATATTAGGAACATTTTACTGTTATGAAATAATTATTTATCAAGTTCGCTTAATAAAAAGAAAATCTGTGGTTGACGCATAATATTTCTCCGTTAATGTTAAATTATTGAATTAGAGGGAGACTAAGTTTTTGTTCAAATTAGATAATATTATCGTTTGTGTGCCCACACTACTTTGGCTGGTGTTGTTGTCTGTGTCGGTTGTATTGGTTCTTGGCGCATGTTCGCCTGAAAAAAAATCAGATGAAATAATTCAAAAAACTATTGCAGGTAAAAAGCTATGTATTCCGGCATCATATTTGAATCGTGGGGATGATCCTTCGACAGAAACTCTTTTATTAACAGTTATGTATCCTGATATGTCTCCACAAATCAAGACATGGAAAGAACTCAAGGAGACTAACGAATACTATAAAAGAATAGGGTTGATGCTGTCGCCTAAGACCCATAAAGATTCTATGAAGAAGATCGTGGAGGGCCAGTTGAAAAGTCCTGTTTTACCGCCTGTAGTGGGGGCGTTGGATAGTCTTGTTCATAGAACTCACCCTAAAGATTATAACGGGGCTGCGTTAGATTTGTATATGGATGAAATATCCTATGCATCTGTTATCAGCTGTACAATGAAAGAGACGGATTTTGATGTTCCTCAATGTACACAAAATTTTGATGATAATGATCTTATGTACAGAGCGTCGTACGAGAAAAAAATACTTAACGAACAAAACAGTATTAGAGAGAAAATATTATTTTTTATTAATAGCTTAACATGTCAATAAAATGAGGGAATAAGCATGGCATCTTTGAATTATAATAATTTGCAGACGATTCAAAATATAACTTTTGAGGATTTTAAAGATGAGTATTTGGCAGGAAATAAGATCGCAGGCGCATATTATGCAGAACTTGAAGCTCAGGCTAGTTTAGCTGGTTTATCTAATGTGGTGTCTTATGCGCAACTAGCGCAGCAGGTACCAAAGGTCCAAGACATTATAGTAATAGTGTCTATGAAGGTTTAGCCGCATAGGATGCAGGATTTTAACCTTCATTATTTTTGGCACTCTGTAAGGACTTGGGCTTACTGGAAGTATGCCCTTTTTTCCTCGCACTCAAGGGCAACTTTTTTCTCGTGTTTGGGAGGAATTTGGTTATTGTTGGAAATGTTGACCTTCTTCCATCTTATAGACCAGTCGAATATTCCTCCGTATGGGATATTGTGGGCGGTAGGTTTGTCGATATTGATCGTGATTTTTACAAGAAGGCCAGTATCGAAAATATGTTATAAAATTCCCCACAAAGATATCACGATAGAAGTTGTTATCGGTGACCTGTTTTCTATGGAAGGACAAAAAATTATCAGCACCAATAATACTTTCGATACTGACATGGGAAGCGGCCTCATTGCAGCAAATAGCTTGCAAGGTCAGTTTGCCAATAAATATTTCCCCGGTAATGTCACAGAGTTGGATGAAAAAATAGAAGCAGCATTAAACGGCGTTGATTTTTCATCCGTAGATAACCTGTTAAAAAAACACAAGAGATACGATATAGGTACTGCCGCAAAAATAATTTCCGGTAGAGAAAAATTTTATCTGTTGGCAATGGCAGAATTGAATGCAAACGGAACGGCTGATTCAGGAGGTTTGCCAAATATCAGAAGAGCTTTAGAAGGGTTGTGGAAATTTATTGCCTCTCACGGCGAAAATGATCCTATAATTGTTCCTCTACTGGGAACTGGGCGGGGTAGAGTATCTACACCAAGAAAGAAAATGATCGAGATACATGCACAGTCATTTATTAATGCTTCAAAAGACAGAATTTTTTCAAACAAGCTTATTATCGCCATATGGCCAGACGATGCGAAGAATTTTGAAATCAATCTTTTTGAAATAAAAGATTATTTGGTTCATTCTCTAGAATATTGATTTTAAACAATAAAAATTCCCGTGAACGTCTAAAAGTTCGCCTCAAATACCAACCGAGCAACCAGATTCTCTTTTTGAAATTATAAAGCTTAGCTAGCGAATTAATTAATGTATTTAGAGTGCATATCTTTCACTTGACCAGAATCTAAATAATCCATAGCGTAAAATTTAATCATTACAGAGATAGAGATGGATATATGAAGAAACTTATTCTTGTGGCTCTTATTTTACTAACCGCAGCCTGTTCTGGCACCTTACAAGGGCAGATGCAGGGTGGTGAAGCTGTTACCTTTAATTATGAGGATACAGGGTTTGACAGCGGTACTTTGAGTGTTACTTTGCCCGATGGCGAGTTTTTCCAAGGAAAGTATGTTAATAAAAATAGTGATTCTTCTGGCAGCGCCCATGTCTTTGGAAGCGGTGGTTCGGCCACTGTTGTAACCAGTGAGACAGTGCGTTCAGGCATTATTGTTGCCACACTTTTTGGCAATAAGGGTCAAACGATGAAATGTTCTCTAACGCCTTCAAATGCATCCATGGGCATGGTCAGTTCTGGGGTGGGCGATTGTCTCGTCTCGGATGGCAGAAAAATAGATGTAATTTTTTAATTTTCTTGATACTTCATAATAGTTGATGTTTTATAACATCATGGTCTCTAAGAAAAAACTGCTGTGTTTTTTTGTTTTGCAAGCTATGTTGGCGGCGCAGGTTCTTATTGCTCAACATGCAACTGTACATTTCTTCGAAGACAGCTACATAGGATACCACGAGCATACAGACCAAGGTCATCACGATAAAGATAAGCAATGCGAGCTTTGTCTTTTTGTTAAAGGCTTTAATGACGCATTAATTAGTGTGCCACCTTTTATTTCTGTAATTTTGCTCCAGCACAATTTTATCCCCTCTTTAGCCCAAGCTGTGAAGCACAAAACGCTATCTCTCGCTTATCTATCCCGTGCCCCGCCTGTTTTTCTTTTTTAAACACAACATCACTTTATTCAATGTTTAAAAAAGAAAGGACATAGCTCATGTCTTCATTATTACTTCAATGCAGAGGGCTGAGGCTTGAACGGCCTGGGTCACCTTTGCTCGAATTTCCAGATATATTTGTAAAACAAAACAGTAGAACCCTATTGCTTGGACCGTCAGGATCAGGAAAAACAACATTACTTTCCATGATTGCAGGGCTGTTAGAACCTACATATGGTGAGGTTCTTCTGGATGGAAAAGATTTTCACAAAATGCCTTCATCTGTGCGAGATCATATTCGTGGTAAACGTTTCGGTTTCATCTTTCAGACCCTTCATTTACTACCCTCACTCACATTGTACCAGAATATCGCATTAGCTTCCGATATGGCCGAAACCGAAATTGAAGAAGGACGGCTGGATAACTTGTTGGATACACTTGGTCTTGCCGATAAAGCACATCGAAAACCAAATGCACTGAGCCAAGGTGAACAGCAACGTGGTGCAATTGCACGAGCAGTGCTGAATAAGCCCGCCATAATTCTGGCTGATGAACCTACTTCGGCACTGGATGACGAGAATGCCAAAACAGTAATTGACCTTATTATCAAGCAAGCGCAAGACAGCGGGGCGGCTTTGATAATTTCTACACATGACACTCGTATTATTAATCAATTTGAAAATATAATCCGGCTTGATAGCCAGATAAAGGAGGCAGCATGAACGCCGTATCACTTGCCGTTGCGTCTATTCGATCCAGACCCTTGAATGCTATGCTGTGTATAGTTTCAGCTGTAGCTGGGATTGCTCTTTTATGTGCTGTGTCCCTGTTTTCACAAAGCGTAACATCGGGATTTGCCCGCAATGCTCAGGGTATAGATATTATTGCTGGGACTAAGGGTAGTCCTTTGCAGCTAGTTCTATCATCAATTTATCATGCAGATATTCCTGCCGGAAATATTGACATGAAAGACTATGAAGCTCTGAAGCATAATCCACATATTCGCCAAGCTATTCCATTGGCATTGGGCGATAATTATAAGGGGTTTCGTATGGTTGGTACAACCTCAGATTATTTGAAGCTCTATAAGGCTAAATTTAAGGACGGAAGAGCTTTTGCAGCGCCGTTTGAAACTGTAGCTGGCATCGATACGGGTTTGAAGGTTGGCGATAAGTTTGCTGTGTCACATGGATTTTCAGCTGATAGTGATGACGTCCATGACTTCAAACTCTACACGGTTACTGGTGTTCTGAAGCCTACGGGTACAGTGCTTGATAAACTTTTAACTACACAAGTTGAGAGTGTTCAAGAGTTGCATGCCGCTCATGAAGAGGATCATCATGCCCATGAGCATGATGAAAGCGAAGGAGAGGAAGAGGCTGAGATGGCATTAGCCCATCAGGTCACATCCGTTCTGTTGAAAGTCCGCAGTCCAGTCGATCTTATGAATTTGCCACGCCAGATTAATAGCCAGTCCAATATCATGGCTACTGTTCCATCTTATGAAATGGCACGCTTTATGAAAAGCCTTGGTATTGGTCGCCAATTGATCGTGGTTTTAGGGACAGGTTTTGTGATCTTATCTGCGCTCATATTACTTGCCTCACTGGCGTCTGGTCTTGCATTGAGACGCTATGATCTTGCTGTTTTGCGTGTATTGGGAGCAAGCCCAACTCGCCTATCAGCAACTATCATAGCAGAGGGGTTGATTCTGAGCTGCGTAGGTTCAGTGATCGGGATTATTCTGGGTCACTTGGTCGCTTATACTGCAGTCATGTCGATTAGTGGTTTGCGTGGCGTCGTGCTACCAGAAACTTTACTTATGTTGCAAACTATTGATGCAGGATTTTTAATGCTTGGCCTTGGTGCAGGATTACTCGCATCCTTTGTGCCATCTGTTTTGGCATCACGAACAGATATTGCAGGATTGCTGGCAAGAGGTTTGGCATGAGATTGCTACCTGCATTTTTTGTGTTTTTCATAGTGGCTTCACCCTTTTATGCTCTTGCCTTTGAGGAGAGTAGCGGTGAAGCCACCATGACCATCACGGATTATATTCAAGATTATGTGGACGTGCCGGAAGGCGCTGTAGACTGGAAAGTATTCGGCACAACCACAGAAACGGAAGCGCATGCGAGAACCGAAGACGGATACGATAATCAATATAGCAAGCCGAATTTTCAGCCAGAGGTGAAAGCGCTGGACGGTAAAGAAATTATGGTTAAAGGCTATATGTTCCCTCTGGATGGAACTGAAGAACAGAAATTATTTTTGTTTGGTCCGTTCCCATTGACTTGCCCGTTCCAATATCATGTTGGGCCACCACTGGTGATAGAAGTTCATGCAGATAAACATCCAGTTAAATTTGATTACGAACCTGTTGTTATTACCGGCACGCTTGAAGTGGTTCCTGATGATCCTGAATATAGCGTTTTTTATAGGCTCAAAGATGCAAGACAGGTGAAGTGAGAAAGGGCGTAAACCAAATCCAATCAAATTATAAATTGTTTTTATTTCATATATCATTGCCACAAAATCGTAAATGGATTAGGTCTATACATTCAATTTATGAGGCGTATATTTGATCCTGTATGAGCAAAAAACAGCGTATTAAGAATCAAAAAATGGGTTTTAATGCTACATGGTCTATGGCTGTGGGCGGTATGGTCGGTGGTGGTATTTTTGCCACGCTAGGATTAGTGATTGAATTAGCTGGTGCTTACGCCTGGCTGGCCTATTTAGTTGGTGGCATTGCCGCGCTTATTACAGGGGTTAGCTATCAATCATTAGCACGTCGTTTTGAAGAAGGTGGCGGTGTTTATACATTTTTACGAGAAGTAAAACAAAAGACATTGGCAGTTGATATGGCTTGGCTGTTAATGGTTAGTTATATCCTGACGATTAGTGTTTATGCGTTCACCTTTGGTCATTACATGGAATATTTGTTGGGCTTTGGTCAAGGTATTATCGCCCGTATTGCTGCGGCTGTTATTATTATCAGCTTAACCGCTATAAATCTTCGTGGTGTATCAAGTGCTGCATGGGTCGAAATTGTAGCAGTATGGTTTAAATGTTTGATACTGGCGGGTCTATCTTTGATCGGCCTTTGGCACTTTAACCCAGATGTTTTAGCCTATACCGAAGTGCAATATGCGCCTATTTTCGGGGTTGGTATTGGGGCGGCTGTTGTCTTTATGGCCTATGAAGGCTTTCAGCTTTTGGCCTATGATTATGAAGATATAAATGAGCCCAAGCGCACGCTCCCACTGGCGATAACCACGGCTATTGTCTTTGTTATTGTCCTTTATATTATCATCACATTGGGGACGGCGGCTTTAGTGGGCACAGAAGTGATCGTGCAAGATAAGGAAATTGCGCTGGCCAAAGCAGGGCAAGCGGCGATGGGGGTAGCAGGCATGATTATCGTGTCTTTGGCGGCGGTGATGTCAACCGCTTCTGCAATTAACTCAACGCTTTTTGCTACGGCACGTCTGGCCAAACATGTGGCTGAGAAAAAGGATATGCCGGCCTTTTTTGCCAAAGAAAACAAGCATAATGTGCCCAATCATTCATTGGTTCTATTGGGAGGTATAGCATTATTCTTTGCCATTATTGGTGATCTGGGGCAATTGGTTGAGGGTGCAAGTTTATTGTTCTTAATTATATTCACTATTGTGAACACGATTGCAGCAAGACATACAGACCATTACCGCACGCTCAAATGGGCTGGGGCAGTGTTGTGTGGCAGTTTGGCTGCTTGCGGTGCTTATTACTTGGCCGTTAATCACATATGGGTGTTCGCCGCCATTATAGCAATCGCTATAGCCGTGTTCATACGCAATAAGAAATGAACCTCGCTTTTTCGTTAAGCCGATTGCTTGGTTTTTTCAGTATCCAAAAACGGGTAATCTATATAGCCTTCTTTGCCGCCTTGGTAAAAGCTGCTGGTGTCTGGTTCATTGAGCGGCGCATCTTGGGCAAAGCGTTCAACAAGATCAGGATTAGCGATATATAGTTTTCCAAAAGCTATAGCATCAGCATCCCCTTTGTTTAAAAGTGCTTCGGCGCTATCTTTTGTAAAGCCTTCATTGGCAATGAGTGTGCCGCCAAATTTCTCTTTTAGAATAGGAGAAATGCTGTCCTCGGCTACATGTTCTCTGGTACAGATAAAGGCGATGCCTCGTTTTCCTAATTGCTCTGCCACATAAGAAAATGTTTCTAAACGTTGACTATCACCAATGTCATGGCTGTCCATGCGAGGGGCTAAATGCATCCCTACACGGTTTTTATCCCATACTTGTAGTACAGCATCGGTGACTTCCAACATGAAGCGCGCACGGTTTTCAATAGAGCCGCCATATTTATCATCACGCTTATTGGCACTGTCTTGTAAGAATTGATCGAGTAAATAGCCATTGGCACCGTGAATTTCAACGCCGTCAAAACCAGCTTTTTTAGCATTTTCTGCGCCTTTCTTAAAGGCGGCAATAATCTCAGTAATTTCATCTAAGCTCAGGGCACGTGGCGTGACATAGTCAACCATAGGGCGAACAAGGCTGACATGGCCTTTTGGTTGAATAGCGCTCGGCGCCACGGGTGTTTCACCATCTAAAAACATAGGGTGAGAAATACGGCCTACATGCCAAAGCTGAAGAAAAATACGTCCCCCTTTATTGTGAACAGCTTGAGTGACCTTTTTCCAGCCCTCTACTTGCTCATCTGACCAAATTCCTGGGGTATTGGCATAGCCAGCTCCCATTTTTGTAACAATAGTGGCTTCTGTGATGATTAACCCTGCAGAGGCACGTTGTTCGTAATATTTGACCATGAGATCATTAGGCACGCGGCCTTCATTATTGGCACGACTACGTGTGAGTGGTGACATGATAATACGGTTCGGCAGCTTTAAGTCGCCAATAGTGATTGGTTCTAAAAGTTTAGACATACGGATCCCTCTTTTTATAAAAATTTTGATAATAGCGTTGCTTGAAAATTTAAATAATACATTGCAGTGATATATCAATAGGCGACTTGAAAAAGAGTTCTATATTTTGTTTTACCTTGACAAGATATAGTAAGCATGCTTATAATATATAAGCTTATATAAATTCATAGATAAATAGATTAAGAGATGAAAAAACAACAAAACATCGAACTAAATCAACAAAACCTAGGCTTCTTGCTGCATGATGTGGCACGTCTATTGCGCCGTAATTTTGATCGACGTGTTCAGACATTAGAGTTGACTCAAGCACAGTGGAAAGTTTTGATCTATCTCTCACGTAATGAAGGTATTAAGCAGGCACAATTGGCTGAATTTTTAGAAGTGCAGCCGATCAGTGTTGGTCGTCTTATTGATCGTATGGAAGCAGCTGAATGGGTGGTTAGAAAGCCTGACGCAACAGATCGACGTGCTTTTAATCTATATTTGACGGATAAGGCTGAACCAATTTTAAAGAAAATGCAGGAATATGGACGAGACGTACGTGAAGAAGCTTTAGCTGGCATATCTGCTAAAGGGCGTGACGAGTTATTAAAAAATTTGGCTGCCATGCGTCAAAATTTGGTTTCGATTTGCGGTACAGAAAATGAGGAAGCATAAAATGTCAGATACACAGGACAAAGCAAAAGAGAAAAAATCATCGATACGCTCCTTTTTAATGATTGGTGGTGTTATTGTCGTCGTCATCGTTTGTGCTTGGTTTTATTTGGGTAGTGGACGTTATATAGAAACAGACAATGCTTATATAAAGGCAACCAAAACACTTATTACACCAGAAGTTTCTGGCATGATTACAGCCGTTTATATTGACGACAATCAAGCCGTTAAAAAAGGTGAGATACTTTTTGAAATAGATCCTGCCGTTTATAAAATTGCTTTGGACAAAGCGCTGGCTGATTTGAAAAATACATATGCTCAGATAGAAACCTTAAAGGCGCAATATAGACAAAGACAAGCTGATCTTGCACGGGCAAAGGTTGAGGCTGATTTTGCCGTTAAGGAATTTGATAGACGTTATAAATTAATTAAAAGTGGTGCAGTATCGCAATCAAAATTAGATGATACCTTGCGTGAGCGAGACACAACGGTAAAAACAGTTAATGTGTTGCAGGAAGAAAGTAATGAGATATTAGCGTCTCTTGCTGGTGATGCGGATATAGATCCTATGCAACATCCATTGTATCAAATGGCACTTGCCGCTTTTCATCAAGCACAGCTTGATTTAGATCATACAAAAGTTATAGCCCCTATTAATGGTATTATTGGAACAGCACCAAATATTGGCGAATACGCACGTGAGAGCGTGCCTCTTGTGAATATTGTATCGAGCGATAACGTATGGATAGAGGCAAATTACAAAGAAACAGAATTAACACATGTGAAAATAGGACAAAAAGTTTCTATTGATGTGGACACATATCCTGACCATGAATGGGTAGGCAAGGTCGAGAGCATAAGTCCAGCAACAGGCTCAGAGTTTTCTATTTTACCAGCACAAAATGCAACCGGTAATTGGGTGAAGGTTGTGCAACGAATTACCGTCCATATTTCTGTAGACCAACAGGAAGACAAAGAAGAATTCCCGCTGCGTACTGGGATGAGTACGAGAGTAAGTATTGATACTGAGGCCTATCCACACGCGATAAATTGGACATTCTAAACTCATGGAAAATGCTTTCCAAAAAAGAATGATTACTGTCTCTATAATGCTTGCAACAATTATGCAGGCGTTGGATACGACGATTGCCAATGTCGCTTTACCGCATATGCAAGGGGCTCTAAATGCGACACAAGAGCAGGCTACATGGATTTTAACATCTTACATTGTTGCGGCAGCGATTATGACCGCCCCGACTGGTATTTTGGCAGCCCGATTGGGTCGGAAACGGCTTTTTCTCATCAGCATTGTCGGTTTTGTTATATCCTCTATATTATGTGGTGTTGCTACAAGTCTTAGTCAGATGGTGTTCTTTCGGCTTTTACAAGGGGTATTTGGTGCTGGGTTAGTACCTTTGTCTCAGGCTGTGTTACTTGATATAAACCCTCGTGAAAAGCATGGTCAAGCCATGGCAATGTGGGGAGTCGGTGTCATGTTAGGCCCTATTTTAGGCCCTACATTAGGGGGCTGGTTGACTGAATATTATAATTGGCGCTGGGTATTTTATATTAATGTGCCTATCGGCGTTGCTGCGTTTTTGGGTGTTTTAACCTTTATGTCTGAGACAGATAAAAAACCAGAGCGTAGGTTTGATGTGTTAGGCTTCATATTGCTTAGCTTGTTTATTGGCTCTTTACAAATGATGCTGGATCGTGGGCAAAGCCAAGAATGGTTTTCGTCAATAGAGGTGATTAGTGAGGCCGTGATCGCTGGTTTAGCTATTTATCTATTTCTTGTGCATATTCTTACTACTAAGAAGCATCCCTTTTTAGAGCCTGAAATGTTTAAAGATAGAAATTATGCATTAAGTCTGCTTTTTATTTTTGTTGTTGGTATTATTTTGCTTGCGAGTATGGCGTTGTTGCCGCCCTATTTACAAAGCCTGATGGGATACCCTGTATTGTTGACTGGCATGGTTTTAGCGCCAAGAGGAATTGGCACAATGGCGGCTATGATGATAGTGGGACGCTTAACCGATAAAATAGATGCCCGCTGGTTGATCTTCTTTGGAATGTCCTTAATCGCCTATTCCTTATATGATATGAGCTTATTTAACGCAGAAGTGCCAGTCTCTTTATTGGTGAAAACAGGGATTATACAGGGCTTTGGTATGGGGTTTGTTTTTGTGCCATTAAGTACATTGGCTTATGCAACATTATCCCCGCATTACCGTAATGATGCCGCAGCAATTTTTAGTCTTGTACGGAATATTGGGAGTAGTGTGGGTATTTCAATTGTGATTACTTTATTGGCACGCAATATCCAAATTAATCACGCTGATTTAGCAGCGCATATTATACCGTTTGGTAATGCAGGTAATTTACTTTCAGGCTATGCAGACGCAGCTTCAGGCACAAGTGGCACCATGGCTTTAGCGATGATTGATGCAGAAGTTAATCGTCAAGCTGCGACAATTTCTTATCTTAATGACTTTTTACTGATGATGTATGTCGTTATTTTATCTATGCCAATGCTTTTCTTGCTTAAAAAAAGAGAAAAAACAATTACACCAGATCAGGGGCTTGATGATGTCGCTACAGCGGTTGAGTAAGTACATAGCTAATATTTAATGTCATAGAGAACAGATTTCTAGCTGTTTCGTTTAAGGTGATAGTAGATATTTTTACGATCCATACATGTAAAGTAGTTTTACGAGGTGTTGAAAAAGTGGAGCAAGAGTTTTATGGAATACGTGTAACTCTTTGTTACTATTGAAGTCTATGTGCTATTTTGGCAGAATATCTCAGGCCTTAGAAAAAAGCTAAAAATAGAGAATAACATGTTGAAATATCAAAAGATCATTGTTGCCAGTATCATTGCTGCCGTTATCTTTGCCTTATTATATACTGTCCTATTATTTTCGTGGTTGGTGCCTGCGGATGTACCGATAACAGTAGAACATCGTGTGGAATTGGCCATCAAATGTCTGCTTGTACCGGTATTTATGCTTTTTCTTGGGATTGCCGCTATTGCTAATGCTCGTTTCTTTAGTAAAGCAGCAAACCCTATTGATTGCGAAGTCAGCAATCAAAAAATGAAAGTAGATCTTCATTATTTAACCAATACGCAAGAGCAGCTTTTATTAATGTCGATCACTATGCTAGGCTTGTCTGTCTATCTTCCTCCTCATTATTTAATGTTATTGCCTATTTATAGTTCTCTTTTTGTGATTGGGCGAATTTGTTTTTGGATAGGCTATCGCATCAATCCATATTATCGGGCTTTTGGATTTGCTTTAACGGCTTATCCAACTTTTGCAGGTATTTTTTATAATTTATATGCGCTTATTATCTCCTCTTTTGCTTGATGAGGAACTTTTATAGCCTTTTTACGTATGTAATACATGGCATCTAAAGTAAAAGAGCAGAAAAAATTTAGTATTTATATCAATATATCTTCTGGTACAGCCCAAAGTTTAGGTGAAGAGGCTTTGCGCGCCAAAATCAAGCAAAGTTCGTTAGCAAATAGCCATCTTTATCTTTTGGAAGCGGAAACATTCTTTAAGATTATTAAGGATATATCGAAAAAAGATACGCCAATTTTAATTGGCGGCGGGGATGGGACTATAAAATCTGCCGCCGAAATTTTAATGGAAAAAGATATTGCTTTCGGCGTATTGCCATTTGGTACAATGAATTTATTAGCACAGGATCTTAATGTACCATTAAAACTGGAAGAAGCCTTAGAGGCTTATGCTGCAAAAACTGTTCATAAACAAATTGATGTTGGCTATGTGAATAATGCCGTATTTTTATGCTGCGCTGGTTTAGGTACAATGCCTGAAACATCTGTTTATCGTGAAGAACATAGAGGCGAAAGTGCACCTCTTTTAGTGCCGCAATTAATGGGCTATATGATGGAGGAAATGGATAAAATGGCACGTCGTCATTTAAAGATAAAAATAGATAACAACAAAAGACCGCTACGGACGAGTTGTTTGGTGATTTCTAATAACACTTATTCTGATACAACTGAATGGACGGCAAATAGTTTTAAACGCCAAAATTTGCAAGATGGTATTTTGGGGGTCTATGCTGCAAAACCTCGTAATTTTTGGGAAAAACTAGCCTTTTTGTTACGTTTAAAAATTGGCGGTTGGCAAAAAGACCCCGTGATTAAGTCATGGACAGCCAAAAAAATTATGATTAATTCCCGACGTAAGAAGGAATTGGTATCGCTTGATGGTGAGGCCGTTGAACTTTCAACACCTTTAAGATTCTCGCTAGAAAATAAAAAACTGAAAATGCTTTTGCCTAAAATGACAAAAGTAAAGGCAGCCTAAAATGACAAAAATAATTCATATATCCGACTTACATTTTGGTACGACTAAAGACATGACCATCAAATTGCTGCAGCAAAAAATAAAGGAAATGCAGCCTGATTTAGTGGTGATTAGTGGTGATTTCACACAAGTATCTTCTAAGGATGAGTTCCGCATTGCGCAGCAATTCTTACAAGATATAGGCGTACCATTTTTTGCGGTTCCAGGTAATCACGATGTGCCACCTTATAACTTATATAAGAGATTTTTTGAGCCTTATAAACGCTATAAGCACTATATTAGTGAGATACTTAACCCGACCTTGGAGACAGAAGATTTTGCACTAGCGGGCATAAATTCTGCACGAAAATTTTTGTTACATTGGAATTGGGCTAATGGTGCCATCAATGCAAAACAACGAGAAAAAGTCAAAGAGTTCTATCAAAATACCTCACGCCATAAATGGCGCATTTGTATTTTCCATCACCCTATTCATAAAGTCGATGAGATGCCAATAGATGTTGCAGTCTTTGGCAAAGATGAGACTCTGCGTTTAATGCACGAAATGAAGGTTGATTTGGTTCTGACAGGTCATGTCCATCATGCCTCTATAAATATGCGTGGTGATAACCATCATCAAACAGTCTATTTGAGTGCTTCGACTGCTTTGTCTTCACGGACGCGGGGCCAACAAAATGGCTTTAACGAAATTATATTGAATGATGAGGATATTCAAATCAAATGCCATGCTCTATGCAGCGATACTTTTGAAGAGCTCAGTAGCTATACTCATAAGCGCCAAAAAGCACAGACCGCTAAGGACTGTGCTTAATAGGTTTTATAACAATATTTTAATCAGATACATGTTTATTGTGGTGTAGGGGTATTGAGAGCGCTGAGCGCACGTGCATAACCACTACAGTCAATAGCATCGAAATTATCTGGTGTTTTGAAGTGTGCTACAAGACGTTCTTCAACTTCTTTTGCTGTAAGTACAGAAAGCGTTCCCGGAAAGACGTTGAAAAAAGCGTTTTGTTGATTGGGCGAAGTAGAGCGTGCCTCTTCAGTTGTAACTGAGGCCATGAAATCTGGACTAACCAACCCTAAAAAGCTAGCTTCTGAAATCTCTTTACCTGCTTCTTCTGTAGATAGACAATAAGCAATAGCTTCTTCAAGTGTAGCGTTGTTATCTGGGTTCTTTGTTTCAAGATTAGTTTCGGCATTTGCAGCCGATGCAGCCATAAGCGCAAGCAAAGAGATAGCTGTAGAATTAAGTGATAGTTTAAGCATGATAAAAAATCCTTTTTAAATAAAATAATTTATAAGTGAACATACTTTAGTTATGTAAAATTGTCAAGCTTTTTCTTTTATAATTAAATTAAGGATATTTTCTAGCGTCTTAGAAAGTGCAAGTAGCTAGGGGTTGCGTTTAGTAATAATATAAACAGCATGAATAATGCCAGGTACATAGCCTAAAAGGGTCAATAGTACATTTATCCAAAACTGCTTAGTGATACCTTCTTGCATGGCAACGCCAATAGGTGGCAATACAATTGAAAGTAGAATGCGCCAAAAGTCTTTTTTATCTTCTGTTGTTGTGACGGTCATATATTTTTCTCCAATATGAAAGCTGCCAGCTTTTTATAGCTAGCAGCGGTTTTTTCTATTTTTAAGCAGCGTGAGATTTTTCAAATTCTGCCACTTGTTTTTCAGCTTCATCTTTAGCGATGCCATATTCTTCTTGGATCGCACCGACAAGTTTTTTTCGGTTGCCTTCTGTACGAGCAATATTATCGTTGGTTAATTTACCCCAACGTTTTTGGATGTCGCCTTGTAGCTGTTTAAAGTTACCTTTTAAAATATCAGTATTCATAATGAACTCCTTTCTGATATGTGCCTGACTAACGTAACTGTTCTTATGAAGTTCCATATTATTTATGGAACTAAAGATGGGTTGGTTTGTTGTTAAAGCAAACACAGAAAGGTTTTTATTATGATTAAATATTTAACATTATCAGTGGCAACAGTTGCATTACTTGCAGCAGCCCCAGCCGTTCAAGCTGAAACGGTAACAACGATTAAAACACAAACTCAAACAAACACAAATACGATTGCACCAGTACCAGATGCTATTGTAACAACGAAGACGCATGAAGTAACAAAGACTATGCCAAATACAAATAAGGTAAACTTTGATGTCTTTGACGTGAATGGTGATGGTTCATTTTCAATGGCTGAAGTAGGAGAACGCCTATTCCATAGCTTTGATTTAGATAAAAATGGCAGCATTGATAATATTGAGTGGGATCAACGCTCGTTAATGACAATTGTGCCATCTGAAAGAGAAACATTTAAATTTGTTGATTATGATGGCGATGGCTTAACAGACAATACAACATATACGTATGAGACTTTTTACAAGGCATCTGACTTGATTAAGTTCGATCAAAATGAAGATGGCTTGTCGCCGAAAGAGTTTATTGGCGTTGGATACCAAAAGCTGGATTTAGATGACAATAATTTGATTTCTTTGGATGAGTGGAAATCAGCATATCTCGAAAGTCGTCCGAAACACAACACGGAAGAAAATTATAATTAATTTTTAGAAGGAAGGTGATGAAATGGCCATCAAAATAGCTTTTTTAGCGTTTTCATTTGTGGCACTTATGCTTACTGCTGGTTGTGGTGATACTCAAGGTGAACGCACTCTTAGTGGTGCAGGTATTGGTGCCGGTGTAGGTGCTGTTGGCGGTGCCTTAGTCGGTGGCAGTGCTACTACAGGGGCTGCCGTTGGTGCAGCGGTTGGTGGTGCTACAGGCGCTATGACCGATAAAGAGGATATCAATTTTGATGATGATTAATTTATCGGCTTAAAATAATAAATTAAAAAAAGCCCTATCATTTTGATGGGGCTTTTTGTTGCGCTAATTTTTTCTTTATATCTATTTTTAATTCGTTCCAATTGATCGTTGCTATATAAGGTACAATAATTAGTGTTGCAATCATCGCAAGACCCGCACCAAAAACAATTTCTAGGCCAAAACGTTGGCTTGGTGGAAAGTCAGAGAAGGCAAAGACAGAGAACCCAATCATAATAGTGACAGCTGAGGTCAGGGCTGGCCAGCTTTGCTCATTAAGTCCTGCTTTCCATGATTTCCACTTATTCATACGAAGGCCTCTATCTTTGGCATAGCGTTTGGCAGCAATGGTTAAGTGAATCATTTCATCGACCGCCATACCAAGACATATATTGATGGCAGGAGAAGATATAATATCAATCGGGACACCGAACATACCAAGCGTACCGATGACGATCGCACTGACTACGATAATAGCCGCTGTGATGGCGGCTGTGGCAGGCCAGGAACGCGATAGATAAAAACTGATGAACATGAATAGGGTAATCAGTGTGAGCATGCCTGTGAGCATGCTTTTTGCTACAGAGGCAGATAATTCACCTTGTAAATAATAGGTGCCACCGATTTGTTTGAGTTCGAAACCGTTCTTTTCAGGGATAGTTTTGATTTCTTCTACAACAGAAAGGCGGTCCTTTTCTCGACCATTTTCACGCATACGCAGAAAGAATAATGCCTCGGTGCGATCTTCATTAATAAAACTTCGGCCAATATGGTTGAATAAATCGCCAGAGAGAATGTTGACCAATGTTTTGAAAGGTAACAATTTCCCAAGCCAATGCTCATCACCCTCAGCCAATATCACGGGCAAAGAAATAGCGGAGCCAACATCTGGGTGTTTAGCAAAAGCTTTTTGTAAATCCCACATCATGTCGTAGGATTCTTGAGTATCTAAGCGTTGCCCATTACGGCGCTTTACAACGACGAGCAAAGGATTGCTGCCGCCGTTTTCATCAACATAGTAAAGCCCTTGATATAGCTCAGAGTTTTTTTCGAAATATGTCAGTAGAGAAGGGTCTGTTTTAAGTTGTAAAATGCCGACAGCACCGAAAAGGACAGCTACTACAAGCATCGTTTTTGTTATCTTAGAGGCTAGTATTTTTGATACTGGGAATTGCTTAGCAATTTTAAAACTTAATTTGCTAGGGTTTAATTTAGAAAAGCGTAAGAAAGCGGGAAAAACAAAATAGGCACAAATAATGGCGCAAAAGGTACCAATGCTGCCACCTATGCCTAATTGATTGAGCGGTTTTGCCTCAACAAAAATAAGGCTACCGAATCCTAAAAGTGTGGTGACCATTGCCCAGAAAGAGCCTGGTAAGGTGCGAGATAATGCGCTGCTAAGTGTGGCTTCTTTCTTATTCTTATTATTCGAGGCATGCCGCCAGTTGGACACAATAAAAATGATATGAGATTGTGTTAAAACAAAGACAATTGTTGCGAGATTGGCTGTAAGCAGGCCAATAGGTATGCCCATCATTTGCTGAATAATCAGGGCTAACATAGAGGCTGTTGCACAAGCAATTGCAGCCCCTATAACCACTAAGAAAGAGCGGTAAATAAGGAACAAAACCATTGCACAAAGTACCACAGCACTTAGTGTAAAGACTTTCATATCTTGCGTAAGATTTTGTCGTATTTGTTCGACAATATAAGGCAGTCCAGAGATGCTAATATTGAAATTATCGCTCTGTAGGTCTTTGGTGTAGTGCTCAATATTCTTAATGAGACGGGTATAGTTTTCGGTTTTGACAAAAACGACAATTGAGGATGATTTTTGTTTCTCTCCGATTAGAAGTCTCTTCCATAAAGGGTTATTTAGGGCTTCCTCAATATTTTTAGGGCCATGAGTAATGCTATTAACACTATCTACATCTGGTAATTCTTCTATTTGTGTGCTGAGCGTTTCAATTTTGGAGACGTAATTTTGCGCTTGGATATTTGGTGCAGCAATATTAAGGATAACTTGTTGAGCAAAAGGGAATTCTTGTTGTATCTGCTGATCTTTTTTAAAAATCTCACTGTCAGATGAAAAGAAGAAGTCAGGTGTAATTTTGGGGGAGAGATCTACAAAGTGGAGAAATACCCATAAAGTCGTTAAGACAAAAATGGGACTGATAAGCATCAAAACTTTATTAATGATATTTGTATGCTTCATAAATGCCTTTCGATCATAAAGAAAGAGCCTTTAATAAGGCTCTAACTTTCTAAAATAAGAAATAGATTAGAATGATTACAGGGATAGGAATACCTAGAGCCCATAATAAAATACCGCGCATAATATCCTCCTATCTTGCATCTGTGTGATCGTCGATTTCATCACCGATTTCTTGTGATGTTTCACTGATGCCATCACTGATTTTTTCAATCGGTGATCTATTTTCTCGATGATACTGCATAGCAATCACAATAAAGATACCGATCAGAACAACGGCAATAATCGTTAGTAAACCTTTTGAACTATTCATGAGTATTCTCCTTTTATAATAGTTTTTCACCCGCCATATAACCAGCAACCGCAGCCGCAATAACTGATGTGGTCGGATGCTCTTCTATGGGCTGTTTTAACGCATCTAAATTGTCATTTACTAAATCTAATGCGTCATGCATTTTGTTGGCGATTTCATGCTTAATGCGTTTATATTTGTAGGCTTTATATAGTTTTATAATAGCAATAATAAGCCCGCATATTGCAGATAGGCCAAGCATCACTGCTGATGTTAAAAGAAGTGCTATCGGCAAACTATAGAGTGTTTCAAGCCATAAAAAAGTACCCGCTAACATCGCGGCCAGAGCGAGAATGAGCAGCACAATCATGGTATATTTCAACCATGATGATGCTTTCATTTTATTATCGGTATGCAGGGCACTGCCGTATAATTCTTTAAGAATTGTTGCTTCCAGCACGCTTAAAATTGATCCCATGATTAGCGACGACCCAATAATATACTTGTAAGAACGCCCGCAGCAAATGCGATTGCAACAGATTGTGCTGGTTTTGCTTTAACTTGCTTTTCAAGGTTTTTAAGCTGGCTTTTACCCATATCTTGAAGGTGGTCAGCTTGTTCGCTTACGACTTCTTTAAGATGGCTCGCTTGTGTCGCACCATCTTTTTTTACGTGCTCAGCGAGTTTTATGGTGTCTTTCTTTAATGACGTAAGATCTTTCTTAATATCGTCTAATTCCGAATATTGTTTTACTTTAGGCATATAAATCTCCTTTTTATTTGTTTATATGTCTAAGTAACGAGTAATAGATGAGGTTAGTTCCTTATTATTTCGATCCCTCTTCTTCTTTTTCTTTTTCAAAAAGTAAAACAATGTCGTCTTCTTTGGGGGTGATGCGGCTTTCTGGATCATGGCTATAAAAACTTAGTACGCCTGATTTGGAAATAATACCTATTAGCATACGATCATCTGACTCTTGTGGGATAATAAGCTCATCTTCTTTCTCACGTTTACCAACACGAGTTGTGCGGAAGCGCCAACCTTCTTCAAAACGTGACCAGAGGCTATAGAGTGTCGTCTTGTTTGTTAAAAACGGTAAGCCTTGAACAGTATGAGAAATTTTACGTCGTTCTGGCATGTCTGAATCATCAGGGCTGATGCGGAAGACTCGTTCCATCCCAAACTCATAACCGAATTTTTCACAGACGAGAGCGTTATAGGCAGGGTTTGGTGTGAAAGCGAGAACAATATTATATTTATTAAACTCAAGTGTTAGTTCTGTTTCTTCAGACAGAAGTTCGCCATAAAAAACTGGGATATCGGCTAAGCGTGCTTTGCCAAGTGCAGTCCAATTGTTATCAACCAACATAACGGGCACGTTTCGTGATTTAAGTATTTCGGCAAGTTGAATAGACCAAGGATAAGCGCCAGCGATAATGACGCCGTTGGTCTCACTGGTGGTAAGTTGAAGATTTTTTGCTAATGGCTTAATCATTAAAGAATGCAGCACCACTGAAATCACAACAACAGCGAAGGCGATAGGAAGGATTTTAGCGCCATCAATAAAACCCGCGTCACTTAATAAGGGTCCTACAACACCAGCCATTGCAGCACAGACAACCCCCCTTGGTGCAATCAAGCCTGTCAGGACAATTTCATTACGTGTCATCTGTGTCCCTATAGAGCATATCAAGATGGTGATAGGACGAATAATAAAAAGCAACATGACAATGAATAAGATGCTGCGCCAATCTAATTGCAATAAAACACTCACATCAAGATCGGCTGTTAGCAAAATGAATACGCCAGAGACAAGCAAAATGGTTATATTTTCCTTAAAGCGTTTAATGTCTTCAAGGCTGGCAGTATGAATATTGGTCAAAGTAACGCCTAAAATTGTTACGGCAATAAGCCCTGATTCATGTAGAAATTGATTACAGCTAAAAAACACTGTGAGTACTGTGGAAAATAAAAAGGGTGTTTTTAGATATTCAGGCATGTAGCCACGATCAAAAATACGCTTGATAAGATGCGCTAATAGGAAGCTGGCAACAACAATAATGCCCAGTGTTAAACCATTTTGCCAAAAAAAGTTAGTAATAGAATGGCCATGATCGCCAGCGACAAAAAATTCATAAGCAAGAATAGCAAAAATAACACCCAATGGGTCATTCACAATGCCTTCCCATTTTAAGATACTGCCAACACGTGAATTAAGACGCGCCTGTCTAAGCATCGGCATAATAACGGTTGGACCAGTCACGACTAAGATACCGCCAATTGTTACAGCAACTGCCCATTCAAGACCTGCAACATAATGTGCAGCGCATGAAATTAAAAACCACCCAATGGGTGCACCGAAGACAGTAACGTGGCGCACGGCATTGCTTGTTTCACGTAGATCTTTGAAATGAAGCTGTAAACTGCCTTCAAATAAGATGATGGCGACGGCTGCAGCAATTGCTGGTTTTAAGAGGTCCCCCATCAAGATATCAGGTTGCACAATCCCTGTTACAGGGCCCAATAGAAAGCCTACACCTAGTAGGAAAATAATGGATGGAATATGGAGTTTCCACGCAGACCATTGTGCCACAATACTGGCAATAGCAATAATCATGATTTGAATGGAAAGAAAATCACCCATAAATTTTATCCTTATTGTTTCTAGGTCAAAATAGCATAATTGCGACAGAAGAACAGTAAGCTATTTATAAAGCATACATTGACCATTATAAAAAAGCGTCTATATCGACCTTTTACAGTTAAATATTAGGAAAGGTTAAACCCATGTCTAAAAAATTCATTTTACCCGCCTTGGTCGCAGTGTTTTCAACGTTAGTACTCGTTAGTGCAGCCAACGCCCAATATACGGGGCCACAAGGTGAGGCAGTTATCACAACTGTTGGTGCTATTCTCGAAAAGCCACAGGACGATCAGGCCGTAACATTGCGTGGTTATCTTGTTCAAAAATTAGACCAAGATGACAAATATATATTCTCAGATACGACCGGCAAAATTTCAGTTGAAATTGATGAAGACGATTTTAAAGGTCAGGCCGTTAATGAAAAAACACATGTTCAGCTTTCTGGTGAGGTCGATAAAGATCTTATTGGTGACCCAGAGGTCGATGTCGAGCATGTGACTATTATCACAGAATAAGGTATAAAAGGGGAATGATAAGGATTCCCCTTTTTTATATTGCTCTCATATCACTTTTGACATTGAGTGGTTGCGCTGGCTTTGCAGGCCGTATAGCGTCACCGAGTGCTTATGGCCAGTATCACTTATCGCCAACCCAATGTGTGCCCTATGCTAGAGCGAAATCAGGCATACAGATATATGGTGATGCATATACATGGTGGCAGCAAGCTTCATCAAGAGGCTATCAGCGTGGGCAAGCACCACGGCAGGGGGCTATATTATCTTTATCTCAAACGTCGAAACTACGTTATGGTCATTTAGCTGTCGTTAAAAAGATCAAAGCATCACGTGAAATTACCGTCACGCATAGTAATTGGGGTGATGGTCCAGTCAGCCGCCGCATGGTCTACAAATCAATGAAGGTGAAGGACATATCACCGAATAATGATTGGACGATGGTTAAGTTCTGGAATCCTGAAATTGATGCTTATGGCTTACCATATAAAGCGGATGGTTTTATATATGCCGATTGATTTATTGAAACACAGAGATAAGCGAGCGTGTCAGGTTATTGGCTTGTGAAAGACCTGCAATAGATGCTTCTGTCAGTACACGTGAGTTTGTTAGCTTTGTTTGCTCTTCCGCTAAATTTACGTCTAGGATTGCTGAGGTGACTGCTTTTGTTTGTTCTATATTGCTTGCTAAAATCTGATCTCTAAAGCCAAAACGTGATTGTAATGCACCGACATTGCTGCGATAGGATGACAATGTATTAATAGCATTGTTCACAGCATCTAGCGCCGCTAATGCATCCGCATTTGTCCCAACAGATGAGCCATTTGTTCCAAGGGCTGTTGTGCTAACGTCAATAGCACTGAGATCAGCAGCGATTATATCTGTGCCTTGTGTTCCCACTAAAACATCTTGGTTAAATGAGCCGTCTAATAAATTTGAGCCGTTGAATGTGATACTATCCCGAATAGAATCTATTTCAGCGTTTAATTGTTGAAACTCATTATTAATGGCGATGCGGGCATTGTCATCAACTGTGCCAGAAGAGGCTTGGGCTGCTAATACTGCTTGGCGTTCTAAAATATCGCCTATTGAGGCAAGACCCCCATCTGCTACTCCTAAAACCGCTTGGCTTTGCTGGCTATTCAGGGCGTTTTGTTCTAAGACGGCGACATCGGCTTCTAATTGTGTGCCAACGGCCAAACCCGCAGGATCATCAGAAGGTTTAATGATGCGCTTACCAGAAGCAATACGGGCAATAGAATCAGCTTGATCCTCGTAATTTCTCGCAAGGAAAGAAAGCGCCGTATTGGCAGCGACATTTGTCGAAATTGATGGCATGGTTATAACCCCTTATAAAAAGCCCTATTATCCATGATAACGTGATTCGCCTTAATAAGAGGTTAAAATAGAAGGTTAAAAAATCCCTGATATATAAAGGCTTTTTATACCGCATCGCAGCTAATGTTTTCATAAGGTCGTTAACCTTTGTTAACTATTTATTGTTATGATAAGGGTATGGAAAAAGATCTTAAAAATCGTTGGTTCAGATTAGGGTTTAAATTACCTGTTTTAGCCATTTTAGCACTTCTTATGTTAGGTGCGTGCTCAGGTGTTATGCCGGTTCCAGGTGGCACAAAAACGGTTAACCAAGATTATTATAAAGACAGAGAAGAAATGCTGGCGCGGGTCTATATGGTTAAACCAGGCATGAGCAAAGCTGATGTTTTTGAGATCCTAGAACGTGAAGAAGATGACTTCCAGATTTTATCACGTAACCAAATTGTTCTAGCTATGTATGGGACAGATAATATTAACTTAACGCAAGATATGTATTTCCTTAAAAACCTTTACGGTTACAGCATGCAATATGCGAAAGTGAAGCGTAACCATGGTTTTAACTCACCTATTAGTATGAAAACCAAAGAAAATGGCTATGCCTATACAGTTACATTGATTTTTGAGGGAGATAAACTTCACGAGAATCCAATTATTTCTGGCGGTGATTCATATGGATCAGACAGTAATACAATCTTTGATTACTTAACGCCAGGTAATGCGATGAGCGCTGTTTTCTAGATCGTCATAAAAGTCACACTTAACATTTGCTGATTCTGCCTATATCTTTCTTAAAGAGATATTTTAAGAAAGGTGTTTCCCATGAAATTGAAAGAAAAAGTAGCTGTTATAACAGGTGCCTCAAGCGGTATTGGTAAAATGATTGCTGATTATTATGCACGTGAAGGTGCTAAAGTAGCGATCTGTGATATTAATATGGAAGGTGCCGAAAAGGCAGCGGAACATTTGCGTCAATCTGGCGGGCAAGCTATGGCTGTAGAAATGGATGTCACCAATGAACAGGCCGTCAATAAGGGCATTGATAAAGTCGCAGAACAATGGGGATCTATTGATATACTGATGAGTAACGCTGGTGTACAGATTGTTCATCCTATCGAAGAATTTCCATTTGAGCAGTGGAAAAAAATGCTCGCTATTCATTTAGATGGGGCCTTTTTGACAACAAAAGCCTGTGTCAAACACATGTATAAACAAAAATCAGGTGTACTTTTATATATGGGCTCTGTGCATTCCCATTTAGCGTCGCCCCTGAAAGCACCTTATGTCACAGCCAAGCACGGTTTGATGGGATTTTCCCGCGTAATGTCTAAAGAGGGTGCAAAACACGGTGTTCGCTCTAATGTTATTTGCCCTGGTTTTGTTAAGACACCTTTGGTCGAAAAACAAATCCCTGAGCAAGCCAAAACACTTGGCATCTCAGAAGAAGAGGTTGTTAAAAAGGTGATGCTCGGTGATACGGTTGATGGTCAATTTACAACAATGGAAGATGTTGCCAATGTCGCAGTATTCTTGGCGGGGTTTGACGGCAATGCGTTAACAGGGCAATCTATAACAGTCAGCCACGGTTGGTCGATGAATTAAAAATCGCTTTTGGGAGAGGCTATGCGAAAATTTTATACCGTTACCAATACAAAAATCGGCCCTGTAACCTTGGTGGCCGATGAAACTGCTTTACTAGAGTTGCATTTTGAAAATCACACGCCAAGTGATGCACTACAAAGTGTTGTTCACCCCGTGATCGTTAAAGCAATCGATCAGCTACAGGAGTATTTTTCGGGTCAAAGGCAAGTTTTTGATTTGCCACTTTCTCCAGAAGGTACGGCCTTTCAGCAACAGGTATGGAAAGCACTGCAAACGATTAAGTTTGGTAAGGTGCTGAGCTATAAGGCGTTGGCAAAAAAAGTAAAAAATGAAAAGGCTTTCAGAGCAGTCGGATCGGCGAATGGTAAAAATCCTTTGCCTGTTATTATACCTTGTCACCGTGTTATAGCAGCGGATGGCACAATAGGAGGGTATTCAGGCGGACTGGCTATTAAAAGAATTTTGCTTGATTTAGAAGGTGCTAAGCTAGCTTGATAAAGTGGAAAGCTGGACGCATGACCCGAAAATTCTTGTTGTGGCTGCTTCCTCTCGGACCTGACCAGATTGGCAAGCATGTCGCCCATGGCCAACTTTCCGTAGACTTTATAGACAATTAACCAGTTGGTTGCAAGCTTTGTAATTTTTGCAATGCTTTAACACTAGGATCTAATATTTCAAGACCTAGTTCCATACCATCAAATTCGTTTTGGTCGTTTTCTGACTGTGGCATAACTGACGCCGCAAATTTACGGATAACGGGGATATTAATTATTTGTAGATTCATTTTACACCTCTATTATTTTATTAGAGCATAAAAACAAAAATATTATGTTTCAATTTAATCATATGATGCGCTGCATTATATGTTTTTGCTGTTTAGGCTTCTATAAACTCTGTTATACTGGAAGTATGAGATCAAAATCATCAGGTAATGTCCTATTTATTATTTTAATTGCTGTGGCACTCTTTGCAGCGTTGACTGCGGTGGTGTCACAACTTTCTGATCAAAATCAAAAAGGCCTGAGTGGTGAGAAAGCCTCGCTTATTGTGGATCAAATATTTAACTTTGCGGAATCTGTTAAAACAGGCACAAATTTTATTCTGGCACATAATGATGTTTTAGAAACACAAATTCGCTTTGCTCATCCAGATTTAAATGCAGCTTATGGTAATTCTGGAGCAATACCAGTTGAACGTCTCGTTTTTCATCCTTCTGGTGGCGGGGTTACTTATCAAGATCCTCCTGCCAATGCCAATGATGGCACGCCATGGTTTTTTACATCAGCGGCATGTGTTCCTGATGTAGGTACAGGGGCTGGTGGGTCTTGTACATCAGCAGCGGCACAGGAATTATTGTTAATATTACCGAATGTAACCTATGAAGTCTGCGTCGAAATTGATAAAAGGCTTAATCTGATAGAGGCTGACGGTTCTTTGCCGAAAGATGACGGGAATATGTACAATATTGCAACCGACCATTTTGCGGGTACATTTGCTGCAGGGTATAGTATTTATGATGCGACGGGGACATTAAACGGTGCTAAATCAGGTTGTGTTGAAGGTGACTCAACGCCTGCTGCTGGGACATATCATTTCTACACAGTATTATTGGAGCGTTAATGTATGGACTATTTACTACCTGAACGGAAAAATTATCGCCGTAAGACAAAAATCGTTGCCACTTTAGGGCCAGCATCGTCCTCACAAAAGATGATTGAAAAATTGTTTTTAGAAGGCGTGAATGTTTTTCGTGTGAACTTCTCGCATGGCGTAACAGCAGATCACGAGGCACGCTTTAAAGCTATTCGTGCAGTAGAAAAAAAGCATAACAAACCAATCGCTATTCTGGCTGACCTGCAAGGTCCGAAATTACGTATAGGTACGTTCAAGGCGGGCAAAGTCTCTTTAAAGATCGGTCAAAAATTTACATTCGATTCTGATAAAACAGCAGGTGATGAAACACGTGTTTGCTTGCCGCATCCAGAAGTAATCAAAACGCTTAAAAAAGATAGCATGATTTATTTGGATGACGGTAATGTCCGTATCAAAATCATTGAAGCCAAAAAAGATTGTCTTATTGGTAAAGTTATCGCTGGTAGTAAATTATCGGATCGTAAAGGCTTTAATTTACCGAATGTCTTGCTACCCATTCCAGCTTTAACGACTAAAGATATTAAAGATTTAAAAACAGCTCTAGATTTAGGAGCGGATTGGATCGCTCAGAGTTTTGTGCAAACAGTCGAAGATGTGCGCCAAGCAAAAAAACTTATTAAGGGTCGTGCGGCGCTTATGGCGAAAATAGAAAAACCTGCTGCCTTAGCGAATTTAGAAGGCATTATCAAAGAGGTTGATGGTATTATGATTGCCCGTGGTGATTTGGGTGTGGAAATGCCACCTGAAGATGTGCCGCCATTGCAAAAACAAATGGTGGATATGGCACGTAGCTACGGCAAGCCAGTTATTGTTGCAACACAAATGCTTGAATCAATGGTCACGGCACCCGTACCGACACGCGCTGAGGCGTCAGATGTTGCCACAGCGATTTATGATGGCACTGATGCCGTAATGCTTTCGGCAGAAACCGCCTCAGGACAATACCCTTGTGAGGCAGTCGCAATGATGCGCCGTATTGCCAAACGTGTGGAACAAGACGGCACATATAGACGCCGTATGCAATCTAGTCATCAATTGGCGATAGATGATGATTCTTCTGATGCAATATCCGTTGCTGCAGATGATGTTGCTGACACCATTAAGGCAGTGGCAATTGTTACCTATACAACCTCTGGTACAACAGCTTTACGTGCAGCGAGGCAGCGGCCATCACGTATTATACTAAGCTTAACTCAAAATCTCGAAACAGCCCGTCGTCTTAGTCTATCTTATGGTGCGCGCCCTGTTCATGTGCCTGAGATGAAAGAGTTTGAGGCGATCGTACAAACAGCTATAGAGACGGCTAAAAGGCTAAAATATGCAAAAAAGGGCGATGATTTAGTAATAACTGCAGGTGTACCTTTTGGTGTCGCTGGTTCAACGAATACATTGAGAATCGTTAATATTAATAAATAAAGAAGCTGAGCGTTATGATGAATGAAAAAGGAAATGTATTATTTATAATTTTAGTCGCTGTAGCGCTTTTTGCTGCCCTGACGTATGCGGTAACGCAATCAACTGCTGTGAGCAATCCTGATACAATTAACCGTGAAATGACAACACTGAATGATGCTGATGACGAAGATTATCAATCAACAATCAAACAGGCTGTGCAACGTTTAAAGTTCACTAATGATTGTACTGATGCTGAAATTAGCTATGAAGAGCCAGATGGCACCAATGCTAATCCCTCAGCACCTATTGATGAAAGCTGCCATGTTTTTAGGCCAAATGGCGGCGGTGTTAACTTTAGAGAGTGATTTTTAGCAAATCAATCAAAGCGCATACTAAAAACGACTACGTAGTAACTATATTCCGTGAGGGTTCGCACAGCTAGGGCTGGTAGTGGCTGCGCCACATTCTTCTATGAAAATCCACTTTACAGAGCCGCTACAACATTTGCGGTATTTTTGTGTGGCTTCATGGTTACTGCAAAATGTCGTTACGAAACTACCTGCGATTGTTGCACCATCGGCATAAATATTGCCGCTATAATTACATGAACCAGGTGGTGGCGCTTTAGGCAAAGAACAACTTGCATTGCCGCCACCATATTGACCATTACAGTTCCATTTGTATTCAGTGGAAGTGTCAGCTACGTCAGAGAGTGTACCAGATGTACAGGCGTTGTTTGCTGCGCCACAGGCACCTGCTATAGGCTTAGGTTTAGAGCAGGTTGGTGAGTTAGAGCCCCCGTTTTGTCCGTCACAGCGCCATTTGTAGTCAGTCGATGTATCAGTGAGATCAACTAATGTACCAGCAGTACAAGCGTTGTTTGCTGCGCCACAAGCGCCATTAACAGCTGTAGCAGCTTTGCTGGCAGAGCAGCTAGCATTGCCGCCACCATCTGTGCTGTTACAAGACCATGACCATGGTCCAGAACCAGATACGGCAGAGGCTGTCCCAGAGCTACATAATGAGCCGCCAGAAGGAGCCGATGCGAGGGTGGCACCATTGGCTGATCCACAGGATCCATTAGATGAAGCAGAGGCAGAGCAACTTGAGTTACCACCACCATGCTCACCTGTACACGTCCATGACCATGGTCCAGAACCAGATACAGCAGAAGCTGTCCCCGCACTACATAATGAGCCGCCAGAAGGGGCTGATGATCTCGTTGTGCCATTGGCCGATCCACAACCACCCGCTACAATAGGCGCACAGCTTGGGGCTGATGTGATTGAAGAACTCACTGTTGTCTTACCGCCTGTATCATTACTTGATTGGTAAATAGTTGTGCGTTCACCTGGCGATAGTAATGCTTGCCCCGATGGACATGATGTTACAGCGCTCACCTCTCGCCACTGACAGTTTGTATTGGTGAATGACCAGTTCGAATAGACTGGATTAGATGGGGTTGGCGGTGTCGTGCTCGCATCAGCAAAGCTGCTCACAGCCTCATTACGGCTGTAATTATACTGACCACCCGTATTTGACCATGTCGAGGCGTTATAGCCAGAGGGTGTGATCTGTGAACAGGCCACAATGGCTGTCTGCACACGATTACAGTTAATCGCATAGGCTTCAGGCGCACCATAGCGTATATAGGTGTCACCTGTACCATCTTGGGGCTGAGAGATATATTTCTTCTGTCTGTAGGTCACCACACCACTATAGGCTGGATAGCTCTTCAGACCCGCTTTGTTACCAGAGCTTGTTGAGATCGTATCAGACACATTGCTATCACCCGCACCACCACATTCAGTCGTCAGGATCTTCCATTCGGTCTCATCTTGTAAGCTCTCATCGAGTGCATTGTCATTAGCCGCTAAGACTTGGCCTTCACCACAGGTGTCAAAGTTAGAAGCAGCAGCTTGTTCATCTTCATCAATGGTGCCGTCACCATTGAGATCAACAGCTTGTGTGCCTTCTACCTCACGACAATCAATGCTGGAAAGTTGGTCGCCTAATGCACCTTCAAGCGCACCTGTAGAGGCCGAGCCACCACCCGCAAAAGTACCAGCCCCTACAATATTAGAGTTAGACAGCGCGTTCCCTGCTAGCGCTGCATCAGCAACCAATTGATCAGCATTGGAGCAGTTCGAGCTGACAAGCTCTGTATTCGTGACATTCTTAGAGATCGTGCCATCGGCTAATTGGCTGTATTTTACTAATTCACGGTAAAGCGTTGTCCCGTCTTCAGAGGCATCCTGACAGGCCTCGTTACGATATTCATAGCCTTGTGTCGTCGCGACCTGTTCGGCTGATTTCATAATACCAGCAAACACCACCACAGGGGCGCCAACAGGAATGTTAACCACTTCAGATCCACAATCCGCCGCATCAGGGATGGCTATCTGCGTGCCATCGACCATCTGTATCTGTAGCCCGTCATAATAACCAATTTGATTAGGCGATAGACCCGCAACATTTGATAAAATACGCTCACCGGCATTACGCCCTAATCCTTTGGCGACAAACACATCATTGGCATCACGATTGTTCATCCAGCTAATCTGGGTCTGTGTGCCAGAACAATACATCGAGGCCATCGCACTATTATCAACACCACCTAAAGCCTGTGCCCCATCAACAGAGCCAGCTGTAAAGCTCTCCACAGCCCCGCCTTCAGAGACCAATACTTCTTGCGCTGCCAATGCATAGGCTTCTAGCCCACGCGCATAGTTCTTCACGGTCGCTGCTTCAGACACACGACCAGCCTCACTCGTAACCTTATCTTTACTTAAAAAACTCTCAGGATTACACCCAACCAAGAGCCCCAAACTCACTACTAATGCTAATATACGTCTCATCATAATACCCCGAAATCTTGCTACACGCTCATCAATGCATTTCCCTCAAAATACATCTACTCATATTACAGTCTACTGACTCGCAGTTAATTTTATATTAAAATTTTGCTATTATTTCAGAAAAAGCCCAGTCGAGCCAAGGGAGTAAAGCTTCTATATTAGCTGTTTCAACTGTCGCACCACCCCAAATCCGCAAACCGGCTGGTGCATCTCGGTAAGAGGCGATGTCATGCGCTACTTTTTCACTATCTAAAAGTTTTGTCATTGATTTCACAAAGACTTGCTGATCTTCAGCGTTTAATGCGGTAAAGCGAGGGTCAATGATTTTAAGGCAAATTGATGTTGTTGAGGCAATATCTACAGACTCAGCTAAAAAAGCATAGATCTTAGACGTGCTTGTCCAGTCTTTTATAATGTTAAAATTATCCTGTGAACGCTGAGTTGTCGCACGTACACCCCCTAAGCCTTCAACCCAGTTAAGTGCATCCAGACAATCCTCAACTGCCATCATAGATGGCGTGTTGATCGTTGAACCTTCAAAAATATCTGCATTCACTTTCCCTTTTTTAGTCATACGGAAGATTTTAGGCAACGGCCATGCAGGCGTATAGCTCTCTAAACGAGCCACAGCACGTGGGGATAAAACGATCATACCATGCGCTGCTTCACCGCCAAGTACCTTTTGCCACGACCATGTTGTGACATCTAATTTATCCCAAGGCATCTCATAGGCAAAAACCGCCGATGTAGCATCACAAAGTGTTAACCCACTGCGCCCAGAGTCAATCCAATCACCGTTTGGCACACGTACACCCGATGTCGTTCCATTCCAACAAAAAACAATATCACGGTTACAATCAACTTGGTTTAAATCAGGCAGAGATCCATAATCAGCACTGAATATTCTACAATCTTTAAGCTTCAAATGATCTTTAATATCCTTACCCCAATCACTTGAGAAGCTTTCCCATGCCAGCACATCAACGCCACGATCGCCGAGCATAGACCACATCGCCATTTCAATCGCGCCTGTGTCAGAAGCGGGAACAATGCCGATTAGATAATCAGCAGGAATACCGAGCAATGTACGGTGTTTTTCAATAACCTCCTTAAGTTTGGCTTTAGCCGGTGCAGCACGATGTGAGCGACCAAGCATAGCGCCCTCAAGATTATCAAATGACCAATTTGGTCTTTTGGCACAAGGCCCTGATGAGAAGTTTGGATTATTTGGCTTTAATGTCGGCTTATCCATTAATTACTCACCTGCCGGCAAAGCCGCTGGTGAATCACTTAATGTCCGCAACCATGCAATAAGGTCAGCACGATCTTGCGTTTTCTTTAAACCAATGAAATTCATTTTTGTGCCTGGATGTGCCTCTTTTGGCTTATACAAAAAAGCATTCAGATTATCATAAGTCCAATTACCCTCTGCCTCTGATAGCTCAGCAGAATAAGCAAAACCTTCATGTGAACCAATATCGCGATTAACGACATTCCATAGACCAGGACCTACACGGTTTGGTCCACCTTTTGTAAAATCATGGCAGGCTGCACAAGCCTTTGATAAAGCCGCCCCTTTGTCAATATTAGCACTGGCAAGCATTGCATTAATAGGCTCTGGTCCTTTCGGCGCATCTTCTCCATGGCCACCAGCAGGCGCATCAGCCACCTCAATCACATAAGCGTCTTCTTCTAAATGTTCACCATGCGTAAATTGCTCTGCAATAAAACCAGCCAACATTGCGATAATACCTGCGACTAAAATTGCCGCAAAAATTTTGTTAAATTCCATTTCATTCATATTGCACCGCTTTTATTTAAATAAAGTAATTTGTTGTCTTGCCCTCTTGTTAAGACGCATGTCATTATAATAGTGTTTTTAAAACTTGAAACCCCCCTTTATATATTATGAGCAATAAAAAATTAAAAATATCCATCCAAGGCTTACCAGCCTCTAACTCTGAAAATGTCACATTGCGGCTCTATCCGAATGCCGATGTAAAATACTGCGCAAGCTTTATTGAGGCAATAAATGCTTTAGGTAAAAACGAGGTCGATCTTTGCATTTTGCCCTATGGTAACCCCTTGGCAGGTGCTGTGAGAGAGCGCATCACCCGTGACTGGCGTCCCGATACAGGCAATATTTTGTGGCCGAAAGAAGGCGAAGTATTTGTTGTTCAAAAATTTTTAAATGATTTGCATCGGTATAATTTAGTACAGCTTGAAAAGCATTCTCATAAGATTACTCATTGTCTTGTCGGCCTAGAAGACGCTGAATTTTCCGATATTAGAGAAGTCTGGTCACATCCCATGGCCTTTGTGCAATGCTCAGCTTTCATGGATGCCCATAATTTAGGTAAACATCTTTATGAAGATACCGCAGCGGCTGCTAAATACGTCGCCGCCCAAGGTAACAAACATTTTGCAGCGATTGCCGATGCTAAAGCGGCGAGAAAAAATGGCCTAAAAGTATTAGCGAGTGCTATTGCTGATATAGAGCCTAACTTCACTGACTTTGTTGTCTTTACAAAAGCAGAGAATGAAGCGACCATAATGCATGGGTAAAAATAACACACATAAACACGACCACCGCCATAATCATTGCAATCATATGCATATACATTCCGCTGATAAACGTGGCAACGCTCTAAACATCGCCATTATCGTCAATATGCTGCTGACCGTCGTGCAAATCATTGCCGGCTTGCTGTCAGGAAGTTTATCCTTAATTGCTGATGCCATTCATAACTTAAGTGACGCAATTTCTTTGGTGATTGCTCGTATCGCTGTCTTTATTGGAAAAAAACCGGCTGACGAACAAAAAAGCTATGGTTATAAACGCGCTGAAACAATCGCCGCCCTTATAAATTTTGTAACGCTTGTTTGTATAGGTGTATTTTTATGTATTGAGGCGATTAATCGCTTTATGGAGCCACAACCTATTCTCGGCGGCATTATGATGATCGTCGCCATTATTGCGATCATTATTGATGTAGCGACGGCTGTACTTGTCTATTTTAGCGGTAAAGACAGTATGAATATGAAAGCCGTCATGCTTCATAATTTAGCCGATGCGGCCAGCTCTGTAGCTGTTCTAGTTTCTGGGCTACTGATCCATCTTTATGGCTGGGTCTGGATTGATGCCGCCCTCACTTTTTTTATCGCAGGCTATGTTATTTATCACGGGATGCACGGCCTACCCGAGGCGGTTCATTTACTAATGGACGGCACGCCTAATCACGTCGTGATACAAGATGTTACAAAAGCCATTGAAGACATTGAAGGTGTTGCCGATGCCCATGCGTTGCATGTTCGTCAAATCGACGAATGGCAAAGTGCCTTAGAGGCACATATTGTACTCAAAGATCTTAAAGACATGGAAAAAGTCAAAATTGACATCAAAACCATGCTCGCTGCTGAATTCAAAATCACCCATTCAACATTGGAATTTGAAGACCAGCACTGCCAAGATCCATTTGTAAAAAACTACGACCATTAAGCATGAAGCCTATTAGTTATAACATGTCCGTCGTCACTATCTTGGGCGCCGCTGCCCTTTGGGCTATTTGTTTCCTTTTAAGAAAAATTATAGCAGCAAATGCTGGACCATTTTTTGTGACATGTCTTTCTGCGGCTGCGGCCTTTATTTTTTTATGGGCAATTATTTGTCATAGAAAAGAAAATATTATACCTGCTTTTAAACAAGCACCGCTCTTTTTTATCAGTAACGCACTTCTAAGCATGACCATTGGCAGTACAGCAATGTTCTACGGCCTCTCTAAAGTCGACCTTTCCGTGGCTGTTATCTTAGAAAAAACACAACCTATATACACACTCATCATTGCCGCCTTATTCATTGGTGAACGCCATAATTTAAAAACAATCATCCTATCAATTTTGGCGATTTCTTTATCAACATTGATATTCCAACACCACAATGGTTTAACACTCACTCATATCAATATGCAGGATTTCTTGATACATTGGATTGGCTGGCTATCAATTACATTGGCGGCGATTGCCTGGGGAGCGTCTGCTGTGCTAAGCCGTGTAATGTCTGTTAAGGGTCTTGATCCGATTATTATGGCAGCTCTACGTGCGCTTATTGGCGGCATTGCCGTTATACCTCTTGCCCTATGGGAGATGCAAACAGGGCATTATCAAATCACCGCTAAAATTATCGGCTTTTCTATACTCATTGGTGTTTTAGGTGGCGGCTTAGGCTATATCCTTTGTTACTGGGGCTTACAAAAAGTACAAGCAGGCACGGCAAGCCTGATTGAACTCACCACACCCATTATTGCCATTATATTCGGCGTTATATTTTTAAACGAACAGCTAGATTTAATCAGCTACACTCTTATTGGGCTTCTTCTCATCACTATTTGTTATATTACAAAGATTAAAAATCAAACGCCTCTACCGCGCCGTTGATAGTAACGCAGCAATAAGAAACCTAACCCGCCGGCACCCAGCAACCATATAGCAATACCGTAAAGTCCTACTGATACGCTATAATGCGTGACAAGTGCGCCGATCGCATAGCCTAGTGGCAGTATCAAAATCTGCGGGATAAGGCTCGCCGTTGATAAAATCGTTGCCCGCCGAGATGAATCCACACGCTTATGAATGGCTTCATTAATTCTAGGTGCTGAGGCGGCATAAATGAATGTACCGCCAAACATAAGTAATAAGACACCGTGATAGCCAAGTGAAATGGCTGCGCCCAAACAGACAATAATTGTAAACACCCAAACGGCTAAGATTGCCCGCATATTGCTCATATATTTTTGTAATAAATGGCTAATATGAGCCGCAACGCCACCTGTAAAGAAACCAACAGCGATTAAAATACCGTATAGGCTCTCTGGAATAGCCAAAGCGTCATAATAAGGTTGCTGAATCCACATAATGATTTTTGTGCTGACGAATAAGAATCCTGCCATCAGAATAATAAGCCCGACATCTGCATGACCATGTAATGCATAGCGAATTGTGACAAGCATATCCTTGATAGGATTTTCTTCTATGGCAGTCTTGTGTCGTTTCGGCTCTATAAGGAAAAATGCTAGAATAGTAGCGATAACTTGCGCAAATATACTGACATAAATCGTTAAGCGATGATCCCATGCATACAAAATCGCACCAATGATTGAGGCAAGAGCAGCACAATAAAAGCCGTACGCTTTGCGCTGCCCTTCAAGCCTCATAAAGTCTTTCTCTTGATTATCTTCTAATAGGGAATCATACAAAATGGCAGAATCTGTGCCAGAAAACAGCGCATAAGATAGCCCCAAAATTGCCTGTGCCAGAGCGGCCACCAACAAGCTATGCGCCATCAGCATGACGACCAAGCCAATGATATAGGTGATATTTGCCCAAATGACGGCGTCCTTGCGACGCCAAATATCCGAAATCCAGCCTGATGGCACTTCAAATAGAAAAACACCCAGCGCAAACACACCTTCTGCGATCAAAAACTCATCGAAGCCTAAGCCCATTTCCTCACGGTAATAGGGCACAATAATAGGCAGCACAAACAACAAATTGCGTAGCGCCGATATAGCTTTAATAAGAAAAAGATTTCTATTTAGAGCCATAGCTTATATCCAAGTCAGGTAGGCCGTCAGTATTATAGCGAGCGTAATGCAAGCTATTTGTAATGCGTGGGCCTGCCGTACTATCCATTTTGGTGTGGCCTTCTTTTACAAAACCAAGCTTTTCAATGACACGTTGGCTAGCATAATTGCCCTCCGCATGACCGATATAAACACTATTCGCTGCCAGAGCGCCAAAAGCATAACGTGTCAACGCATTGGTGATTTCAGAAGCAATGCCCTTACCTGTTTCAGAAGAACGTACCCAATAGCCAATTTCAAAACGGCGAATATTCCATTTTATGCGGTGTAGACCAGTTGAAGCCACCAGTTTACCACTCGCCTTGTCAAAAGCTAAAAGCATTAATTCATCACGTTTTAAGAATTCAGCAGCTTTTTCACGCATTAAAATTTCATCTGCTTCATCAGAAACTTTGGAAACGTCACCCTGTGCCCATTCCATCCATTGTTGAAGCTCTTTCCAGCTTTCTCTTTTCGCTTCAGATATTGCCTTACCATCACCCGCCTGCGTAGGACGAATGATTAAGCGATCTGTTGTGATCGGCATAGGCACATCTACTAAAATAGGGTTTATCGTGTGTATTTTTTTCTCGCTCATAAGTTTAATCCTTTCAAATTTGACCATTCGTAATGTACTTCTGTTAACGTTTTACCGCCAATATCAATTGTAAAATCACTGTCCTTTATTAAGCTAGCGCCTGTACGTTCATAGAATTTTATCCCACGTTGATTATCTTTTAGAACGGCAACATAGGCCTTTTCATAGCCTTGTTTCATCAGCTCTTTCATAGACTCTCTAAACAGTCCGTAACCTACAGAACGTCCATAAAAATCTGGTGTCATATAGATCGCATAAAGCTCGCCATGCTCTGGCATGTCCGTCTCTCTACTTTTACCGATACACGAGAAACCAACAATTTGCTTATTAAAGAGAGCAACCAAACGAACCATTGAGGGACATGAAGGTGTCTCTAACCCATTTTCCCAACTTTTAACTCTTTCTTCAATATCAAGCGAATCTAAATGATCTTGCGGTACAATACCTTGATAGGCTGATTGCCAAGAGCGTATATGTACATCTGCAATACCTGCTGCATCTGCTATAACCGCTTCTCTTATTTCTAAATTATCCATTTCTCTCTCCTTTTATATCTTCCCAGCCATTTGATAGGCTGAGAAGTCTTAATTTATTCGGCAGCCTCTGGCGGTAAAAACCCGCCGGATTGCATATGCCAAAGCGATGCATAATGCCCGTCTTTACGGCGCACCAAAGAAGCATGCGTGCCGTCTTCTATAATACGCCCCTGATCCATCACAATGATCCGATCCATTTGACGCAAGGTCGATAGACGGTGGGCAATAGCAATGACTGTTTTACCCTGCATCGTACCCTCAAGCGCCGTCTGAATCGCATTTTCTGATTCAGAATCCAACGCTGAAGTAGCCTCATCAAGGATCAATATTGGTGCATCTTTTAAGATTGCACGGGCAATACTAATCCGTTGCTTTTGACCACCAGAGAGCTTCACGCCACGCTCACCAACATGCGCCTTATAGCCTTTACGTCCCTTATTATCCTCTAAACCAAGGATAAAATCATGGGCATTGGCTGCACGTGCTGCCGCTTCCACTTCAGCTTGTGTCGCATCAGGTTTTCCGTAGGAGATATTATCCCAAACGGAACGGTGAAACAAATATGAGTCTTGCGTCACCATCGTGATATTCTGACGTAAAGAGCGTTGTGTAACCTTGGCGATATCTTGCCCGTTAATCGTTACCTTACCGCTCTCAACTTCATGCGCTCTCACCAGTAAGCTCGTAATAGTAGTTTTTCCAGCCCCTGATCGACCTACCAAGCCCACTTTCTGACCAGCAGGAATATCCAACATGAAACCCTCAAGGACTTTCTTGCCTGTTGTGGCACCATAATGAAACGCAACCTTGTCAAAACTGATCGTAGCATTCTCACTGCTGACCTTCAGCTTTTTAGCCTTTGGCACATCTTGAATGGCAAGCTCTTTAGAAAGTGTTTCAATACCTTCTTGAACTGCACCAAGTTTTTCAAAGATGCCCGACACCTCAAACATAATCCAGTTTGACTGGAACATCGCTTGGAAAGACATCGGCAAAGCCATTGCTAAGACACCCATGCCAGCTGATGTATCTTGGTTGTAAAGCCATAGACCAACACCCGCTGTCGCAAAAATCATCAACGTATTCCAAACAGCAATAACCATTTGCATCGTGAAAATCTGGCCTGTTAAACGTCTAAAGGAGTAGCTATGCTTTTCTAACAATTTCACAACACGTTCATCCTCATAGCCTTCACGCGCAAAATATTTAGCCGGCAAAGCATTTGTCAAACTATCAACCACCTGACCTGTAAGCTGGCTCATATCTTCCGAATGAGATGTCGCACGGCTTTTTACCTTTGGCACAAAATAAACCAAAGTTGCAATATAGACGATCAACCAGATAAACATCGGTATAGCTAATAAAAGACTATGACTAGCCATCAACCAAATATTACTGACAGTGAATGTTGCCGCAAACCATACCGCACCTAAGGTCGATTTTACAGCGTCTCGCAAAGATGGTGCTGATTGAATGATCTTATTCGAAATACGACCTGCAAAGTCATTCTGGAAAAATGATAGGCTTTGCTTTGTTGTATAATTGAATAATTGCCGACGGATCAAATTACCAAAATAGGGCGTATATTTTAGATGATAAATACCGTCTAAAATTGCTTCGCTTTTCATTTTCAAGATAACAAGAGCTGCGCCCAATACTAGCATTGCTATGGTGTAAGAGCCTGTATCAACAAGCCAACCCACATACCAGAACATACCACTTAAAATAAGACCTAGGCCCATTTCAAAAAGAGTGATAGCGAGTAATGTGCCTTTAATCTGGCGCATGAAATGCCACATAAAGGGCCATAAGGTCTTGGGCAAAGAATCAATCTGACCCTCTGCAGGCATTTTTTTGATATCCATACTGAATAAATCATTCAATCGGTTTTTAATTTTTTTAGACATAGTTTTAGTCCTTTAAAGTTCATTAAAGGCTAATAGAGTCTTCTTGCTTTGTTGAAAATATCTATCAGCCTGATTTGGCTGATAGTGGGAGAGAATTTAGTCTCTGTTCACGGACAGCCAGTTTTGTTTGTCATTATCGTTGCCTGCGTAAAATCCGGCATATGAGGGGATCTTGTCATAGACATTCGTCGCACAGGCACGTACACGCAGTGCACGCTCTTGAGGGAGCTGTACCAGCGTCTTATTGCCTGTCAGGCGATTAGCTATGTTTTTAACAAAATCGTTCATTTTAAGTTTTCTCTCTTTTTATAAGCATGAAAGTACCGCTATCACTGCTTATTCAGAGATATAAGCACATTATGGATAAAAAAAGCAAGTAAAAAAAATACTGCATCACACAATAATTGTGGGCTTTTTCCATTTTTTTGCCATGGTTGTATATTTTACTATAATACTAAAAGAATATATTGGAGAACCTATGCGTTTATTATTTGTTGTATTTTGCATGCTCATCATACCGATCACCACAAAAGCTGAAGTCCCACAATCGCAAGCACAAATACAGCTATCTTTCTCACCGATCGTTAAAAAAGTCTCTCCCGCCATTGTTAACATTTTTGCTGAGAAAACCGTACAGACCCAGGCCCGTGGTTTTAGCCCTTTTGCAAATGACCCGCTATTTCGTCAGTTCTTTGGCGATTCAATGATGGGACGTCAATTCCAAGACCGTGCTGCCAAAACATTAGGCTCTGGCTTTATTGTCGATCCAACTGGTCTTGTTGTTACTAATGCTCATGTTGTTAAGGGTGGGTCTAATATTACCGTAGATTTGGCAGATGGCCGTCAATTCGAGGCTGAGATATCATTGATTGATGAACCGAGCGATATTGCGTTATTACGTTTAAAAACAAAGGGTGAAAAGCTCCCTTTCATTGCTTTCGAGCCAAGTGAAACAGTCGAAGTCGGTGACCTTGTACTAGCCGTTGGCAATCCTTTTGGTGTTGGTCAAACAGTCACCAGTGGGATTGTTTCGGCTGTGTCTCGCTCAACCAGCGATATCACAGATTATAATTTCTTTATTCAAACAGATGCGGCAATTAACCCTGGTAATTCTGGTGGCCCGCTTGTGTCGATGAACGGCAATGTAATTGGTGTGAATACAGCTATTTTTTCTCGTAGTGGTGGGTCTTTAGGCATTGGTTTTGCGATCCCATCAGAAATGGCTTTAACAGTCATTGCTGCAGAAAAAAATGGGCAAACAAATGACCACGGTGTGATGCGTGCTTGGGTAGGGGCAAAAGGACAAGATTTAACACCAGAGCTTGCACAGAGTCTAAATATAGACCGTGTTTCAGGTGTACTCATTGCAGATGTACACCCGAAAAGCCCGGCGAAAGAAGCAGGTTTAAAACAAGGCGACATTGTAACAAGCATCAATGATAAGCCAGTCAAAGATGCACAAGAATTATTATTTCGCTTTGCAACCTTACCCCTTAATACCGAGGTAAAACTAAATTATTTACGGAATGGCAGCGCACGTATCGCCAAATTCAAAACAGCGACACCCCCTGAGTTTCCACTACGTGACGCTATTACTTTAAAAGGTCAGCATTTTTTAAATGGCGCTGAGATTGTAAACGTATCCCCCGCTGTGGAGGTTGAATATGGTCTTAAAAATCAATCTGAAGGTGTTATTATCAGTAAGCCAGCAACAAAGACAGGTTTTTCGATATTTAATGTGCAGGCAGGCGATGGTATTATTGCCGTTAATGGCCAAAAAATAACCAACACCAAACAGCTTCAAAAGCTCATGTCACAAAATAATGGCAAATGGCAAATTGTTTTACGCCGCAATGGCCAAGATCAAACAATCCTTATTCGATAATAGGATAACCAGCCTCAATCCAGCCATCCATGCCGCCCACAACATTATAAAAAGTCGCTTCCGGATGGCTGTCAAAGCCAATAATGCAAGCTTTTTCCGAACGGCCGCCACGACGACAATGAAAGATGATTTTCTTATCTGGATTATGCGGCACCGCTTCTGACACAAAGGTAGATAGCGGCAATAAGACAGCGCCTTTAATATGTGCTGCCTTGTATTCTTCGACCTCTCGCACATCAATGAGGATATAATCATCTTCATTGGCCTCAATGATCTCTTTAAGTTGGTGTACGTCTATCTCTTCTATTTTAGGCACGTCCTTTTTCTCCACATTGAATTTAAAATTGTTATAAGTGTCGCCAGTACAATCAATGCGCCAAGCTGATGCATCGCTGCAAGCGGTATCCAAAGCTGTGATAATAATGTGCTAATACCCAAAATAAACTGAATCATTATCGCGCCCATTAACCATAGAGATTTCACCCGCCACGCAAAACTGCCGATCACAAAAAGCGTAATCGCTGCCAACCAACGGTGGCTAAATTGAACCCAAGCATGTGATTCAGTTATCGACGCTAAAGCCTCTGGTGGTGTGAATTGTCCACCCATAAGCGGCCATGTATTATAAATCATGCCGGCCTCAAGTCCTGCGGTAAACGCACCCCAAACAATCGTTATACTTAAAAATACGAGTGCAATAATGCCGTGTCGCATCAGGCAGAAACTATAGATTTTATCAGGCGTTTTGTCTCGAATGCTTAAAGCGAGCCAGTATAAATAGGCAAAAATCGCAAAGGCCAAACCCAAATGTGCCGCCAAACGATAATGCGAGACATCTGGACGATCGACGAGACCACTAGCCACCATATACCACCCCATAAAGCCCTGCAGGCCACCAAGCAATAGACCGATAAGCAACTTCCCCTTATAGCCTTGCGGGATCATATTCCTTAACCAGAAAAATGCTAATGGCAGGGCATAAACAAGCCCAATCAGACGTCCCCAAAGGCGGTGCAGCCATTCCCAAAAGTAAATCTGCTTAAAGCTTTCAAGGCTCATGCCATGATTGATTTTAAGATATTCAGGGGTGGTTTGATAAACTGCAAATAATCTTTCCCACTCAGTATGGTGAAGAGGTGGCATCATATCTTTAAAAGCGTGCCACTCAACGATACTTAATCCAGACTCGGTTAAACGTGTAATCGCACCAATCACCGCCATTGCTCCCACCATAAAGCAGGTGAAGAACAACCAATACACAACAATGAGATTATTTTTTTGCATGTGTAAAAGATGGTATGGTTTTACCTTAAAAGCAACTTCTTATTATCGGAAAGACTGGACATTTAGTCCTTAAATCCTTAAATAAAAGGACTATGCAAAAACATAAAACAGATGTGGTGATTATTGGTGCAGGACCAGTTGGTCTTTTCGCCGTGTTTGAGCTTGGGCTTTTGGATATGAAAGCACATCTAATTGATATCCTTGATAAACCAGGTGGACAATGCGCCGAGCTTTACCCTGAAAAACCAATTTATGATATTCCTGCATGGCCAGTTATTTCAGGCCAAGATCTTACTGACCGTCTCATGGAACAAATTGAGCCGTTCTCTCCA
>PAAR01000017.1 GCA_002699085.1 Micavibrio sp.
CTCGCACTACTAGCTGGATATTTCGCTCTAAAGTGGACTCGCCGTATCTGAGGTGATTCTTTGATTAGCGTTAGCACCAACCCAAGAATGACTTTCCCTTCACAACCACCAGTGAAGGCACCGAGTCTTCCAGTTGGTCCTGACAAGCAACCATCTAAGCCAGGAAATGGCACTAGTGTTGATTTTAGCCTAATTAACGCCCAGCTTGAAGAAGCAAGAAGGGGTAAAGCCCGCGCTGACCAAGCCTACAAAGCACTATTAGCAGAACATAAACAAGCCAAGAAGCAGCTAGAAAATGTTGACCAGCGAATAAATGAAGCACTTATGGCTCAACGCAAGCTTCAATATGAAGAAGGACCATTCAAGTCTTATTCTAAACTACAACGAAAAACCCTACAACGAGTGGGACTAGGGACAGTTAGTAATAAGCAAAGCTTCGGGTTAGCGGCAGTTACTATCCTCTTGGGCCTCACAGCAATAATTGGGAGGGTTGAATAATGCAACTAAAGAGCATACAAGAGATTGAAACACTAAAGGCAACCATTCGCAAGGTCGATGCTGAAATTATGCACCGCCGACTAGCAATTAGGAATAACACTGTTGCTAATGCAGGTATTGCTCGTAACGAAGTGGAGATTATGGCGCGCCAACAACAGCAGCGCAAAGCATACTTACATACCTTTAGGGGGCAAATCGAAGCACTTTATCGCGCAGATGCGGGTCGGTTCAATAGAATGCGTACTGCATTTGTTCAAAGGCCTACTCCTAAGTCTCAAAGAGTCTCTATCAATGACCTCAACAAACAAAAGCGCATCAGCAGCCAACCACAAGTACAACAAACACCGCCGACCAGTAAACAGCGCAAGAAACAAAGCCCACCACCAGCGAGCATTGAGATGAATCAACTACCAATGAAAGAACCTCCAAAGCCAACTCAAGCGCTAAACCAAGCTGCTGATAGCGCGCGCCAAGCTGCTCATGTTTTAGCAGCAGAAAAGGCAGCTGCTATCAGGAGAGAGCAAGACGCAAAAAGAGATGCTGAACTAGTAGCTCAAGGCAAAGCAAAGCTAGTCGAGACTCGCAGAAAGCAAGAAGAGGCAAAGAAGGCACAAGAAAGCAAGAAGAACGCATCACGCCGCCGCTCTCAAATGACTAAAGAGATAACAAATAGAGCATCTTCCGCTGAAAGGACCGCGCGAAGGGGAGCCTCAAGATTTGCTAACAAAGGCATGAAGGCCTTCAATAGGGGCAGGGCGAAATTCCAACCAACTCGTCGTCGTTCCCGTGGCACTGGCCTAGTCCCTCAATTAGCAGTAATGATGAGCCTTACTGATAAGCGCAGGGCCGCAACTGTCAATCAATCAGTGCGAACACCTGACAAAGTAATCCCAGGCCCAATTAGAGACCAAATCACTGAAGATATTCGTCAGCATAAGCCAGTAAAGCAAACTCGCTCCACAGAATATCTTAACTTCGTAAAAGAAGTTGAAACCGCTGAAAAAGAAGCGCACAAAATGATTCAAGACGCATTAGCTGGACGAGAAGTCATGGGCTTCAAAATAGACCTTGAAGTACTTGGTCCACAACGAACTCAGTATTGGACAAGTCGAGCATACGCCCTTATGGCGCAAGTAAAGAGGCTCGTTCTCGATGAAGCTATTCGCTGGGACCAAGGAGCGTTTAACTCAGGTGTAGCAGTTAGTACCGATACCCGTTCACAGTCCAAAAGAAAAATGTCCCTTAATGACTTTAAGATGCACTTAGGTCGTAAGCTTCAACCAATAATCGAACCAGTCTTCAATGAATTTATGGAAGAAGCTCAGCGAGCACATATGGCAAGTATCAACACAATCAAACCAGCCGTTCAGTCTAATAAGACCATAACACCGGCTCAAGCAACACACTTGAAACAAACCCAACAGCTAATCAACTACAAAGCATATTATCAAGAGCAGTCAGAAAAGTGGCTAGATGACTTCAAGCAAACCCATCCAGGTCTCTATCAAAAACTAATGAAAGTACCTATGTTTGTCAATCATCTTACCTATCCTCAACAGCGAAGGACTCAAATGATTAATTTGTTTAGCGGAAGAAAGCTGAGTCAAAACAATGCATTAGCGTATGCGATGGCGGAAATAGAGTTTGGTTGGAAAGGAATGATACCCCTTGCAGTAAGCGAAGTTAGGAAGCTAGACCCGTCTTACAGTACTACGCTTCCAAACCCAATGCCCCAAAATCGAAAAAGGCCTCTATCCCCATATGGGCAGGCACTTGGAGCATTCGGTACTTCGCGCAACATCAACACACCAGTTAATGTTCAAAGGCATCTTTCAGGTATCGACAAACTTCGCGGCCATGGCCGCCCAGTCCTAAGTGAGCAGCAGGGCACTAAGGGTCTAGCTGGTCTTTTCCCTGCCTTGCGTAGTAGCATGCAGGGAGCGTTGAAACAATGAGGCCTCAGTTTGCTCACCGCCACAATACCGCCTTTGCGCGTTCTTCTTCACTAGGGGAAGTCCACGCACAACCAGTAATTCAGAAAGTGACAGTACAGCGTGGCAACGGAGCAAAGCACCTCATTGTAAAGAACGGAGTAATCAATAAGCAAAAATTCGGCTATCGCAAGCATGACAAGATTACCTTTGAAGCCCGACTGATAGGAGCTGGGTTCTTTTATGCTACTTCTCTTTATGATGGTCGTCAGTGCCTTCTATTTGTCACAAAGGCTAACAATGTAGTGTCATATACGATAGAGCAAGATATCCCACTAGTGAACCTAAATTTCCATATATCCCCTACAATACCTAGCAATTTAGACCCCTCCTTTGTCGACTCAGCTTCAAGAAAGTTGTTAAGACAAAACCCGGCAATGTACAACAACTTAGGTTTCATGCCTACTGAACCATCAATAGATGACTCAAGTAGCAACTGGACCGGAGATATCTCAGACCACAAGTGGTCTTATGGGAGAAGTGGAAGCGATGTTTCTAAGGGAGAGAACATCAGGCTATGGCAAAACTATGATGCTGGTTGGCTTGCGGGTTCTGCAATGTACAGATACATGGGCCCCGGCCAAGGCTGGGAGTGTGTACAACAAAATGTGGGGTTCTTGCAAGTAGGCCAGCCACACTGTATCGTCGGACAAATGTACGGCTACAAAGACACTGGAGGCTATGGTGGAGAATACCACTACTTTAGCCACCACAACGATGATGGAGGAATGTTCGGAACTGACTTAAGATTCACAAATGCAAAAGATGGGTTTGACGGAGACCATATCCGTATCATTGAACAAGGAGGAGCCAACATGACTGTAAGGACGGGTAGCAAGTGGTATGGTAAAAACAAACATTCTATTCAAAGCAAAGGAGGCAAGCACAAATACAACTACGATGGAGGTCCATATTGGAATATGGATGATGAAGATGTCGACAAGTTCTGCGCCAAGGTTGAATGGTGGAACCCTAATACAAACACCTGGAGCAAGCCACAAATACACCCCGACTATAACGCAAAGGTGACTGCAAAAGGGCGCTTTGCCTTTTACTTCCGCTTCCCTCGTCAATTAAACACAGATGATGAATACTATGACATAACCCCTCAATGGCAACTTGGAAAAACATGGGACGCCTACCCACGAAGAGATTCAGACTCAGGCAGCGAGACCTTTAACGATGTAATTTACAGTCGAATAGGGCGCCCCAATGTTAGTGGAACAGACTCAGGCATACAGGTCACGACCCCCGATGGGCAAAAAATGCGTACATCAAAGACAAGCCCTACCTATTACATTATGATGGCCCCAGCAGAAAAATCTGATGACGGAGACCCCCTTCAGAAAAGGAGGTATATCCGCACTTCAGGAGATGTAGTTTACCAAGCCGTTGACCCATTTGCTTACAGCTATTCGGACAACCCTGATATCTTGAGCGCATATTGGGTTAATGGAAACTTCAAACCTGGAGGGGCGTTTATGCTACTCGGTCAAGCAACAGACTTCTTCCCAGGATATTGGATTTCAACAACATCACTTGCTAAGAAAAACAACACCCCAATGGACCTCCGTGCTCAACAGTATGATTTGACACGCGGCAGTCATCAGCCAAACGAATTCACTGGTGATAAAATCGACCACACTCAGATAAAGACATTCAAAGTTACTGATATTGATAACCCATCTAAGGTAGCAAACTTCCAGCCTTCATGGGATGCTTGTTTCCCTGGTGTACCATTGACTAAGGAAATACTAATCGCCATCATCCGAGGAGACCAACTCCCAGCTTTGGATGAAATAGAAAACACCAAGCTTGCTGGATTCCTAGAAGATGACCCACTAAAATATGAAGTGGACTACGAAGGAGTAAAATTCCGGCACTCCTACTCCTTAGTTTACTGCAAAATCCCTGAAGGTTGGTGGGGACCAACCGTAACTACCGACGCTAACTCAATTAAGGAAGTTTATCTTGGAGGTCAGAACCACTACTATTACATCAAGGAAGAGAAAATTAACTTGGCAGATGAAATAGAAGCACAGATAGCAAAAGAAGCAGCTGGAGCCACTGCAGCAGAAGCATTCGCAGACTCCGAGCTAGAAGAGCCAATGGTCGATATTACCTTTGAAGCTTACAAGAACCGTAATGAAGTAATCAAAGAGAACATCAACAAAGAACCGGACAACGAGAAAAGTTGGTTCTTCCGAACAGAAATGGTCAAGTTCCGCCACAAGAAGTTTTCTTTACTAGGGTCAGTAGGCGACATAACAGATGTTACTGACCGTTATAGCGCTGACCAAGTAACCAGCTTAGATGGACTATCCTCCAAGAATACTCAGCAATATGGTTTCAACGAACTATTCGTAGTCGAAGGCCTAGAAGGTACACCCTCACTAGTACTTACACCACCTAAAGAACCCGAAGGAGGCGTACCAGTCAAACACAGCAATGTATCGGGCTTTGGAAACATTGACCGCCATGCACTAAAGTCAAGAGCACTAGGTAATGGAAACCCAATGAGGTACAGCACAGAAGAAAAGCAAGACAGCATTCAAGTAGCCCCAATGGGGGGTGTGTTAGACACAGCATTAGGTTTCGATGACGGGACAATCAAAGACACAGTCACTACTGGCGCCTATGTACTTGGTGGATTGGTAGCATTAGGAGCTATTATCAAGTTGAAGCCTATGTTTGACAATATGGCGACCGCAGCTGCCCTAAAGAAGACTGCAAAGAACAGACTCTTAGAGTCAGAAATAGACACAATAACAGCCCTAAAAAAAGCAAAGAAAAGCAAAGCATGAGATGATAAAATGATGGACCAACCAAGTTTTGAAAGAGAAGTAAACGCATACCTAGTAAAGGTTGATGGAATCCTAAAGGGCAAAGGACTCCTTCACGACAAGGGTAGTGCAAAGTTAAACAAAGTACAGAAAGAAGTGGATTTGACTCTTGACAAGATGCGCGCAATGCAAAGGGAAAGCAAACTTACCCGTCCATCAGCCGGTCAGCTTGTTAACAGCAGTCTCAACCGAGTAACAGTTGCAGCAAACCAAATTCTAGACGGGACCAAAGTACCTCTCGGAGCTATTTTTGGTAATGCAAGCAATGACTCTATGCTAGGTAACAAAGCCTGGAAAAAGGCATTTTCTCAAGTCTCCTTGCAAATTTCTAACTTTACTAACTCCTATGGTACACTCATCTCCAACATGGACTCAGTAACACGCATAAAAATTGACCGTGCATTGGCATCTATCATCGATAACGCACAGAAGTGCTTTGACAATGACCCCTCAGATAGCAACGCAACAAGGTATGTGACTACTTCTATGCAAGCCCTTGCAAACTTAGAGAAGGCAGCACAATCCCAGCAAACCGTTTCTTCCGCTGCTATGCTAAAGCTCGTAGTACAGGAGAAAGACCAAGAAAGAGTAAGGCTCCTTTCTGAAATGAAGCTAATAGAGAAGTCACTCACACCTCAACAAATCTCGGTAGTCAATGACGCAAGCCGAAGAGTAATGGAGAAACTTAACGATATTTTGAGTGACAAAAACAGCTATGACGCTGCAATTAGGAACAAGAAGCTAGGACTAGTAAAGAGCGACTTGGACATTATGCGCAAGTCACTTGAAAACTATCAATTTTCACAGAAGCTAGGAAAGTCACTTCCACCACCCCGTAGTGGAGGGAGCCGACTAGGGTATCTCAACAAAAACAAACTTTCCCAACCTTTTCGCTACGCCCTCGCAAGTAACCTTGGCGGGGGCACCGGAGTAGTTTTCCAAGAAATCGACCTAACTTCAGAAGAAACTACCCCTTACGAAATTTTAGCAGCAATCCAACACAACACAATGGTAGTCAAAGCACAGGGTGGCTTAACAGCTGACCAGCGACCAGCTTACCTTAGGCAAGTAAACTCCCTCACAAAAGAAGCATTTGGAGGGGACAGCGTTGCACTAAAAGAAGCACAAAATCATTATCGCTTACTCTTAACATCCACCATAGGGGGAATGTCGATTAAGGAAATTACCGACAAGCACCCAAAAGGGACTAAGAAACCCCATATTAAGCAGATGCACAAATACATGAAAGAGGGTATGGATTTTGGTCCAGCACATGAAAAGGCCGTAAAAGAAGGGTTTGCACCAGGTAGTTTAGGTGGGATAATTACCTACGACCAACCTGAAGAGTCGCTAATTAATGGAGTCAGACTCTTTGGTAGCTTATTCCTCTATCTTGTTATTCCAAGCATAGCAATTTATGGGGCATCTAAGTATGCTAATAGGAACAAGGGCCCAGCTGCAGCTCTTGCTAAGTTAATGGAGGAAGAGTAAATGACCGATGACTCTATTATGAAAAGTGTAGTGCGTGAACACGGGGGGCGTTAATTATGGTACTAAATGTAAGCGGAAGCGAAGAACAAGAAGATACAGAAGAAAGCGGCGTAATGAATGTCGAACTAGAAAACCTATACGATAGCGATATGGCAGATGTACCACATGGGCCCATCACTAACCCAAGAATAACTAACTTGTTTACTACTCAGCGTAGCTGGAGAGTACTCCGACTTCCAGGTGGAAGAGCAGGGGAGGAAGGACCAAGCGGGGTAAGAGGCTTTGCTAACTTTATGCTACAAATCATCCCAGGCTGGAGAGGACAAACTATTCGTGACAGTCCATTCCGACAAATGGTAAATGCCCGCATGTGGCAACAATATATCAACAACATGGAACCTATTGATGATGCACTTGAAATTCAGGCACCTTACAGTCCTGAAGAGATGCTCTCCCTTCGTATGTTCTGCGAAGAGTGGAACAACGACCCAGGCCATGTTCAGTTTACTCGTCGACTAGCCAACCACCCAAGCACCAGTGCGTCTGATGCAGTGCTTAAAGGAAACATGGTCTATGACTTGTGTACTGGGCAAATTCAACTAAGGACTGCACGAGGAGATAGAGAAGGAAATATTCCTATCCGCCTTGCTCATGACATTCTTACCTCTATTCCTCTCCAAGAGTACAACTTTTACTCACTTAACAGCGTCCATGCCCAAGAAGGTGCTGCTGTTTACGAGCAATTCCTAAACCGCTATGTGCGACTATCCTCAACAGAAGTTGCTATGGTCGAAGAAATTGAAAACGGCATTAGAGCATCAGGCCGTGCTTATGCTACTATGTCAACCAACATTACTGGAGACCCAATCGAAGCATTCGCACTTATGCAACAGACAGTCGAAGCCATGGAGCTTGGAGATACTATGACAGTCCGTGCGCAATTAAACGCACTCCTAAGCCCACCGTACAACATGAAGTCTATGGCTCAACAGATAGATGTTGGAGGTACGCATGGTGGTCGTTTCGTTAGTACTGACCAAATGCGCTATCACCGTTTCCATAGAAATGGAGGTAACCTAACTACCAATGGTACTACTGCTAGTGGTACACCTACCCATGCAATCTTTGCTCAAGGCCGCGATACAAGTGGTAACCTAGTCATGTGGCCCGAAGACCAAATTGGCACTAACGCAAACACTCATCCACCTCTTGGATTCTATATGGAAGCAAATGCAAGTGGAACAGGTGTTGAACACATTTGGGAAGTTTTGCTAATTGGAAATAATAAACATCTCCGCCTTGCCAACTACGACGACCAAGCCGCTGCTATGAGCGCACTAGTCGGAGGATTCAACCGACGCGACCGCCAAGCAAGAGATGAGCGCGCACCAGGCCGCCCTGACCGTGACGCTGCCGACCGTCGTCGTGGCGTTCGTGGAAACCCAGTTAGAGAAAACCGCTTCGGTGCATCTTCAACTATGGGTCGCGGGAAGTACATCTATGTTGAATTGATACCAAAGACGAAAATGGCATTCAAAGGCAAGCACAAGGGTCGCGCTAAGCAAACTCAATACTGGGACGCTGGTTCAACATCAGTAGCAGATACAACGGGCCTAGCCAAAGTATTCCCAGGTGGGCCTAGTGGAGATGGCTATTTCATTAAGAAAGGCGGTTTCACCCGCACAAAGACAACCGAGCCATGGATTATTGCACTACCTCGTAAAGACTTCCAAGCATTTACTGATAGTGAAGGCCGTAGGACTATTCGACCAAAGCGTCGTAAAACAGAAGCCAACCCAGCATGGGAGAAGTTTACTCGCTACTACGGTGTTCCAACCTATGCTGGAGAAGCAGGCAAACAGAATTTATTCAAGATTAAGATGGCAGACCGAGGGGTCTTCTATGACAAACTAAGAGCAAAACCAACCAAGAGGTGATTAAATGGCGTACATTGACAATCTTCTAGCAGACCAAAGGAAAAGAAAGGTACTTGTTACCGGTGCATTAGTTGGAGGAGCTGCATTGATGGCAGGTTTTGGCCGAGCCATCGATAAGAAGTTCCCAGGCTACAAGCGCTCAACCAAGCCATCCTACTTGTTTGCAAGAGGGGCTCTTATTGGAGGACTACTATCTATACCAGCAGCTGGCTACATAGCCCACAAAGGTGTAAATGCCCATGTGTTTGGAAATGCACAACGACCACCTTGGCATGACTCAACTCCAAAGACACCTGAGGGGCACATGGCATTCAAGAATGACATTGATGGAACTACTTATTTCCTACCGGCCCCTCCCAAGA
>PAAR01000018.1 GCA_002699085.1 Micavibrio sp.
CCTGCCCCGAAAAAGAGCCTGATTTTTTTGAATTTTGGTTAGAAATTTGAAAGCCGCTATTCTTAAGGGTTTCATATAAATCATACATATGAGCGATTAGAGCTTTGGGAAAGTCACCCTCAAGGCGCACCACAAAAAAACCAAGATTTATGCTGCGTATTCGTCAAATTGTCTAGGAACAGATGTTCTTGATGATGGACGCACTGAGGTCTTATTAAGAGCACTATCTACATCCACAGCACCCACGGCCTCTCCTTGTATAGTTGGCAAAGCCTGCTCAACAGATCCACTCATCGCTGATTCCATGTGCGAAACAACGCCTAAATGTGCTGCAAAATCACAAATACCTAAAGACGCATGCTTGGCTAGTTCTGCACAGGCTAACCGCGTAACCATTGCCAGTGTCACAAATTGGTCAAGCGCAATCCGTTGCTGTATCACGTCTAATCCATCATAATGCCGTTTAAGATTAAGAAGCTTCTCACCACTCACAATTATTCTAGCTACACTCCCCGCCATTAAGGTTTTTGCAGCCTGCTCAGGTGCCTGAGACACAGCCCAAAAGGCAGAGCCCAATAAAGCTATAGCCGTGGGCAATGTTTCTTTTACCGTATCTTGTGCCACACTTAAATGACGGGACGCAATATCCGATCGGCTTTCAGCACACTCAGGAAGATGAGATCTCCACTCTTGTACAAATTGATCCAAATCTTTTTGGTTCAAAACAAGGTCAGAGCCATCAGTGTCTTGCCCCACCAAGACCCATTGTTTTCTGAACAACTTATTATCAATTCTAACATCAAAACCAAACTCTTTGATGCACTTAAGAACAAAACGGTCATTGGCATCAAGTCGCTGCGCAATGCTATTCATCTTTTTAAAGTTCTTCCATAATTTAAGAAAAAATTTATCGTAAATATCGTCAGCGTTAGCTACAGGTTCATTCATTATTGGCATTTAATTACTACATCCCTAAATTTAATTGAGATATAATTACATAATAAAAGTTAATGAATTATTAATAGAGTAATTAACTTTCAGTTTTTTTAACGAGTCGCTTTGATAACTGCCCTGTCCACAGCCCTTTACGGTAATTAAAAAATATCCAACCAAAAAGACGGGTCGCCAAATACACAAGACCTGCCATAGGATCTTTATTTTCTTTAAGCTTCTGATACATAATTTTATCCGCCTGCAAGCGATCCTTACCTGTACCGCCGCCACGTATACCATAGGCATTGTCATGGAATTTACACACCATATTACGGCCATGCTTAGAACTATCGAGAACCATACAGTAATCCCGATGTAATTTGACCTGCTTCGAATGTTTCTGCTTGCCTTCACCTTTTTGCATGGCTAAGAAAGTACCTATGTCTATTGATCGCCGCAAGGTTTTTTATATTTCTGGCTTTGACCCTCGAGGCGCAAGGCATTATCATAATCTTTTTGTAAATGAAGCTGAACGCTTTAACCAAAAGATCGACGGTGATTTAACTGTGTCGTCGCGCGTTAAAGAAAGCGATGAAGAAATAAGCTGGCAAACTATATATGAGAACGAACAAGGGACAACCGTCAGTGACCATACAATGCTTGGCTGGGACGATATTATTCGTCAAAATTGGCTCAAAGACCCATTTAAATTATTTACCAAATCAATCCATGCCTACATCGACAACATTACAATTGCTGACTGGCAAACAGCACTTAAACTCTCCAGAGCGCCGATTATTACTCTAGGCTACCCTGTACTTGTCTTGTTCGTTTTAGGCTTATTAATTTTTAGTTTCAGCCAATATCTCTTTTTTTTCACTACTAATATCTGGCTTTGTCTCGCAGGTTTAGCCATCTTGTTTTTTTTAGCTTACAAACTGTTCAGTATTGTTAAAGCACCTTGGTTATTAAGACTTTTTATCATTAACAATAAAATGGCACATGGCCCCGTAAAAGATATTGAGGACCGCATAGACTTATTTGCTGCCATTATCCAAGATACTGCAGACCGTGACAAATATGATGAAATATTACTGATCGGCCACAGTAATGGCGCAACATTTTTGGCCCCTATAATTTCGCGCCTTATAAAAAAAGGCGTGCCGCTCAATAAAATTCGTATTATCAGCCTTGGACATTGTATTCCTCTCGTGAGCCTCAGTAAAAAAGCACTTTATTATAAAGAACACCTTAAAACAGCTGCCTCTCGTGATTTCTTATGGCTTGATATTGGTGCTGTAGCGGACGGCACATGTTACGCTATGATCGGCCCCTATAAAGGCGCCATTGATGAAACCGACATAAAAACCGAACTCGTTTTAAAATCCCCACGTTTTCATGCCAGCTATGATAAGAAAAAATATAAGACGATGAAGCTAAACAAATATGCCTTTCATTTTTTATATCTAACTTGCCCCGATACACTCGGTAATTATGATTACTTCACAATGACAACTGGTCATTTAGGATTAAGAAGCTACATAAAGACTTTGAAATAAGACGATGATAAAAAAGAGGAAAATATTTTATATTTCTGGATTTGATCCACGTGGCCCTGGTTTTTATCATGCGCTTTACGCTCAAAATGCGCCGCAATTTCATGTATCAAAGCGCTCTAAAAAATCAGCCCATGAAAGCCACTGGCTTGTAGAGAATGAGAACACAGAAACCGATTACATCTTTTTACGCTGGGACGATATAATCAGACAATATTGGATCAAAGACCCGCTGACACTTTATAAAAAAACACTGACCATGTACCTCCAACAGTTCAGAGATTTTAATTGGAAAGATGCTAGACATCACAATAAGATGACCCTTATGACGGTATTTCACTTACCGCTCATGTTACTGTTTTGGGCTGTATTGCTTTTACTCCACACGCCATTGCTCATCTTTGCAACTATATTTCTTTTTAGCCTATGGCACCTAAGACGGATACAATCTAATTGGTTATTACGTGTCTTCATTTTCAACAATGCCTTTATATATGAACAGCCAGAAAGCATAGAAAAAAGGCTTGATACATTTGCAAAATGTATCAAAGAAGCAATTGATGATGAAAACTATAATGAGATATTATTGATCGGCCATAGCAATGGTTCAGTCATGATTCCACCAATCATTGATAGACTAGGCGAGAGCGCACAACGGGTTCATGTTATTACTTTAGGCCAAATATTCCCTCTCGTTACACTCAATAAAAAAGCAAATACTTATAAAGACGTTTTAAGAAGAATATCTCACATTCCTTTTAAATGGCTTGATATCAGCAATCTAGGAGACCGAGCCTGCTTCCCTTTAACCAGTCCGTTCAAAGATGTTGTGACATCTTATAAGACCAAACTCACACTTGCATCAGCGCAATTTCATAAGCTTTATACGCCCAAACGCTTTCATCAGCTCAAAATGAAAAAGTTTGATTTTCATTTTCTCTATCTTAAAAAAGGTGAAATAAAAGGTAGTTATGACTATGCTGAGTTAACAGCTGGTTCGAAATCTTTTGACGGATACGTAAAAACCCTTAAAGTCGTCAAAGCATGAAACAGACAGAAAAATTTACACCACCATATCCCAAGCCGCATAAAAGCCCATTAAAGCAATTTACCCGTTTTTTGCTTGGGTGGCAGTCATGGATACATACCATCTCTGAAACCAGCTATAAAATGAGCATGGGAGCGGTAAAATTTCCGCATATTGATTTTTTCGTTGTTAATGATCGGGCGCTTGTACAAAAAATCGGCATTAAAAATTATAAAAAATTTCCTAAACACCGCCTCCAACATGAAATCCTTTGCCCTCTTTTAGGTGAAAGTATTTTCACGACGAACGGGAAAACATGGGAACGCCAACGTCAAATGATGAACCCTGCTTTTGCCCATACGCATCTGCAACGTGCGTTTAATAATATGGACGGGGCAATTAAAAATTTACTGGCACGCATTGATCGTGCAGATAGATCAACACCCGTGGCAATTGACCCGCTTATGACTCATGTCACCGCAGATATCATTTTCCGTACAATTTTATCCCATACAATTGAAGAGGGCGATGCCTACAAAGTCTTTGAAAACTTTAATGTATTTCAAGATTATACCCAGCGCACGATGGTCCTAAAGTCATTTCATCTGCCGAGTGGCTTTTTTAAAAAGCAAATTGACAGAGCCTGTGACAATATTCGCTCTGTTTTAAGACCCATCATCACGGAACGCTATGAAAATTACCATGCAGGAAAAAAAGACGATAAGAGCGATATTCTTTCAAGCCTATTGGAAGCAAAAGATGATGAAGGCACACATTTTCCTCTTGATGAGCTGATTAATCATGTGGCGATGTTATTCTTAGCAGGCCATGAAACCAGTGCTTCAGCACTCACATGGTCTTTCTATTTGCTATCAAAATGTCCGCATTTACAAAAAGAGATCCGAAAAGAAATCGCCGATAATGCAGTAGATGGGGAGATTGTCTTTGAAAGCATCAAAAACTTAAAAATAACACGCAATGTTTTTAATGAAGCTTTACGCCTTTACCCACCTGTAAGCTTTTTACCACGTGAAGCATCCCGTGACTGTGTCATCCGCAAAAAGGACGTCAAAAAAGGTTCAATGTTCTCTATTTCACCATGGTTGATACAACGCCACCGCAAGCAATGGCAAGATCCCGATGTATTTGATCCATCTCGTTTTGATGATCCTGCCCAACAAGAATCAGTCAAGCAAAGCTTTCTACCTTTCGGCATTGGACCACGCATATGCATCGGTAAAGGTTTTGCCATGCAAGAAGGTGTTATGGCGATCGCCAATGTCTTGCAACAATACGAATTACGCAACAAAGAAGGGCAAGTGCCAGAGCCTATGGCACGTATTACAACACGCCCAAAACATGAAATTGAACTCTGGTTTGATAAGCGTTAAGCAGCCTCTTTTTGCTCAGTCAAATCAACAGGCTGCCACATCGGTGTGCGGCCATGTTGAGCCGCCTCATACTCGCTACGCTTTTGTTTATTCTTCAAATAAGCAACACGCCATTGCTGGAACAATTTAAAATCCAGCGCAAAGAAGCCCCAAAATGGATTAGCACGATCTTGCATATATACAGACATACGTGTTGAGCCCTTATTTGCCTGCCCTCTCCTATGAAAGCCATATGTATTAGCAAAGACTAATGTGTTTTTCTTAACAGTGAATGGTTTTGGTTGAGGCAAGCCGAGTTCATCTAAATCTTTATCACGTGCACGGAACGAACCACGCTGTGTGTAACTATCTTCGCTAGTTGCCGCCGTCAAACTTTTTTTGTACTCCCATTTAATACGTTTCCAATCAAGTCTGTGAGACCCTTCAACGTACTCCAAAGGTCCATTGGCCTCAGTCACATCATCTAAATATAGCCATGCTTTAACCGTTGGGTGGAATGTATCACTGTGTAAATTCTTTTGAGGATCTTCACCTTTTTTTAAAACACCATTTCTAATATGCTCGATGTACATAAGCGGCGAATGGTTGGCAGACCCACCATAGCGAAACAGGCCTTTTAATCGCTTATCTTGTGCAAATGTGGCAGCAGCCGATGCATCTACATCCTCAAATATATGGCGCTGCGTAAGTGTATCCCCCTGACGACATTGCAAAAAACCTCCCGTTACAGCACGCAATTGCTTATTCAATTTTTCAAACTGAACATCAGGCAAGAAATTTTCAATCACGACGAATCCTTGGGCGTGATACGCATCACGATATTTTTTATCGAGACGCCAAAACAGTAAGCACCAGCGAAAACGGGTCATTAAATGCGCCATAACCAACCGAAAAACATGCAACCCCATGCGATTCATTGTTTTTGAGCCTATAATGGGATTATCTTTAAATGATTTAGCTTGAGTAAAAAACTCAAAAAACCAGATCAGATTTTGTTTTAAACGCATATTCAACCTTTGCCCTTCAAGAAAGCTATGCTACTTTAAGCGCATTCAAATTTAAAGAAAAATCAAAGGAAAATTATGACCCCTGAAGAAACAAGAAAAGTAGAAACATACCTTAAAAATAAATTCCGCAACGAATCTATCAACCTGAAAAAGCGCGCTAACAACGATGACTCTGTTGAGGTTTTAATGGGCGCTGAATTTATCGGACTTCTTTACAAAACAGAAGATGAAGGCGAAACATCGTTTGATTTCAATATGTCAATTCTGGATATCGACCTCGAAGGTGGATCAATTGCATAATAAATTTGATTTGAGCCTATAAGTGCTGCTATACTAGTGGAGTGTGTGAGGTGAAGAAATTGTTATTTAAAACATTAACAGTTGCGTTATTTATAATGGGCTTTGCCCTCCCTTCTCATGCAGAAACAAATGACATCAAAGATTCGACTTCAAAAAAAGTTGAGTATGATTACACACAATCCGGCACGACATATCAACTTGCACGCATCGCATTACGTGACAAAATCTTTGATTTAGAAGGTCAAATCAATCGTAAAATCATCGTTTTTACCGCCCGAGAAGACTTAAACGGTGACCGTGTTCCAGAAATTTTTGTAAAATTAGACGACAAAAAGTTTTTTTGTTCAGAAGATGAAGGCTGCGACACTTATATTCTAGCCGTTTCTGAAGATGGACCTGTGAAAATTGGTGAAATGAAAGCTGACGATATTTACATAGAACAAGATCGACACAATAACGCATCAATACTAACCGCTTCACGCAAATCAAAAAAAACGACAACAACATATATCTTTGAAGATGGTATGTTTGTCGAGAAAAACGCAGAAGAAACAAAGAAAGAGACCACGCTATGATGAAAAAAATGATCCTTACTTTTTCATGTTTCATGTTAACAATCATGGCTTTCAGTGCTTCAGCCTTTGCTGTTGAAGGTGAATATCAAAAACCGACAGCTGCTACGAATATTATTGATTACTATGGCTACCATGATGACCAATTCTTCGCTGGTGTTACATGGGATGTATATAGCACCGCCACTAAATATCGGGATCAAGTATATGCGCCCCTAAACGGAAAAATATTAAAAATAGCTGAAAATGATGCACTGGGTAAGTTCATCATTATAGAACATAATGATGAATTAAGAACACTTCTTGCTGGACTGGACAAAGTTGACGTTACAGAAGGACAAGATGTCGCACAAGGTAGTGTGGTTGCGACCACCCTTACTGACAAACCCTTATATCAAGAAATCACTTATTTAGGCACACCTATCGATCCTGCAAGCGTTATTGGTTTTAAAGCTGAGGACTTCCAGTATTTTTACACAGAAGCCGTTGATGAAATTGAGCGTGGTCCATATTTACTTATTTCCGATTTAGACTTTAGCCAATGGGATCAAGGCAAAGAGATGAGCCTTGCCGCACAATCAGCTGCCAATGCTGCACAAGATATTGCCGAAGGTAATTCTATGGTCTGTGACCCAAGAAATGCCGGTGAAACAACATTCGCAGGTAGTGACGATGTCTATTATTGTTGTGAATTGAAAGCCTTAACAACAGGCGACCAACCAATAGAATATGCAGGTCGGTATGTTAAAAAGAATGAATGCGACTGTGACATATTAAACAATATGACACATATTGCGCTTGTTAAAGACAGGATTACTGAAAAATTAATCCGTGCAGCGAACCATAACCAAGCACCAACAAGCATTATGGATCTTATATGCTGGGATCAATGGTCTGCCATGGAAGGCCAAATCGGTGACACATACCAGCCACCAAAAACGATCGGTGGCATTATCAAAGAAAGTGTGCAAAGCGTTGTAGGCGGTATTGGTGACAGCTTCAACTCGCTCATTCAAAACACAACAGTACCATTAGCCGATGCTTGGCGTAAAAGTTATTATGGCGCTTCAGCAGGACAAGGTGGTGATATTTTAAATCTGCCAGGTCTAGCTGTGCTCTCATATATGCGCGCACAAGAATTTTTGGATCGTGCTGTTGACATTATCAATGACGGTGTTCGTCAGCTAGCTGGTGCTGTTTTAAACGGTATCACAGGCGGTATATTCTCTGGATTTTTACCTATATTTAAAGAGTTTGAATGTGATGTAATGAGACGTCTTTGGAACGTTGCTGAAGACTGCTATGATTTAAAAATCCCTGAAATTCCTGATTTGTTAGGCCGTATCAAATTACCAGGCTTAAATTGTGAGCTTGAAGCCTTTGCTTATGGCGGCACAGGTTTAAGCAACGTATCTGACCTAGTTTATAGCTATAGTCCATATGGTCCAAATTGGGATCCATATGTAGGCGTACCTTTCTTTAGCCCTCGTGCTAGTGAGTTAAGCGATCCGTATACGATACAATTCGGCCAATAACGCAAATTTATGCTCATTTGGTTACACGGCGTAAGTATTGGAGAGAGCCTTGCTAATATAACCCTTAGCAAGGCTTTGTCACATCAATATCCTAAAGCTAAAATTCTGCTGACAAGCACGACAAAAACCTCAGAAAAAATTCTTACTGACTTTGTGCACAAACATCCACAAATGTCCTACGATAAATACCCTCATGACTGGCCATGGCAGGTAAACGCTTTCCTTAATAAATGGCAACCAGATGTCGTTATATTTGGTGAGTCTGAATTATGGCCTTTCATGCTATGGGGTCTTCGCCGTCGCAATATACCCGCTGCCCTTATCAATGCTCGACTATCTGAAAAATCCTATCGACGCTGGAAATGGCTTCTTTTCCTTATTCACCTCATGCTTAAAACCTTTTCGATCATTCTTGCACAAAGTGATGATGAAGCAGCGCGCTATGTTGCACTAGGTGGTGAGAACGTTTTTACCGTCGGTAATTTAAAATTTGCAACAGAACCACTAACGCATGATCGCAAAAAGCTTGCGACACTCAAAAAGCAACTCAACAAACGCCCCCTTATGCTATTTGCAAGCACTCATGCGCCAGAAGAAGAAATGGCCGTCCGCCTTCACAAAAAACTAAAGAAGGATATGCCTGATCTTCTTAGCATCATTGTGCCTCGCCATCCCGATCGTGGCGAAAAGATCATGTCGACTTTGGGTAAGGCTGTAACACAACGCTCTAAAAATGCCCCCATCACTGAAAATACAGAAATATATCTTGCCGACACATTAGGAGAACTAGGCTTGTTTTACACGCTCTGTCCTATTGCTTTCATTGGCAATTCCATGACGACACAGCCTGGTGGTGGACACAACCTCATTGAGCCTGCACAGCTGAATTGTGCAATTATCTACGGCCCCGAAATGTTTAATTTTAAAGAAATGGATCAAGATCTTACAAGCACCAAAGGTGCTATTAAAGTCACAACAGAGGCGATGCTATACAAAAAAATAAAAGAACTCTTAAAAAACCCGCAAAAACAAAAAGAATTGACCAAAGCCGCTGTCGCCTACGCTCAATCAAAACAAGATGTTTTGCCTAATATACTTGAAAAGCTATCGCCAGTGATAGATACTGCAAAACATGCAGGCTCCTAAATTTTGGTATGACATTGAGATAGCTAAAAAACTATGGTACTGGCCTTTTTTAACAGGTCTCAGTAAAATCTACCTATGGTGTCACCAACAATACCAAAATGCCTCTTCTTCTTACCATGTCGATATCCCTGTTTTTTGTGTAGGGAACATTGTTGCTGGCGGTGCTGGTAAGACACCAACAGCCCTTATGCTGCATTCATTACTCAATAAAAAATATAAAAATATTGCTTTTTTAAGCCGTGGCTATGGCGGCGATCTAGAAGGCCCAGTATTTGTCGACCTCAATATCCACCGCCCTAAAGACGTAGGTGATGAACCTTTATTACTTGCAAAACATGCACGCACCATTATTGCCAAAGATAAAGCGGCTGGCGCTCGCTATGCCATAGAAAACAATATTGATTGCATCATTCTCGATGATGGCTTTCAAAATCCGCATCTACAAAAAAGCTGCCATGTTCTTGTCATTGACGGGCGAGGTTTTGGTAATGAAGAGCTGATCCCGGCTGGTCCTTTACGTGAACCTATTAAAGAAGCTTTAGAAAAAGCCGATATTGTTATTGCTACAGAGCCACTTCCTCAACAAGTCAAAGCTCATCTAAAGGCCAATTGGCTGCCTGTATTTAAAGGAAATTTCACAGCACAAATCAAAACACCAGAAGATCCAAAAGTTTTTGGTTTTGCTGGCATTGCTAATCCAGAAAAATTTAAAAAGACATTAGAAGATAATGGTTATGATATTGTCGGTTTTATGGGCTTCCCAGATCATCATGTTTATACAGAACATGATATGCAACGTCTATACGATAAAGCCCGTACTGTTCAATTGATTACAACAGAAAAGGATGCTGTCAAAATACCTTCACATTGGCAGAATAAAATACAAACACTGCCCATCACTTTAACGATAGAAAACCAAAAAGATTTAGATAAATGGCTAGAAACCCATCTTTCCTCAAACGCATAAGACATGTTCTTGAATATGTGCTGCTCAAGCTCTATTTAGCGCTTTGTATCCTTGTGGGCGCAAAGAATGCCTCTAATATGGGCGGCGTTGTTGGCCGCTTCATCGGTTCTTTATTAGGCAAATCACGTGCCGTTGTAAAACGTATAGAAGCACATTTAGACGATGCAGATGGTCAGGAAATTATGCTGGGTATGTGGGATAATTTAGGCCGTGTCTTATCTGAATATCCACACCTTCGTCATATCGCTAAGCATAAAGTACATATTGAGAACCCCAAATTAATCAAAAAAATTATCGACCAAGGTAAGCCTATTATGTTTATTGGCGGGCACTGCGCAAATTGGGAATTACAAACAATGCTTATTTTTACCCATTATGGCATAGGTATTAATGCGCTTTATCGCCCACCAAACAACCCTTATGTCGACAAAGCATTACAAGCCATGCGTAAAATTGACGCTCATACAAACACTATTCCAAAATCAGCCACCGGTGCCAAAGAACTTATCAAGGCCATGCGTGATAAAAAATCAATTGGCTTTTTATTCGACCAAAAATTTAACAAGGGTGAGGCTATTCCCCTGCTCGGCGAGGAAGCTATGAGCTATACAAGTATTATTCCTTTAGTACAAAAATATGATTATGTACTTTTCCCTTTTCATATAAAACGTGACAAGCAAGACCCTACAAAATTCATTTTTCGGGCGGAACATCCGATTGATCTCTTTAATCAAAAGGGTGAAGCTAGATCAAGCCTTGCTGTCTTTACCGATATGCATGAACTCCTTGAGAAATGGATTAAAGAAACGCCAGCAGAATGGCTATGGCTACACAATCGTTGGGGAAAGCCTAAGCGTCGATGAAACTCACACTTATTCAAGAAAATCCTATTGTTGGTGACATCCAAGGCAATATTGCTCTGGTCAAGAAGCATTGGCAAAATGCTGAAAGCGACCTATTAATTTTCTCAGAATTATTTATATGCGGCTATCCCCCAGAGGATCTCATTTTACGAGACGACTTTATCACAGACATAGAAGTCGCTATGCAAGACTTGCAGGCTTTTAGCCAAAATCAAAATGCCGCCATTCTCATCGGCACACCCGTCAAAGACCATAACGGCTTATACAATGCGACCCTTACTATTCATAAGGGAAAAATCATTCACCAATGCTATAAACGTGAGCTACCTAATTACGGTGTCTTTGATGAGAAACGTCTTTTCACGCCAGCTACAGACGCATCTATTCTCGATTTTAAAGGCGTTAAAATCGGCATACAAATTTGTGAAGATATTTGGTTCACACATCAAACAAACCAGCTCAACGAACTGGGCGCTGAACTTCATATCGTTCTTAATGGCTCACCTTACACTATCGATAAAAAAGAGCAGCGGCTGGAGCTTGCTAAAGCTATAAGTAGACCCATGATCTATGTGAACCAAATTGGTGGTCAAGACGAGCTTGTCTTTGACGGTGGCTCTTTTGCGCTCAATAGTAAAGGTGAAATGGTTTGTGCATTGCCTTCCTTTGAGACAAATACCGCCACCATTGAGTTTGATAAAGATTTCAACAACACACCTATCAGATCACTACCCCATGACAGTCTTTCAGAACTTTATACGGCGCTTGTCTTGGGTCTTAAAGATTATATCCGTAAAAACGGCTTTAGAAACGGCGTTATTTTGGGTATGTCTGGCGGCATAGACAGCGCTTTATCAGCAGCTATTGCAGCCGATGCATTAGGCGCAGACAAGGTACGTGCCATAATGATGCCTTCACCCTATACGTCACAAGAAAGCTTGGAGGATGCCGCCGCCTGTGCCAAAGCCTTAGGCATATCTTATGAAATAATCCCAATCCAAATAGGCATGACAGCACTTGAACAGTCTATTGAAGATTTAAAAGGTCTTGCCCATGAGAATATGCAATCTCGACTACGTGGCCTTATTTTAATGAGCCTGTCAAACACGACAGGTGAAATGGTTCTCACAACGGGTAACAAATCAGAAGTAGCCGTTGGTTATTCTACACTTTACGGTGATATGTGCGGTGGTTTTAATGCCCTAAAAGATATCTATAAAACAGAAGTATATGCCCTTGCGCACTGGCGTAACAGCCAAAGCCAAGTCATTCCCATGCGTATCATCACCAAAGCACCGACGGCAGAATTGCGTGATAATCAAAAAGATCAGGACTCCCTCCCCGCCTATGAAATTCTTGACGGCATCCTCACACGTCTTATCGAGCAAAATTTGGATATTGAAACCATTGTCGCACAGGGCTATAACAAAGACGATGTCGAAAAAACATGGATTTTATTGAACCGTGCAGAATATAAGAGACGGCAAGCTGCGCCTGGTGTTAAGATTACAAGCAAGAGTTTTGGCCGAGATCGCCGCTACCCAATAACAAATAAATATAAAGGCTAAAAATAGCATGACTAAAGTTAAATCAAGATTTGCCCCTTCTCCAACCGGTCGTTTGCATATCGGTAATATCCGTGCTGCCATTATCACATGGCTATTCGTCCGCTCTCAAGGTGGTGAGTTCATGCTTCGCATTGACGATACCGATGCTGAACGCTCAAAAGACGAATATACACAAACTATCAAAGAAGACTTAACATGGCTTGGTCTTAACTGGGACAGCTATGCACACCAACGTGACCGTTTTGACCGTTACAATGAAGTGATCCAAAAACTAAAAGATGATGGCCGTTTATACCCATGCTATGAAACGGCAGAAGAGTTAGATCTTAAACGTAACTTACTGCTTAAACGTGGTAAGCCACCGCTCTATGATCGTGGCGCACTCAACTTAACGGATGCGCAAAAGGCAGCCTATGAGGCTGAAGGACGTCGTCCACATTGGCGTTTCAAAATGAATGATGCGCCCATCGAATGGGATGATATTATTCGTGGTAAGGTATCTTTTCACGGCAAAGATATGTCTGATCCAGTGCTTATCCGTGAGGATGGTTCACCGCTTTATCATATCTGTTCAGTTATTGATGACATTGATTTCGAAATCACCCATGTGGTGCGTGGTGAAGACCATGTGTCGAATACCGCTAGCCATATTCAAATGATGGAAGCTATTGGCGGCAAAGTGCCAACGTATGCCCATACATCGCTTATCTCGGATGCTCAAGGCGGCAAACTTTCAAAACGTATTGGATCGCTTGGCATCTCCCAACTACGTGATGATGAAGGCTTAGAGCCTATGGCTATTATCAGCTTAATCTCTCGTCTCGGGACATCTGATCCAATTGATGCGGTTAAGTCACTTGATGAAGCCGTTGCTAATTTTGATTTTTCTAAATTTTCTCGTGGCACACCTAAATTTGATCCAAATGATTTAGATCGTTTGAATGCCAAACTTTTACATGAGATGAGTTATGAAGAGGCTAAATCTCGCTTACCAGAAGGGGCGGATAAAACTTTCTGGGAGACAGTGAAGCCAAACCTAGAAAAAATGAGAGATATCAACGAGTTATATCGCATCATTTATGGACCAGTTGAGCCTGTTATTGACGATCAAGACTATGCCGTAGCTGCAGCAGAAACATTGCCCGACGCACCATGGGACAATACAACATGGAGCACATGGGTTGGTGCAATTAAAGACAAAACTGGCCGCAAAGGAAAAGAGCTTTTCATGCCACTACGTCTTGCCTTAACAGGTATGGAACATGGGCCAGAACTTGCCAATATGCTGCCGCTCATTGGTCGTGAAAAAACGTTAAAACGCTTGAAAAAAGCTGCTTAATTATTTACTGCCTATCCATAGCGCACTACAGAAGCCGGTGTGGCGGGCACTCTTTCCAACTGCCTTTTAAGCGCACGTAAAGCACGACTAGGTGTTAAACCAACTCCCCATATAGACGACAATGCACCTTGCTCTGCTTTCGAACTATCTACTAGAACTGTCATTGGAACAGAAACATTATCAACGCGTGCTGCATAATCCGTTATCTTACCCACCGAAGGCGCAAAGTCTCTTTTTGCGCTAGGTCGCCGCTGACTCAACATTTCAGCATTTTGTCTTTTTAACAAATAATCACCTTTTATGCCCTCAATTTCATCAGCAGTATAGGGTGCAGTCTGATTTCTTAGATAAGCATTTAAAACACGCATATTCAAAAGGCAGCCGTAATCCCTTATAGTTTTTGTAATACCTATTTTTGGATCAAGAGAGACGACATCTTGAAAAAACTCTTCTGCAAATGAAAGACACGGTGCATTGCGCTTCATTACTTGAATACCATATTCAGGTTTAACCAATGGCATACCCACCAAACCATACTCCTGAAAAGCTTCAGTCACTGCATTACGAGCAATCGACTTAATATCTCCAACAATATTCATCATATCTTCCGATATATCTCTAAAACAAACCTTGGAAGCTTCTGCAGCCCCCATTTTAGGCATCTCGGAAAGAGACAATCCTTGTTTTTGACGCGCATAATCATCTAACCGTTGCAATATTTTTGTCCGTCTCAACACAAAAAAATCAATCCATGACTGAATATGCGGATCACCTTTCTTTACTAGATTTTTTAACCCTGCATCCGTAAAAGCCCGCTGATTTAAAAAGAAAGACTCATAAAGACGTGTTTTATCTTTCTCTAAATCAGCCTCTGAATCAAATGACAACTCAATGGTAATAGCACGACGTACTTCATCCTCTCCTAAACTCATTCTCATCTCAAACTTTTTTGAAGGTAACATTGGATGACGAATAGTTTCACCAGATGACCTGTCATAGACGACCACCCCTCTACTTTGAGCGACCTTATCTTCTTTACTATCTTTCTTAATATGATGAGGAACATTTACAAACGATAACGTTAAAATCCAACCACCCTCTTTTTTGGGTGTTAAGAAAAAACCATCATCTAATATTTGTGTCGGCACAGTATCAAGTGTGATACCTTGTACAATAGGGATTTTCCCAGTCGTTTTTATTAATTCCATTATTATGTAACTCCCTAGAATTAGGATAAACAATAAACAAACAAAAACTCAAGCGAAAAAGTAATTTAATATGAATAACCCCCGTATAATTTTAATAAACCCACAAATGGGCGAGAATATCGGCATGGTTGCCCGTGCTATGATGAATTTTGGCTTGAGCGATCTGGCTATCGTTAACCCCCGTGATGGCTGGCCAAATCCACAAGCTACCGCTACCGCCTCGGGTGCCGTCAAAATATTAGAGGAAGCCAAACTCTTTAAAACAACTAAAGAAGCGATAGCTGATCTTCACTATGTATTTGCCACAACGGCTAGGGATCGGGATATGAGTAAAGAAGTATTTCTGCCGCACGCCGCCGCTACCAAAATAAAAGAGCTTAATGAGAAAAGCGCACAAACAGGTATACTGTTCGGCGCAGAGCGCACAGGTTTAGAGAATGACGATATAGCGGCCTCCCATGCGATCATCACCTACCCTACCAACCCTGATTTTTCATCGCTTAACCTAGCGCAGGCCGTGCTATTAATGGCTTATGAAATAGGCAACGCACAGACAGATATGCCAGACGTGCAACTCACAACAGGTAAATCTGATATTGCCACCAAAGAAAGTATGGATAATTTCCTGCAGCGGCTCTATGACCGCCTAGATCAAAACGGCTTTTTTAAATCAAATGACATGCGCCCTTCTATTGAGCGTAACATAGAAACACTTTTCTTACGCGGTCAACTCACCGAGCAAGAAGTTAGTACATTACATGGAATTGTCGCTTGCCTGAGTAAAAATTCTGTTGCAGATTAAAAGATTAATAATTTTATCGCAAATTAACCTTTTTTTATGTAATATGCGATAGGGTGAGAGGGAAATATAATGAGGGTAGAAACAAGTATCATGGCAGATGGATCTCCAATAGCACAACATTGCTTTGAAGAAAGCAGCGGCACACCGCCAAAGTTTCTTGTTGTTCTGCATGGAAAATCATTGGCTATACTCACTTTATGGGGAAAAGATGCCACTTGTATAAGTGCAGAAGTTCTAGACGACGCCTTCTATGAAATTTTACCACGCAGCAAAGAAAACCCATACATTTTATCAACCTTCGTGAACCTAATTCCTCAAACATCGTTTTTAGGCTCTTTGCTAGACGTTGACAATGATCGGGGTAAATATTGGCAACGTGTAAAAAGCGAAAAAGACGATGAGACACGGCTTAATGAAAAAGCATCAGGGCGTAAAACATCCTTTCCATCTGGACTCGACATATACATGGTTACGAGCGATGAAGATATTGAAAGCGTTAGATCTATGCTTAAAGCAGATCGCCGCAAAAAAATAAGACATGCGGAGCCTATTAAATTTGATGATCTTCATATTTACAATGGAGACATAGAAGAAACTGGAGAAAATGCAGTGCCCAAAGGGTTGGCTGGCGAAAAGAAAACAGAAAATAACATTACTTCTATTATAGAACTTGAAGACACTGGCGATCGTATCTCTGGCAAACAAATGAAAATTTTCTGCTGTGTCAAAAACGGACAGATCCACCGTGCTCATTTAGGATGTCCACCCGATGTTATTTATAAAGTAGGCGAACTAGGTGGCATGGAATTTGCGCCACTATCAGAATGGTTTGCGCTCCGATTATGGAACAGCGTTGTTGAAGATAGCCCAGAACATAAAGCCGTCTTTGCGCTTGTACCGCAACCTAACGATTATCCTCCAGCCTTAGCCATTCAAAAGTTTGAAAATGATGGCTGGATGATGCAGGATTTCTTGTCTCTTTTAGGTACAAACCCACAGCAAAACGCACATGGTCAATATGACGATGCGAGTATTTCTTATGAAACTATGGCCAAAGCCATGATTGACCACGCAAATAAAATTGGCGTTCCAGAAGAATCAACCCGTAAAAACATAGAGATGTTTTGTCGTAACATCGCATTCTCATGGTTGACTTGCGAGCCCGATCTACACCCTAAAAACTTATCTGTTTATATTAAGCTTGATAGAGAAACTGGTGAAGCAGACATGGCAATAACACCCGGCTATGATAAAAATATCAATGTAATAGAGTCACATATCAATGCAGAGACAAAGCAGCCTCTCCTTGATAACCATAAAGGCCGTGGTGGAAAAAGCTACGCACAAATCATTGAATTCTTAAATTCACCAATCTTACGAGAATATTTGCCAAGTGATTTTAACCCAGAGCAGTATTTACGAGACATGGCTAAGACCGTTGCAGATAAAACGATCGATATACAAGAAAATATGCCTGTCGATATTTTACCAAAAGAAGAAGTCGCCGAGCGTTTCTGGAAAACAGATATAGGCACAGGTGTTACAAATATTCTAGAGCGAGCAAAGGCCGCAGGTTATGACCGCACAAATGACTTTAGTTTCCCGCACGGAAAATCAGCAAGAAAGAAGTGTGGCAGCAATGCACGGCGCATCATCACAAATAAAGTCAATATTGCCACATTCGCAGCACTAACAGCACAGATTGGCCGAGAAGCAGAAAGATATACTGGCCGCCTTATTAAAAATGCGAGCCTAACAGCATAACGAAGTATTAAAAAAAGCGCCTCGAAAGGCGCTTTTTTTAAATTCTTTATATAGGTCAAATTTCTCGTCTCGATTAACGAGAATAGAATTCGATAACCAGATTTGGTTCCATTTGTACCGCATAAGGTACATCAGCCAAATTAGGACGACGGATCAACTTCGCTGTAAATTCTTTTACATCTGTTTCGATGTAATCACAGAACTCACGCTCGCCTGATTCAATTGCTTGCTGTACAGCTGGGATCTTACGACCTTTTTCACGCATTTGAACAACATCACCTTCTTGAAGCATGTATGAACCAATGTTCACTACTTTACCATTAACAGTAAAGTGTTTATGGCTAACTAGCTGACGAGCAGCAAATACTGTTGGTGCTAATTTAGAGCGGTATACAACAGCATCCAAACGGCATTCTAAAAGGCCGATAAGGTTTTCAGATGTATCGCCTTTCAGACGAACTGCTTCTGCATAATAGCGACGGAATTGTTTTTCACCAATATTACCGTAATGGCCTTTAAGGCGCTGCTTCGCAATAAGCTGCTTACCGTAATCTGATGTTTTACCACGACGGTTTGGGCCGTGTTGGCCTGGGCCATATTGTCTTTTGTTAAATGGAGATTTCGCACGGCCCCAGATATTGGCACCTAAGCGGCGGTCGATTTTACCTTTTGAGGTAGGTCTTTTTTCACTCATAGTCGTTTCCTTTTTCTAGCTTGTCGCGCAGTAGTGAGGCACGAAAGCGGATTATTGTCCCGATTGGTATACCTTAATTTGATATACTTGACGTTGCCGTCAATGCTGGCCCCATGCCAGCCCTCTTGGGAATGACGTGTTATAGGGCAAAACCCCAAGTCTTGTCAAGCTTTGATCGATTGATTATGCTGCCCCATGAAAAAAATTATCTTAGCCCTCTTCATCCTTAGTTTCACAAGCATAGCACAGGCCTCAACCTCTTCTGTTGGTGGCTCTACCGTCACCAAAGGAAAACATCAGCTTGATGCCCGCACCTCATGGTCAGAGGACGACAAAAATGCTGGTAATGATGACCGTTTGCGCACCCGCATGATCTATGACTATGGCCTCACCGATAAAATCGCCATAGGCACTCAAATAGACTTCGATAAACGCCACCATGACAATCTTGAATATGACGATATTTCCTTCCAAATACGGCGTCAGATGAGTTCGCAAGCCGAACATGGTTGGGATACAGGCCTGCGCCTGCGCTATACGCACCGAGACGGCGCAAATACCCCGCATAATGCCGATATCCGTTTCACCGCCGCTAAGGATTTTGACCGCCTGCAATTCCGCTTTAACCAGTTATTTGAGCATGATCTGGGTGAAAATGCGGTCAGTGGCGTGATCTTGGATACACGCTTACAACTGACCTATAAAATGGATAACGGCCACCGTCTCGGCGTTGAAAGTTTCTCCGAAATTGATAATGTCCGCACCACCAATGGCTGGTCAGACCAAGACCACAGCATCGGCCCAGTCCTTAAGGGCGCACTGCCTTTTGGCGAAAATCTCAGCTATGAAATAGGCTATCGCCACGGTATCTCAGACGCCGCAGCGGATAATATGTTCAAGTTTTTTGTGTCGAGAGGGTTTTAGAAAGATTAAAAGATACCCTCACTCTGTACAAATAATAATATAAAGTAACAAAGCCTCTTATCTCTCTTCATATCTTCCCGCCTCAATGGCACGAACAAAAAGCAAAACAGCACTGATTGTATCAAATATATATCTAGCCTCTAACGGTTCTAAAATAATATTATCATGTGCTAAAGAATGATTATTTCTTATATCATTATATTCCTCAAACAATCCTATTGCAGCCTTAAGAGCCTTGTCCGTGAATGGCCTCAAATCTCGTTCTTGATTGATAACATTTCTATATTTACCTAAGCGTGCATTAAGTGCTTCATTTTCTGCACATGAAATATTGCGAATACGAAGTAAATGGGTAAATTTTTTCATACAATATGTATGCAGGTGATCCATAGCAACTTCTGGCTTGTTGGCTCGCAAATCACGTTCAATATCACTTATAAGTTCATCAAGAGTTCTATCAGATTCATACCTCTCCAAAGCATCTGTTCTTGGCGTATCCGACTGGTTTTCTATATCCTGAAGAAGTTTAAAAAAATTTTTCTTCATTTCTTTTTCATTTTGAGAATTTTCATCGCCAAACTTACGTATCAGGCCCTCTCTACGATCCCATAAAACCCTAAGAATTTTAGCCCCAGTATATCCATTTTCCAAAGAAATAAGGGTCGTAAGCCTATTTCCTTTTGAAGTCCCATTAACTAAGTACCTGTCCTCTTCAATATCAATAGAAAATTCTTCATCAAAAAAATCAATAATAGATTGATCTGACAAATCGAGTACATACCCATAACCTCTAGGATAGGCCATAGCTTCTTTTATACTGTCAATTTGCGTCTTTTTTAATTTTGGCATCTTTCTCACACATAATATAGGAAGGGGTAACCATACCCCTTCCTAATTATTTTAACTTAAATCTACTATTGGAGCATTAGGCGCATTTTCCCTACATGATCTCGCACCATTTTCTGCACCTTGTTTAGAAACATATCCTTCACTTTGACAAACAATTTGCCCATTAGAAGCCTTTAGATTCCAATAGTGCTGACTATCCTTGCCAATCAAGAATGTAAAATTTGCTCCTTGACTATATATTTTACAAGCCTCAATACCATTTTTAGCATTCTGCTTTGTTGTATAGCCTTCACTATGACAAAGCGTCTCACCGTTAGCTGCTTTAAGGTTCCAATAAAATTGACCATTACGGCCAGTAAAAAGGGTGAATTTACCCATAGTTTATACTCCTTTGAGTTACGATATTGCAGAGAGAAGGCTACAATATCAGTTGCATAAAAAAGGAGAGTCCCATATATTACAAATTAACAACTTGGGTGGGACTTCCCACTCTCCTATTAGGCCATCTGTTAGCGCAGATGGCTTAATTCTTTTTAAAATAGTCGACTAACTCTTTTTTAGTCGTATATGCACCTTTCTTTCCCATAACAGAATAGAGCAATTTATTTTGGCTCATACGGTACATTTTATTAGAGAGAAATTGCCTATTATCAATTATCTCATTATATTTCCTGTATAAACCTACTATCACTTCGTCCAAATTTGCCATGCCTGAATATAATTCATTCAACACTGACAATATCTTCTCTTCCAATTCATCTGTTTTGGATATTTGTAGATGCTTTTTCAGCTCTTCTGGCAGATCATCAATATCACCAACTCTCCGCCCTATATTTTTAAAATCTTCTTCCATACTCATTACCTCATCTTGGATTAAATCACTAAAAAATGAATAAATCAACGCGAAAAATGCAAGAATCCACAAAAAGAAATAAAATTACAATCAAAAAATCCGTCGTTAAAAAATCTTTCTATAAACCAATCTGTAAATCAATTTACACTTTGAAAAAATAAAGGCAAAATTCTTTTTGCTTCTTTCAAAAATAAAAGGCATACTGGCGATGGATTGGCTAGGTTGGCTGGTCTGGGGCGTCGTAACCTCTCTACACAAGCGGTTGGCATTAACCGTGATTGATGCGCACTCAAAATAAATAGTCGCATCGAATATGTCGTTCTCAGTCTTATGGCTGGGGACGGCGGTCATGTCCAGAGCTTCGGCTTAAAAGCCGTCGGCTATTCCTTGTGTATAGTTACGAATCCCCAGTCACCAGAGAGAAACCCTCTTTTGGTGGCTTTTTCGTCATAATGATTGGAGAAAAAAATGGGTAGCGTAAGTAAGGAACAGCATATCACTTTGATGCTCAAACTCGGTGAGGCTGAAAAGCTTATCAATGATATATACAAGCAGATTGCCGCTTATAATGAAACGCATCACCCTAAGCCTGTACAGCCGATTGATCCAGCATTTTTAAAAGATGAAGGATAGATGTACCTTACATAAACTTATCGTAAAGACCTAAGATAACCTCTATAACGATCAAGATCACAATATACCATTCAACATGGTAGGTTCTACGCTCTTGCAGAAGCCCCATCATCGTTTCGGCGATTTGATGGATCAGGGCTAATTTATTACGCAATGCTTGATGACGCTCGGTAATTTCGTACTCGGCCTCGGTTTTCATATAGATAGAGGTCAGCTCTGGCATATCCCATAGTAAATCTGGTTTTTCTTCAATTTCTATCTGTCCAACCATGTCACGCTGGATCGAAAGGGTCATACCAATATGCTTTAGCAGCTGTCTTGAATGCCCACTTTTTGGCCAGCCACCCGATTTCATTGCTGAAGATACCTTATCCATTTGGTCAAACGCATCTTTGACTTGCTCTTCATAATGGGTCAGGACAGCACTCTTAGCGAGGACTTCGGCCACTAACTGCATCCGTGGTAAATCCCACTCTTTTAAGATAATATGCTCTGGTTGTGCGCCTTCTGTACCTTTTTTCTCAATACGGACTAAACCTTCTTCGATAGCAGGTATTTCAAAGCCTTCGACGATAAAGTCACTCATACCCTCAAGAAAATTATTCTCTTCTATGGCATTGAGGTTAAACAATACCACCACGCCGTATCGAAACAGCACAGCATAGCCATTTGCGCCTACCTGAATAACATAAGGCATCGCTGTTAATCGTTTGGCATGTTCGAATTTCTTTAAATTAAGACGCTTACCGATAAACAGCGCACGGACAGCAATGTCCTCTTGGTTGCTAAAAAGCTTTTTTTCTATTGGCATATTTCTTTTCATTTTACGTGGTGGGCCCAGCCTGACTTGAACAGGCGACCAATCCGTTATGAGCGGACTGCTCTAACCAACTGAGCTATGGGCCCTTATTCGCTTTTATAAGGTACTCATCAGAAAAAGACAACAGATTACGTATCCAAGAAACTACGCAATTTACGTGAGCGGCTTGGGTGCTTCAGTTTACGCAGCGCCTTTGCTTCGATCTGACGAATACGTTCACGTGTTACGTTGAACTGCTGCCCTACTTCTTCCAATGTGTGATCTGTATTCATACCGATACCAAAGCGCATACGTAGAACGCGCTCTTCACGTGGTGTAAGTGAGGCCAAGACACGGGTTGTTGTTTCACGTAAATTAGACTGGATCGCCGCATCAACTGGCAGCAACGCATTCTTATCTTCAATAAAATCACCCAATGATGAATCTTCTTCATCACCGATCGGTGTTTCAAGTGAGACTGGTTCTTTCGCAATTTTCAATACCTTACGGACTTTATCCAAAGGCATGTGCAAACGTGTTGCCAGCTCTTCTGGCGTTGGCTCACGACCAATTTCATGCATCATTTGACGTGATGTACGAATGATCTTGTTGATCGTCTCGATCATGTGCACAGGAATACGGATTGTGCGGGCTTGGTCAGCGATAGAGCGGGTAATAGCCTGTCTGATCCACCATGTCGCATAGGTCGAGAATTTATAACCACGGCGATATTCAAATTTATCAACCGCCTTCATCAAACCGATATTACCTTCTTGAATAAGGTCAAGGAATTGCAGACCACGATTTGTATATTTCTTAGCGATAGAGATAACCAGACGAAGATTGGCCTCAACCATTTCTTTTTTCGCACGGTTAGATTCTTTCTCGCCTTTTTGAACGATACCGACAATACGGCGGAATTCACGGATATTTAGGCCTGACTCATCAGACAAAGCAGAGATTTCATCACGCAGAGCATTCACCTTATCTCCGTGCTTTTCAGCAAAATCAGCCCAGCCCTTGCCTTTTAATTTACCGACACGCTTCATCCATGTCGGATCGAGCTCTGCACCAAAATATTCTTGCAAGAATTCTTCACGCTTTACTTTGCATTCCAGCGCCAAACGCATAATCTGGCCTTCGATGGCGACCAAATCACGGTTCATTTTATACAGACGCTCAATCAGCTGTTCGATACGTGCATTATTCAAATGCACGTCATTCATATAGCCGACCATTTCGGTCTTCAATGCTTCGTATTTATCATTAACTTTTTTAGATGGCTCGTCGCCTTTGTTAATTTCTGCCAAGCGTTCTTCTTGGACTTTAACCATTTTCTTATAGGCTTTTTTGATATTGCCGAAAACTTCAAAAACACGAGGTGCTAAATCTTCTTCCATTTTGGCAAGAGAAATACTGATTTCATCATCATCCCCATCATCGCCACCTTCTTCGCCCTCTTTTTCATCATCATCGAGGTCTTTCATGGTCTTGTCTTCATCAGACTCATTATTGGCTGTGTCAGATTCAGGACCATCTGTGTAAGTGGCATCAAGGTCGATAACCTCGCGCAACAAAATATCACCTTTTTCTAAGGCTTCGTACCACGCAATGATCGATTCAATAGCGAGCGGTGCTTCACAGATCCCGCCGATCATCATTTCACGCCCAGCCTCTATACGTTTGGCAATCGCAATCTCGCCTTCACGAGACAGCAGCTCAACCGTTCCCATTTCACGCAAATACATGCGGACAGGGTCATCTGTACGACCTAGATCGGTTTGCGCCAAATTACCTGACGCATCTTTTTCAGAAGCATCTTCTGAATCGTCACCTTCTTCAACGCTGATACCCATCTCTGAAAGGCTGGCCATCACATCATCAATTTGCTCAGATGTAAATTTTTCTTCAGGCAGAAGCTTATTCAGCTCGTCATAGGTAATAAAGCCACGTGCCTTACCCTGAGATGCTAATTTTTTAATAATCTGTTCAGTAGAGGCTACACGAGTACTAGAACTTTCCTGTTCTTGATCGTCTTCCTCTTCTTCTGCTTCTGCTGTTTTGTCTTTAACTTGTGATTTCGTTTTTACCATTGAATATACTCACCCTTAAAAATTCATTCCATCCATGTTTCACCATGCACAAAAAGGACAGAGCAAAGCGCTTGGCTTGGCTGTCCTATTAATATTATCTCGTTCAGCGAGTTTGTGCGGGGAATGTAATTCATTTTCATATGGCTCATTCTTAATAAAGTGGCCATTTTACTCATTCCCATCCGCCAACAAACGTTGCGCTGTCTCACCCATCCGCCGACGCCCAGATTTAATAACTGACGAATCAGTCGACTCAGCCCCTTCGGAAGGATCAAAACTGCCACGTTGCACAATGTTTTGCAATAGCTGATTTATACCCGTGACAATCGTTTCGCTCTTCTGCGCATCTGCCAAAAATCCAGCATGCAGATGTGCTTTATCTTTCACATAGTGCAAATATAGATCAGTTTGTTCAAAATCAAGGAAAATCTCTTTTAAACGCCCGTGATTAAGTGTCTCTTCACTATCAACATAGGCCTTCAACAAAGCATCGCACATCGCCTGATATTGCGGCTCTTCAAAATTAATCATCGCCAGCATTTCTTCAAAACGCCCAATATGTTGAGGGTAAAGATAGAGCGCATAAAGCAATGTCGCCTGCATATGATTTTGCTTCTTTTGCTGCCCCGGTCTCGTTAAAGCAATTAATGGATTTGCGGCTGCTTTTTTCTTATACTTAGCCTGCTTTAGCGCATAAGGTGAATAAGTATCTCTAATCTTGTCACGCAAATGCGTTTTATAATGATGCGCCACAGACGCATGAGAAATTTTATCCACAATGTTTTGCACAGACTTTTCCAGCCCTGCTATACGTTCTGGTGTATCAAATATCTGTCCCTCAGTAAGCTGCGCCCAAATCACATTAATCATCGGCTCTGCACGCTCTAAATAACGCTGAAAAGCACCCTTGCCACCAGATTTGATAAGGCTATCAGGGTCCTCACCCGCCGGCATAAACACAAAACGAGCCGACATGCCTGGTTGAATAAGTGGCAACATGCGTTCCACCGAACGTTCCGCTGCACGCTTGCCTGCATTATCACCATCAAAACATACGTAAAACTCTTTAATATCTTGGGATATCATCGACCAGCAAAGCTGTATTTGCTCTTCTGTCAACGCTGTTCCCAAAGGAGCCACCGCACCATGGAAACCAGCCTGCACCAGCGCAATAACATCCATATAGCCTTCGGTAATAATGATCGGTGCATTCTCTTTACCAGAGGCTGTGCGGGCAATTGACTCATTAAACACCATGCGCCCTTTATGAAAGACGAGCGTGTCAGATGAATTAATATATTTAGGCGGCGTAAAATCGCCTTGTTCAGGCTGTTTCAAATGATCTGGTAATATCCGTCCGCCAAAGGCCACAACACGCCCTCTGCCATCCGTAACAGGGAACATCAGACGGTCACGAAAAAAAGCGTAAACGCTATCGCCTTTTTTTGAGCGACGACATAAAGAGGCCTCAATCATTTCTTTTTCAGAAAAGCCCTTGGCTTTAAGATGTGCTGGCAAAGCATGACGATCGGCTGGCGCAAAACCTAGACGAAACTGTTCCAAGGTCTCTTCATTCAACCCACGCTCCAACGCATATTGTCTAATCTCTTTGTATTTCGGGTCATGCAAACACTCTCGAAAGAACTTAGACGCTTCTGCCAAACAGCCCATAACACGGTCATATATTTCATAGGCCTTTTTTTGCTCTGGCGTTTGTTGCGGCACTTGAAGACCTGCTTCAGCAGCCAACATTTCAATCGCTTCCATGAAAGGGAGGTTATTGATCTCCATTGCAAAAGTGATGATATCGCCATGCGCCCCGCAGCCAAAACAATGGTAAAATTGCTTTTGGTCATTAATCGTAAAACTAGGCGTTTTCTCATGGTGAAATGGGCAGCACGCCTTATATTCCGCACCCGCACGCGTGACTTTAACCTTCTTACCAATCCATGCGGATAGCGGCAAACGCTGGCGTAACTCTTGTTTAAAGGCTGCTGGGATACTCATAATCCCTTTATAGCATAGGGATTTAGATTAAAAACGAAAAAATTTACCTAAAACAACAGAGGATACTGTTTATACACACGGTCAATCTCATTCATTACATCTGGGACGAGATCGAGATCAAAAGCGGCAATATTCATCGTCAATTGATCCATATTTGTTGCGCCGATAATTGTTGAGGTCACAAAATTCTGTTTCTTACAAAAAGCGAGTGCCATTTGGCAGACATCTAAACCAAAACGTTCTGCCACTTTGATATAGGCATCAATAGCTTCATGCACTAGCGGTGTATCTCTGAACTCTTTGAAGCCTTTAATAAGCTGCTCAGATACCGTCCAACGAGCCCCTTCTGGTCGTGCGCCATTACGATATTTACCGCTTATCATCCCTCGAACCAATGGCGACCACGGCAAATAAGCCACATCTTCTCTGACACAAACCTCCGCCACATAGGGGTCATCCGATCTATTGAGGAGTGAGAATTCATTTTGGATAGAGGTCACCCGTGGCAAATTATGCGTCTTTGCTAATTCTATATATTTGGTAATACCCCATGCACTATCATCTGATAAACCAAAGTGACGGACTTTGCCTTCTTTAACAGCCTCACCAACACCTTCCAAAATATCCAATAAATTGTCTTCAACATCGGCTGTTTGATTAGCAAGAAAATCAATCTTGCCTGCATGGCTTCTGCCAAAATGCGGAAAAGGTCTGTTTGGCCAATGCAGTTGATAGACATCAATATAATCTGTTTGCAGTCGTTGTAGCGACCCTTCGACAGCTTCTTTAATAGATTTAGACGTTAATGGTTCGCCATTTCTGATCCACGCCGTATTAGGCCCAGCGACCTTAGTCATCAAGATAATATCTTTGCGCTTACCAGAGTTTTTAAACCATGATCCAACAATTTCTTCGGTCTTGCCATAGGTTTCAGGACGGGGCGGGATAGAATAAAGCTCAGCTGTATCAAAAAAGTTCACGCCTTTTTCAACGGCATAATCCATTTGCGCATGGCCTTCAGCCTCATTGTTTTGCTCACCCCATGTCATCGTACCCAGACAAACATCTGAAACTTTTAAACCACTTGACCCCAATGTTCTGTATTTCATTCACACACCTTCTTTTGACAGTAAAAAAGCCAGTCTAAAAGATAGACTGGCTTAAATAAATAATTAATTCTTGAAATCGGTGGATTAACGTTTAGCCCACTGTTTCTTACGACGTGCTTTGTGAAGACCAACCTTCTTACGTTCAACCATACGGCTATCACGTGTTAGCATACCAGCATCTTTCAATGAACCGCGTAATTCTGGTTCAAATTGAATAAGTGCACGAGAAATACCGTGACGTACCGCACCAGCTTGGCCAGAAAGACCGCCACCTTTAACAGTACATATAACGTCAAATTGACCCGCACGTTTTGTTTGAATAAATGGTTGGTTAATAAGCAAACGTTGCGTTGGACGTGCAAAATAAACAGCTTGGTCACGACCATTAATTGTTACTTTACCAGAACCTGGCTTAACCCATACACGGGCAACAGCATCTTTACGACGGCCTGTACCATAAGAACGCCCTTGAGCATCTTTCTTTGGTTCAGCCGGTGCTGCTACTGCTTCTACTTTTTCTTCTACTTTTTCTACTGCTTCAGTCATTTCTATACTTCCTTATGCAACACGTTTATTTTTAGCGTTCAAACCAGCAACATCCATAGTCACAGGCTTTTGTGCTTCATGTGGATGCTCAGCACCTTTATATACATGCATCTTTTTGAACTGGTCACGTGATAGTGAGCTATCTTTTGGCATCATACGACGCACTGCATTCTCGATAACACGCTCAGGGAACTTACCTTCCAAGATCTGACCTTGTGTACGGCCTTTAATACCGCCTGGGTGGCCTGTGTGCCAGTAAAATACTTCTTGTTCTTTTTTATTGCCTGTAATGCGTACTTTTTCAGCATTGATAACAATAACGTTGTCACCGCAATCAATATGTGGCGTGAACATTGGTTTATGTTTACCACGCAAATGCTTGGCAATAACAGCAGCCAAACGGCCTAATACAACACCTTCAGCATCAATCAAGACCCAGTCTTTTTGTACTTCAGATGGCTTCGCAGAATATGTTTTCATCTTATTTATCCTTATTCTTTATTCATTAGAATATGCGTATATAGACGCATCTCTTAGCCCCTGTCAATAAAAAATAACACAAAAAAGTGCAATAAAAACAACAGACTAAAAAATGGTACTATAACACCTTATACGCAGAGCACTGTTTTTAAACATTTTTTTAAAAAGAATGTCCGAAAACTATTTGCATAAATTAAAATTCTTTGCTTTAGTAAAATAAAAAAACAGCGTGAGAGACAATTTTGAAATATTTATCAACTGCCATTCTTAGCATTATTGCAACAAACATATTAATTTCAGACAAAGCTAGTGCCCTAGACACGCACATTATTGAAGCAGCCACAAACACTCTGGACGTTCCTTTCGAACTGATAATTTGTTCGCCCGATAAAAAAGAGGCTCTGTCACAAACAACAACATTGCGCGTCTCATTCACTTTTGCATCTAACAAATCAGCGCTATCGGATTTTGAACAAGCCCTTGTAAGTAACATTGCGCAAGAGGTATATAGCACTTATTTAAATGTTGCTTTAAGAAACCCACAAAAAGTCCCTTACACTCAAGAAATGCCCGCTGATATTATAGAAATCACACTAAAGAAAACCCATAAAGATGCTGTCTTAAATGTTATTAATGGACTAAGAATAACGTCGATTAATGCTGATCGCTTCTCACCTAGAGTAGAGAATGACCCCATGGCCATACAAGCCTGCTCTGGTGGTAAAAAATTTAGAATATAATAAATCACCAAGATCAAATAATGGTCGGAATGACTGGATTCGAACCAGCGACCCCTTGCACCCCATGCAAGTGCGCTACCAGGCTGCGCTACATTCCGATTTGTTGGTTATATCAATAGATAGAAAAGAATATCAAGACTTAATGATATTGCGCATTTCTTTTAGTTCACCAAGCATCGCTTCTAAAATACTGCGCTGCTTTGTGCTTAACCCTTGCTTAGAAGAATTTACTGTCTCTTCAGGAGCAGTTACATCTTCACTTGTATAATCATATTCATGCGGCGTTGCTTCAATGGAGCCTTTTTCTACCAAGCTTTGAACGATTTGGTTTTTTGATGATCCTTTGAATAATTTTTGTACACCTTTAATAGTGAAACCTTCTGAATAGAGTAGATAATGAATATGTTTAAGCAAAGCCACATCTTCTGGACGGTAATAACGACGTCCGCCACCACGTTTTAATGGTTTGATCTGAGAGAATTTTGTTTCCCAAAAACGCAATACATGCTGAGCTACATTCAGCTCATCAGCTACTTCACTAATCGTACGAAACGCCCCTGGCGCTTTTTTGTCTTTACTCTGGTTGAGACCAGAAATCTTTACAACACGCTCAGTAGTATCCGCCATAGTTTTAGCAGATGTGTTACCTGATTGATTGCCTCTATTATCTTGATATGTATCCATTTTCTTCCTTCTCTCTCAAACCCTTATAACCACGCTTAATCGTCATTCATGCCTTCTTTTAACACATGCGATGCCTTGAAGCTTAAAACTTTGCGTGGTGTAATCGGTATTTCTTCACCCGTTTTTGGATTACGGCCAATACGTTCAGCTTTTTCACGGATAGAAAAGCTACCAAAACCAGAAATCTTTACAGATTCTCCTGCGACGAGTGCGTCAGATATTTCTTGAAGTACAGCTTCAATTAAATCAGCAGATTCATTACGTGACAGCCCTACTTCTTCATAAATTGAATCCGCTAAATCAGCCCGTGTAAAAGTTTTTTCATTCATCATGGTCGAAAAATATGCCCTATTCAATTTTGTGTTCTATCTTTTTACAAAACCAAAAAAACGTAACCACGTCAACAAGAAAGGACTCGGCGTTAAGATGAATCGTCAAAGAAAAACGGAAAAGCTACTTAATAGCGAATAAGGGCAGCACCCCATGTAAAGCCGCCGCCCATAGCCTCTGTTAAGATCAGATCGCCACGCTTAATACGACCATCTTTGACTGCCGTATTAAGCGCCAAAGGGATAGAGGCAGCAGATGTATTCCCATGATCTTGAACCGTTGTCACAACCTTATCCATGGACATTTCGAGCTTCTTTGCGGTCGCTTCAATGATACGGATATTAGCCTGATGTGGCACCAACCAATCAAGTGCTTCTGGTTGAAGATTATGATGAGTTAGAACTTCATCAACGACTTCAGCTAAATACGTTACTGCATATTTGAAAACATCACGACCCTGCATTTTTATAACACCAGTTGATGCGGTTGTAGAAGCCCCACCATCTGTATAAAGCATATCTTTGAACTCACCGTTAGAGTGCAAATGCGTTGAAAGTATTCCACCATCACTCTCTTCGCCTGATAAAATAACACCACCGGCTCCATCGGCAAAAAGCACACATGTTGTGCGATCATCCCAATCAAGAATAGATGACATCTTTTCAGCACCCAGAACGAGGATATTTTTCACCTGCCCTGAGCGGATCATCCCGTCCGCCACCGACAATGCATAGACAAAACCAGAGCAAACGGCTTGCACATCAAAGGCAAAGCCATGTGCCATGCCAAGAGCTGCTTGCACATGAACGGCTGTCGCAGGAAATGTTCTGTCAGGTGTTGTCGTTGCAACAATAATTGCATCAATTTGATTAATGTCCATTTTGGCATGTGACAGCGCATCTAATGCTGCCTTTGTCGCCATCATCGAGGTTGTTTCGTTTTCGGCAGCAATATGTCGTTGCTTTATACCTGTACGTTGAAAGACCCATTCATCAGATGTATCTACACGCTTTTCTAAATCGGCATTGGTCACAACATTCTGCGGCAAATAACCGCCCACACCTTTGATAACTGATCGTAAACCCACTTAAGCCGCCTCGTCCTGTATTATTTTCATTTTTTCTAACTCGGCTGCCACTTTGTCTAAATAATCATTTCTAACCATTTGTGCGCCAACCTCTAAGGCACGCGCAAAACCATACGCATCCGTGCCACCATGGCTTTTAATGCATACGCCCTTCAAACCGAGGAATAAACCGCCATTATAATCTCGAGGATCAAGCTTTTTCTTCAAACGGTTCATTGCACCAATACAAAATAAATAGCCAATCATCGCCGATAAAGAGGATTTAAACGCTTCAGCAATAAACGTCTTACTCATTTTGCCGATACCCTCCATGGTTTTTAACGCCACATTGCCAGTAAAACCATCAGTTACAATGACATCAACAGTTCCCTTGCCAATATCATTGCCCTCAACAAAGCCGTAATATGTCCCTGGAAAATTCGTCGCTGAAGTTAATATCTCAGCAGCTGACCATACTTCTTCGTGGCCCTTTGTATCCTCTGATCCAATATTTAAAATACCCACAGATGGTTTTTCAACCTTCATAATAGCCCGCGCATAAACAGCACCCAAAATAGCAAACTGCGCTAAACTCTTACCATCACAACTCACATTCGCCCCTAAATCGAGCATTAATGTCGGATTTGCCATTGTTGGCATTATACTGGCAATTGCGGGGCGTTGCACACCCTCTTGAGGGCGCAAGTATATTTTTGCCATTGCCATTAACGCACCAGTATTACCCGCCGAAACAACACAATCAGCACGACCTTCTTTAACGGCCAAAATAGACAAGGCCATACTCGAGTCTTTCCCCTGCCTTAATGCCACAGAGGGCTTATCATTACTAGATACAACCGTTTCCGTATGATGGATTGACGAACGTTTTTGTAATTTTGGGAATTTCTCTAACTCAGCCTTGATCTTGTTCTCTTCACCGAAGAAAAGAAATTCGACAGATTTATGTTTTTTGAGAAGTTGCGTGCATGCTGCATGCGCACCAGCGATAGTAACAACAGGGCCGAAATCCCCGCCCATTGCGTCAACCGCAATTTTAATTTCTTGTGACATGCGGCTAGCTTAAACTGTTCATATTATAAAATAAAGCCGTTAAAAAGCCTGTTTATTTAGGCTTTTTCTGTAACAACTTGACGACCTTTATACATACCTGTTTTCAGATCCATGTGGTGACGGCGTTTAATTTCGCCTGTGTGCTGATCTTCAACAACATTTGTCGCTACAAGAGCGTCATGAGCGCGTCTATTGTTACGTCTGCTTTTGCTTACTTTTTTCTTTGGAACTGCCATGTTAAATCCTATAAATTTAAAAAATTATCAATCAAGGGCATGTGATACCCAATATTATGCATCAGTGCAAGGAAAATTTTACTCTTCTTGTTCTTTCAATATCTTCTTCATCGCCTCTAGCTTGGCAAAAGGATTCTCCCGACGAGAGGTTTTCCGCTCAATATCTTTGTCCTCATCGGTTAATTCATGTTTAGCACCCTCTTTGCGTGGATATGGATCAATACCTAAACATACATATTGAGTGGCCAGCTCACCGACATCAACCATGCCATCCACAATCGCCTCAGGGTCTTCTTCTTCATCCAAGAAAGGGGCTTCAGGGTCTTGGTTCTCCACAATACGATCACGCTTAGCTTTTGCAAAAGATACAGCTTCAGTCTTCTTCATAAAGAAAGCATCAAACTCTTCTTTAACAGTTGTATTAATCGGCTCCAACGTCACAACACAATTTTGCGTTAAATGGGCCTCAACTACCCCTTTAACATGCAAACGTACGCTATTGGAATAATGCAAATCTAATACAGCCTTAACGCTTTCAACTGACACGACATTAAATCGTGACACAAGTGCTTCACATTGTTCTTTTGTGGCCTCAATCGTTAATGTTGAATGTGGTGGCAAGTCATCCACATCAACCATATATGAAAATTCTGGCTCTTTTGGTTTACGCTGTAACTTCATTTATATTTCACCTTTAAAACGCACATTACCATTCAAAAAGTCTTGGATGCTTTGATCTTTCAATATCTGCGCTGTTTCTATCAAATAAACTCGCATTAAGTCTATGATTTTCTTTGGTACAGCCTTCTCTACTGTCCCGTATATATTTTTCTTGATAGCTTTATTAAGCTGCTGTTCATCATTCTCATAAGCAGCCGCACCTATAAGATGAATTCGTCCATTCAGAGACTGCATCATATATTTCATACGTCTTGGTATCCCCATATCACCAATACCTATTTGACGAAGAGATTCTTCCATATCAGTAAACATTGCATCAAAGAGAGCTTGCGACAACGCCATTAAATCATGGTTATTCTTATTTTCTTCTATTTCAATACCAATGCGCGCAATAATAAGCGCTACATGTGCACACACCATCTCAAAACGACCTTCTACTGTATCTGGCACAGACATTTCTTCAAAAAAAATAGGATTGCGTGCCTGCTGCATCGCTGTATGATAAAGCGCAAAGCTTTCATTTTTATAAGGCACTTGACCTTTATGGAAGAAATTAAACATAGTACAAAGATGAGAAGAACTACAGAAATGTCAAAACGTTTTTTATACCTATGCAGCCTTTTATGCTTAATTTTCGTCCTTCAGGCTTGTGCGCCGAGTAGAAATGTTCGAGGCAACAACGTGGATGTAACACGTTTATCTGAATTAGAGCTTGGACAATCAAATAAAGATGATGTTGTTAGCATTATCGGATCACCCACAAGCAAAGCCGCTTTTAACGACAATATCTGGTATTATATTGGTTTAGAAACTGTTAAACAGGGCTTCTTAGACCCAAAGATAGAAAATAAACAAGTCTATATCGCCAGTTTTGACGAAAATGAAATGCTATCCTCCTTTCAAAAGTTAGATGCTAAAAGCGAAGATATACCCATTCAAAGCCGCAAAACACCGACACATGGCAAAAATCTTACGCTTATTGAGCAGTTTATCGGAAATGTAGGACGCTTTAACAGTGCCCTAGGCGACCAAGAAGCCCAATTAGAGCGTTAACAGCCCAAGTATTTAACCTATTTTTAAGCTCTATTTGCTATGCTATAGTGGTGTAAGTGTATACGTGAGGACGTGTATATAAAGAATAATTGAGAGAGTATTGGGGTTTTAAAGATGAGACGTATACTAGCATTAGTGGTAAGTTTGGGGCTGTTAGTTGGGTGTAATCCTGAGAGTTTTTTAAGTAAAGATAAGGTGGCGAGTGAGGCTGGTCGTGTGTCTGAGGCAGCGACGGTGAAGAATTATGCGCGTGGGCTTGAGGCCTATGCCTTGGCGGCCCAAGAAGTATTAGTTTCTGAAGGTGGAGCTGTAGAGAGCTTTACCGCTGGTTCAGTGGATGGCGCTCAAGCTTTGGGCGGTGTCGATAATAGTGCCATGGGGGCAATGGCCTCAATGTATTGTTCTGGGACACAAACCCAGATTAGCTGGATGAATAATCGTGATGCCAATGATGTATTTGTTGCTAAAGGCTTAGGCCGTAATGCGGGTGAGCGTATTTTATCCAATGTGGCCGGTCTATCGCCCAATCAGATTGGCTATTATGACGGATTACGGATACAGATGGTTGACGGCACGCAGATAGCCATCCCTGATGCGGCAGATTGTGGCTCTGAAGTGGTTAATATTCCTGTGGGTGCGCCTGTGGTGGTATTTGCTGGTATTATGAAAGCTTCGGAACAAGTCGCCACAACACAGGGCTATGAATATCGTAATGAAGCCTGTCAGGACGCAAGTGAAGACGGGACAACGCTTTATCGTGAATTAGTAGAATACAGCCAATTAGCCGATGGGACGATCTCTAAGAATGTTACCAACACAGAGCTTGTCAGCTCAAACTGCTCTAATGCCGATCAATTAGTGGCTGATGCCGCTTTGGCGGGGAACGCCCTGTCTAATTCTAATATTGTCGGGGCTGGTACTTTTGCGGGGGGTGGCTCGGCCTCTACTGGGGCGCTTGAAGGCGCTTTAGGGGATCAGCTCTCTAACATTGATTGTCGTGAAGTAGAAGGCACACAAGCTGTTGATCTGAATGGTGATGGCAGTATTGATGAAGACGAACAAGCAGCCGCCTCTAACTTTGATACCTGTGGTGAAGGCCAAGTCTTAGCCGCCAATGACAATGCGCTTGATGAGAGCTTACAAGATGAGACCGAATGGAAGATCCTGACCACTGCATGTGGTGGCACGGGTGATAGCAACGTGTCTGACACGATCTCAACAGGCTCTGGTAACAAGGCGGGTCTGAAAAGCTATCCAGCCTATAGTGGTGTGGTGACCTACAGACAGAAGAAATATATCTCTCAGCCCCAAGATGGTACAGGTGACACCTATATACGTTACGGTGCCCCTGAAGCCTATGCAATTAACTGTAATCGTGTGCAGACAGCCGTTGTGGCCTGTTCACAGATCAAACCCTCTGGCTATAACGCCTCGACATGGTCAAACACAGGTGGTCAATATAATTACAGCCGTAATGAGGCTGTGAGCAGCTTTGCCAATGCCTCAGCCACACCACCTGTCCCTTCTGCCCCAGTCTATTCGAACTGGTCATTCACAGGCTCAAACTGTCAGTGGCAAGCAAGGACATCTGTCACAAGCTGTCCATCTGGACAAGCTCTTATTTCAGCAGGTGAACGTACCACTATTTATAAATCAAGCAATGACACAGGTGGCACAACAAGTGTTAGTTCATCCATTACAACACCGCCAAACTGTGCCCCAATTGTGGCAGGCGGTTGTGGACCAGCTAACGGCACAAGCGTTTCGTCAGCACCCTCCTCAGGCCTATGTAGCGCAGGTTCAGCCTCTGCCGTATCAGGCTCTGGCCCATGGTCATGGACATGTACTGGTGAACATGGTGGCGGCAACTCTAGTTGCTCTGCTAGTTTAGCCGTTGTTGCAGTAAACGGCGCATGTGGCGTAGCCACGAATGCCTGTACAGCTGGGTCATTATCTGATGTTGCCGACAACGCCACTAACTATCTATGGAATTGTACTGGCTCAGGTGGCGGAACAAA
>PAAR01000031.1 GCA_002699085.1 Micavibrio sp.
TGTATATTATGATTCTACCAGCTTTTGGTATTATCTCTCATATCGTATCAACTTTCTCTCGTAAGCCAATTTTTGGTTATTTAGGAATGGCTTATGCGATGGTATCTATTGGCTTTGTCGGCTTTATCGTATGGGCGCACCACATGTACACAACAGGCATCAGTGTCGATATGCGTGCATATTTTACAGCTGCAACTTTAATTATTGCTGTGCCTACAGGGATCAAAATTTTCTCATGGATTGCCACAATGTGGGGCGGTTCGATCGAATTTAAAACACCTATGCTTTGGGCTATTGGCTTTATTTTCCTTTTCACTGTGGGTGGTGTAACAGGGGTTGTGTTGGCCAATGCGGGTATGGATGTTGTTCTCCATGACACCTACTATGTTGTGGCGCATTTCCATTATGTTTTATCACTTGGTGCGGTCTTTGCTTTATTCGCAGGTTTTTACTACTGGATTGGTAAAATGTCAGGCCGTCAATATCCTGAGCTTTTAGGTAAGATTCATTTCTGGATCACGTTTTTTGGTGTGAACTTAATCTTCTTCCCTCAGCATTTCTTAGGTCTTCAGGGTATGCCACGTCGTTATATTGATTATCCAGATGCCTATGCAGGTTGGAATATGGTGTCATCTTTTGGTGGTTATCTAACAGGTGTAAGCGTTATCTTATTCGTGTTCATTGTGTTCTACACATTGATGTTTGGGAAACGTGTTGGTGCTAACTACTGGAACGTCGATAAAGATGTGATGACTTTAGAGTGGACAGTAAGTTCTCCACCACCGTTCCACCAGTTCGATGAACAACCAACGGTAAAATAATTAAAAGCCCCGCCTCAAAGCGGGGTTTTTTCTTGACATAAATTATTGCTTCGGGCATAGCTACTTTCATGTCTATACCGCTCATAAAGTTACATTTTGTTCGCCATATACGCGTTGAGGATAATGGTGTTGTGTACGGCCCGACGGTTGATTTCCAGCAGACAAATTTATGTGAATTAATGCCATGCGCAGATAAGTTGCCTTCGCCTGATAGGTCGTTATGGTTTTCCTCTGATTACGCCCGTGCTATGCATACAGCGTTGTCACTGCTCTCTCTTAAGAAAGCAGTGCAACGGCCAAAAATTAGGCAGATGATATCCATGCGTGAACACTGCCTTAAACCTTTTGAAGGATATCGTTGGGATGATCTATGGACAGATGAAGAGCTGCAGCCATGGTTTAAAGATCCGTGGACGGTTCAGCCATCTTATAAAGGTATCGAAGGTGGAGAAACTTTAGAGGCTTTCCAGCAACGTGTATCTGAGGGTATTAACAAAGTCATAGACGTGTTGGCGGTTAATCCAGACGGCAAAAACGAAGCAGTGATTATCTGTCATGGCGGTGTCTTGCAGATGGCACGTTATTTAGCAGGGCGTACGACTCGTCAAACTTATTTAGAGCCTTATCCAAATAACCTTGAAATCTTGACGCTTGAGATATAGTCTCTGACGGCAATGAACATAGTTTCTAAAATCAGTAATGATGACACACGCATTAAAGACTATTTCGACCTGTTAAAACCACGGGTGATGAGCCTTGTTATTTTTACAGGTATATGCGGTATGCTACTCGCCCCTGGTGTATTCTCAATGCATCCTTTGGTGGCGGCTATTGCCATTTTATCGCTAAGTTTTGGTGCAGGGGCCGCTGGTGCCTTTAATATGTGGTATGACCGAGATATTGATGCGCAAATGAAGCGTACAAAAAACCGCCCTATTCCTTCGGGTAAAGTCCCATCTGCTGAAGCATTAGGCTTTGCTGTAGTGGTGAGTTTATTCTCAGTAATGCTCATGGGAATGGCGACAAATTGGGTGGCAGCTGGCTTACTTGCGTTTGCTAATTTCTTTTATTCAGTGATTTATACAATGTGGTTGAAGCGTTCTACCTCACAAAATATTGTGATCGGTGGCGCAGCGGGTGCATTCCCACCGATGATTGGTTGGGCGGCTGTCACTGGTGATGTAACGCTTTACCCTGTATTGTTATTTTTGATTATCTTTATGTGGACGCCGCCGCATTTTTGGGCGTTGGCTTTGTATTCCAATGATGATTTCACAAAGGCTAAACTGCCGATGCTACCTGTGACGCATGGGGCGGCGCATACAAAATGGCAGATGCTTATATATACGCTTGTTTTAACGGCTATTACTTTATTGCCGTTTGTACTCGGTTATGCGGGTCTTATATATGGGATTACAGCGCTCATCCTGAACGGCTTTTTTATTTTGAGCAATGTCAATGTACTGAAAGAAAAACAAGGGTTTAAGCAAGCCAAGCTGATGTTCGCTTATTCCATTTTCTATCTCTTTGCTATTTTCGGTGCTTTGGTGATCGATCATTTTGTTTAAGTGGACAAATCTTTCCTTTGTGATTAAATAGGTCTATGTCGATACGTTGTTTTGTCTTATTGATCGTTGCCTTTGCTTTCACCATGACTTCTATGGTGCCGAAAGGCTTTATGAGTAGCGTCGATGAAAATGGTAAAATTGCCATTGTTATTTGTTCAGGCGTTAGTCAAAAAACAATCTATATTGACCAAGAACAAGCCCCTGAGGAGGGGAATAAAGGTAGTGCTGATGCTGATGACGAACAACAGCCAGATAGCTGTCCAGCAACAATTGTCTCACATCAGCAGCTTCTAACACCAGTTGCTACACTTTTTGTACCATTATCAGAGCCTTTCGAGATATTTGATCCTTCCTTTGATAGCGTGATAATTCAAAAAACCACGACTATCGCACATAGCCGTGCGCCGCCTCTCTTCGCTTAATTTTATTTTTTGAAAAATTAAACGAAGAAGGATTATTTACATGAATAACAATATTAAAACGATCGCTCATTGTGGCGTGGGGTTTGGCGGTCATTTAGCAATGTGCTTTACGGCTGCTGCGGCGACACCGTTTGTGGCGGCTGCCGTAGGTTTAGCGATTACACCAGTGGCTGGTATGGCGGTTGGCTTAGGTCTAGCAACAACCATCTTTGTAGCTTGTGGGGGCTATAAAAAACCTGCAGCCTCAGCAGGCTTTGTGGCACTCGGTTTGGCGGCCTTTGTGACACATTGCATGTTTTTTATGGGGAACGATATGAGTGACATGTCTTTATTTGAGGCGATCGCTAATGCTAGTCGTTGTTTTACGCCACAATAAAATTGCAAAAACCATAAAAACTCTTTAAGGAAAAGATATGTCTGTAAATATTTTAGAAAGACCCGTCACTGAACCAAAAGAAGCTGCAACCATCTATATATGGGACATGGAGATGGACGCTCAAACACAGGCAGCTATTGACAAAATCCTTGATTACATTGCGCGTCATAATATATCACCAAATATTCAGGTACAGGGTAACCTTGTGACGGCTGTTTCCACGATTATTGAGCAGTTTAGTGCGCAATTACCTAGCTATATGAAGGCCGAGCAAGATATGTTTTTTAATCACATGATCCGCTGGATTGCCGATTACGCAAAAGAGACTAATTTACGCAATTTAGATGTTACCTTTAGCTTTAAGCAACAAGGGGTGGCGTCATGAGTTTACCCGCAGTTCTTTATAAAGATCGCTTAGAAATTGGCTTTACCCATAGTAATCAAGGCAATGGTTCAAAAGCACGCCAGCTTGTTGATCTTAATGGTTCGCACCGTGCTAGCCAATATACAATGGGCGGCACGGTTAATTCTAAGGTCAATGATGCAGGGCTTATGGCCTTAATTGGCAATGTCAAAACATTGGTTTTAGAAGCATCAGCGATTGAAAATGAGGCGGATATTTGGGCCAATGATAATGATGTACGCCTTGATATTCAATTATTAGAAACTTTTGGCGCGGACATCGTCAATGTTCAAGATTTTGCCCAAAGTATCTTGGCTGCCGAGACAATTATTGAAGGGCCGTTACCTGTTGAGCAAGTAGAAACATTGTCCAAGTTGATTGTTGATATGGCCGAACTTCGCCAGATGGTTTTACATGCTGATACGCCAACATTAAAAGCCGCTATGCAAGTGCGTGCTAGCATCCTAATAGAGGAAGTGCTGGATGCTCTGGAAGTAGGCGGTGATGACCAGTCCATACAGATGAACGCTATTTTATCACCCGCTGTTATTTTGGCGACAATGCAGCTTATGACAGTTACAGCTCAGCATTTTGGCGTTGGCGCGCAGTTTAGCCAGCGCTTTGAGGCAGTTCAAAAAACGGCTGTTTTGCGTCAGTCTATAGAAGTGGCTGCGCAGCAACAACAGCAATCAATGTCTATGGTAATGGAGACTTTGCAACAAGTGTTACAAAATCCTGAATTGGATGAGCAGAGGCGTGTCACAATTGAGTCTACTATAGAAGCGTTAATGAGTGTCCAAGAAGGCCAAAAATCTTTATCTCCCACATTATTAGAAAAAGTACAAAAATTGGTCGCCATAGAGGGTATGGCCCCTGTCATCAATACATTTATTCAAGCGACGATGACACTTAATGAGGTGAGTACGACAGCAATATCCCAAGGTGTACAAATATCGAATATCAGCCCAATTGTCTCGGCCATTGTTAAGCAAAGCGTTTCTAATGAAATCTCAGCAAGACCTATGCCTGAAGCAGTGCGTTATGCGCAAAAAGCCTCACCAATTTCAGCTGATAATGTAATCCGCTCTGCACCGATTAATTTTTCAAAAATAGTTCCGATGACAAGCGCACCAATAAATATTTCACCTCTTGTGATGCAATTGAAAGAAGCGTTGCCAGCCCTCCCTGAGCGCCCAACGGCTAGCGATAAAGCCTTGTTTGTTTATGTAGAAAAACTGGCGCAAACACCGCCCCCATCACCAAAAGAGATCGACCAAATTATTGTTGAGATTGAAGCACGCTTGCCTGATGATCTACCACAAGAGGAGCGAGATGCCATTACTAAGCTAGTCGAAGAAATTAAAGGGCAGCCTAATCTAGACCCTGATAAACCAGACGAACAAAAGTTAAAAGAACCTTTACCAGAAAAGCTGGATGATTTTGAAGCTGCACCAGAGCCAATAAAACCAGACTGCGGACCAATATGTAATTGTTTTCCAAAACCAAAAGCCATGAGTTCGGATCAGATTGCCGAGCTAAATGCTGCAGTTAATAAGAATAGTGATGCAAATAGAAGAACATCTTTTAACGAAGATGGCAGCGTCACAATCACAATACGTCAAGGGGATGGTAGTGTCGTGACCCAAAGCTACACCGCAGAAGAGATAGCTAGAGACGCTGAAGCTGTTGCGACTGAGGTAAAAAATATAGAAAATAAGGGCTGGTCTAAGAAGACAACAACAGCAAAAGAGCTAGAAGATATTGTAAATCGTAGATCTTCTTATGGGCCGGGCCATGTGCATCACGCAGGTTGCGGTTGTGTACCAGACTTTTCAAAAGCAAATGGCAAAGATGGCGATGATGCGGGTTTAAAAGTAGTTGAGGCGACAATCACTGTTGCTGATCTGGGTAACGGAAAACCAAATACCGAATTAGACAATACTCTTGGCAAAAGGAAAAATGTCGATATGGCGGCCTTATTTGCACCAGCCTTGACATAATCTTGAAAACTGTTTATTAAAATGAGTAAAATAAGGAGATATAAGAGTGACTGATTTAGTAATGCCCCGTATTGATGCGATTATCCCTGTTACCTCGGATGTGGCAGCCGCCGCAAAGAATATTTATACGCATCCTGCTTTACCTGCAGGTATGACAGCGCAACTTTTGCAAGTAACGAAAGATATTCATTGGCGTCGATTAGATGACCCGTCAAACCCTTTGATTAAAGAAGATTCACAAGGTCGTAAACTTATGTACATGCTATGGGGTCATCCAAATCCAGAACACACATTGGATCCTGATTTTATGGTAGCAATGATTTGCCCTTTGGTAAGAGTGAATAATGACACCAAATGGGGCTTTAAGCCTGAAACGATTATCCGTGGCAGCAAGATAGATTTTATTGCTGTTGGTGGGATGTCTTGTTGTGCAGGGTCTCTTCAATTGCATTGGTCACAAATAACTGAGCAAGGAAATGTTGATGAAGCGCGCATTCCTGTAAGCGGTTTGCCACATCCTGAAGAAGCAAATTGGTTAAAGGGTCGTGTTCGTGTTGCTACAAATGATCAAGGGCGTGCAGCGCTTCACCATTTGGCGACAGATATGCTTCATCACCGCATGCCAAATGACCAGCGTTTTGCGTATAATTGCGGCCACAAAGCAGATTACACCGCTTATGCGAATGGCCTCGGTACACCTAAATTGGGGTAAGCCTTTTTCAAATGCAGTATTAAAATGTTCGGTCTATCAATACGGCCATGGTCATGCACCTATACCTGTGATGAAGTAGATTAGAACCTGTTCGGGATAAACTCACGACCTAATGTGCCGTCAAAGCCTTCATGTACATCCCATTCTTTAGGGAAGAAGTGTTTTAACTTCTCTATGTCACCGCTATCATAGCTTAGCCAGTAAGTTCTCTTAGTTCTTTTTTCATTTTTTCTCGTTACTTAATTGAAATTATAGGTTGAGATTACATCATTTTAATCTTAGTTTCTATTAAAAGGTAGCCCTATGAGTATATTGTTTATCGATAATATAAATTTTCATTCTAAGAATTTTCCAGAATTGTTTAGAACAATTAATATGTGTAACTACACTTATCGGTATCATTTTAGTAAATATGATAAGTTAAAGACGGCCTATGGTAACTATAAGAGCCATGCTAGACAGCTTAGTAAATATAAAAATAAAATTAACAAACAACCGCTTTCATATTGGCTGGATAATGATATTGACGGCTTGAATCTCTTTTCTTTTGCAAAAGCTGAGGTGCTGCTCCGCGCCATATCAAAAAAAGCGTGGTATGATCAGTGTACAGATAATAATGATACTATAGTTTTTCAGAAGCTCTTAAAAAGCGATGCTGATCTTTTGGTAGATGGGCTGGCTGCTGCCTGTTTATGGTTAGAATACTGGGAAGAGTTTTTTAAAAAAAATCACGCAAAATATAAGTATTTATTTATTTTTTCTAATTCATATATTTACACAAAGACAGCAGCACTAATGGCCGATAGATTTGACATTACTGTCTATGTGATGGAGCATTTCTTCACAGGAAAAGATTATTATATTGAACAGACAACACAATCAATTCAGTCGGCTAATCCGCTTTCTTTGCCTGTACCAGAGGATACGAAGATAAATGAAATACAAGTTAACAGGATGTTTGTGGATAGTCAGAATAGAAATGTAAAAAAAGAGAATATGGCTTATAGATCTTTTTTTGACAATAAATCTAAGACAGTACTTCTTGTATGTCAGGTCTCTAATGATTTTTCTTTGATTGAGAGCCATGCCGATTCTTTGGGGAGCATCTATTTTTATAAGAGTGCGATTAAAGAAATTCTGGAAAAGACCACATATAACATTTTGATTAAAACCCACCCTTATGAAGCCCGTAAATTAGCGTTAAAGGATAAGATTACTTATAATGAATTGACGAATTATAGAATTAATTTACCGGATCATTTAGTGAGTAGAGTTGAAATCACAGATAGGTATCCTTTTGAAGCAATGTTGAAACAGTCCGATTGTGTCCTGTCATTATGCTCTCAGGCAGGACTTGAAGCGCTATGGCATAAAAAGCCAGTTTTAATTCATAAGAATGCTTTTTATTCTTCAAAAGGTTTTACTAAAGAATTTTCTTCTGTCGATGATATCGTTAATATACTCAATACATCAGAAAGATTAGCGTTGTCAGACACTGAGAATAAAGCTTTTTATGCGTTTATGACTCATGCGAAAAACCTTCTTTATTCCGCACAAACGGCTGAATTAAAATTTCTACCTTTATTTGAAAACGCAGCCGTAGGAAAGAGAGGTGAGAATCTTCTGGGTAAAGCCTCTTTTTTGAACAGTTTTTATGTTTACAGAAAAATTTCTTATATATTGCCTACAAGAAAAATAAAAAAACTTCTAAAAGACCCAAGGGGTTTCTTTAGAGATGCCCATTTGAATAAGAAAAAGAATGCAAGTTAAAAGAAAAGAAAAGTTAAGAGCGCAAATTATTTTGAGCGATTCAATCCAGAAAATATGGGGAGCGTTATTCTATGAATATGCGTATGTTAATGCAAATGTCTCTGTGCTGGTAAATTGGGAAAAATTAGAAATTAATAGAGAGACTATAGCAATAGGGTCTTTCGATTCCTTTGTTTGTGCGTGTATAAAACATAATTCTCTAGAAAGCGTTTTTATATCGGAAGCAGACTTTGCTGATAAAAGCGTTATAGGTTTTACAGACGGACCAAGTGTAGAGGATATTGTTTTTGTGAAAGAAAAACTTAGTTCGTTGCCGGATGTTTTAAATGTATTGTTGCCAGTGAGTTATGCGAAAATTTGGGAAGCTTTTATGTTTTATAGGCAGCTTCCTAAGATCATTAATATATTTGATAAGCGTTCCAACATCATTCCGGAGTGGTTTGAGAGAAAAATTCGTTCCTTTAATATCGCACTGAATTATTTTGAGATTGAAGAATTGAGTGAATTACAGCCGAAAACTACGTATTATAGAGATTACAAAAGAACTATTGATTATTATGACACTGTCTTGTTAAAGAAGCATAGCATTAGTTATTTAAGCAATAATAAGAAAGAGCATTTTTCGTCGTCGACTATAAAGGGTAAGCTATTAAATATAAGTAAGTTTTTGGAAGAGTATGTCTGATATAAATATCGTTTGTTTTGATCCTAGCTATTTGTTTTCAGACCTTGTTAAGCGGTTTGAAGGTAGAGGCTGTGTATTTTCAGAGTTCCCTTTGGCGTCAGCAAAAACCTATGTTTGGATGCGTCCTCAAGAATATGTGGCTTATCTTGATTTCATTGAAGGTATTGAACCTGAAGATGTCACGAGCAAATTTGTTTCTGCGATCAACAAGATAGAAAATCAGATAACATTAGATAAGCTAAAGAAACGCTCTGTTGTGATTCACCACGGCATATGTCCCGACCCTATTTATCAATTTGATGCGTATAACAGCACGATAAAATTAAGTGATGTAGCAAGAGTTGTTGGCGTGTGTCCTTTTGACGACTGTTATAGGCAAATGTCAAACATAGGGAATAAAAATAATTTCTCATTTTGCCCGATTGGTTACGATCATGAAGTCTTTTCAGAGGAGTACATAAAAGATAAAAAAAATAGTGATAAAGAGAATGTGTTAAATATTGGTTTTGTCGGGCGTGCTTATGGGACGACTGATGAGAGCCTTTTAAATAGCAGTATAAAAGCATCGCCAAAAGGGTATATTAAAGGGGGGGATCATCTTTTGAATTTGTCCCTGAGATTAAAAGCCCTTGATGTGAAATTCAAGATACATATTTTAGGTCAAAACTGGGAAGAACAGGTTAAATTATTTGATACCTATGGTATTGATTGCCACTATTATCAAAGAGATAAGGATATTAAATATACAGATTATCCGAAAATATACGCAGGATTTGACTTATTAATTGTGACGAGTCGTGGAGAAAGTGGCCCTGTGCCTGTTCTTGAAGCACTGAGTTTGGGTGTGCCTGTGGTGGGGTGTGAGAACGCAGGGATGGTGAAATATGTGGCTACTATTACATCAGGTTGTCATACGTATAAATATGATACAAAGTGGCATATTGCGGAAATAGAAAAATTAACTGAGCATATTTTACGGCTACGCCAAAAACCTTTAGCCTTAAGAGATAAATTAATGCTACGAAAAGATATTGAGCAATACACAACAATTAATTGGATAAACACTATAATGAAGTATTCTGAGGGGCTGACTTGAAGACACCTGTATTTATACATATCCCTAAGACAGCGGGGAAATCTGTTAGGAAAGCTTTAGAGGATGTTCCTAATCTTATCGATATAAAACATTCAACAATTGATATTCAAAGGAAGCAATATAGAAAGAGAGGGAAGGAATTTCCTGAAGATATTTTTTCATTTTGCTTCGTGAGAAATCCTTATAAAAGATTAATGTCTTCTTTTTATCATTTATCTGAAGTGAGTGATGTTGCGCAAACTAGTTTCACACAAAACAGGCGAAAGCTGCGTGAAGAATATAAACTAAACTTCCAGAACTTTGTTATGGACAAGGGCTTTGAAAAATATGATTTCGGCCATTTTAAACATCAAACAAGATGGCTATTAGATGAAAATGGATTGGAAGTAGTTGATTCTATTGGACGTTTCGAATATTTGCAACAAGACTTCTCTAAGTTGTATTTCTATTTATCGGGAAAAAGTGGAGTAATACTTCCTAAAATAAATAAAACAATATCTAAGAATTACAGTGATGACTTTTTGACTTCTTGGGATGAAAAGATGCTGTCATTAGTGGCTGGTTATTATAAAAAAGATTTTGAGTATCTAGGTTATTCTTATGATATTAAGGATGCGGCATCCCTACCTAAAGGGGATATTTATGATACTTTGTAATGGCTGTTCTAAAACAGGTACCCATATTTTGACTATATATGCCAAGGCAATTGGGCTTAGTCAAGTTGGGGGCACGCTAATTAAAAGACACCCTAAAGCCACGCTAAAAACTACGAGTATAAAACTAATTAAAGACATAATGGCGCATGATAATGGACATTTCATGCACTGCCATGTTTCTTATACAAATAATTTACGCCAGAGACTGATAGTTGGAGAGCACAAGATGATTCACATCATTAGGCATCCTAGAAATGTGGCTGTGAGTTGGATGCGACATAGAAACAAACAAAACCCAGACATCGAAGTTTCAACGGATAGCTTAAAAGAGCTAATCCAAGGAAAGATGTTTAATATGAGTGTCCCGGATCATTATAAGGGATTTCTTAAGTGGGTGCATACGCCAGAGGTACTAACAGTAAGGTTTGAGGATGTATTTGAAAATTCAGATAAGGTATTTTCTCAAATGTCTGCTTTTATTGGTATTGATGGTTGCCCTAAGCCTGAGGATGTTTTTGGACATGGAGTTACAAATAATGATAAAAAAAGCACGTGGCAAGAATGGTGGGATGAAGATGTTGATTTTGTTTGGCGTGAGGCTGGGGGTATAGAATTAGAGGGAGCTCTTGGGTACTAATAAGCTGGTGCACCCGACAAACAGGATTGGCTCGCAAGCTCGCCGCGTCTGCATCATACTCTTTTTTTTATATGCTCGCATGCACGCTTGCTCGCCTTAATGAATGATTGGCCGTCGAACCTTTTTTCGGTTCGAATGCTTATCAACCATCAATAATAAAAAGCCCCCTTGCGGAGGCATGTTATTATTGGCGCACCCGACAGGATTCGAACCTGTGGCCTCTGGTACCGGAAACCAACGCTCTATCCAGCTGAGCTACGGGTGCAGTTAATCTTCTTCTCATTAGTACGCATTGTGCTGCGGACTGTCAATAAAGATAGAAGGCTTTAAATTCCAGATGCGCAGTGGCATAAATCTTGCTATAATTGATCCATGTGGTTATTCGGTAAAAAAGATAAAGACAAGAAAAAATCAGGACAAGAGCCTGCCTTGACGGGTAAGGAAGCGGCTGTTGAAAAGGCTATGGCGCAATTTCGCCAGACACGCCAAGAGCTTGGGCCAGAGACTGTTGAGGCGATGGAACGTGCGATGCGCTTAGAACAAGTCAAAAATCAAATCAAAGATGCCATAGATAATAAAGAAGGCAGCAATCGTGAGGCTGTGTTAACTCTTCTGGCAGAGATGAAAGAAAAGCAAAAATAACCAATTTTGCACTGCACATTGTACAGACTTTTTTATTAACCATTTCATGGTATATTTAATAAAAATTTTTGGAGTAATAATTTATGCCTGTATACCAAGCCCCCCTCAATGATATGCGTTTTGTCTTAAAAGACGTTCTTGATGTCGAGCAATTAAGCAAATTGCCCGGTTATGAAGAAGCAGGTGTTGACCTTATTGATGCGGTTATGGAAGAGGGCGCAAAAATTTGCCAAGATGTTTTGTTCCCGCTCAATATGTCTGGCGATCAAGAAGGCTGCACGCGCCATGATGATGGCTCGGTAACCACACCTAAAGGTTTCAAAGAAGCCTATCAAACATTTATCCAAGGTGGCTGGACGGGGATTTCGGCTGATCCAGAATATGGCGGATCAGGTATGCCAGTGCTTGTGAACACAGTTATGCAAGAAATGATCTGCTCGTCTAATATGAGTTTTGGGATGTATCCAGGGCTTTCGCAAGGTGCTTATGAGGCGATCCATCTTTACGGTACGGAAGAACAAAAAGCACTATATTTGCCGAAAATTGTATCGGGTGAATGGTCAGGCACAATGAATTTGACCGAACCACATTGTGGGACAGATTTAGGATTGATCCGCACAAAAGCCGATGATAATAAAGACGGCTCTTATGCAATTTCAGGGTCTAAAATATATATTTCGGCAGGCGAGCACGATATGGTCGAAAATATTGTGCATCTGGTATTGGCGAGGCTGCCCGATGCACCAGAAGGCGTGAAGGGTATATCGCTTTTCGTTGTGCCGAAGTTTTTACCAAAAGAAGATGGTTCTTTAGGCGCGCGCAATAAACTTATTTGTGGTTCAATCGAGCATAAAATGGGCATTCATGCCAACTCCACCTGTGTGATGAATTTTGATGGCGCGCAAGGCTGGCTCGTAGGTGAACCGCACAAAGGTCTACGCGCAATGTTTGCGATGATGAATGCTGCACGTCTTGGTGTGGCCATGCAAGGGTTAGGTATTGCCGAAGTGGCCTATCAGAACGGTTTGGCTTATGCGAAGGATCGTTTGCAAATGCGCTCACTCGACGGCACAAAATTCCCAGATAAGCCAGCCGACCCGATTATTGTGCACCCAGATGTGCGCCGTATGTTGCTGACCAGTAAATCAATTATTGAAGGCTGCCGTGCGTTGTCTTTTTGGACGAGTATGAATCTTGATATCTCATTAAAGAGCGAAAATGAAACTGAGAAGCAGGCTGCCGATGATCTTGTGGCCTTAATGACTCCAATTTTAAAAGCCTATCAAACAGATATGGGCTTGGAAATTGCCTCTCATGCAGTGCAAGTTCATGGCGGTGCTGGCTTTATTCAAGAATATGGTGTCGAGCAATATATGCGTGATGCGCGTATTGCGATGATCTATGAAGGCACAAACGGTATCCAAGCGCTTGATCTTGTGGGCCGTAAAATGGGTCAGCATATGGGTCGTTTGCTGCGCCGCTTCTTCCATCCAGTCAATGATTTTATTGAAGCGCATCAGGCTGATGCAGAAATGGCTGAATTTGTAATGCCACTCGCTAAAGCCTTTATGAAACTACAACAAGCCACCGCAACTGTTGCACAAAAAGGTCTCAAGAATCCTTTAGAAGCAGGTGCGGCATCTTCTGATTATCTACGGATGTTCGCACTAACGGCACTCGCTTATATGTGGGCAAGAATGGCAAAAGTGGCGCAGCAAAAATTACAATCTGGTGAAGGCGATAAAGAATTTTATGATGCTAAAATCAAAACCGCACAATTTTTTATGAGCCGTGTGCTGCCTGAGGCCGATGCACGATTTAAGATGTTAATGGCTGGTGCTGATACGATGATGGCACTCAAAGCAGAACAGTTCTAAGGAGTAAATAATGATCTCAGAATCTCTTATCAATCAAGTTAGACAAAAAATGCAATTTGCGGGTATTAAGGATAAGCGCATTGTCTTTGAAATTGAGGATGAAGGTAAAATCCTTATCAATACCCATGAAGTGCCGTATGAGATTGAGGAAACCGAGACCGATGATTACGATGTAAAAATGCGCGCTAAATTATCAGTTTTTGAGGGTATCCTCACAGGGACGCAAGACCCTAATATGGCGTTTATGATGGGCAAGTTGAAAGTCGATGGCTCAACGGGCTTGGCGATGAAATTGGCGTCAGTCTTAGAAGATTAAAAGTTATTCAACTTTTTTAGCAGAGATCATAACCGATCCTAATTCTTTGTTAGCAGGTCGCCATACAGTTGTATTCATATCATCATTTAAAATAGAAGGGTGCGGCACATAAAAGGTAATAAGCTCATTTTCTATTTTTGTAATGGGCATATAAAAACTTTGCCAGCCTTCTGGTGTAGTTGAAAGATATTGGCCGTGTTTCTTAAGACCTATCTTTATATCGTCATTTTCAAAAAGAACACCACCTATAGCTTCATTTTCAGTGCCTTTAAATAGCGTTATAGGCTCAATCTTACTGTTCATTTCATTATTAAAAGAAAAATAATGTGCTGTGTTTGGTTTTTGTTGCTCTGATATGCTTAAAACGTAAGTTTCAGCCTGTGCAGCCGTTGTAATAAATAACAATAATAAAAACAAATAACGCATATTACAAATCTATCATGGAAAATTTATATAGCCCAGTTTTTAGATTTTCTGCGGCTATCATTTGGATGTATTTCAATATGTGGATCAATAAGCCTGCAATCCATAGATTATCCGAACAAGTCGGGTAAATGGCGTTAGATGTTATAATGACATTTATACATGATCCCGCTATCATCATTTTATGAATCTCATTTTCCGTGTTTTATATGTTTTTATCCTGAGTCTGTTTAAGCCGAAATTGCGGTTACCAGAAGAAGAGGCGCATCTTGATTTAACTGTTTTGCCGAATGATTTGGATAGTAACTTCCATATGAATAATGGGCGCTATTTGACAATTATGGATTTGGGGCGGTTGGATATGATCTTACGCTCTGGCTTTTTAAAAGTGATGCGTGAAGAAAAGGCTGTGCCTATTCTGGCTTCTGCTACAATCCGATACCGCTTATCGCTTGATCCTTGGATGTCCTATCGATTGAGTTCAAAGATTATATGGTGGGATGAAAAATGGCTGTATATCGAGCAGCGTTTTATCCTTAACAAGGGTGACAAGGCGGGTGCTGTCGCCGCTATTGCTTTGGTAAAGGGTAATTTCTATAGCCGCCGTGATAAGGCGGTATTGCCGACGACTCAGATCATTCAATCTATTCACCCTGAGCCCCTGACGATCCCAGAATGCCCAGCTCATTTAAAAAAATGGATTGAAACTGACCAAGAAATGCGAGAGGTTACTAAGTTATGAAGATAGCTTCTTGGAATATTAACTCTGTGCGGTTGCGCGCACCGATCGTATTAGATTTTTTAAACTCCCATCAACCTGATGTGTTGTGCTTACAAGAAACAAAAACACCAGATGAGCATTTCCCGCATGATGCCTTTAAAGGCACACCGTATAAGCATATCCACATGCATGGTATGAAGGGCTATAATGGGGTAGCGATACTCTCAAAAATACCATTTACGAAACAAGATATCCATCACCGTGCTTGCAAGGAAGATTGTCGGCATATTGCCGTCACCCTTGAACCTAAAGGGTATGGTAAGCCAGTAACAATCCATAATTTATATATCCCAGCCGGTGGGGATGAGCCTGATCGTGCGCTGAATGAAAAATTTGACCATAAGCTGAATTTTGTCGAAGAGCTGACGGATTGGTTTCCAAAGCATCATAAGAAAGATGAGGCCGTAATTGCGGTAGGCGATTTTAATATTGCACCCTTGGAACATGATGTCTGGTCACATAAGCAGTTACTCAAAGTCGTATCGCATACACCGATTGAGGTCGAGAAATTAACAGAGATGCAAAAGGCGATGAATTGGATTGATACAGCGCGTCATTTTGTCCCAGAGGATCAAAAGTTGTATAGCTGGTGGTCTTATCGTTCTAAAGACTGGTTAGCGTCAAACCGAGGCCGCCGCTTGGATCATATTTGGGTAACGCCCATTTTGAAAGAAAACTTGAAGAGCCATAATATTTATACTGACCCACGTGGTTGGGATAGGCCATCCGATCACGTGCCGATTATCACAGAATTTTCATTTTAAGGGGTTGTCCTCGCTTTGTAAAAAGCGTATCCCAAACTATGATTTCAAAAACTTTATCCAATAACTGGCCGCTGTTTTTCGGTATTTTGCTTATTATGATCGCAAATGGTCTGCAAGGTACATTACTAGGTGTGCGTGCAGGCATTGAAGGGTTTTCTACCCTGACCATTGGTGTCTTGATGTCCTTTTATTATTTGGGCTTTTTGGGTGGGTATTTCTTTGTCCCCAAATTAGTGTTGAGGGTCGGCCATATTCGTGTGTTTGCAGCCCTTGCTTCTTTAGCATCGACGGCGGTCTTATTGCACGGTCTTTTTCCTGTGCCTTGGTTGTGGCTTTTGGCACGGGCTGTAACAGGGTTTTGTTATGCAGGTCTCTATATCGTAATTGAAAGCTGGCTTAATCAGGCTGCTGATAATAAAAGCCGAGGGTCTATATTGGCGCTTTACCTATTGGCCAGCCATGGTGGGATGATGTTGGGGCAATTCTTATTGAATATCACTGACCCAGCGCAATTAGAATTATTTGTTTTGACCTCGGTCATTGTGTCCTTAGCGTTGTTGCCTATTTCATTAAGCCAGCGCCCAGCCCCTGTTATTGAAACGCCAGACCCTATTTCATTAAAGACACTTTATAAAACATCGCCTTTGGGTGTGGTTGGTATGTTCTTTAATGGCTTCGGCAGCGGCACAATTTATGGTTTAGCACCTGTTTTTGCGGCGATGGTTGGTATGAGCATTCCGCAAATATCATTATTCATGGCAAGCTTTGTTTTTGGTGGTATTACCTTAACCGTGCCGATTGGTTGGCTATCCGATCATATAAGCCGTAGTTTTGTGATGGTCAGCGTGTCTATTCTGGTCGCTATTTCTGCAAGCATATGTTTTTTTATTGGCATAGAAAGTTTCCCAATTTTGTTGCTTGCGACCACATTGCTTGGCGGCTTGTGTTTTTCAACTTATGGGTTAAGCATTGCTTATACCAATGATCGTTTGAAGCCCAGTCAAATGCTCTCGGCCAGTTCCTCAATGATTTTAGTCAATGGGGTGGGTGCTTGTTTTGGTCCGGTTTTGGTATCATTAGTGATGAGTCAGTTTGGCTCAACCAGTTTCTTCCCAGCTATTGCCATGATTTTCTTGGGTATTGCACTCTTTGGTTTATACCGTGTCAAAGTTGGCAAGAAAGTTACTTTAGAAAACCAAACGGACTCATTTTTGGTGCCCGTGCGGACATCGTCTGTCCTTATGCGTCTCGTTAAAGAAGAAATTGAATAATTGCCTTGACCTTTTTGGCCAAATTTCATTAATGTTGCAGCACACAAGATAAGAATTTTAATAAGGAAGAAATTAATGGGTATCTCAAAACTTGCAATAGGTAAAAATCCACCAGAAGAAGTCAATGTTGTCATTGAAAATCCAATGGGCGGTGAGCCAATTAAATATGAAATCGACAAAGAAACAGGCATGGTTTTTGTCGATCGTTTTTTGCATACATCAATGTATTACCCAGGTAATTACGGCTTTATACCGCATACTTTATCAGGTGATGGCGACCCTGTTGATTGTCTTGTCATAGGCCAAACATCAGTTATGCCAGGGGCTGTTATCCCTGTAAAACCAATTGGTGTATTGCTCATGGAAGATGATGGCGGTGTTGATGAGAAAATTATTGCCTCTCCAGCACCAAAGCTTCACCCTTATTATGATGATATTCAAGATATTGAAGATCTACGCCCTATTTTACGTGAGAAGATTGAGCATTTCTTCGCTCATTACAAAGATCTCGAGAAAAATAAATGGTCTAAGATACTAGGCTGGGGTGATAAGGAAAAAGCAAAAGCACTTATTTTAGAGGGCATTGAGCGTGCTAAAGGCGACAAAGCCGCTTGACCCAATTAAAGGTCACAGCCTTAGGCCAGCAAGGCGACGGGTTAGCACTTTATCAAGACAAAAAAGTCTTTGTTGATGGTGGCTTACCTGATGAGACGCTAGAGGTTTCGTTAACACCTCAGCCTGATGGCCAGAGCTTCCGTGGTTCTATTAATAATATTATTGAGGCGTCTCCCCACCGTGCAACGCCACCTTGTCCGCATTATAATCAATGTGGTGGGTGTCAGCTCCAGCATATGTCTGAAAGCTTTTATCGTTCTTGGAAACAAGAGATGGTCATGGCTTCGCTCTCATTTAATGATCTCACACCAGAGTATATAGAAGAGCCTATTTTTATTTCGGCACAAACCCGCCGCCGTGCGAGTTTCAAGGTCATAAAACAGCATGGTAAGGCGGTGATTGGCTATCATCAAAAACGTTCACACTATATTACGGCGATTACAGAATGCTTGGTGCTTGATCCTGCGCTATTAGAAGCCAAAGACTCTTTACAGCCCTATCTGGATGAGTTGGTGCAAGATAAAAACGGTATCGATTTATTCCTGCAAAAGATCGGTGCGCAAATAGATTGCGTGATAACAGGTCAAATAGGGGCGGCTAAGGAGCCTGATTTAGATGTTAAGTTGACCGTGGCCGAGATCATTCATAATACCCCGATTACCCGCATAAGTTGGCGTAAGAAAGAGCGTGCAGAGCCTGAATTACTGATTGAAAAGGCTCCGATCCGAACATTGATGGGGCCGTTAAGTGTGGCGTTACCACCTTTGGCATTTTTGCAACCGTCTCAACAAGGGGCGGATGCATTAATTTCTAAAGTATTAGCGGCTCTGCCAGATACGCCTTTAAATATTGCAGATTTATTCTCAGGCAACGGCACTTTTACGGGTGCCTTATTGCAAGCGGGGCATGAGGTGATGGCCTATGAGGGCGATGAAGCAGCGGTCAATGCGCTACGCAAAGCGGGACACAGTAAAACCGAACGTCGTGATCTATTTAAAGAACCCTTATCGGTGACAGAAGTTAATCGTTTTGAGGTGATCGTGCTCGACCCACCGCGAGCGGGGGCAAAAACGCAATGTGAAATCTTGGCTAACTCAGATGTGCCGCTGATTATCTATGTTTCTTGTAGTCCTGTTAGCTTTGCCCGAGATGCCGCAAAACTCGTGGAGGGCGGCTATGACTTCACCCGCTTTGGCATGGTCGATCAATTCATATGGTCAACCCACACAGAAATAGTCGGCGTTTTCAGGAAAAGCTGAATTTAAACTTGCATTTTAAAAGCTACGGGTATAGGGTACGGCTCTATTCAGTTGATTGAGGCTGAATTTTCTTACATTTGGTGGCGCGGGATGGAGCAGCCCGGTAGCTCGTCAGGCTCATAACCTGAAGGTCGTAGGTTCAAATCCTACTCCCGCAACCAATTTTTTACTTTATATTTCAATTATTTAAGTCGATGGCACCGAAAGGCGCTTTTCTGTTTTTAGCCCCAAGGGACACTCACGGGACAGTAGGAAACAAACAACTACAATCACTTACGATAAAGTGTCCCTTTTATTGTCCCATGCCTTTGTATGCAAAGGCTAAGCCACTGTATCCCCTGTATATTTTCATGCTACAAGCATAAGAGTTGCAATCTTTTGTGACTGATGGCTTGATGCATGTACTTGTTTTGTTCTATTTTGAATTATGGCGACGATTGAGAAAAGAGAGTTAAGCGGCGGCGCGACATCCTACCGCGCCAGAGTACGGATCAAAGGGCATCCGCAGGAAATTGCGACCTTTGAGCGCCTGACAGATGCCAGGCGCTGGGTGCAACAGACGGAAGCGGCGATTCGGGAGGGCCGGTATTTCAAAACCAGCCAGGCACGCAAATTCACGCTGTCCGATGCTATAAAACGTTACCGCGAGGAAATTCTAAGCCACAAGAAAGCCAGCAATAAAAACGTAACCAATTATCTGGATTACTGGGATCAGGAACTTGGCGCCTATGCTCTGGCGGATATTACCCCCGCCCTGATCGTGAGCGCGCGGAATAAATTTGTTGGCAGCAAAAGCAGATACGGGCGCACGCGCGGGCCGACAACGGCCAACCGTTACGTGTCGGCACTCAGCCATGTATTCACTATAGCGATTAATGATTGGGAATGGCTGGAAATTCATCCGGTGCGCAAAATATCAAAGCTGAAACAGCCACGGGGCCGGGTACGGTTCTTATCTGATGATGAACGGAAGAAGCTGCTGAAAGCCTGCAAGAGTAGTGAAAACCCGCATTTGTATAAGATCGTCGTAATGGCGCTCAGCACAGGCGCACGAAAAATGGAAATTGTCGGCTTGAAATGGAAGGATATCGATCTGGAGCGCGGCACAATCATTTTGCACGAAACCAAGAACGGGGAGCGGCGTGTTATTCCGTTGGCCGGTTATGCGCACCAGATTATGAAGGCGCATTATAAAAAGCGGGATAAGAAATGTGAGTATGTGTTTCCGTCCCAATCCAAATGCCAGCCGATTGATATCCGCACCGCGTGGGAGAATGCGCTGATCAATGCCAAAATTACAGATTTCCGTTTTCATGATCTGCGCCACAGCGCCGCATCCTATCTGGCGATGAATGGTGCAACGCTGGCAGAGATTGCGGAAGTGTTGGGGCACAAAACGCTGCAGATGGTCAAACGCTACGCACATTTGTCGGAGGCTCACACGCATAAAGTGGTCGCCAGCATGAATGATAAGATTTTTGGGGAGGCAAAATGACGGCGCAGATATTTGATAAAATGAAAGAAGATTATGAATCCAGCGATCATGACCTTGGTGTTTTTATCCGCTCCTTGAAAACGGTGGCCTATGTCATGAAAAAGAAACATGGCACCGATATAGACTGGTTGTTTGAAGGTGCGCTTCATCATCTAAGAGCCAAGACAAAAACCTATATCGACGATAAGCGGATTGGCCTGCTGGCGGCGCTTCTGGTTGGTTATGGCAGCAGCTTTAATCAGGTGATGCAGGCGCTGGGGGAATGGCTGGATATCAGTGACACCAAAATCAAGAACGCCTATTACAGCGTTAACAAGGAATACAAACTTCCTAAAAACGAGAGCAATCTTGATTGTCCGGCGTTCATTAAAAAGGCAGAACTTATGCCTTATATTATGACGATCCAAAATGACCGGCCTTTTCCCAAACGGTATAAAAAAGCATATGATGCTTTTATAAAGGCCCGCCATCAGGCGGAGGCTGTGCATATTGAACATATCCTCCGCATGCTAACGGAGACCAGAAATCTTCAGGTCTCTTTCGCAGATGTCGAGGAGCGTCAAGACATTATCAAGGATATCAATCAGTCATATTTATTGTGACCGGTTATTTTTAATCCGGCATGCTGGATTAAATTAGCCTCATACCACTTCATTATAAAACCGTTCAGGCTTTCTCCATGTCGTGCAATTCAGCGCGGCACTCACCAATAAAGGAGAAAGCAAAATGTCCGAAACACTTGAAATATCACCGCCCCTGCAGCGGCGGTTTATCCCGCTCACCGAATGGCCGAAACATCACAGCTGGCCACCTATCGGGGGATTGCGCCACCTGGTCTTTTATGCCGAAGAGAACGGCTTTGATAAAGTCATTCGCCGTGCAGGCCGCCGCGTTCTGATTGATGAACAGGCCTTCTTCCAATGGCTCGACGAGCAGAACGGGGGCCGGAAATGAGCGAACAACTTTTCTTTTCGCAGGAAGAACTGGCTCAGCGCTGGCTGATTTCCAAACGGACGCTGGAGCGTTGGCGCTGGCTGGGTACTGGTCCGCGTTATCATAAAATCGGCGGCCGGGTGATTTACAAGCGCGACGATATCGAGGCGTTTGAGGATACGCGGCAATTTCCACCTCAAAGAGCGGGAGGTGTATTATGATTATCGATAAAATAAATAAAGCTGCCCGCATTCTGGGCATGAGTCCTGATCTGTCTTGCGCTGGTGGTGATAAAAAGCTCTTCGGCATTATTCATGAAGGCAATATTAAAGCCGTTCCCGTTGCCGATAGTCCTTTTGCTCCGATAGAAGAGCCAGTTTTGACCATTGCCTGCTATCCGGAATACGCCGCCGGTATATACAAAAACGCACCACGGCCTGTCTGGCTTTATGATCGGATTGAAGATATTCGTGATATGCGCCTGCCAAAATCAACGAATCCGGGCTGGATCATTCTTGTGGCGCATATGGATGATTTTGTTCCGGCGAATATGTTGGCCGACCGCTGGACGGATGACTATGAAGTCTCAGTCATGATCGCTGATGAAAAGCAGCTGAACAGTATATTCGCCGCCAATCGCAAGCCAGTATTTTAAGGAGGATATAATTATGCCCCTTAAAACTTTGGATTATAACGATCCCGATTTACCGTCCCGTGATGAGATCAAGGCTGCGATGTTGGTGCGGCTGCCGGAGGTGTTGCGGCATCTGTTCCCGAACGGCAGACAGCAGAAACGAGAGTTCCAAATAGGCAGTTTGCAGGGTGAAAAAGGCCAGAGCCTTAAAATTACTATGAGCGGTGATAAAGCCGGGCTATGGCATGATTTTGATAGCGGCCACGGCGGCGATATTTTCGACCTGTGGGCGGCGGTGAAAGGACTGGATACGCAGCTGGATTTTCCGGCGGTGTTGCGATCCTGTGCGGACTGGCTGGGAATCTCGCCGGTTATGCCGTCCGTATCACCGGAGCGCAGAGAATGGATATACACAGATGTATCCGGAAAATCGCTGGTCACCGTCAAACGCACAGACGGAGCAGACGGCAAAAAGACTTTTTTGCCCTATGATCATGTTACCGGAAAGCATTCCATGCCGGAGATCAGGCCGCTCTATAATCTGCCCGGCATCGCCATCGCCGACCCAGTTATTATTACAGAAGGTGAAAAATGCGCGCAGGTGCTGATTGATCTCGGCATTCCGGCCACGACCGTCATGGGCGGTGCAAATTTTGATCCGGCAAAAACAGATTTCAGCCCACTGGCTGGCAAGGACATTATCATCTGGCCGGACAATGATAAGGCCGGGCAAGATTACGTCGAGCATCTGAAAACCGGACTGCAATCCATAAAGCCCAGAAGCCTGCGGGTCATCATCCCGCCCGCCGATAAGCCGGAGAAATGGGATGCCGCCAATGCGGTGCAGGACGGCCTTAACATTCAGGCCTTTTTGAATTCTGTACCACAATCAAAAATCCATCTGCAACGCTACGAAGCCTTCTCGCTGGCAGAGCTGATCGCCGATAAAAGCCCGATGCCGGATGATCTGATCGCCCCGCGTCTGCTCACGCCATCAGGAATGCTGGTGATTGGCGGCGCCCCTAAATCGGGCAAGAGTGATTTTACTCTCTCGCTGCTGACCCATATGGCCGCCGGGCAGCCGTTTCTGAAATTCACACCGCCCAGGCCATTGCGAGTGTTCGTGCTGCAGGCAGAAATCCAGTATGATTATCTGCGCGAGCGTCTGCAGAAAATGGGGTTATCAGAGGACGCCATTCAAAAAGCTGGGCAAAATATCCATATCACGCCGCAATTAAAGCTCCTGCTAAATGATGATGGGTTGGAGATCATTAAAGATCTAATCCATGAGAAATTTCCGGATGCGCCGCCAGATATTATCGTCATTGATCCGATCCGCAATGTCTTTGATGGTGGGCCCGACTTTGGCAATCTCGGCGAGAATGATAACAACGCCATGCTGTTTTTCCTGCAGCAGCGCGTGGAAATGCTGCGCGATATGATCAACCCGCGCGCTGGTATTATCCTCGTCCACCACACAAAGAAAATCAGCAAGGCCATGTTCAAGGATGACCCGTTTCAGGCCTTGAGCGGTGCCAGTTCGCTGCGCAGTTATTACACCAGTGGTATGCTGATCTTTCGCCCCGATGAGGCAGAGGATGTGCGCTCCCTGCATTTCGAGCTGCGTAATGGGCCCGGCATTGTGAACATGCATGTTGTCAAACGTGGTGGTGTCTGGACGGAGATCGATCCGGATACGCAGCCGCTGATCCGCCAGGATTATTCCAATAAGCTCAAATCCGAACGTCATCGTCAGCATGATCAGATTTTGCAACGCCTGCTGGAGGATGCGCAGTTTGATCAAAAGCTCTACACAATTGAGAGCTTCAGTGAGGCGTATGAGGATATTGACGGGCTGGGCAGCCAGACGACTATCAAAAAGCGGATCAGCGTTCTCATGGGCAAGGGCTATATCAAATGCCTGAAGACCCCGCACCCGCTGACGAAACAAACGGCGGAGCGCAGCAAGTATGGCTATCTGGTCGTTGAGAACATGCAGCTGGGGCAAGATGAAATCGATGAAGATACTGGTGAGATTGTGACCTTAGCCATTGCTGTCCTACCCACGCATTATAAGGATGAGGGCTCCGGCGGTGTGCGTCAGGTCGAGAATGCGCAGAGCTGGGTTTATCATGATGAGGAAAAAGCCAGATGAATCTGCGGCAGATCTGCCGGGCGGTGATATCTGCTTTTGTTTTATTACAAGAACTTACGCGCAGAGCAGAAATTCTGGTACATCTGCATCTGCCGTCTGCATTTCTGGCTATAAGGCTTGGTGTGTATAGGCTTACGGCATATAAGCAGATCTCACTCTCTCCACCCCTCCCTAAAGGGAGGGGGCGTGGGATACAGATCCACGCACCCCATCCCGGTCGGTTAAGGTTCGATGCCGAGCAGCATATGAATAACATCCCAAAAAAGAATCCGAACTTCTGAATCCGTATGTTTGCTGGGATCCCATTCTTCACTGAAGGTAAAAAAGACAGCGAAATCTGATACACCCAAAAGGATGCAGGGTTCTCAATCATGTAACGCACTGTATCGTGCCAGGGCATTTCCTATAGGGGCGGGGAACGCACGGGATTTTTTTAGAGACAGGGCTTTCAACTTAGTGGACAAAATGGTTTCGGTTGGTAGTTAACTATTTGATTTATATAGAAAACTGCCGAAACGAAATCACAGCTTGGCTGACAGGCGGCATATCCATGAGATATTTCATTTAGGATCGGTTTTTTTCATACCAGATCCTTCTGGAGGGTAGGATAAAGTATCCTCCAGATCCTTGATCGTTTCAAAATCAAACCGCGGAATTTGCAGATCATTATTGGCGATCCAGTCTTTGACCTGTTTTTCCGCCGTTTTGGTTTTGGCTTTATCCAATCCCTGATCTTGCGCCATATAGATGGTTTGTGAGGGGAAAGCAAAGCCGCTGCCGCTTTCGTTCACGACATCGAAAACGCGCAGGTTTAAATCTTCCTGGACTTCAAGAAATTCATTGTAATCATTGGCATGGACATAGGCGAAAATTTCGATATCGAGCGAGGATGCACCGAAGCCTAGAAACCTGACCCGCGCCGGATCATCATTCACGCGGGGGTGCGCGTAGAAAATTTTACGAAGCTCCACCAGCAAATAACGGATTTGATCGGGAGAGGTTTCATACCGCAGCCCTAAAATATGACGATAGCGGAACATATCACGCAGAGCGTAGTTTTCGATTTTCTGGGCGGAGAAATCCCCGTTGGGAATTGTGACCACGGTTCTATCCAAAGTGCGGATTCGTGTCGAGCGCATGCCGATTTGCTCAATCGTCCCCGCGATTTCTCCGACTTGGCAATAATCACCGACACGCACGGGCTGATCGAAGATTACGGTCAAGCTGCCGACTAGATTCTCAATCGTCTTTTGTGCCCCTAACGCTAAAGCCAGACCCCCGATCCCAAGAGCGGCCAATCCGGTTGTGACATCCACACCGATAATATCAAGCACGGAAATACAGCCGACACCAATCAAAACAAATTTGGCGACGCGCCGGAAAAACAGTACGGCGGATAGGCGCCCTTTATCGCCGCGATACCGTGTCCGGTGAATACCAACTTCAGCAAATACATTCACCAGCCGCCAAAGTAAAAGAACGAAAGCAATCCAGGCGACAATTACGGTGATTTCTGAAAAATTCTGCCGCGCGATAATCGAAATGCCCATCTTTTGCGTGCTGGTAGAAAACAACCATGCGGCGGAAAACAGGCAGAATGGAAGCGCGAACGCCTCGACCAATCCGGTATGGCGGTTCGGCCAAAATTTATGCACGATCCGGCGCATAATAAAAATGCCGATTTTTGCGGTCAACCAAGCGACCAGAAAAGACAAAGGAATTAGGATAGCGATCATCAGCCAATGAGCATAGGAGACACCGTCCCATTTGTTTTCTAACAAAACACGTGGGAAATATTTTTCAAGCCTACTGATATCTGCAATATCTAGCGTATCGGGGACTTTTCCCAGAGTTTGCGCTGAAAAAAGCCAGATTGGGCCATGTTCTGCTTGCTCTACCCGTTCAAGCAGAACAGGCACGGTTTCGCCCTCCAGTATAAAACTGCCTGCCTTATCAAGGTTATCTTCCAGAAAGTCATCTGCTCGACCGGATGGCTTGTCGCTGAAGAAATTGTTAGGCAATAACGTTCCGTTAAAATTTAAGAGCCTTTGGAAGTTTCTAGCAATCTCGGCAGCTTTTTCATCCCGTTTGCGCTTTGGGACATAGCTTAGATCAAAATACTGTGCGGCTTTTTCGTAATTTTCCCGGGCGATAGCCTCCACATAACCTTGGATCGTACCGCGCGGTGTCGATCGTCCCAGCAGATCTTGAGGGATTTGCGGCGACTCCTCGACTGCGTTTACGCTCTGCGCTGACTCTGTAATCTGCGCATTTGCGGATAATATATATGTCTGCCCGCATAATAATGCGAGCAATAAAAGAAGGAGTGTCCGTTTTATGTGCGCCATATTTAACTGTCTCCCGATGGTTTAGCCGTTTTCGCAGGTAATCCTTCAATCTTCATCCATTTACAGCTTTTTTCAATTAAAGGCGACGGACGATTACGGTGCATACCGTTTGCAATCAGTGTAATAACACGGTCGTCCTCAATATAACCGTTGTGAGCCAGTGCGGGGTTTGCAAAAGAAAATGTCCCGAATACATCTTGTTCCGGGGCAACATTTAGGCTCACATTCACAACGGAAGGGCAAATCCGGCTGTCGATGTACTCTTGCGCGAAATTCGTTGGTATAGGATAAGACAAAATATCGTTGGGGTCGCTAAAGGCCACGATGTTCATTTTTTTCATGACACGCTGCTCCCCGTATTTGCCTCCCGCGCTGCAATATGCGGCCTGATCCTCCGGAACATCAGGCGCATTACGTCCCATTTGCAATAAAGGAAGCTGGTTCGCCATCATAAAAACTGTAAATTCCTTCTGTCTGACCTTGCGTGCGATTTCGCTTTGGCGCATATTTTTATTGGGGGTCGTCTTGCGGGAAGCGAAATTCTGGATCGTATCAATCGTAATTCGGCTGCCTAGGGAATGCGTCACAAAGAAATGATCATCTTGTAAAATGCTGGCGAATGTCGAACCTTTCCATGCGGCACAGCTATGCGCACCGCTTTCCGGCAAAGTGTCCCAATCATCGGCAAGCATCCAGCAGACGGATTCTTCAATGGCCTTGGTAATTTTCTCATAGCCGTTACCGTTATAAATCAGCATATCGGGTACGGTAGCGTTCATAAAACTTTTAAGGGATCCGTTCAGATTGCTGCGCGGCAAGCCTTCAGTATTGGCGGAATCAGCGGCCAAAGATTCTTTTTGTGGGGTTGTGATCGGCGACCAGGTCAGCTCGTAAAATATCAGCTCTCGCGTTTGCTCGTCGTTCATATGGCGTGTGATATGAAGCTCCCCCAGAACGTGATCCTCATCGCCCCATTCAATCTCATCGCTATCCAGCCTGATCGTTTTTACGATTTCATCAGTTTTGTTAAGGTTTAGCGTATCATAGAGCTTTTTCTGGAAACGGTTGGAATATCCTGGCAAATGGGTGCTAATCCCATGCACCATTAAAACTTTCGTGACTTTCTTCGGGTGTATTTCCTGCGCTTCAATGCTTTGTGTCACGCCGTCAAATTCCGCTCCTGCGATTTCGCATTGCCTGCTATCTTCTCCTTTGCGCTCCAAAACCGCTTCGGTTACACCTTTGGCGATAGAGCTGCAGCCCGAGAGCGGGAATAACAGCAGCGGCAAAACAGCTAAAAGAATAAATTTATTTTTGATCATCAGGGAAATCCTTTACAGGTTGGCGAATAAATTCAGAAAAATCAATGCCGCTTTCAGGGGCGTAACCTTGCGCAGAGGCCGAGATATGGGCGCGGGATTGCAGTTCTTCTAAGCTTAAATCATGGCCAAAGCCGCCCAGATCGTAAATATAAGACGGCAAAAGTCCGGAGAACAGAACGCGGTAATCAGCCGGAAGACCAGGCACAAACGTCTTGATCATCTGATAGGGAACGGTCGTACAATTTTCAGTAATCGTGTTGTAAAACTCCGGATTATCGCGCAAGGCGTTGCCGCGCTGGACATAGGATAAAAACAGCGCACGGCGCTGTTCCGCATTCATATGAACGCGGTAAAGGCTGACATCCTCTTTACGGATATGTGTACGCAAATATATCATATCCCGCTCTTGCCCGGCCAGCAGCGCAAGCTCGTATTGTTTGAAAAATCCGGCAACGGGTGAATATTCTTCATCACGCTCCTTGCGGATGCTCACGGAAAAAACCACATGGCGACCATCATCAAAGCCAAAGCTGACCAATGTATGAGCGATAAGAGGGCTTGACCAGCTGCTTAAGAACAAATCGATGGATTCAAGGCTCTCCAGATCATACGCTTGCGTAGCCCATTTTTGATCGTACTCTTTGTCCGATCCATGCCATGTAAAGTCGCGAATATTATACAGCGTAACGATGTTGCCGTTTACATCGCCATGCACCGTTCTACTCAACTCGTCTTTCCAGATACGATCATTGGACGGCGCAATTATCATCCACCAAAGGGTCGTCAAAACAAAGGCTACAGACAATGCTATTCTTGAGCGCCAGCGGTTGCGGGTAAAATCAGCGACGATAACGCCAAGGCCGAACAACCCACCAAAAATCAGGATATATATTTTTATGATTTCCGAAACGGGAAGCGTGTACCACCACGCGGCTCCTATCAGCAAGCATATGGCTGCTATTAATAAGATGCGCAGTACTGCTATCAGCAAAACCGTGACTTTTTTTAAGTTATGTAGGCACGGCTTTTGGATAATATGCGTTTGTTCATAGATCACTTCAGCTCCACGCTATCATTTTTTTTAACCGTAATCAGGCGGACACTGCGCGCTTTGGTAAAATACGCCCAGAACCAGTCTCCGGCGACCATCATCCTGTTTCTAAAACCGACCAGAGGCATCAGGTGAACCAGCCCCCATAACGACCAGGCAAGACGTCCTGTAAACGTCCATGACCCAACTTTGCCAACGGCCTTGCCACGTCCGATCGTTGCCATGATCCCGTAATCCTTGTACGCAAACGGTTCGGGAGCGGGCTTGTTTTGCAGTCTGCTTTCGATCAAACGGGCTACATAGTGCCCTTGTCGTTCGGCAGCAGGAGCCAGTCCGGGGACGGCCACACCGTTTCTATCGGTAAGATGAGCCGTATCACCAATGACAAAGACATCATCATGTCCCGGGAGGGATAAATCGGGATTGACCAGAACGCGTCCGGCTCTATCACATTCTGCCTTCAGCCACTCAGCCGCAGGGGAAGCCTTAACGCCCGCCGACCAGATAATGGTGCGCGCCGGGATAAACTCTTCACCAATATAAACGCCTTCCGCCGTGCAATTCGTCACGGCCTGGCCGGTTCTGACCTCAACGCCCAGATCCTGTAAATCCTGCAAAGCGCGCTGCGATAAATGACTTGGGAAAGGCGCCAGCACTTTTGGCCCGGCCTCAATGAGCAAAATTCTGGCGCTGTCCGTTCGAATTCGCCGGAATTCGCCGGGCAAGGTATGGCGCGCAAGTTCGGCAATCGCACCTGCCATCTCAACACCTGTCGGTCCGCCGCCAACGATTACAAAAGTTAGAAGAGCTTTCTGACTGTCAGAATCACTACTGGTTTCTGCTTCCTCAAAAGCATCCAGCAATCGTCCGCGCAAGGATAAAGCATCTTCTATGGATTTTAGTCCTGGCGCAAAGGACGCCCATTCGTTATGACCGAAATAGGTATGGGTCGCGCCTGTGGCGACAATGAGATAATCATAAGCCAGATCGCCTTTCGGCCCGTAAATCACTTTTTTATCGGGATCAATGCCGCTGACTTCCGCTAACGCCGTAGTGCAGTTCTTCTGCCCGCGCAAAATAAGACGCGTGGGCTGCGCGATTTGAGCAGGAGATAAAGCAGCCGTTGCCACCTGATAGAGCAACGGCTGGAAGATATGGTGATTGCGGCGGTCGATGAGGATAATATCGGCATCCGCATCGGCCAGATTCTTAGTAGCTGCAAGGCCGGCAAACCCGGCGCCTATAATTGCAACGCACGGACGCTTGTCTTGCTTTGATGGTTCCAGAGGCATTGCTTACAAATATTCGTATCTTTAGTTATTTTGAGGGTGGGGCCTTTTTAACGCTACCACCCGCGATTTTCACATAGTCCTGAAGAATATTGTTGTTATGCGCGACCTGATTTTGAATGATCTTTGACCACAAATCATACTGCTCCTTCTGGAAGTTCATATTTTTCTCCACAAGGCCGGTCAGAAAGGCGCTTTGCTCCTTGCCAAATTCCTGCAATTTCTTCTGGGTTTCTTGAAGGTTTTCGCCCAAGGCGAAGATATCGTCTTTTTGTTGTGCACTCATTTTAGTCTTTCCTTTCGGTTGGGGGTTAAAAGTTTCCAAAGGCCTTTGTTACAAAGCACCCTTAATTCGTTTATAGGCATTTTTCAGTTCTTCACCCACTATGCCGAAAGCACTTGTAATATCCTGCCCACTTTTTGCGAGATCGGCGTCTTTATAAAACTTTTCCCATTTCTCTTCCAGCTCATGCCACTCATCCTGAAGGTCTTTCGAACCTAAATGGATTTTCAGCCGCGTTTCATCACGCAGCTCCAAAATCTCGTTCAGAAGATTCTTATATTTTTTATGATCCGTATCAGTCATGCTTTTTTTCCTTTATAATTTAAACCCAATGTTTGAGAAAACGGCTTGCCTTGCGTATTTAAAACAACATCAATATTGCCTTTGATTGCGTTAGAGTATGGACAAACAGCATGTGCCGCCTGAACCAGCTCCTCGGCATCTCTCTGGCTTAAGCCGTGAATAATCGTCGTCAAGCTCACTGCCAGATCGAATCCTTCCTGATCGTTGGCGTGAAGGGAAATATCTGCTATCACGCTGACATCTGCATCCTTTATTTGTATTTTCTGTTTTTTGGCCAAGTGAATGACTGCATTTTCAAAGCATGCAGCGTATCCGGCTGCAAAAAGTTGCTCGGGATTAGTAGCATCGCCCTTACCACCCATTTCCTTCGGTATTGCTAAAGCAAGATCAAGGAGACCGTCGCTGCTTTTGACGTGCCCGTGCCTTCCTTCTGTGGCGATAACTTGTGTTTTATAAAGGGCAGACATTATATTTTCTCCTATTGCATATACAGCCCGCCATTCACGGACAGCGTTTCCCCTGTAATAAAGCCGGATTCATCGTGCGCTAAAAATAGAATAGCGCGGGCGATCTCTTCCGGCTTTGCCAAACGGCCCACAGGTACTTTATCGATAATTTTTTGCAGCGTTTCATCCGGCACGGCCTGCATCATACTGGTGTCGGTATAACCTGGCGCAACCGCATTGGCTGTGATGCCGTAGCGCGCCGTTTCCAGCGCAAGGGATTTGGTGAATCCTATAATTCCCGCTTTGGCCGCCGCGTAGTTGGTTTGGCCAAACTGCCCGGCAAGACCATTCACCGAGCTTAAACTGATGATGCGTCCGAACTTCTGCTCTTTCATTGCAGGTACGGCTTGACGAGCCATATAAAAACAGGCGTTCAGATCCACATTTAAAACGGATTGCCATTCCTCGATGGTCATTTTGGTGATGGTGTGATCCTTGATAATGCCCGCATTATTTACCAAAATGGAGACGGGGCCAAAATCATCGCTGATTTTTTTAAAGCCCGCTTCGCAGGCGTCAGGATCTGTAACATCCCATTCATAGACAGCAATACCGGTTGTTGCAGAAAAACTCTGCGCTTTTTCCTTGTTGCCAATATAATTGCACACTACCTGATACCCATTTTCTTTGAACATCAGCGCTGTTTTCGCACCGATTCCGGTCGTTCCACCTGTAATTAAAACTACGCGAGCCATCCTATTTCCTTTTTTGTATGCGCTAAGTATTACATAGGATAGACTGGTCAGTCCAGTCTATCTTTGAACAATATTTTACGCATGAACGCTATACCCGTTATCAATATAAATTGTCTGACCGGTGATATGGCGGGATTTGTCTGAAACCAGAAATGCCGCCGCTTCGCCGATCTGCTCGATAGATACCAATGCGTGAATGGGGGCTTCCTTCGCCGCCTTTTCCATGAGAGCGTCAAAATGGGATAAGCCAGAGGCCGCACGGGTCATCACCGGACCGGGCGAAAGCGCGTTAACGCGGATATTCCTTGGCCCCAGCTCATGCGCCAGATAACGCATGGAAGATTCTAATGCGGATTTGACCGGCCCCATCAAATTATAATTCTCAATGACTTTTTCCGCGCCATAATAGCTCATGGTCAGAATAGAGCCGCCATCCTTCATAAGAGGTTCGGCACGCTTTGCCAGCCGGATTAAGGAATGGCAGGAAATATCCATCGCCATCTGGAATCCCGCCGAGGAACTGTCAAGCACACGGCCTTGTAGATCCTCTTTCGGCGCAAAGGCAATGGAGTGCAGGAGGAAATCCAGCCCGCCCCATTGTTTTTTTACGCTAGAAAAAACGGCGTCCATCTGCGCCTCGTCTGTCACGTCGAGCGGCAGGTAAAGCGGTGCGTTGATCTTGGCCATGAGAGGCTCGGTATATTGCCGGGTTTTTTCATTCAAGTACGTTACGGCCATTTCCGCGCCCAGGGCATCAAAAGCCTGAATACAGCCCCAGGCAATAGACTGTTCATTGGCAAAACCGACAATCAGGCCTTTTAACGGTTTTTTGCTCATTTTAAACGGCTCCCCAGCCACCATCAGAAGGAAGAATAACGCCATTAATATTTTTAGCCTCATCGCTGGAAAGCCATGCAATCGCTTGCGCGATTTCAATAGCTTCAGCTGTTGGCGGCATTAAGGCTTTCATTAAAGGTTCGATTCTATTAATCGAAAGGTTCGATTCCATCGGGGCTTCAATGCTGGTTTTTACAGCGCCTGGCGCTACGGCGTTGACACGGATGCCTTTATCTCCATAGAAAAAGGCGGTGTTTTTGGTCAGCCCGTTAATGGCCCATTTAGAAGCCGTATAAGCAGCACCAGCAACAGATCCGCGCAAACCGGCTTCTGACGAAACATTGACGATAGATCCGTGACCGGCTTCCAGCATAATAGGTAAAGTTGCCCGTGTTAGTTTCATAACAGCCGTCAGATTTACAGCTATCACTTTGTCCCATGTGGAATCATCGATTTCACCGACGGATAAAAAACGATCCATAATGCCTGCGATATTAGCAAGTACGTCAATTCGTTCTTGAGCCATTTTAACGATTTCTTCTATCACCTTCCCATTGCATACATCACCTGCACAGGTTTTTATGTCGTATGCTTCCAATGTACGGGAGAGAGCATCAAGGCGTGCTTGTGAAATATCACAAGCAATAACTTTTGCACCTTCTTGTGCGAATAATGTTGCGGTCGCTTCCCCAATTCCGGAGCCTGCACCTGTAATGACAGCCGTTTTTCCCAAGAATCTTTGTTGTGTTTTTTGTGTCACGGATGCATCTCCTTTTGAAAATTTCTCCAGATTTCTATCGCCATTGCGCGCTCTTCATTGGCCGGAATGATATGATGTTCGAAAGGCGGCAGGAAAGATAAATGTCTTAAAATCATGATGCGGATTTTCTCGGAATTTTCTCCAATACCCCCGGTAAAAATCAGCGCATCCATACCGCCGAGCGAAGTCGCCATCGCCGCGATATATTGCGCGGTCTTCAGGGCAAAATATTCAAGTGCAAACGCGGCCTTTTTATCCGTGCTTTCAGACAGGACTTTCACATCATTGGTCAGGCCGGACAATCCTTTGAGGCCGGATTCATTATAGAGGATATTTTCCGTCTCATCTGGCGATAAACCAAGCGTACGGATTATATACAGTACCGCCCCGGCATCGAGCGCACCGCAGCGCGTGCCCATCGGCAGGCCGTCGAGCGCCGTCATGCCCATTGTCGTGTCGATGCTGCGTCCGTTTTGCATCGCACACAGGCTCGCGCCATTGCCCAAATGTGCAACCACCACCTTACCTTCAACCAAGTGTGGATAATCGGTTTTCAGGCAATGGGCGATCCAGTCATAAGACAGGCCGTGAAAGCCATAGCGTTTTACCCCTTGGTCACGGATGGATTGCGGCAAGGCAAATTCATTGAATAATCGGCCATGCCGCGCATGAAAGGCCGTATCGAAACATCCCATTTGTGGCAAACCCGGCTGACGACTCTGCAATATATCGACGGCGGCCAGATTATGCGGCTGATGTAGCGGTGCGAGAGGTTCAAGACTGCGCAGATATTTCATCGCACCCTCATCCAGTTTTACAGGCGCGGCATACTGTTCGCCGCCATGGACGATGCGGTGTGCAACCACCGAAGTAGGCAAGCGGTTGTCTTCCAGCCATTTTAAAACAAGATCGATAGCTTCCTCATGGGACAATCCTTCGCTCAAGGGATATGTTTCAGGTACTCCGTTTTCTTTTGAAACGTCAAAGACAGGCGTTCCGCCAATACCGCTGATCTTTCCGCCCGCCAATAACGGCAAAGTTTTTTCCAGCCCAAACAGGCGGAATTTAACGCTTGAGGAACCTGTGTTGAGGGTCAGAAGATGGGTCATTATTTGATCCGCCCTTCCTGCCGCGCCGTCGAAAGCGCCATCGCCACACCGCAGGAAAACATGCGCGTGCGCTTGGAATCAGCGCGGCTGGTCAGAATGATCGGTACGCGCGCCCCCAGAACGATTCCGGCGGCGTCCGCCTTGCCAAGAAAAATAAGCTGCTTGGCGAGCGCGTTTCCGGCCTCGATATCCGGCACCACCAGAATATCGGCATCGCCCGCCACATCGGAAATGATATTTTTATCCTTGACCGCCTGTGCGCTGATCGCGTTATCAAAAGCCAAAGGCCCGTCGAGGCGGCCTTCCTTGATCTGTCCCCGGTCGGCCATTTTGCACAAAGCCGCAGCATCGATGGTAGAGGGAATGCGCGAGGTGACTTCTTCGGTGGCGGAGAGAATGGCGACTTTCGGATCGCCGTGTTCATGGTTGAACAACACATGCCACGCATCAATGGCGTTTTGGCAGATATCGGCTTTTTGTTCTAGATTTGGGGCAATATTGATCGCCGCATCTGTAATCATCAGCGGCTTATGATAGGTGGGGATATTCATCAGGTATACATGAGAAATTCGCCGTTCTGTCCGTAATCCTGCCGAGGATGGCACAACGGCCTCCAATAATTCTTCGGTATGGAGCGAGCCTTTCATGATCGCGCCCACTTCTCCGGCCACAGCCATCTCAACCGCTTTGGCGGCGGCGGCATGGCTGTGTTCGGTGTTGATGATCTGCCATCCCTTTGCGTTCACGCCGCTTTCCTTGATCGCGGCCTCGATACGCTCTTTCGGCCCGATAAGCACAGGAACGATAAGGTTCTCTTCAACCGCTTCTGCGGCCGCCTCTATGACATTGGCCTGTACCGGATGAACAACCGCGACTTTGAGAATGCCAAAAGCGCGGCATTTTTCCATCGTGCCTTTGTAGTGGTCTTTTTCGCGGATATCGACCCAGGGGATATCCGGGCGGGGAATTCTGATTTTTTCGGTCGGCGCGAGAACAGTCGCCGTGCCCTCGACCAGCACCTCGCCTTTTTCGTTCAGGCATATGCAATCAAAGACAACAACAGGCTTATCATCGCGCTTTGATTTGACGCTAACGCGTACCGTGACCTCATCGCCCAGCATCACAGGTTTTTTAAAGCGCATATCCTGCTCCATATAGATTGTGCCGGGGCCGGGAAGTTCTGTTCCCAGCACCGTGGAAATCAGCCCGCCCGACCACATGCCGTGACCAATAACACCGTGGAACAGGCTGTTCTCCGCATAATGTTCATCCATATGCGCAGGGTTTACATCACCGGAAACGGCTGCGAATAGCTCGATATCCTTTTGAGTGAGCCTGCGCTTCAACTCGGCGCTTTGTCCGATTTCAAGCTCTTCAAATGTTACGTTTGCCATGATGTCTTCAGCCATGAGAGCGTCCTTTATGCCTGATGCACGTATTTTCCCGGTGCATCGTAAAGCGGTTTGAATTTATCATTTCCAGGTTTTTTAGGCGCTGCAATTTCTTCTTTACCCATCCGGTTCTTGAGCCATTTATCCCAGGCAACCCACCATGATCCTTCAAAATCTTTCGCGTTCTCCAGCCATTCATCCGGCGCTTCATAAGCGCTTCCCGGTTTTGTGCTTGCCATATGATAATGGCGGTATTTATGCCCCGGTTCCGAGACGATACCCGCATTATGGCCGCCATTGGTCAAAACAAACGTCACTTCATTACCCACCATCAGGTGGATTTTATAAACCGATTTCCACGGTGCGACATGGTCTTTTTCGGTGCCGACAGCAAAAACGGGAAGCGTGATGTTTTCCGGTGCAATCGCCTTACCCAGAACGCTATATCTTCCGTTTGCGAATTCATTGTTGAGGAAAAGCCGTTCCAGGTATTCGCTGTGCATTTTATAGGGCATGCGGGTAGCGTCGGCGTTCCAGGCCATGATGTCAAACAGTTCTCCGCGTTGTCCCATCAGATATTCCTTGACCATGCGAGACCAGATCAAATCATAAGAGCGCAGCATCTGAAAGGCGCCCGCCATTTGCTTGGTATCAAGATAGCCTTGCCCTTTCATCATTTTTTCAAGGTAATCCACTTCGCTGGGGGTCACGAACACCATCATTTCTCCGGCCTCGGTAAAATCACCTTGCGCGGCGAACAAGGACAGGCTTTTTAGACGCTCATCCTTTTCATGTGCCATATAAGCCGCCGTAATCATGGCCAGCGTTCCGCCTAGACAATAGCCGGTCAGGTGGATCGGCGCATTGTTCGTAATGGAGGACACGGCATCAACCGCCGTCAGCGCGCCGTCACGGACATAATCATCCATGCCGAGACTGCGGTCTTCGCTGGTCGGATTTTTCCATGAGACGATAAAGACCTGATGGCCTTGCTCCGTCAGCCATTTTACCAGCGAGTTATGTGGCGAAAGATCCAGAATATAATATTTCATGATCCAGGCGGGCAGTATGAGAACTGGTTCCTTGCTCACCTTCGGGGTAAGGGGATCATATTGTATCAACTCCATAAGATCGTTTTTGAAAACGACCGTGCCTTTTGTGATCGCCAGATGCTCGCCAGGCTTAAAGTTTTCTATGCCCGCAGGGGGCTGGCTATTGATATTACGCTTAAAATCCTCGGTGGCGTTCACCGCGCCTTGAATTAAGCTTGCTCCGCTGCTGCGAACCGTTTCGAATAATAAATCAGGATTGGTGAGTAAAAAGTTTGAGGGCGCACGCGCATCCAGAATTTGACGCGCCATAAACGAAACGGCCCGCTCAGTTTGAGGATCCAGCCCCGGAATATCTTTTGTCGCCAGATCCCAAAACTCCTCCATGGCATGGAATGTTTGCAAATACATGGCCCACGGCCAGATCTTCCAGCTCTCCGAGGAAAAGCGAGGATCATCGGCGCAGGCCGGATTATCGTCATCGCAGCCTTGCAAAAGACGGGCGGCAAGTTTAACAGAAGGAAAAGCCGCCAAAGACGCGAGCCGCCCCGGGCATAAGGAAAGCTGAGAGAGCCATGTCGCATACATTTGCACCAATCCGGCGGGGCTGAGGCCGTAAGTGAGGTGCGCCAGTTTCATCTGAAAAAAGTCATCCAGATCATCCATAGCAGACGTAAATTGCTCTATAGGCGTATTGGTCATTTTCCACATATCCCATGTTTTGTTGTGCACTGTGCCATAATTAGACTGGACTGTCTAGTCGCAATATGCTAGAAGTGGACGAATTTTCAGGATGGACACCATGCAGATAAGGCAACAAAGGGAAGATATGTCGAAGGAAAGCGCTATTTTAGAGGCGGCAACACGTTCGTTCTTGCGTAAAGGGTTTAGTGGTGTAAGCATGGAAGAGATTGCACGCGAATCTAATGTCGCCAAACAAACGCTTTATAGTTATTTCAAAGGCAAGGATGATTTATTTCATGCCATTATTCGTGCGCAAAGCGATGGTTTTTTTTCTACGTTGCCTCACAATGATGACCAAACTCAGAATATAGAAGAATTCCTGTACATTATGGGAGAAAGAGCGATGGACATGCTCTTCAAGCGCGACACACTGGCGCTGTACCGCGTGATCGTATCTGAAACACCACGTTTCCCAGAACTTGGGAAGTTCTACTGGCAATCAGGGGCGCAGGCTTTTACCGACCGTCTCAGTCATTTTTTAATCGCTCGCGGGTTTCCCAAGGGAAAGGCGCAGAGCGCCACAGAACAGTTCTTAAGTTTTATGTTTGGCACATTGCTGACAAAAACGCTGTTAAATAAAGAATATCATCCTTCGAAGGAAGAGAAAAAAGCGCATATCGAGCAGGCCGTTTCCGCGTTTTTTATGCTGAACGGTCAATATGTAACAGAAAAAGTAAATCCATGAAAAAGAAAAACACATTCATACGCCTTACCATTATACTCGCGCTTGCAGCGATCCTCGGAGGCGGCTATTTTTTCTGGCAAGCGCAGCAATCAAGTCTGCCGGAATTTATCGCGTCCGGGAACGGACGGATCGAGGCGGAAGAAACGCACGTCGCCGCCAAATATGCCGGCCGCGTGATCGACGTTCTGTTTGATGAGGGCGATATGGTCAAGCAAGGCGACATTATCGCACATATTGATGCAGAAGATCTGGAAGCACAACATGACGGCGCAATAGCCAATCTTTCCTCTGCAAAAAATGCCGTAGCAGAAGCGCAGGCCGGAGTTATTCACCGTGAGGCCGAGATGGAACTGGCCCAGGCCGAAGAGCAGCGCGCCAAGGCCCTGGTCGGCACCGGGGTTTCCAAAGAACTGTATGATCAACGCAAGGCCTCGGTTAAAACGGCAGAAGCCGCCCTGAATGTTGCCAGGGCACAACTGGCTTCGGCAGAAAATCAGGTGGAAACGGCGCAATCCGAAATCGACCGTTTGAATGTCTTGATCAAAGACGCGACATTAAAAGCCCCTATGAGTGGACGCGTGCAATATCGTCTGGCTGAGCCGGGCGAGGTTTTGAGCGCCGGATCACGTGTTGTCACCATCCTTGATCTTGAGAATGTCTACATGACCATTTTTCTGCCCGCCAAAGATATCGGCAAAATCATTGTTGGCAGCGAGGCGCGGATCGTGCTGGACGCCCTGCCGGATGTAGTCATTCCTGCCAAAGTCTCCTTTATTTCCTCTGAGGCGCAATTTACGCCGCGCGAAGTAGAAACAAGAGAAGAACGTGAGAAGCTCATGTTCCGCGTAAAAATCCGTATCCCTAAATCTTTGCTTTCCAAACATATTGAGAAAGTCCGTACCGGATTGCCGGGCATCGGCTATGTCATGCTGGGGGACAAAAATGACTGGCCGGAGTATTTAAAGGTGAATATTGGACAATCACAGGAGTAAGGTGTGAACATGCAAGAGCGCAGCGTTATCACTCTTTCGCATGTGACACATGTCTACGGTAAAGCGCAGGCGCTTGATGATGTTTCTCTGGAGATCCCTGCTGGAAAAATGATCGGTTTTATCGGCCCTGACGGTGTCGGAAAATCGACCTTATTCGGCCTTGTCGCGGGCGCGCGAAAAATTCAGAGCGGCGAAATAAAGGTTTTAGGACAGGATATCGGCAACGATAAAAAACGCAAAGACCTTCTTCCCCGTATTGCCTATATGCCGCAGGGATTAGGCAAGAACCTCTATATGGATTTGACGGTATTCGAAAATCTGGATTTTTTCGCCCGTCTGTTCGGTCAAGGTAAGGCTGAGCGGGAAGCGCGGATTAAAACATTGCTCAAAGCCACAGGGCTTGATCCGTTCCCCGATAGACCCGCCGGGAAGCTTTCGGGCGGCATGAAACAAAAGCTGGGGCTGTGCTGTTCCCTGATTCATGATCCTGACCTGCTGATTCTTGATGAGCCGACAACGGGCGTTGATCCGCTCTCCCGCCGTCAGTTCTGGGATTTGATCCGCTCTATCCGTAAAGATCGCCCGCAGATGAGTGTTCTGATCGCCACCGCCTATATGGAAGAAGCGGAAGGCTTTGACTGGCTGGCGGCCATGAATGACGGGAAAATTCTTGACACCGGCACGGCGGAAGAATTGAAAGACAAGACGGGTGGCGGAACGCTGGAAGAAGCCTTTATCGCTCTGGTCGATGATGGGAAACAGGTCAAGCATGAAAAACTGGTTCTACCGCCTTATGAAGATGGTCATGGAGAAGATCCGGTTATTGTGACGAAAAACCTGACTAAAAAATTTGGCGATTTCACGGCTGTCAATAATGTCTCGGTTGAGATCATGCCGGGGGAGATTTTCGGCTTTTTAGGCTCGAACGGCTGCGGCAAAACGACAACCATGAAAATGCTGACCGGCCTGTTGCCCGCAAGCGAGGGCGAGGCCAAAATTTTCGGTAAAACACCCAGCAATGACGACATGGAATTTCGCCACCGTGTCGGCTATATGTCCCAGGCCTTTTCGCTCTATTCAGAATTGACCGTGTGGCAGAATCTGGAGCTGCATGCCCGGCTTTTTCATGTGCCGGACGATACAATCAAACCGCGCATTGATGAATTGCTGAGACGTTTTGGCCTGGAGACGCATAAAGACACACTGCCATCTTCATTGCCGCTTGGCGTTCGTCAACGCCTGTCGCTGGCCGTGGCGGTTGTGCATGAGCCGGAAATGCTTATTCTGGACGAGCCAACCTCCGGCGTCGATCCGGTCGCCCGCGACGAGTTTTGGAAACTGCTGATCGATCTGTCCCGCAATAAAAAAACCACGATTTTTATCTCGACCCATTTTATGAATGAGGGGATGCGCTGTGACCGGATTACGCTCATGCATGCGGGAAATATTCTTGCGTGCGACGCACCGGACAAACTGATCGAGGGTAAAGGCAAGGACACGCTGGAAGAGGCCTTTATCGCCTATATGGAGGAAGCCAATGCAGAAAAGGGCGGAAAACCTGACAGCAGCGCTGCCAGCGACATAACGGCAAGCGTTGCAGATGATAAAAAGACCGGCGCTTCACTTGCTCTTGTTCAGGGGGGGCGGCGCATTGCCGCCTATGCGATGCGCGAAGCCAAGGAATTATCACGCGACCGCATCCGCGAGGCTTTCGCTTTCTTCGGCACGATGATCCTTATGCTGGTCTTTGGTTTTGGCATTACGTTCGATGTTGAAAATATTACCTTTGCCGTTCTAGATCAGGATAAGACGCCGGAAAGTCGCCTATATACACAAGCTCTCGAAGGCTCACGTTATTTCACGGAAAAAGCGCCGCTTATCGATCATGCCGATATGGATCACCGCCTGAAGAGCGGGCAAATTACGCTGGCGCTTGATATTCCGCCCGGTTTTGGCAAAAACCTGCTGCGGCAAAAATCGCCGGAAGTCGCGGTCTGGGTGGATGGCGCCATGCCGTTCCGGGCGGAGACGGCGGGTGGTTACATGCAGGGGCTGCATTATGATTTTATCGGCAGGCTCTATGAAGATTATTACGGTGAACAGGTTGCACTTTCTCCCGTCTCGATTGAACCGCGTTTTCTCTATAATCAGGGTTTTAAAAGCGCCTATGCGATTGTACCGTCCGTGATTGCCCTGATGCTGCTGTTTATTCCCTCGATTCTGGCGGCTTTAAGCGTCGTACGGGAAAAGGAGCTGGGATCAATCACCAATCTGTATGTCACGCCGACCTCAAAGTTTGAGTTTTTACTGGGCAAGCAAATTCCGTATGTCGCCATTACGATGATGAACTTCCTTTTGCTGGTTTTAACGGCCTGGCTGGTTTTTGGCGTTCCCGTGAAGGGATCTTTTATTGCCCTGTTTATCGGTGCGTTCCTTTATGCAGGTTGTACAACGGCTTTGGGACTGTTCTTTTCTGCCTTTACAGGGACGCAGATCGCGGCGCTCGCGGTGACGGCCATTATGACCTTGCTGCCTGCCGTACAGTTTTCCGGCTTGATGCAGCCTGTGTCAACGTTGGAAGGCGTGGGTGCCTTTATCGGGCGCATTTACCCGACCACACATTTTATTACAGTGGCCAAAGGCGCCTTCGCCAAGGATCTGGATTTTGCTGAATTATGGCCCAGCTTGCGCGCTTTGCTGATCTCCTGGCCGATCATTCTGACCGCCGGAATATTCTTTTTAAAAAAGCAGGAGGCGTAAGCAATGCGGCTGAGTGTAAAAAATATATACCGTCTTGGCATTAAAGAACTGCGCAGCCTCTACCGCGATCCGGTGATGCTGTTTATGATACTCTGGGCGTTCAGTGCATCTATCTATATCGCTGGAACATCGATTTCCCACGACCTTCACAATGCATCAATCGCCATTGTAGATGAGGATCAATCGCCTTTGTCCCTGCGGATCCGCAGCGCATTCCTGCCGCCCTATTTCAAACAGCCGGACATCATCGCCTTTCAGGACATCGATGAAGGTATGGATCTGGACAAATACAGTTTTGTTCTGGTTATTCCCGAA
>PAAR01000019.1 GCA_002699085.1 Micavibrio sp.
GGCGTGACGATCCCCATAAAGGTACCAATACCTAATTCTTTATCGACTTTAATCGTTTCTGTGCCGCTTGAATCTTTAACAACAACGTCATCCGCTGGGTTTACAGTACCAACAGACCATAAGCCACCGCCTGATTGTGCTGCTTCTGCATAAGTATATTTAAACACATAGTCATCACTACCAGCTGGTTTCACCACACCTTCATTCGGTGGTACACCATAGGCATAACAATTTGTTTCAAAAACACGGTTCGGGCCTGATGAAATAAGCGCAATGGCAAGTGCCGTCCCTGTGTTGTCTCCCGCCAGCCTATTTTCACCTACATCAATGGTGACATCTGTCCCATTATCCCATACACAATAACCATAAGGATTATTCCACGGGTCAGTTAGGGATGCGCCTGTGGCGCTAGGAATGCCACCGCCACCTGTTAAACCAATATTTACACCATCATGCTCCATTGGCTCAATAGTGCCATCGAGATCTTCGTCGCCTGTGGTTGTATTTAAAACAATAAGCCGTGCACCAATTTGTAATTGGCTTTCGACCATATTCTTATTGTTGACTTGTGAGGCGGTCTTAATGGGACCCGAAATCATCTGCATCGTCGCCGCAGACACAATACCCACCATTGCCACGGCACCGAATAAAACGGTCGCAATATTACCTTTTTCGCCTGTTTTAGAGCCGAATATCCCCATCCATTAAGAGTACATTAATATTATTAAGAAATAAATAACGAATTAAGGGTTTGGGGGATTGGGGTTTTAGGGATTTAGGGATTTAGGGTTTTATTATTACTGTCATCCCGAGCAACGCCGAGGGATCTCTTGAGGTTCCTCCACTCAGGCTAAAGCCCTCGGTCGGAATGACGAAAGAGGGGTGAGGGGTTATACATTTTCTGTCATTGCGAAAGAGCGGCGCGATTGAAGCAATCCATAAAGTCTCTGGATTGCCGCGCATGCTGCGAATGCTCGCAATGACGTTAGATTTATTTTGAGTTTATGAGAGGAATCGGATTGCTATATGCTGTTCAGAACTAATATGGGGCCGCACAAAAGCAGCCACCCCACCCTTTGACTGCTGAGCAAGAAATATTAAGACTAGTACCAGTACTTTGACCGGAGGTAGCTCTTAGTTCAGTTCTAGGAGACAACATCAATACGTTGTAATCCACTCCTCCTGTCGTAAAACCTCCAAGAGCTAAAATTCCAGTTGTTTCTTCTAGAGATTGACATGCTGGCCCTCGCGCACAACCAATAGGAGAAGATCCTGCGGGACAAGCTGGTATAGAATTATCGCTATGGCCAGAAATCACCACTGCTTTATCACCACCGCCACCACCACCGCCAGCGGTTGCGGCCATGCTGATCCATTGATCGGCACCATTGCAAAATTGATAGACCTGAGATGTGGTATTATAAACCATTTGCCCTTCAACGCCTGGGGGACTAACACAATCGGCCAGTACAGGGGAGGTCATGAATAACAAAAACGCAAAAATTAATATTTTATACATGCAATTAAGTGTACATTAATTTTGTTAAAAAAGAAATAATGATTACGCGTATATTAAGTTATATTTATCAGAGTGTTTGTGTAGTTTTCAAAGCTTTCTGCAACACTTTCCCATGTATAATATTGTTGTGTGTGTGCGACACGCTGTTCTGCTGTACCTGTATTAAGTGCCTGTTCTATAGCTGTTTTTAGATCTTCGTTCAGATTACCAAGAAAAGGTTCGGTAATAATATCTTTAGGTCCTGTTACAGGATAGGCAGCAACAGGAATACCACAAGCAAGGGCCTCTATTATAACCATACCAAAAGTATCTGTTTTTGACGGAAAAACAAAAACATCGCTGCTGCGGTAATAATCAGCCAGTTCTGCCCCTGTCTTTTTGCCTGCAAAAACCACATCTGGATATTTTTGTTGTAGTTTTTCTAGGGAAGGGCCTTCACCAACGATGATTTTTGTGCCTGGTATATCGAGTGCTAAAAAAGCTTCTATATTCTTTTCCACCGCTACACGCCCTACGAACAGCATAATGGGCTGTTGTTTGTCTTTAAACAGCGTTTTTTCTCCAGGATGAAATATATCGGTTTTAGCGCCACGTAAAAGTCTTCGCATAGGGCTTCTAAAGCCCCATGCACGTAAGTCATTTTCCAAGCTTTGTGTGGCCACCATGATTTGGGAAGATGGTTTATGGAACCTTCTTATATGCGCTATAGCAATGTTCCGTATCATATTTTTTAAAGAGGACGGTAGCCAGTCAACACGTTTGGCGACATAGTCTGGAAAATGTGTGTGATATGACGTTGAAAAGGCCAAATCATGCTTTAAACAGTAACGACGCGCGGCAAAACCTAAGGGGCCTTCAACGGCAATATGAATGCTATCTGGATTGAAGTCTTTAATCATTTTTTTGAGTTTATGATAGGGGAAAAGTGCTAAACGAATTTCGCTGTATCCTGGCATGGGCGTAGAGATAAACTCATTAGGCCCTATAACCTTGACATTATGGCCTCTTTTTCGCATTTCTGCTGATATATGCTCATAGGTTCTAACCACACCATTGACTTGCGGTTGCCAAGCATCACTGATAATAAGAAGTCGCATAAGAACCTGTTCGGTTTGTTATTTTGATAGTAGAATTAGAGCCTAGACCAGTATAGAAAGCCTTGCAATATGCCGAAAGAGATAAAATTAGACTTCGATGAAACACATATTGGCCAGCGCTTGGATCAAACATTAACCTCATTATTATCGCCTGATTTATCACGTGCACGGGTTCAAGATATTATCAAAAAAGGTCATGTAAAAGCCGCTGGTAAGGCGATTACACAGGTTTCCTATAAGCCAAAAACAACGATGTCTGTGACGGTGATAGTGCCTGACCCTGAGCCATCTGAGATTATGGCCGAAAAGATTGCGCTGGATATTCTCTATGAGGACGATGATTTGCTTATCATCAATAAGCCTGCGGGCTTGGTTGTGCATCCTGGGGCAGGTAATAGAGACGGCACACTTGTTAATGCCTTGTTGCATCATTGTAGGGATAGTTTATCAGGCATAGGCGGCGTTGAGCGCCCTGGTATTGTACACCGATTAGATAAAGAAACATCGGGTCTTATGATTGTCGCTAAGAATGACAAAGCACATCGTCATTTGTCGGCGCAATTAAGTGACCGTAGCCTGAAAAGAACCTACTGGGCTTATGTCTGGGGTGCAGTTGTACCGCCTGCTGGCCGTATTGAGACATTATATGGCAGGGCACCAAATCAGCGCATAAAAATGGCGGTTTTGCGAGAGGGTGGTAAAGAAGCGATTACGGATTATAAGACGCTGCAAACATATTATGATGGCCTTTATTCTCTGGTTGAATGTAAGCTGCAAACAGGACGGACTCATCAAATTCGCGTGCATATGGCGCATCTTGGCTATCCATTGGTCGGAGAGCCACTATACGGTATGCCAACTTCCTATGTACAGGCAGTGATAAAAAAGGCAGATCTTGAAGAAGATAGACGTGCAAGTCTTCAAAATTTAAAACGACAGGCACTGCATGCAAAAGCGATTGAGTTTATTCATCCTAAAACGGGCGTTTTAAAAAAGTTTGAGTCTCCTTTACCGGCCGATTTGAATTTTTTAGAATAAAAAATTTATTAATTTTTTGTTTATTATCAATGAGTTATAAAATAAATAATAATTTATGAAAAATTATTCTTGTATTTATATAAAATTTTATGTAAATTAAAACTATAGGGAGGCGGTTAAGTCTTTTTACAAGATTTAAACCTTTTCGAGTGTGAGTGTAGGGACGTGTAGTCCAAAAAAGTTAAGTGTGTGTTAGAGAGAGCGGCCTCCTGAAATGGGGGCCATTTTCTTTCCCTTAACAGATAGAATTTTAGATTTGAATATTTATGTGTGTTACCCATAAACTTTAACCGCCCCTTGGGGCGGTTTTTTCTTGGTTATTTTGTAATGTCATTCCAGTATTTTTCTATATGCGCCTTATCAAGTTTTTCGGTGATATCAATTAACTTAAAAGGCGGCTCTATAAATTGCCCTGAATCTCTTACAAAGGGCTTATAGCTGGTATCTGTATTGATTTGGATATTGAATGGTTTTATCAGGCCACCTAAAGGCATAATAAGGCGTAATCCTGCTTCAAGATTAGTCTGGTCGCCAAAATTATCGTAATCTTTCTTATTGGTTAAGGTCGTGAAGCCCTCAACTTTTGCACCATTGCGGAAATTTTTGGTAAGACTGGCTGTGGCACCTATATCGCCGTCTAAATAAGCACCAGTACGTAGGCCTAGGCGCATATCATATTTAGGCATGTCATAGGTGAATTTGGCATGTGCTGTCCAGACTTTCTGATCTTCTATGCTAAGTGCCCCGAAACTTATGGGGCTGCGTTTGTCGACGAAATAGCCTTCCAGACCAAGACTCCAATTCTTGGTTAGGGGACGTTTTAAAATTTCGCCTCCTACACCTAGAAATCCTTCATCAATATAGCCTGCGCCAATAAGTGCATGGGTATCTTTGGCTACTTTAAAATGGGCCCCATCATATAGAGTGTCGACAATAAAGTCTTGCTCGGCGTAGATATCTTCATCACTGCGTATGGCCTTTAGATTGACAGGGCGGACATCTAAGTAAAGGCGATCAAGATTGTTTTTTAAGTTAAAAGAAAGGCTGGTTGCCTGAAGGCGGGTATAGCGTTTATGCGGATCTGCCTTTTTATAGCCTATAACCGCATCGGAACGATAAAGAGGGTTTCTGCGCCCTTTGCCAAGACTTAGCTTATTGCGCAGCGTTAAATTTAGCATTGTAGGTTTAAAATAGTTAATGATGGGATGGCGTACTAAATTGGCGCCTGTCTTTGGCTGGTTAAATGTTTCATGCTGCGTTGTAATCTCTGTATTATTCCATAATTCTTCAGGGCTACTTTGTGCTGAATTGACAGTTTTTATAAACTCTTTTCGCATGATAGAGATATATGTACCGCTCACCCCTTCATAAAATGTTTGTATGACGAATTCTTCAATATTAGGTGCTGCGTTATTATGCAGGATCCGTAAGGCATGCCCTATTTGCTGGGGCGTGGATTGACGATTTTGTAGATGAAGTTGTACATAGATGCTTTTTCCAGAAACATTCATATTTCGTAAGATTATGCCTGCGCTATCGGCTTGCTCTAAAATGGCGGTAAAGTTAGTTTTATCTTCGCTCTTTGTTTGAAGGGCTACGGCTTGTGTTTTTGTGAGGAAGGTGGGTTTTAAGCCGATAAATCTATCTGGAGTTGCATTTTGATCTATTTCAAATGCTTGTGTCCTGTTTGACGTTATAAAAACAAGTAAAAACAATAAAAGAAGTTTTGTTGTTTTGAGCACAAATAAAACCTGACAGTAATAATATAAGGAATGCAGACGAATGCCGCATACACGTGGATGTATTATTGTTTAGTCTAATTGTCTTTTTGTCAAAATATAATTACTCTTGATACACTTCATATAAGTGATCGAGTTGCTCGTCGCATGCGGCTATACGGTCTGCCATAGAATCAAGGCTTTGGTTGCCTTCCTGATCGACAAAATATTTTTCATCACGTAAGTTTTGCTTTAGCTTGAAAGCCATTTCTTCTTCAAAGCCTGAATTAGTTGCAAAATAACGTAACAGGTTAGATAGGCGCTGAAAATAATCAGATACCTCCTGTTTCGTTTGCCCTTTTTCAGGCTTATAGGGGTAAGTACGCACAGCGTAAGAGGCGGCACCATACACAGCAGAACAACGCATTGCAGCGTTAGATTCTTGCCAATTCCACGGTGTCCATGCTAAGGCGGGCAGGCTAAAGACAATCATAAAAGCAGAGCTTATAATAAAACGCATAAATAATGATCTATATGTGCAATGGTCGGCCGTCAACTGCAAGGGCTGCTTCTTTCACAGCCTCAGACAATGTCGGATGGGCATGACAAGTGCGGGCGATATCTTCGGCTGAGCCACCAATTTCGATCATTGTCACCACTTCTTGAATAAGATCACCAGCATTTGGACCAATAATATGGGCGCCCAAAACGCGATCAGTTGTTTTATCAGCTAAGATTTTTACAAAGCCATCTGTGTTATTCATCGCCCGTGCACGGCCATTGGCGGTGAAAGGAAATTTCCCGACATTATACTCTGTCCCAGCCTCTTTTAACTCTTCTTCTGTTTTACCGACAGAGGCAACCTCTGGCCATGTATAAACAACGCCTGGAATTGCATCATAATTAATATGTGGTTTTTGACCGGCAAGCGTCTCAGCAAGCGCGACACCCTCATCTTCGGCCTTGTGAGCAAGCATAGGACCAGCGATGACGTCGCCAATAGCATAGATGCCATCAATGTTTGTTTTATAATGGCTGTCTGTTTTAATGCGCCCACGGTCGTCACGTTCAACGCCAACGGCATCAAGGCCTAATTTGTCTGTGTAAGCTTTACGGCCAACGGCTACCAAAACGATATCAGCTTTCAATGTCTCGGCTTTACCACCAGCGGCAGGTTCAACTTTCAGTGTTGCGCCTTTGGCACTTGCTTTGACTTCCGTGACTTTGGCAGAGAGTTTGAATTCCAAACCTTGCTTGGTTAGAATTTTTTGCATTTGTTTAGATGTCTCTCCATCCATCGTACCTAATATTTTATCCATATACTCAACGACAGTAACTTTTGTGCCTAAACGAGACCATACAGTTCCCATCTCAAGGCCAATGACGCCTCCGCCGATAACAACCATCGATTTAGGTACAGAAGAAAGTGTCAAGGCACCCGTTGAGCTGACAACAACTTTTTCATCGATTTTAATGTTAGGTAGTGAAGCAACATCAGAGCCAGTGGCAATGATAATATGTTTTGCTTTAAAGCTGTCTTTTCCAACTTTTACAGTATTTTTCTCAGCAATAGAGCCTTCGCCCTTTAGCCAGTCAATTTTATTTTTCTTGAAAAGAAACTCAATGCCTTGTGTGTTTGAGCCGACAACATCATCTTTATGTTTCATCATTGTTTTAAGATCGAGTGAGACCTTGCCTGTTTTTACGCCAAGTGATTCGAGCTCATGTGTCGCTTCGTGATATTTTTCAGAAGCATGAAGCAATGCCTTTGATGGAATGCAGCCAACATTTAAACAAGTACCGCCGAGCGTTTTGCTTTTTTCAACACAGGCTGTTTTAAGGCCAAGTTGGGCGCAGCGTATGGCACAGACATATCCACCGGGACCTGATCCAATTACGATGACATCATATTCTGTTTGTGTACTTTTTTCGTTTGCCATTTTATCCTCAACTTTATCGCTTTAATTTACGCTTGCTATTGCAATTGGGCTTCACTATAAGCATAAACAAATTGTTTTTCGAGTGGTTTTTTATGGAACTTTTTTGAAAAAGACGATTGCTTCTTCTTATGAGAGTCGACTATATTCAATGACAACAGAGGAGAAGAAGGGAATTAACATAATTTTGTTGATTTCTGGTCGTTAGATGTGTATAACAGGCGCAGCTAACTAAATAAAAGAATGTAAGTATGAACAGCTTACGTAGTTTTGGGAGATAATGACGAGTATGGCAAAGCTTAGCTTGGTTAACGCATCGGCAAAAGGTTTTTTAGGCAGCGCGAGAAATGTTGGAGATAAGGATATAGAGACAGAGGGGAAATATATTGTCTTTGGCGCAGACGTTCTTGAAAAAATCAGGCAAAACCTTATCAATCTAAGTGATGCTGAGATGTATGTTCGTCAAAAAGCTCTTAATAGTGAGTTGTTTGGTTGTTATTTTGATACAATAGATAAAAGATTAGAGAGAGAGCATGGTGTTCATGCTCGGGCTTTGACAGTTTTTGATGATAATGAAGAGCAACGAATGCGTTCTTATTTAGATGTTAAAGAGATCGTTGAGATAGATGATGAATTTGCGCCACTTAGTCGTACAAAGATTTCCCAGAAGTTAGATGATATTACCTATTCAGATAGGGACTTAGAAAAGTTTCCTGAGGGTATTAAAGAGTTGTTGGCAGATAAGGATAAGCTTGTCGAAGACTTATGGGTGGTAATGGAAGATAGGTTACATGAAGTGGTCTTTCATAAAAATGGTAAAAAAATAGTTTTTTGGGTTTCTTTTGACATTGTTGATTATTATTATATTCCCAAGGGAGCTACTGAGGCCATGTACTTAGGTAGAGATTATGAAATTGAAACAGAATATCAGAATAAATTAGAAAAACTGGCAAATGATTTTAATGCATCGTCAAGCAATGTAACTGATGATGAAGTTGATGTTTGCTTAAAAGCTTTGGATAGAATTATTAAAGATAGCGCGGGCATGGATTATAAGTTTACGACAGAAACAAAATATGACCGTGCTGCTAGAATGAAAGCGACATATCTTAAGGGGATAGAAACTGACACTACGCCTAGAGGTATTAGATCATCTACAGCAAGTTTGAGAAAAATCATTCACCACCGTGCTTTCTTAGATGATTGTGGATTGCAGGTTAAAACGGGTGAGCAAAGAATTCAGCGCATAAAGCAGTCATCATATAGGCATGGCTAAATTACAAGAAGCTCAGGTGTTACTTGATTATCTTTATAATCTTTTAGACAGCAATGCTTCATTGGATATAGATTTGATTCAATATAAGGCACGTGTTTTGTTAGCCTTGCCAGATACTCTAAAGTTTTATCAAGATATTTTTGCTTTCGATAGATTAGAAGATTCTCCTATAGGTATATTTCAGTCATATATTGAGGCCTATTATAGGCAGGGCTGGCCTCCTAGCTTGTCTTTGTTGGTTGCTTATTTTGTGGTGTCAGGAGGGATACAAAAATATAATGCTAATCACGTGAAAGCCTTATGCACTGCCGCTATCTTGGCCGAGATACCCAGCTCATTACCATACCATAACAACGATCATTTTAAAAATGTGTTTGTTTCGGCAACATTTCTTTCTAAGATACATCAGTTGCACGAGGGTGTTGTCTTTAAGACTGATAATTTAGCATTGCTATTTATAACTGCTTTTATACATGATTTCGAGCATACTGGTGTAGGGAATACTGTTGATGGGGTGTATGTACCTTATTACTTGGAAAAAAAGTCTTATCTTGCCGCAGCGCCATATTTTCTTTCTTTGACCTCAGATGAATTGGAGGTCATCTACGCTTTTCTAATGGCGACTGATGTGTCGCCACGAAAAAGTGGAATGTCAGCTGCTTTCCAAGTTAGGCAGATTTTTAGAGAAGGGGCTCTGAAAGAGACAAAAGTATCGTTTGCAATGGATGATGAATTAATGATTTTTTCAAAAGACATAGAGCTTTGTTTTCTTGCGATCGTATTGCAAGAAGCTGATATTTTGCCTTCTGCCGCTTTTTCTTACGATAGTTTGTCAACGTTTTCTCAAAAATTAAAAGAAGAAACTGATCGTGATTTTACATCACCGAAAGCTAAGTTGTTTTTCATTGATCATATATTGGGAAAGGGGTTTGTGGCGCCAGCTACAGCCAAATTATTTAATGATAAGATTAAAAACATTAGAGATGTGATAATTGAGCAACAAAATTCTTAATCAGAGCGTATCTATGTTCCATCTCACTGCCATGGGTAATGCGCCTCTTGATGCAATCGTCAAAGTTGACGAGGGTTTTCTCATTAAAAATAATATTGAAAAAGCGGCGCTGACAGTCATTGATGCCGTGCAGTGTGATGATTTGTTACATCAGCTTCAAGAAATGGACGCTAAAGTTTCTTATGTCCCGGGTGGCGGTAGTGCGAATGTGGCGTCTGTGCTGGGTGCATTAGGTGGTAAGGCTGCTTTCCAAGGGCGTATTGGCGCAGGCAGAAATGGCGATTTCTTTATTGAGAGCTTGCATAAAAATGGCCTTGAGACATCGTCTGTTTACCGTGACTCTGACAATGGTACAGCGTTAATTATTATTCCTATTACCCCTGATGGTGAGCGCAGCTTCGCTTCTTATTATGGGGCGGCAGGCTTATTCGGGCCAGATAACATAGATGAAAAACAAGTGGCAGATTCACAAGCGCTTTATGTTGAGGGCTTTGGACTTATCGCTAAAACTGGTTTTGCTGGCTATAAAAAGGCGATCAAGGCGGCAAAAGAAGCTGACCGTAAAGTATTTTTTGGTGTCAGTGATAAAACTATTATTGAAGACTATATTGAAGAAGTCCCATATCTCATAGAGGCAGCGGATATGGTGTTTATGAACCGTTTAGAGGCCGAAACATTAAGCGGTAAAACGGATATGGACGCTATTTTAAAGAACATTCTAGGGCGCGGTATTTCAGGGGTCATTACGCGCGGTGAAGATGGTGTCTATATTCTGGATGCTCAGAAAAACCATGCTCATTTTTTTGCTGTTGATAAACCACTTTCTGCAGCTGAGGTTGTTAATATGAACGGTGCAGGAGATGCGTTCACAGGCGGTTTTCTCTATGGGTTGCTTAATGGTACGTCGCAAGAAAAGGCCGTTAAACTTGCCTGTGCTTGTGCCAGAGAAATTATCCAAACCGAAGGTCCTCGTCCTTTAGAAAGTCTTAGACATTTGCTGTAGGGCAGCATACACTTTTTCGTATGAAACACTTAATGGATGCCTTGATGACTCTTAGTCATACAAAGCGCACAGACGACTACAAATACAATATAGCGGCGGTTCTATATAATCCTGAAACAGGTAAAGTGCTCGCTAAGGCTAAGAACGATATACCAAATAGTTTTTATGGCGTTGTGGGGCATGATGCCGTGCTCGGTGATTCAGGTAGCACAATTCACGCTGAGATTGCTGTATTAAGTATGAGTCCTGTGCCAACAGAAGGTTTGGCGCTAGTCGTCACTGATCCTCCCTGTCCGAATTGTATGAAAATGATTATTGGAGCAGGGATCACACGTATTCTTATCTATGAGAAAGGCCTAACAAAAGGCTATTGGTATAATTCATCCGATGAAATTGATGTGCCACGTAAGAAATATTTTGATGATGTATCACTTACATTTGCAAAACAAGCTGGTGTTGAAGTGTTGGTCGTTAATGAAGCGGGAGAGCTCGTAAACTTTCTTTTACCGAAAAAGCAAGTTGAGTGGCAAACCCAATCAATTATGCGGCGTGTGACAGACCATAAATTATTAGAAGATTATACAGATGCTATTAAAGCACAACCTCATGCGATTGCTGTGGCAAGCGATGCTGATGGTGTGGCATATGCAATTATAACGGTGGAAGAATATACTAAAGGAATGAATGAAGAGGTAGAGGCAGCGATAAGAGCTAAGTTTGATGTGTTGCGCTACCGTCTTAAACTCGATGCCTTGTCGCACATGCTTTCTTTTTGTGCAGCCAAAAATTTGAGTTTAAAAAACAGCCCTGTCTATATTTCTGAAATTCCGACATCGCGCTGTATCGTAAATGCTGTAGGCGCTGGTGTTGGTTCATTTGGATTGGCAACAATGGATGCACAGAGTGATAAAAGCAAGAATGCGCTTCATGCGCTGGAGGCATTAAAAAAGCACGGCCTCGTAAAGGCCGCGCATGTTTCTAAAATTCAACAATTTCTCGATATCTAATTAAACATCCAGCAATAGGCGTTGTGGATCTTCCAATGCCTCTTTAATACGTACTAATGTTGTTACAGCTTCACGGCCATCAATAATACGGTGATCGTAAGACATTGCTAGATACATCATTGGACGGGCTTTAATATCGCCGTTTGGCATGACCATGGCACGTTGCACGATATTGTGCATACCAAGGATCGCTGATTGTGGCGCATTTAATATCGGTGTCGATAGCATTGAGCCGAAGATACCGCCGTTGGTTACTGTAAACGTACCGCCTGTCATTTCTTCTATTGTCAATTTACCGTCTTTGGCACGGGTTCCCATATCAATGATTTCTTTTTCAATATCAGCAAAGCTTTTTTGATCGGCATCACGAATAACAGGCACAACAAGACCTTGTGGTGTTGAAACCGCACAGCCAATGTCATAGTAGTTTTTATAGATAATATCTGTACCAGAAATTTCAGCATTTACAGCTGGGAATTCTTTTAACGCTTGAACAGCGGCTTTGATAAAGAAGGACATGAAGCCAAGTTTCACACCGTGCTTTTTCACAAAATTATCTTGGTATTCTTTACGAATATCCATGATTGGACCCATATCAACTTCGTTAAAGGTTGTTAGGATTGCTGCTGTGTTTTGAGCTCCTTTTAAGCGCTCAGCAATGCGTTGACGCAAGCGAGACATTTGAACTTTTTCTTCACGTTCACCAGCATCACGAGATGGGCCACCCATTTTATAAGCTTGTTGCGCTGGGGCAGAAGAAGAGCCGTTTTTAACATCCTCTTTTAAAATTGTACCATCTTTACCAGAGCCTTTAACGTCATTGGCTGAAATGCCCTTTTCATTCATCAGTTTTTGCGCAGATGGCATTACTTTTGTGTCAGAAGATTTGCTTTCAGATTTAGAAGCGGCGGCTTTTGGTTCTTCTTTCTTTTCTTCTTTCTTAGCCGATTTGGCGCCAGAATCATTGGCAGCAGAAATCTCACCTAGTAGGGCGTTTACTTCGACATTTGCGCCTTCAGCAGCAATAATTTTCGAAATGACGCCTGCTTCTGGGGCGTTTACTTCTAAGGTTACCTTGTCAGTTTCAAGCTCGACGATTGGTTCATCAGCCGCCACAGTGTCACCTTCCTTTTTTAACCATTTTGCAACGGTCGCTTCTGAAACGGATTCACCTAGTGTTGGAACTTTAATTTGAGCCATAATTTTTCCTATTTGTTTTTATCTTGTTAAATTTACTCTATATATCAGTTAAATCAATGCCTAATCCGCTATTAAGTACTCAATGCTTCATCCACAAGCTTAGCTTGTTCGGCGTTATGCACTTTCAAGAAACCTGTCGCTGGTGAAGCAGCTTCTTTGCGCCCTACATATTTTGGACGGCCAGCTTTGTGTTTAAGCTCTGTCAGTACTTTTTCAATTCGACGATCAACAAAGAACCAAGAGCCCATGTTTTCTGGCTCTTCTTGGCACCAAACAATATCAGCATTCACAAAAGGTTTTAGCTCATCTATTAATGCCTGATGCGGGAATGGATAGAGTTGTTCTAAGCGCAAAATAAGCACGTTTTTGAGCTTACGTTCCCGACGTTCTTGTAAGAGGTCATAATAGACCTTACCCGTACATAATATGACACGTTTAATGTCTTTTGGTTTCTTCGCTAAATCTTTTTGGTCATCATCCCATAATACACGGTGGAATGTTGAGTCGCCGACAAACATATCTTTCGTTGAAACGGCTAGTTTATGACGAAGCAATGATTTAGGCGTCATAATGATAAGCGGTTTACGGAAGTTACGGTGCATCTGACGACGTAATATATGGAAGTAGTTCGCTGGTGTTGTGCAATTCGCTACTTGCCAGTTATCTTCTGCGGCATTTTGTAAGAAACGCTCCATACGAGCAGATGAGTGTTCAGGGCCTTGGCCCTCAAAGCCGTGCGGTAAAAGCATAACAAGACCAGACATACGTAACCATTTGCTTTCACCAGAGCTAATAAACTGGTCAATAATTACTTGGGCACCATTCACGAAGTCGCCAAATTGTGCTTCCCAAAGTACAAGGGCCTTAGGTTCTGCTAAAGAAAAACCATATTCAAAACCAAGAACGGCGGCTTCAGATAATGGGCTGTCATGGACTTCAAATTTAGCTTGTTCGTCACTTAGATGTGTTAAAGGTAAATATTTTTCCTCGGTTGACTGATCGTATAAAACCGCATGACGTTGCGAGAATGTTCCACGACCACAATCTTGCCCAGATAGGCGGACAGAATATCCCTCTAAACATAAAGAGCCGTATGCCATAGCTTCTGCTGTTCCCCAATCAAATCCTTCACCTGATTTAAACATATCTGCTTTGGCGTCTAATTGGCGGGCAATTTTTGAATTAACGTCAAAATCTTTTGGTGTGACCGTTAAAACTTCGCCTAAACGTTTATAAGTTTTATCGGTGATAGATGTTTTACCACGGCGTGGATCAACATCTTCTGCTAAAGGCTGCTCAATGCCTGTCCATACCCCTTGTAAAAATTCAGACGAATTTGGTTTGTAATTTTCAGCGGCTTCAAAAGCTTGTTCAAGCTCTGTAACTGTCTCATCAACAATTTTTTGTGCTTCTTCTTCTGACACTTGGCCTTCAGCAGCGAGTTGTGCCGCATATTTTTCACGCACAGGTGTTTGATCTTTGATCTGTTTGTACATGAGCGGCTGTGTGAATGATGGTTCATCCCCTTCATTATGCCCGTAACGACGGTAGCAAACCATGTCGATCACAACGTCTTTTTTGAATTTTTGGCGGAATTCAGTGGCGATACGTGCGACATGGACAACGGCTTCTGCGTCATCACCGTTAACATGAAAAATAGGCGCAGAAAGCATTTTCACGACATCTGTCGGATATGGACCAGAGCGGCCATATTGTGGACGTGTCGTAAAACCAATTTGGTTGTTAATAACAATGTGAATTGTACCGCCTACACGATAGCCTGGAAGCTCAGAAATCATCAATGTTTCTGCGACTAAGCCTTGGCCAGCAAAAGCAGCATCACCATGTAAGAGAATAGGCATCACTTGAATAGATTCATAATCATTGCGTTGTACTTGCTTTGCACGCACTTTACCGATGGTGACAGGATTGACGGCTTCAAGGTGAGACGGATTAGCTGTTAACGATAGATGTACGACATTGCCGTCAAACTCACGGTCACTTGATGTCCCAAGATGGTATTTTACATCGCCAGACCCTTGTACGTTTTCAGGTTGGCTTGATTTACCTTGAAACTCAGCAAAAATAGCTGAAAAAGGTTTGCCCATAAAATTAGCAAGAACATTTAAACGACCACGGTGTGCCATCCCAATAACCGCTTCTTTTAGACCTAATTGTGCGCCACGTTTAATGATTTGCTCCATAGCAGGAATAAGGGCTTCACCACCATCAAGACCGAAACGTTTAGTGCCGACATATTTTGTGTGCAGGAATTTTTCAAATTGTTCGGCATCGGTCAGGCGCTCAAGAATTGCTTTTTTGCCTTGTGGTGTAAAATCAGTGTGATTGCGAGGTGCTTCAATACGTTCCTGAATCCATGCTTTTTCTTCTGGATCAGACATATGCAAAAATTCAACACCAATATGCTGGCAATAAATCTCTTTTAAGGCGGTAAGAATTTCTGACAGAGTAGCGGTTTCCATGCCCAATACACCATCAATAAAGATCGGGCGGTGCAGGTCAGATTCTTTGAAACCATAATGCGCTGGATCAAGCTCTGGATGGACTTCCTTTTCGACTAAATCAAGTGGGTCAAGCGTTGCTAGCAAGTGCCCACGCATACGGTAGGCACGAATAAGCATGAGCGCACGCACAGAATCGAGTGTTGATTGTTTCACATCAGCCGAAGTTGGTGCTGTTTTAGGCGTCGTGCTTGTTGTATCACTTAGATCAGGTACTGCGCCAAAGTGACGAGATTGTTTTGTGTTGCTGGCTGGTGTCCAGCTAGCGCCTGTTAATTCATCAAAAATAGCTTTTTCATTGTCATTAAGTGCGGTGAAAAAATCTTTCCAGCTACCATCGACTGAGGTTGGATTTTTTAAATATTTTGCGTATAGATGGATCACATACTCAGCATTAGGGCTGCTTAGAACTGATAGATTTTCTGCTGTATTACTCATAAAACGCACTCTCTCTTTATAATTATTACACTTAAAATATCATTTTTTATGTTTTCGCAAAGGAAAAACTTATAGGATAGTCAAATGAAAATGATAAGTTGGAACGTAAATTCTATTAAAGCCCGCAAAGAGATTGTTCTGGACTGGCTTGAAAGCCACAAACCAGATGTGGCATTTTTGCAAGAATTAAAGACAGATGGTGAGCATTACCCTTTTGATGAGATTGAGGCATTAGGCTATGTCTCGGAAGTAAATGGCCAAAAAGGCTATGCTGGGGTTGCAACGCTGGTCAAAAAGGGCATTGAGTACACACTTATCTCAAAAGCGTTACTAGAAGAGCCTGAAGAGCAGGCACGTTTTGTTGAAGTTGAGATAGACGGCATTAGAATGATTAATATTTATGCGCCAAATGGCAATCCGCAGCCATCAGAGAAATATGATTATAAGTTACGTTGGTATCAAAAATTAGAAGACAAGCTTTCAACCTATATGAGAAATGAAACGCCGTTTCTTATCGGTGGCGACTTTAATATCATCCCTGAAAACAAAGATTGTTATGACCCTAATGCATGGCAAGGTGATGCGTTATTCACTAAAGAAATTCGTGATATATACCGCCGCATGATTAATAGTGGGATGGTTGATGCTTTTCGGGTGTTTGACTCTAATGCACTTAATTATACATTTTGGGATTATCAGGCTGGGGCTTGGCAACGTAATAACGGGATTCGTATTGACCATTTTCTGCTCTCACCTTATGTCACAGATCGTCTCAAAGGATGTGTGATCGATAAAGAGCCACGCGCTTTAGATAAGCCGTCGGATCACGTGCCAGTTATTTTAGAGATTAATTAAAGTCGAAGAATAAACGTGTGTAAGGATTATCGCTTGATGGTGGGATCATGTCTTGCTTTTGCATGGTGCTGCCTGGCTTAACAGAGAAGGCAACAATCGTTTCGCCATTATCTGTTGTGATTGTGGCGTTGGTAACTTTTCCACCTTTAAGACTTGCTGATTTTATAGACTCAGCCGCTTTTAAGTCTTTGAATGTCACCATTAGTAAGTTTTCTTCTGTGTCAAAATCCGAATCATAATTTACTTTGCCTATAACATCGAACACGATGCGTGTACGATTGGTATCGGCACCAATACGGATGTTGTCTATTTGTGCTGTCTTATTGCTCGTTGCTACTGGTTTTTTAGGTGTTATTTTCTTAGGTGCGGATTCAACAATAGGCTGCATCTTTTTGGTGATATTAAGCGGTGCGCCTTCTGCAGGCGCCGTTTCTGTTGTTGTGGTCGTGATAACTGTGGTTGTTTCGGCTGGTATAGCTGACGCCGTCGTTGAAGGCATTGCTGTCGTGTCATCAACAAGCTTGAGTCCACGTAATTCTGTCAGTAAGCCTTGAATATTGCTCTCAATGGCTGCGATATTAGAAAAGGCTTGTTTCATAGTGCTCATATCGGCTTGTAGTTGCTGTACTTCACTTTCAAGCTTAATGAAGCGATCTTCTGCACTTAAGGGCATAAGGTCTAGATCTTTGCGATCAAGTGCGCTCACATCTATAATAGGGGTTTCATCAGTGATAGCGGTTTTTCCACGCATGCTATTTTCACTGCCTCCGCAGGCAGTTAAACTTAATAGAGCAATAAGTGCTGTGCTTGAAAAAAGCTTTTTGACGTCCATACGGTAAAGGCTATGCAGAGTCACGAGGGCGGTCAATTCTATTGCGGAAAGATATGCACAGGGTATGTGGATAATTTTTGTATAAAATAAAGTAACCATTCTGCAAAAAATCTGAATAGAATGTAGGTCATGAATCAAAAATCAAAATTTCTCGTTGAAGGGCCTGTCTCAACAGCGCTTTATAAAATGGCTATGCCGATGATCTTTGGGATCGTTGCTATTTTATCCATTATGCTGATTGATGCGTATTTTATTGGTCAGCTGGGTGTCGAAGAATTGGCGGCTATTAGTTTCACTTTCCCTGTGTCCTTAACGGTTGCAAGTTTGGCGGTCGGTTTGGGGGCTGGGGCCTCTTCAGTGGTGGCACGAGCCATTGGTGCAGGTGATTTTGAACGAGTGAAACGTTTAGCAACTGATAGTTTGTTTCTCTCGATTGTTTTGGTGATTATTGTCTCAATAATAGGGTTTCTGACAATTGATCCATTGTTCCGATTGATGGGGGCGTCCGATGAAATTATGGTGCTGATCTACGATTATATGGTGATTTGGTATGCCAGTATGCCGTTTTTGGTCGTACCTATGGTGGCCAATGCGATGATTCGTGCAACAGGCGATGCCCTTATCCCGAGTCTTATTATGGTGTCGATTGCCGTGGTTAATGCGATTCTTGACCCGATTCTTATCTTTGGCCTTTATGGTTTTCCTCGTCTGGAAATACTTGGCGCAGCATGGGCTGGCTTTATTGGCCGTTTCGTCTCAATGATTTTGGCGATGTATGTGCTTATTTATAGAGAGAAATTAATCGAATTTACAATTCATTCTTGGGCGGTGATTAAACGGTCATGGTCGCAAGTTCTGGCGATTGCAGTGCCCTCAGCTATCGGTAACGCTATTACACCGTTGGCTGTTGCCGTTGTTATTTCCTTTATCGCTAGTTATGGCACTGAAACCGTGGCAGCGTTTGGTGTGGCGACACGTATTGAGACTTTTGCAGTGATACCGCTTTTGGCTTTGTCAGCAGCGATAGGTCCATTTGCAGGACAGAACTGGGGTGCTAAAAAGCTAGAGCGTATCAAATTGGGTTTTTATCAGGGGTTTAGTTTTTCTGTTATATGGGCAACGATTCTCGCCGTGGTGTTTTGGCTTTGGGCAGAGCCTTTGGCTGATTTATTCACGCATGACCAAGTAGTGATTAAAGAAATTGCTCTGTACCTGCATATCGTGCCATTTAGCTTATTCGGTTATGGCATGATTATCACGGCATCTGCGGCGTTTAATGCGTTGGGACGTGCGGATACAGGGCTTTATATTTTTATCTTCCGCAATCTTGTGTTGTATATTCCGCTTAGCTGGTTGGCAGGATTGTATTTTTCGAGCGGGATTGTCTATTGGGCAATCGCCGCTACAAATATTATCAGCGGGGTTGCTGTTGGTATTTTTGCGCTTTACTGGATAGATAAAAAGATTCGTGGTGCTGTCGAGGAGGGTTAGGTGGCCCAATTGTTAAAAGAAAGAGCGTTTAGTTGTTCCAATATTTCCAGCCGTTGTTTTTGGAGCTCTAACTGTTCGTTACTGCTGCCCATTTTAGAGGCAAACTCAAAAGAATTGCTGGCGACGCTAAGATAGTCGGTTTTCTGATTCATATCTTCATTCATGCTTAAGGGGGCTACCATCAACAGCATCGCACCGCTAGAGATTAATCCATTACCACGCAGTTCCTCAGCCATCGCTATGCGTTCGTTGCCTGATAAGTTTGTTACATTGTATTTATTAGCAATATCTTGCAACTCAGAGTTAGCTGTTTGAGCAGTGTTAGGAATGGATAGTAATTCAGAGAATGTTTGATGGGATATAATGCTCGGCTTTGGTGTTGACGAAGAAAAAGGTACGGCATTTTTTACCGTTTCACTTTCTTTGCGGGTATTTATTTCCGCCTGTGGCGTGTGCTGTGTTTGAATGTTTTGTTTTGCAAAAAGTGTGTAAAGTATATTGGCGTTACTGTTTACAGCATTGATCATGATTATTTATTTCCTTCATTTTTTCACTAAACTCAAGGAATAACAAAGCAATTTCCATGCCATTCTTTGGTATAGTTCATGCGCCAAGGTGTTTGTGCTTTATTGAATAAGTTGAGAGTTTCAAAATGATGACACTTAGTTGTGGAGTGAGTTGAGTTAAAAGAAAATAACTTTTCAAGCTCTGTCAAACAAAGCTAAGCTTGGGGATACACTTTTCTGCATTATTGAGATGAGGCTTCCTGTGTTTAAGAAATTACCAAAACTCTCTAAATAAGCAGAAATTTTAAGCAGACCTGTTATTTCAACGAATGTTAAGATAAAAAAAAGATAAGGTATAAGCACATCAAATACGCCTGAATGATCAATTGAGAATTTAATCCAAGCCAGTATATTTGCAATTAATATTCTTATTTTAACTAGCCAAAATTCACCTCTTTTCATTTTATGATCTTGATTGGTTGTTCTAAGTGTAGATGACTTGAAGTTTACATCTTCTTCTAGTGTATAATATGGAATACGAGATGTTTCATCACTTTCTGCCGTTATCCAGTATTGCAGATCATACTCACTCTGGCCGTAGCTAGTGTTGTCCAGAAGGACATTATTAATGTGAAGTTCTTTCCTTCTGTAGGGGTGGAATTCTTGTATCATTTTTGACCATGCTTTAGAAGCTACTACGGTGTGGTGGTATCGGATTAAAGTTATTATAAGCGCAACGAATAAAATCCCTATTAAAGAGTCCATTTGTTCGGAGGAAAAGCCATGCTTGAATATCTTATCCAAGAAGATGGATAAATTTGCGTCAAGCAAAAAGATCAAAATACAGATGCTATAAAGTGCCGTACGTCTACGCTTGAATAGCTTTTCATCGATTTCATTTACGTTATTCACAGCGTAAATATAAATCTTCCTTAGTTTTTTTACAACGAGTAAACTGGATAGAGAAGAAGATTCGTGGTGCTGTCGAGGAGGATTGAACTCCCGGCCTCTCCCTTACCAAGGGAGTGCTCTACCACTGAGCTACGACAGCACATTTGATTGAGAGTGAAACCTACATAAATTTTTTCTTTATGTCACGTCAAAAACATCTAGGAATTTATTCTTAAATTTGTTATACTATTTCAATCAACGCCATTGCTGCGTTGTTTTTATCCCCCTCATTTTATTATAGGAGAACACCATGAAACTTGGTCTTGGACTGGGCTTTAGCTCGTCTGCACATACACTGTTATCTGAAATTTTTACACTACCCTTGGGCTTTGATTGGAGTCCATCTTTTGCGATTACGAAACAAAGTGGTCACTATAAAACGGATCTTGATGTCCCCTCATTCGCCCCAACGGGGCAAGCTTATTATGTTGACCCCGTCTCGGGTAGTGACGGCAATGTAGGCACAGAAATTGCGCCATTCAAATCAGTCCGTACGGCGATGAATGCCTCTAATGCTGTAGAAATTTATCTCAAGGCTGGTGCCGTATTTTTACGGGATACATGGACAGGTTATGGTGCTTATAATCCGCCACGTGATATGAGCTTTAAAACATATGGCGGCACGGATCGTTGTTACTTAACCACAGCGCAACATGCGTTGTCGTGGTCATTACAAACAGGGACAACCTATCGTGTCAGCCGTACGAACACCAAAAATGTTATTGATCGTGCTGATACGCATAGTGACGGTGCAGCAAAATTACTGGCCTATAAAGCCTCAATAGAAGAGGTCGATTTGAACCCTGGCTCATGGTGGACAAATGGCACGCTCGTCTATGTACATACGTTTGATAGCCGTGTGCCTGATAGTGATATTATGGTGATGGTCGATGTGCCGAATTTAGTGGTGACAGGTGATAAAGATATGTATTTCGAAAACATTGAATTCTGGGGTGGTGATTATCCGCTTGGCTATAATGTATCCAATGGCACAAAGCATTGCGTTCTAAACAATTGTGCCGTCCGTTACGGTGCGGTTGCCGATGGCTTGACGATTCGTGATGTGGACCGATTGAGCCTAATAAAATCAGACTTTACCGATAATTTTGAGGATGGAGTCAATATCCGCACCAATGGCTCAACAATTGTCAAAACGTTAGAGGTGGATTGTTATTATGCCCGCAATGGATTGAATGATGCGGATAACATTAATAATGGTTCTACCTATCACACAGGGTGCCTAGGCATTCGATTAAATTGCCACTCGGAAGATAATAAAGGGCCGTTATTGGCGGATTCTGATGTCGGGACACAATCAATCAATTTAAATTGCACGGCGACTAATAGTGCGCATGCGCTTTCTACAGATGTTGGCAATGCTGGCTTTTTTGTACAAAACAGTGCTGAAATGTGGCTTAAAGATTGTAGTGCGTCAGGCTCTTATTATGACCGCTCTGTTAATAGTGCAGGGGTGATATATGATCTTGGGGGTTTTAGTGGTGACGGGCTTGATAATGGTAGCGTTACCTTGCTATAAGTTTGTTATGTCAGATCAAAAACATCAAAGCGAAAAAACTCAAAAAAAGCTCGATGCACGTGCAGCAGCTTTGCGTGCTAATTTAAAAAAGAGGAAAAGCCGAGAAAAAATCTTGAAATCAGACGCACAAGACCATAAAGCTTAAAGCCTAGAGAAAAAAACAGGAGTGCCCATGTCAATCATGCCAGATCATTGGATCAGAGAACAATCAAAAGAAAATGCGATGATCGAGCCTTTTACCGAGAGCCAAAAAGCCGAAGGGATCATTTCTTATGGGCTTTCATCTTATGGCTATGATGCGCGTCTTTCTGATGAGTTTATGATTTTTACCAATGTCGACAATGCGATTGTCGATCCTAAAAACTTTTCCAAGCAAAGCTTTGTTGAACGTAAAGCGGATGTCTGTGTGATCCCACCAAATAGTTTTGTGCTTTGTCGTACAGTTGAATATTTCCGCATTCCTAAAGATGTATTGGTAATCTGCCTTGGTAAAAGTACTTATGCACGTTGTGGCTTGATCGTCAATGTGACACCGCTTGAGCCAGGTTGGGAAGGACAAGTAACATTGGAAATCTCAAACACAACACCGCTGCCTGCCAAAGTCTATGCCAATGAAGGTATTGCACAATTCCTTTTCTATAAGGGTCACAGCCCTTGCGAAGTAACCTATGCCGATCGTGCGGGTAAATATATGGGACAAAAAGGTGTGACATTGCCACGTCTTAAAACCATGGAAGATGCAGCAGAGTAAATGTCTGATAAAATATTGATTAAGGGCGGTAAAAAGCTCAAGGGAGAAATTCCTATAAGTGGTGCGAAAAACGCTGCGCTTAAATTGGCCTGTGCATCTTTGCTGACAGAAGAACAGCTGACCTTAACGAATAGCCCAAACACATTGCGTGATATGAAATCATTGTTTGATTTGCTTCAACATATCGGTGCGGATGTTGTGGTGAAGGGTAAAACAGTGTCTTTGACCGCTGCAAAAATTAAAGATGATACAGCCCCCTATGATTTAGTGCGTAAAATGCGTGCGTCAATTATGGTGCTTGGCCCGCTTTTGGCCCGCCATCATAAAGCCCGAGTCTCTTTGCCAGGAGGTTGTGCGATTGGCACCCGCCCTGTTGATTTTCATATAGAAGGATTGCGTACGCTGGGGGCTAAGATCGTCCTTGAAGACGGCTATATAAATGCCAAAGCCTCGAAAGGTTTAGTCGGTGGTGAATATACGTTCCCACGTGTGTCGCACACAGGCACGGAAAATGTGATGATGGCGGCAACATTGGCCAAAGGTGTAACGGTTTTAAGAAATGCGGCTAAAGAACCAGAAGTTGTTGATCTGGCTGATTGTTTACGTGCTATGGGGGCTAAAATAAAAGGCGATGGGACAGACACTATTACCATTACAGGTGTGGCAAAATTAAAAGCAGCCAAACATTCTGTCATGCCTGATCGTATTGAGACAGGCACGTTCATGATCGCTGTTGGTTTAACAGGCGGTGAGCTTTTATTAAAGAACACAACCTTAGCCCATCAATCCGCTCTTGTTGCATTACTTAAGCAAGCAGGTATTTCGATTGAGCAAAAAGGTAAGAATGTTCTCGTTAAAGGAAAAGGCGGCCACAGTCTTCAGGGTGTAGATGTGATGACCGAAGCTTATCCTGGATTTCCTACGGACATGCAGGCGCAATTTATGACGATGCTCTCTGTGGCAAATGGAGCAGGGATGGTAACGGAAACAATCTTTGAGAATCGTTTCATGCATGTGCCAGAGCTTTGCCGTATGGGCGCTAAGATCACGGTACATGGCAGCTCTGCGATTATTCGAGGCGTTGATAAATTAAAAGGTGCCGAAGTCATGGCGACAGATTTACGTGCGTCTGTGGCTTTGGTATTGGCAGGATTAGTAGCTGAGGGTGAAACTGTTGTGAACCGTATCTACCACTTGGAAAGAGGATATGAAGACCTTGTAGGCAAATTATCAGCTTGTGGCGCAGCGATATCCCGCTTATAAAAACCTTCTCGAAAAATAAGGATAATAAAATGGCAAATTCACGCATTTTAAAATGGCAAGATATTCATTTCGACACGATCGCTTTGGCCAAAATGGTCGAAGAGCGTGGCTGGTTAGAAGATTGCAAAGGTGTTATTGCTGTGGCTCGCGGCGGGCTTATCCCTGCTGGCTTATTCTGTAATGCGACAGGGATCAAGACAGTCGAATGTATTTGCTTATCTAGCTATAATGCTAAAAACCAAAGCGATATCGAAGTGATTAAATCATTAGAGATTGCTGATGGTGGTAAAGGCTGGATTATTATTGATGATCTGGTGGATACAGGGAACAGTTTTGCTTTCCTTAAAATGGCACTGCCAAATGCCCATAGAGCCTGCATCTATGCGAAACCAAAAGGGGCACCAAATACAGAAATATATGTACGTGAGATTGCCCAAGACTGCTGGTTGCATTTCCCTTGGGAATTAGACGCTGAAGGCCGTGCTTTTGAGGCGGCTGAATAACGTAAAAATAAGTTTGACATTTCTCTACCCTATCCGTATAACTCCAGTCTAACCAAGATCATTGGCTGACAGGCATGCCTCGTGATCTATACTATAAGGAGTTTGAAATGCCAAAAATGAAGACCAAGTCTACCGCAAAAAAGCGGTTCAAAGTGACTGGCAACGGAAAAGTAAAGTATAAAAACGCTTTTTCACGCCACATGATGATGAATAAATCTCGTAAAATGAAACGTAAAGCAAAGGGCATGAGCTTCATGTTCGCTTCTGATGCAATGCGTACATTGAAAAATTTCTTACCTTACAAACGTCGTAAAGCGACTTTGGGTAATAAACAGCGTATTGCTGTAAAGAAAATGAAATCTAACGGGGGAGAAAGCTAATGGCACGCGTTAAAGGTGGACCACGTGCTCATGCACGTCATCGTAAAATTATTAAATTGGCTAAGGGTTACCGCGGCCGTTCGAAAAACTGTTTCCGTATTGCTCTTGAGCGTGTGGAAAAAGCATTACAGTACGCATATCGTGACCGTAAGAATAAAAAACGTACATTCCGTGCGCTTTGGATTCAACGTATCAACGCTGGCGCTCGTGTTAATGGCCTAACATATTCACAATTTATGTTTGGTGTTAAAAAAGCGGGTATAGGTCTTGATCGTAAAGTATTGGCTGATATGGCTGTCCGTGATGAAGCAGGCTTCAAAGCAATTTGTACTTCGGCACAAAAAGCAATTAAAGCGGCTTAATCAATTTTGATATAAATAAAATTCAAAAGGCAGGGGAAACCCTGCCTTTTTTGTTGAACAAAGCACTTGAAAAAACACGGCGTTTAAGCCCTAATACGACAATGAGTAATTTTGCAGAATTAAAGACCGAGCTAACCGCTCAAATCCAAGCCGCTAATGATCTTGAAAAATTAGAGCAGGCGCGTGTGCATGTTTTGGGTAAAAAAGGCAAGCTGACCGAGCAAATGAAGACACTTGGTTCTATGGATGCTGAAACACGCAAGACGGCTGGCCCTGCGCTCAATGCCATTAAAGAAGAAATCACAGCGCTTATTAAAACTCAAGAAGATGGGTTGAAACGCCAAGCTATGGCGGAAAAGCTCTCTAAAGAAACCATCGATATTACATTGCCTATTCGCCAAGAGAAAAAAGGGGCTATTCACCCAATTTCACGTACTATCGAAGAAATGCTGACCATTTTCGCTGATATGGGTTTTGAAGTCCGTGAAGGCCCAGACATAGAAGATGAGTGGCATAATTTTGATGCACTTAATATTCCCGAGCATCATCCAGCCCGTGAGATGCAAGATACGTTTTTTATGCCTTCTGATGAGAACGGCAAGAAATATGTACTGCGCACGCAAACGTCAGGGGTTCAGATTCGTACAATGATGAATGAAAAACCGCCTATCCGTGTGGTCGTACCTGGTCGTGTGTATCGTTCCGATTATGATATGACACATACGCCGATGTTCCATCAAATGGAAGGTCTTGTTATTGATAAGGCTACGCATATGGGGCATCTCAAAGGCACGTTGAAAGCTTTTTGCGAGGCATTTTTTGAAGTAGATGAGTTGCCTATCCGTTTTCGTCCTTCATTCTTCCCATTCACGGAGCCATCGGCTGAGGTTGATATTGGCTGCTCTCGTAAAGATGGCGGCTTGAAAATCGGTGCAGGCGATGATTGGCTTGAGATTTTGGGCTGTGGTATGGTTCATCCAAATGTTCTAAGAAATTGCGGTATTGATCCAGATGAATATCAGGGCTTTGCTTTTGGTATGGGCGTTGATCGTTTGGCGATGCTTAAATTCGGTATTCCAGATTTAAGAACAATGTTTGAGAGTGATACGAGATGGCTAAGTCATTACGGCTTTGATCCGCTTGATCCACCATCAACATCTAAGAAAAAGTCTTAGCTAAATCTAAAGGTGTTTACTAATTTTTGCTTCACGCCTGACGCAACTAATTTAATAATTGTTGGTTTCTGCATTTCTTTTTGTAAGGCAGCATGTGCGCGTACAAGTTGGTGTCTGTGAATGCCCCAGTTTCCAAGGTCAATGCGTCCATCTTCTTTGTGTGCATGTAATAATTCGGTAATTTTCTCAAGGCTAAGAGAGCGTGTTCTGAAAGCACTTCTAGCCTCAGCTAAGGATAATTTAGATGCTTCCGAAGGTGTTTGAGATATTGAGACTTGAGAGATATAATTAAAAACAGCTTCTGGCGCAGAAGAAAAAACGTTCTTACGTATTTGTACGCTGTCAAATGTGTATGTATATGCCATGTCTTTATTCCTATATTTTTTTTATAGACAAGACAATAACCACCTATAACAGTTATGTCAATTAATATCTTGTCTTGCAACTGCGTAATGGCTTGCTTAAAACTATAGTTAAGAGGATTTATTTATGAAATTTACACTAAGCTGGTTAAAGCAATATTTAGACACAAATGCATCGTTGGAAGAAATCTCCGAAAAACTCACCGCCCTCGGTTTGGAGGTCGATGGTATCGAGGACAAAGCCGCTGACTTCGAGCCGTTCAAAGTTGCCTATGTGAAATCAGCAGAGCAACACCCTAATGCAGATCGCCTGCGTGTGTGTCAAGTTGAGACCGCCGATCATGGTATTGTGCAAGTTGTCTGCGGTGCGCCGAATGCGCGAGCTGGCATGAAGGCTGTTTTTGCACCAAGTGGTTCTTATATTCCAGGGCTAGATGTCACGCTTAAAAAATCTGAAATTCGCGGGGTTGAATCAAATGGTATGTTGGTCTCAGAAAAAGAGATGCAATTATCAGATGAGCATAACGGCATTATTGATTTGCCAGAAGATACAAAAATCGGTACGAAACTAGCCGATCTATTTGGCTTAAATGACCCTATTATTGAGATATCTTTGACCCCCGACCGTGCCGATTGTGCAGGTATTTACGGTATTGCCCGTGACTTGGCGGCTGCGGGTCTGGGGACATTAAAGCCTTTAGATACAACGCCCGTAAAAGGCAGTTTTGATAGCGCTATTGGTGTGAAATTGGATTTCGTTGATAAGGATAATACACCATGCCCACTATTTTTAGCGCGTTATATTAAAGACGTTAAAAATACTGAAAGTCCTAAATGGCTTGTTGATGCATTAGAGTCAATAGGGGTGAAACCTATATCGCCTCTTGTTGATATGACGAACTTCTTTAGCTATGCCTATTGTCGACCATTGCACGTTTTTGATGCCGATAAATTACAAGGTGATCTTCGCGTGCATTTAGCCGATGGCGGTGAAACACTTATGGCTCTTAACAATAAAAAATATACTTTTGAAAAAGGTATGACGGTTATCTCTGATGATAGTGGCGTTCTTGAGATAAGTGCGATTATGGGGGGTAAAGACACGGGTTGTTCTAAAGAAACAAAAAATGCGCTACTTATCTGTGCCTATTTTGATCCTGTTAGAACCGCTTTAACAGGCCGTAAGTTACAGATTAACTCTGATGCGCGGTATCGTTTTGAACGTGGTATTGACCCAGCCTTCACCGTGCCAGCAATGGAAATGGCAACAAAGATGCTAATTGAGTTATGTGGTGGCGAGCCAAGCCATGTTGTAACAGCAGGCGCTGTACCTGATATTACACGTGAGATTGAATTTGATATGGCAAAGACCAAAAAGCTTATTGGTCTGGATATTCCTGAAATGACACAGGTGGAAATCCTTGAAAAGCTTGGATTCACAGTCAGTAAAAAAGGTGCTCATTATCTTGTTAAGACGCCATCTTGGCGTGGTGATGTCGAGGGGCAAGCGGATTTAGTTGAAGAGGTAATCCGTGTTTATGGGTATGACCATTTGGAGACATTAACGCTAGAGAAGACAACCGCAACGAATAAAGAAGCAGAAACACATAAGACATGGCTTGGACGTAAAGCACGCTCAGTTTTGGCGGCTCGTGGTCTGCTTGAATGTGTTAGCTGGTCTTTCATGGATGAGAAAATGGCAGCTGTTTTTGGGTCGAATGATAATGCGCTCACATTACTGAACCCGATCAGTGAAGATTTAAAGCATATGCGTCCCTCAATCCTTCCTAATCTTTGTCAAGCGGCGCAACGTAATGCTGATCGTGGCTATGCCAATGCGGCACTTTTTGAGGTTGGCCCAGTATTCCAAGGTGTCAAAGAAGATCAGCAGCCATTATGTGCTGCGGGTATCCGTTTCCAAAAAGCTAAAGATAAGAACTGGAATGAACAGGCGAGAGCCGTTGATGTATTTGATGTAAAGGCTGATTTATTTGCGGTGCTAGAAACATTAGGTTTTAGTCCTGATAATGTGCAAATTACACGGAATGTGCCTGATTATTATCACCCTGGACAATCTGGAGCGGTACAATTAGGTAAAAATGTCATTGGCTATTTTGGTGTATTGCATCCGCTGACAGTTGAGGCGCTTGATTTAGACGGTGACGTTGTTGGGTTTGAAATTTTTGTCGAGAATTTGCCAGAGAAAAAATACAAAGGGGCGAGCAAACCACTATTAACACTTAATCCACTTATGCCTTTACACCGTGACTTTGCTTTCATTGTTGATGAGACGACGGATGCGAATGCTGTATTGGTGGCAGCGAGATTTACAGATCGTAAGTTGATTGCTGGTGCGTCTTTATTTGACGTCTATCAAGGTAAGGGTGTTGAAGAAGGTAAGAAATCTATCGCCATTTCTGTGACAATTCAGCCAGAGGGCGAAGCACTTACCGACAAAGATATTGAAGCGCTTTCACAAAAGATTATTGCAGAAGTCGGTAAAAAAACGGGCGGCGTATTGCGATAAGTTTGACTTATTTTTAGTAAGTGCTTAAAAGCTTTCTATAGAAAATAAGGATGCGTTGTGATGAGCACAAATTATCAAAAGATACGTAGTTTTGGCGATGTAGCAAAAAGAGCTGGCTATGAAGGTACTATCTCAATGCTATGGACGCATTTTAAAAGCGCCTCTGAAGAGAAGCGTGTCGAGTTGTTGCTCACCGCCTCTCGGAATATTGGACAGACATTGAAATGGTCTCCAGAGCTTACTTTAACGGCGTTATATATCACAAATGGCGAAACAGAGAGTAGTAGAGAAGCTTATTTTGAGGCTTCAGCACGTATGCTGGCTGAGAGAAATCGAAAAGATGGCACTTTCAAAAGGGCTTTAGTGTAAAAAGTTTTAATTTTCTACACTATTAGATATAAGGTGCAAACTTAATAGGCGCTATAATATGTTTCTTTAATTAGGTTTCAATTCTTGCGCAATGACATCTTTGCGGGAGAGTTTTCCAATCATCGTTTTGGGCAAGGGCTCGTCACGGAACTCATAGAGTTTTGGTTGCTCATATTTTGAAAGTTTGCTGCCAACAAATTCACGCAGCGCTTCTTCTGTGAGGCTCATACCATCTTTTACTTTTATCCAGGCCTTGACGATCTCACCACGACTTTTGTTGGGTAAGCCGCCAACGATACATTCTTCAACAGATGGATGTTGATAAATGGCTTCCTCAACATGGCGTGGATAAACATTATAGCCATTCGTAATAATGAGGTCTTTGATCCGGTCAACAATATAGAAATAGCCTTCATCATCCATTATGGCGATATCGCCAGTCTTTAAATAACCGTCTGTTGTAAAGGTGCTGGCGCTATCTTCTTCTTTGTTCCAATAGCCTTTCATAACTTGCGGACCTTTAACGCATAACTCCCCTTTTTCGCCCATTTTCACTTCTTGTTGTGTGTCTGGATCAATCAATTTTACATCTGTTTTAGGGAAAGGTAAGCCAATAGAGCCCTCTGGGTTTTTGCCTTTGGTCGGGTTACAACAAACGACGGGGGAAGATTCAGTCAAGCCATAGCCTTCTATCAGAATACAGCCCGTGACATCTTGGAAAACCTTTTTTACTTCAACGGGGAGTGGCGCGCCACCTGATACACAATATTTGATAGAGGATAAATCGTAATTATCTCGTTTTTTATGGTTGTTCATGGCGTTATAAATGGCCGGCACAGCTGGAAAAATAGTTGGTTTATGTTTATCAATTAATTTTAATGTCTGATCTAAATCAAAACGAGGTAGAGCGATAATCTCCATAGCGGCTTTGACTGAGAAATTCATTACAGCGGTCATCGCAAAAACATGGAAGAAAGGTAGTACGCCGACCATTTTCTCTTCACCAATCACAGCGTCATCAAGCCAGTGCGTGATTTGAGTGACGTTAGCTACGATATTTTGGTGCGTTAACATGGCACCTTTAGGCGTACCAGTTGTGCCGCCAGTATATTGTAAAACAGCAACATCTTCTGAGGGGTTAATTGAAACGGCTGCTGGTGTATTTTCGTGTTCTAATAGAGCATCGAGATCAATGAATTTTTTATTATCAAAAGATAGTTTGGTAATTTCTCGCCCTTTTAGCATGCTGAATAAAATATTTTTTGGAAATGCCAGCTGGCTTGTAAAGTCTGCAACTATCAATTTTTCTAAAAATGTGGCGCCTACCATCGGACAAACTGTATCGCAAAGCATTTTTAGATTGGCGGTTATCATGAAGCGTGTATGGCTGTCATTTATTTGATGTTCGACTTCTGATTTGGCGTAAAGAGGGTTGTAATTTACAACTGTGCCACCCGCTTTTAAAACGGCAAAATAAGAGATCAAAAAATAAGGACAGTTTGGCAAGAAGAGCCCAACTTTGTCGCCCTTGTTTAACCCTTGCTGTTGTAAGGAATAGGCGAGTTTATCCGATAATGCGCCGATCTCAGCCCAATTATAGCGTTTGCCTAAAAAGTTAAAGGCAGGCCTTAGGCCGTAATTTTTTACCGTATCATCTAAGATTGAATAAACAGGTATGTCTGGGATGTCGATGTCCCAAGATACGAAAGAAGGATAGCTTTGCTCCCAAGGATAGGGATGAGAAGATTTTTTTGCTGCCATTATATTATTCTACCCTTGAAAGCGTTAACAGGCAATTAAACAAAAACCCCGCTCGAGAGCGGGGTCGAAGTTTTTTTATTATAGATTAAATTTTTAAGATTGCTCCCCGACAATTTTTTCTACGTCAACTTCATCGATACTTGGATCAATATGTAGGTTGAATTTCTTGTTAGACCCTTGATAAGCAACAGCGGCGTGTTCTGCGCAATATGGAAGACCTGGAACAGCACCAAGTCCACAGAAATTAAAGCTTTCTTTCTTAGGGTCGCCATTTGGCCAACGGCATGAGCGTTCTTTCAGTTCAAGTAGGCTAATGCCTTTGCCTGTTGTCACGTTAGTTGGCAAATCAATTTGAGGATTGGCTTTTTGCTTACGATTTGTTTGAATCGGTGATGCACGCTTATTTAATTTAAGACGGTGTGCCTTACCAATAACGGCATTGCGCGTAACACCACCAAGAATGTCTGCAATTTGAGAGGCTGTTTTGCCTTCTCCCCACAATTTGGACAATACGGCAATTCTTTCATCTGTCCAGCTACTTTTAGACATAGTCGTACATTTCCTCTCTTTAGGAATTATTTATTTATTTCAATAGGTTAGGATATATTCCCGAACAAGAGTAAGGCTATCAAAAGCATTTGGGTTGCGCCAGAGTCACGTCAATAGTTTTTGTGCTTTTCCACAGGAGAAAAGGGGGGTGTTATCCACAGATAGGCTATTTCACAATGATTTCAGCTGGTTAAGTGTTTTTTACCTCGACAGGGTAAAAAGAACATTTATGCTAAAAAAATGTTCAAACGAAAAAACAAACAGCCTTTCCTTAAAAGAGTACAAGAAGCTGCTTGGCCTTCTATGGGTTGGGGTCGTTATGGCACAATGTTATGGCTGCGATTAAAGCGTGTTAGTGTGCAGGCATCTAATACTAGTGTGGCGGCAGGGCTATCATTTGGCTGGCTTATCTCATTTAATCCGTTGTTAGGAACGCATACGATATGGATCTTGGTCTTTTCTTTTATTTTCGGGTTTAATTTTATTGCAGCAATGATTGGCTCGCTTGTTGGTAATGTTTGGACATTTCCTGCGTTGCTATGGGTAAGCTATCAAGTCGGCGACTTTATATTGCATTTATTTAATATGTCAGCACAGTCTGGTTTTGGAAACTCTCTGATGGTTATGATGATTGGCTGGCCATTTATAGGTGTTGCTTCTTTTTTAGTGAGCTACCCCATATATTATTATCTGGTCAAATCAATTAAGCAGGCCTATATAAAAGCCAAGCAATTACGAGAGAGAAATAAAGAACTTAAATGATTATCGGTATCGGTGAAGACATCATAGATATAAGACGGATCGAAAAAACTTTGAACCGTTTTGGCCAGCGTTTTGAGAAACGCTGTTTTTCTGGGGTTGAATTGGCCAAAGCAGAAAGACGTGCTGATGCGGGGCTAAAGCCTGCCACGCTTGCCAAGCGTTATGCTGCAAAAGAAGCATGTGCAAAGGCTTTGGGGACGGGTTTGGCTAAAGGCGTTTTTTGGCGTGATATTGCGGTATATAATAAAGAAGGTGGCCAGCCAGCCTTAACGTTATCTGGTAAGGCTATAGATAGACTTAAAGCCTTGACCCCGGCGGGTCGTGAGGCGCATATTCATGTAACACTAACGGATGAGCCGCCTTATGCTTTGGCGCAGGTCATTATAGAAGCTAGATAAAATAAATAATAAAGAGAAAGATTTTTATTAATGAGTAAAAAAAATATATCGGAAGATTTTATAGACGGTCCTGTTTTTAAAAAGGATGATAAAATAACGACTTCTGCTGAAGTAAGTGAGCAAGAATTTAAGGGTGATGAATGGACGGAAGTATTTAAAACGATAGGGATCGCTTTTCTTGTCGCAATGATTGTTCGCACGTTTTTGTTTGAACCGTTTAATATTCCATCAGGTTCGATGAAACCTGGATTGCTAGTGGGTGATTATTTGTTTGTTAGTAAATATAGCTATGGCTATTCACAATATTCTGTGCCGTTTGCGCTGTTTCCTTTTGAGGGACGAATAAATGCTGTTGAGCCAAAGCGGGGTGATGTGGTTGTGTTTAAATTGCCAACCAATACACGCACTGACTTTATTAAGCGGGTTATTGGTTTGCCAGGGGATACAATCCAAATGATTGGTGGGCGGCTTTATATAAATGGTAGTCGTGTAGAGCGTGAATTTGTTAAAAAAGTCGATACAGAAAAGAGAGTCAGCCCTTATCTTACTGTGACAGCCTCGACGAGCGAATATATCGAGACGTTGCCAAATGGAGTAAAGCACACAATTTTTGAAGATAGTGATAACGGTCCATTGGATAATACAAATCCTGTGACTGTGCCTGAGGGGCATTATTTTATGATGGGTGATAATAGGGATAACTCTCAAGATAGCCGTGTTAAGGAAGTTGTTGGTTTTGTACCGTTTGAAAATTTTGTAGGCCGTGCAGAGCGCTTGTTTTTCTCTCTTGATGAAGAAGCGCATATTTGGGAAATTTGGAAATGGCCAGTGGATGTGCGTTTTAGTCGCATTTGGCATAAAATAAGCCCGTGAGTTCTATGAGTGATATGAGTTTATTGTCTAAGTTTCTTGAGCCCATAAAAAATAGTGCTTATCTAAAGAAAGCGTTGCGTCATTCTAGTTTAGGGACGGATAATTATGAACGTCTTGAGTTTCTGGGCGACCGTGTGCTTGGGCTTGTGATAGCAGATCTTATATTCAAAATATTTCCTCAAGACAGTGAAGGGGATATGGCTAAACGCCATACAGCGCTTGTCCAAGGCGAGACCTTGGCGATGGTGGCTAATCGCATTGGGCTAGACGCATATGTTGAGTTATCAGAAGCAGAGGCAGCAGCAGGCGGTCGTGAAAATGATAATATTTTGGCAGATATCATGGAGTCTGTCATTGCGGCTATTTATTTAGAGCAAGGATTAGAGGCAGCGCAAGACTTTATCCAACAAGCCTTTGGTGAAGATTTAAAAACACGAAAAGAACCGCCGCAAGATGCCAAAACGCATTTGCAAGAATGGTCGCAAGCTCGTGGATTAGGTTTGCCAGAATATAATGTTGTCGACCAAGATGGACCAGACCATGCCCCTGTCTTTACTATTGAGGTCTCGGTAAATGGCTATGGATCTGCTAAGGCGGTGGGTGCTAATAAACGCTTGGCGCAAAAACTAGCGGCGCAAAACTTACTAGAAATGATTAAAGAAAAAGGCAGTGATGAATAAAAGCAACAATGAAACAAGATGCGGCTTTATTGCTGTTCTAGGGCTGCCTAATGCAGGTAAATCAACGCTCATTAATTTAATGGTGGGTGAGAAAGTTTCTATTGTATCTCGTAAGGCACAAACGACACGTATGCAAATTCGTGGGATTGTTCTTGAAGGGAATAGCCAAATTGTGCTTATCGATACGCCAGGGATTTTTCAAGGTAAGCGTACTTTGGATCGATCAATGGTTGAGGCCGCTTGGGCGGGACTTGATGATTCAGATATTTGTGTATTGATTGTTGATGTATCTCAAAAAAATTGTATTGAAGACCAGAAGCCATTGTTAGAGCGGATTAATCAAACAGGCAAACCTAAATGGCTGGTTTTAAATAAAATTGACCGTGTGAAGAAAGATAAATTACTGGAGATAACAGCAGCCTTGAATGAGCAAGCGAGTTTTGAGCAAACCTTTATGATCGCCGCTCTTTCAGGTTACGGTGTGCCTGATTTACAAAAAGCTTTAGGCGAGGCAGTCAAAAAAGGTCCTTGGGTTTATGGTGAAGATCAAATCACGGATATTTCACAACGTCTTTTGGCCGCAGAAGTGACCAGAGAACATATATACGATCAGTTGCATGATGAATTACCGTATTCAATTGCTGTTGAGACTGAACAATGGGAAGATTTTCAAAACGGTGATTTGAAATTAACGCAGATTATTTTCGTGCAAAGAGATAGCCAGAAAGCAATTATTTTGGGTAAAGGTGGGGCGCAAATACGTAAGTTGGGTGAGCGTGCCCGCCATGATATAGGCGAGCTCTTTGAGCGTAAGGTACATCTTTCTTTACTGGTTAAGGTGAAAGAAAACTGGATGGATGACCCTGAGCGCTACGCATTTATGGGTTTGCAAAAAAGATAATTACCCTTTAGCGCGCTCAACTTTGGTGATTGAGCCAGAGGCACGTAAAGCGCCCATAATGTCATTAAGTTGACGAATATCATTTACATGAACATCCAAATACATGTCCCAAAAATCAGATGTTCTATGGGTGATTTTTAAATTGGTGATATTGCCTTCATGGCTGGTAATAATGTTCGATAACGTACCCAAAACCCCAGGTTCATTGGACACAGTTATATTTAAGCGACCAACTTGTGATTCTGGCGAGTTTGGTCCGTCTCCCCAAGACACATCGAGCCAACGCTCTGGCGTATCGGCAAAGCTTTCCAATGTGTCGCAATCAATGGTATGGATGGTTACCCCTTTACCAGTTGTGACGATCCCTACAATACGATCACCTGGTAATGGGTGGCAACACCGCCCATAATGCATCGCCATGCCGGGAATAAGGCCGAGAATGGGCATTGAAGAATTGCTTGTTTTCGCTTGTTTGGCCGTGCTTCTTTGTAAGTTTTCCAATGTCTTATCATTGGATTCTGTTGCATTAGGTTTAGTGGCATGATTAGGGTGTAGGGCTCTAAACACATCACGTGTTGTGATGTTGCCTTGTCCTATGCCAGCGAGGATATCTTCAGCATTTTCCATGTTGAATTTTTTGAGGAGGGTGTTGAGGTTTTTCTCAACATAGTCTTCTTCTTCCTCACGATGTATTTTTTGCAGCATCGCACGCCCAAGAATGACGTATTCCCCACGTTGCTGCTGGCGAATAAAGCGCCTAATGTGTGATTTGGCCTTGCCTGTAACAACGAAGCGTTCCCATGTGGGGGACGGTGTTTGGTTTTTTGAGGTTTGAATTTCTACCTGGTCACCATTTTGTAGTTTGCTGTTTAGCGGCACAATACGGCCATTGACCTTTGCACCAACGGTGATATCGCCAACGCCTGAGTGGATTGCGTAAGCAAAATCGACAGGGGTCGCGCCATTTGGCAGTTCAATTAAATCGCCTTTAGGGGAGAAGCAGTAAACTTGATCTTGGAATAATTCTAATTTTGTATTTTCTAAGAAGTCTTCAGGCTTTTGGTCCTGTTCAATAATATCAAGAAGCTCTCTTAACCATCTGAATTTTTTAATGTCTTTGGTGTTTACGTTTTCGCCACCCTTGTAGCCCCAATGGGCTGCAACTCCAAGGTCAGCCTCTTCATGCATTTCTTTTGTACGGATTTGAATTTCAATGCGTTGGTTTTCAGGGCCGATAATAGTGGTGTGGATAGAACGATATCCATTAGGTTTTGGTGTAGATATATAGTCCTTAAAGCGACCTGGTATTGTATGATATGCGCCGTGCATAATGCCTAGCACTTGGTAACATCCAGCGATGTCATCGACAACAATACGGAACGCCATGATGTCTGAGAGTTGTTCAAAAGACACATTTTTCCGCTGCATCTTTTTCCAGATAGAAAAGCGTGTTTTCTCACGCCCAGTGGCATGACCTTTAATATTATTATCTTTTAGATCTTTCTCTAAGGCGACGATAATTCTTTTAACAAGATCTGTGCCTTCTTGGCGTAGAAAAGATAGACGATTGGTAATGCTCTCACGGGCTTCAGGATTCATATGCTCGAACGCTAGATCCTCTAGCTCTTCTTTCATACGGTGGATACCGATACGCTCGGCAAGTGGTGTGTAAATATCCGTTGTCTCACGAGCAATACGTTTGCGCTTTTTTTCATCTTTAACAAAATGAAGGGTGCGCATATTGTGTAGACGGTCTGCGAGTTTAACCAGTAATACACGAATGTCTTCTGACATGGCCAATACAAGTTTACGGAAGTTTTCCGCTTGTTTGCCTTCAACAGTTTGGCTCTCAATCCGTGTTAATTTTGTCACACCATCTACGAGAAGAGCGATATCCTTGCCAAATTTTTCTTCGATTTCTTTGTAGGTGGCATCTGTGTCTTCCACCGTGTCATGTAAAAGAGCTGTGATAATGGAGGCTGTATCAAGACGCATCTCGGTCATGATACAGGCGACTTCTATAGGATGTGAGAAATAAGGCTCTCCAGATGAGCGTATTTGCGGTGCGTGCTTTTCTTTGCCGTACTCATAGGCTTCACGGATGATCTTTTCATCAACCTCAGGATTATATGTTTTGATTTTAGCTAGAAGCTCTTCAACAGGAATCATGGGGCTATGATACCCGAAATATCCTTACGAGAAACTTAATTTTTGAGATTGTTTTGCGGAAAAGATAAAAAAAGGTCAGCAAAAGCTGACCTTTTAAAATTTGTTATTCAGAGCGAGATTATTTTTCGCCAGCGATATCGCTTAGTTCACTGTCAAACTCCTCTGGTGCATCGTCCATATCATCTGCTGCTGTGGCTTCCATACGGTCTGTATCCATATCATCACTATCCATGTCGAAATCATCGCTTAGAAGGTTAACGAGCTCTTCGTCATCTTCCGCTGTGTGAATAACACGTTGACGTGAGCGGATAAGGTCTTCTTTGAGATCTGCTGTATCAATTGTTTCTGCCGCAATTTCACGTAGAGCCACAACAGTGTTTTTATCATTGTCACGGTCAATTGTTAATGCACCACCTGTGCCGAGTTTACGCGCACGCTGTGAGGCCATCATAATAAGCTCAAAGCGAGTTTCTACTTTATCAATACAATCTTCTACAGTTACACGTGCCATTTAGCTAATCCTTTAAATTTATTCTTGTTTTCGTCGAGATGGCTAGTATTATCCCGTCTAAAGATGAATTGCAAGATTTTAATCGTAAAAAAAGGAAAGTAATAATGTTTGATTTGACTGGTAAAGTTGTTTTAGTGACGGGCGCTACAGGCGGTATAGGGGCAGATATTGCTCGAGACATGAAAAAAGCAGGCGCAACGGTGGCACTTACAGGCCGTAATGAAGAGAAATTAGCGAGCTTAAAAGCCGAATTGGGCGGTGATACAGAGGTGTTTCCTGTGGATTTATCAACATCAGAAGCGGCCGTTGAGCTTGTAAAGGCGGTAGAAGAGAAATTCGGTCAATTGGACGTGCTCGTTAATAATGCGGGTTTAACACGTGATAACCTTGCGATGCGCATGAAGGATGAAGATTGGCAGCAAGTTTTAGATGTGAATCTAACTGCACCCTTTAAATTAGCGCAAGCCTGCTTGCGTGGTATGATGAAACGTCGTTCTGGTCGTATTATCAATATTTCTTCTATCGTAGGTACAACTGGTAACCCTGGACAGGTGAATTACTGTGCATCTAAAGCAGGGATGACAGGTTGGACAAAATCAATGGCGCAAGAAATTGCCAGCCGTGGCATTACTGTGAATTGTGTTGCCCCTGGGTTTATTGCAACAGCGATGACAGATGCGCTTGATGAGGCTCAGAAAGAACGTATTAATGGTCAAATTCCAGCAGCGAGAATGGGTAATCCTGCGGAAATTTCTGCGGGTGTTATTTATTTGGCCTCGGATGAGGCTGCTTATGTAACCGGCCAAACCTTGCATATTAACGGTGGTATGGCGATGATTTAGGCTTTAATTGTGTATATCACGATTTTTTATTTGGCAGGTTAAAGACAAATTGCTATTGTCAGGACACATTTGATTTGCTAAACGCATATTTTAAATTTTATCGAATAACAAAAAGAAAAGGAAAAAATGATGAGTGATGTAGCTGATCGCGTAAAGAAAATAGTCGTTGAGCACCTAGGTGTTGACGAGGGTAAAGTAGTAGCAGGCGCAAGCTTCATTGATGATCTGGGTGCAGATTCTCTTGATACTGTTGAGTTGGTTATGGCGTTTGAAGAAGAATTCAGCATTGAAATTCCTGATGATGCAGCAGAAAAAATCCAGACTGTTGATGACGCTGTTAAGTTCATCGAATCTGCGAAATAATTAAAAAAAGAATTCCTATAATGAGACGCGTAGTCGTAACAGGATTAGGTATGGTAAGCCCCCTAGGTCAGGGGGTTTCTCATAACTGGACGCAGCTTACTGCTGGTAAAAGTGGTATTAAGCGTGTGCAGCGTTTTGATGTATCGGATATATCTTCGCAAATTGCGGGATTAGTGCCTCATACTGAGAGCGAAAATCCACAAAATGGCGAATTCAATCCTGATCTCGTATTAAGTCAAAAAGAACAGCGTAAGGTTGATCCATTCATTGTATATGGTTTGGCTGCGGCAGATGAAGCGATTGCCGATAGTGGCTATAAAGCTGAAACAGACGAGCAATTATGCCGCACAGGCGTGATGATTGGTTCCGGTATCGGTGGATTGCACAGCGTGTATGAAGCGTCTCTTGTGGTGAATGAAAAAGGTCCACGTCGTGTGACGCCTTTTGCTGTACCGCAAATGTTGATTAATCTTGTGTCAGGGCATCTTTCTATAAAATACGGCTATAAAGGCCCTAATCATGCTGTGGTGACAGCTTGTGCAACAGGGACGCACGCCATTGGTGATGCGGCACGTTTAATTATGTTTGGTGATGCTGATGTGATGATTGCAGGTGGTGCAGAAGCTGCCGCTACTCGTTTAGGTATGGCATCTTTTGCCGCAGCACGTGCTCTATCAACTGGCTATAATGACACACCAGAGCAAGGCTCTCGTCCGTGGGATCAGGGCCGTGACGGTTTTGTCATTGCCGAAGGGGCGGGTGTTGTTGTTTTGGAAGAATATGAACATGCGAAAGCCCGTGGTGCTAAAATTTACGGTGAAATCGCTGGTTATGGCCTGTCAGGCGATGCCTATCACATGACATCACCTGCACCAGACGGCAATGGCGGGTTCCGTGCTATGCAAAACGCTTTGCGTAATGCAGGGATGAATGCCGATGAAATTGGTTATGTGAATGCGCATGGTACATCAACGCCTATGGGTGATGGTATTGAGGCCACCGCTGTTAGACGTTTATTTGGTTCAACGCTTGATACAATGAGCATGTCGTCTACAAAATCTGCAATTGGTCATTTATTGGGCGCAGCAGGGGCTGTAGAAGCGATTTATAGTTTAAAAGCTATGGAGACAGGTATTTTGCCGCCAACACTGAATCTTGATAATCCTTGCGAGGAAGTGGCTGGTATGGATCTTGTGCCTCATAAAGCGAAAGAGAAGAAAGTGACGACCGCCCTATCTAATTCTTTTGGTTTCGGTGGAACAAACGCCTCGATTGTGATGAAAGCGGTATAAGGATAGGTAAAATGAGTACACCCATTAAAATAGCGATTGGTGCTTTGGGTGGGTTTCTTGTCCTGATCGTTTTGGCGTGTTTATATGTTCTGACTATCCATGGCTCAAACCTTCATAATGAAGAACAGCTTGTTTATGTTCCAAAAGGGACAGGGGTTTCAAAAATTGCGACATTGTTAGAAGAGAAAAATGTGATTGATAATGTCACGCATTTTAAGCTATCTGTGCGTCTTTTTCACCCTGGAGCAACATTGAAGGCAGGCGAGTATAAGATCCCCGAGAATAGCTCTTTAAAGGACGTCATTGATCTTTTATCAAATGGTGAGACTTTTCAACGCTATGTGACAATTCCAGAAGGTTTAACCAGCTATCAAGTAGAAAAACGTCTTTACACAGATCTTGATATTAAAGATTCATTGTCTGCTGACAGCTTTGTTGGGCCTATTGAAGAAGGCTCACTATTGCCAGACACTTATGCTTATTCTTATGATGAGTCAGCGGCGGATGTCTTAAAGCGTATGCAAGAGGCACAAACAAAAGTGCTGGATGAAGCATGGGAAAATCGTGCAAAAGATTTACCGATAAAGACAAAAGAAGAAGCACTTATTTTGGCGTCGATCATTGAAAAAGAAACGGCTGTAAAGTCTGAAACACGCCGTGTAGCGGGGGTTTTTGTGAATCGCTTAAAACGAGGTATGTTACTGCAAACAGACCCAACGGTAATTTATGCGATCACTCAAGGGGTAATTGAGGATAAAGGTCAAGGCCCTTTAGGGCGTCGTTTGTTGCATAAGGATTTAGAGATTGATAGTAAATATAATACTTATAAATATGCAGGGCTTCCGCCTGGGCCTATTTGTAATCCAGGCGCAGAGGCAATTCGTGCGGCACTAAATCCAGAAGAGCATGATTATGTGTATTTTGTGGCTGACGGTTCAGGCGGCCATGCGTTTTCAAAAACGCTGAACGAGCATAATAATAACGTCTCTAAATGGCGTAAAATCCGTAATAAGTAGTTTTTATTCGCTATATCCGATATTTCTAAATTATGTGACTTAGCGCATAGTTTAATTTTATGCGTTATATACGATATTGACATTTTATGTCCTTTAGCGCATAATAGCGCTAAAGGAGACAATTATGCCTGAACTAGCACGTAGTCCTGTGCAAATTGGAAATGCTATTCGCCGCACTCGTAAGAAGTGCAAAATGAGCCAATCTGACTTGGGTAAAAAATCAGGGTTGCGCCAAGAGACCATATCTCTCATCGAAAATGGAAATCCAGCCGCAAAGTTAGAAACAATCTTGGCGGTGCTTTCAGCATTGGACTTAGAGCTTTTTATTGATGAACGGCAAGGTTTAGATGCTGCCATAAGAAATTTATTGGGCGTTATTAATGAGTAGGAATAAAACGCATCCACGCTTGCGTGTGTATCAGAATGGAGAGATTGTTGGCTATCTATCCAAGCAGCCAAGTGGTGCTGTAGAGTTTGTTTATGCGGATGAATGGTTGTCTAATGAACGTGCGTATCCTGTCTCTTTGTCTTTACCATTGAGAGAAGATGCTTTTAGAGGCGCATCTGTTATTGCTGTATTTGAGAACTTGCTGCCAGATTCGGAAGCTTTGAGATCTCGTGTGGCTGAAAAAGTGGGTGCTGACGGAACTGATGCTTATAGCCTTTTGGCTCAAATAGGCCGTGATTGTGTGGGGTCGTTACAATTTTTCCTTGAAGATGCGGACATAGATATTTCTGATTTACGTTCTGTTCAAGGTACCGCCATTGATGATGAGGAAATTGAGAGTCTTTTGAAGGGGCTTGAGCGTGCTCCGCTAGGATTGGATAGAGAGCATGACTTCCGTATATCAATTGCTGGAGCGCAGGAGAAAACAGCACTCTTGTGGCATAAAGGTAGGTGGTGGCGACCATCTGGCGCAACGCCAACAACACATATTTTAAAAACGTAGATTGGTAAGATAGACGGTATTGATCTTTCAAACAGTGTTGAAAATGAATTTTATGGTTTGGCTGTGATGGATGCATTTGGGCTTCCTGTTAACAAAGTAGAAATAAAAACTTTTGGCACAACAAAAGCATTGGTTATTGAAAGATTTGATCGTGTTTGGACAAAAGAGAGTGTTCTAATGCGTGTTCCTCAAGAAGATTTTTGTCAGGCCTTATCTATCCCACCTAGCCGAAAATATCAAAATAATGATCGGTCGGGGAATGAAAAACAGCCGAGTATGGTTGAGGTTCTGAATGTTTTAAAAGGGAGTGACCGGCCCGCAGAAGATCAAAAAGCTTTTTTGAAGGCGCAAATTATATTTTGGCTCATTGGTGCGACCGATGGGCATGCTAAAAACTTTAGTATCTTTTTGGGAGTAGGAGGGCGTTTTCAACTTACGCCTTTATATGATGTCTTGACTGTGCAGCCTTATGCGGATGAGTTATTACTTCGGCGCAAAGAAATGAAAATGGCAATGTCGGTTGGTGATAATAATCATTACCGCATCGATGAAATTCAAGGTCGACATTTTGAGCAAACGGCTAAAAGAGCAGGCTTGCCAGACTACATAGCACGAGAGGCACTCGAAGAAGTGTCTTCTAGCGCAGAAAAGGCCATTCAGTCTCTTGAAGAGAGGCTTCCTTCAGATTTCCCGGAAGAGATTCATGCATCTGTTGTACGGGCACTAAAATCCCGATTGAAAAGCGTGTAAATTATTTCGACATCGCATTGAGCATCCATGCATATTTTTCATGCAAGGTTGCACGGCCAATCAGCATATCCATGGTTACTTCATCGCCAGCATTATCAGCAACGCCGATGGCTTCGATAATAATTTTAGCGAGCTTTGTATTGTCTTCAGCCAATTCTTCGCACATTTTGGTTGCTGCTGGTGCACCTGTTGCAGCTTTAATCTCTGAACCTTTCATCAGTTCATCTGTATTGGCTGGTGCGTAGGCACCAAGCGCACGTAGGCGTTCAGCGAGATCATCAAGTGCGCCCCAAATTTCTGTATATTGTTCTTCAAAAAGTTCGTGGGCGGATTTAAAGATCGCTCCTTCAACATTCCAGTGATAAGAATGTGTTTTGAAATAGACGCTATAAGTATTGGCAATTACTTTGCGTAACGCTTCAATAACTTGTGGTTTTGAGTTACTTTTCAAATAGTCTGCTGGCTTTGATCCCATGATATAAATTCTCCTTAATTATATGTAGAAAGATATGACACTGTTCTGTTTCGTCAAGCTATTCGTCATTCTTTTTATTATTTTCCGATGGTGGTTGTTGGCGTGTTGTACGTTGTGGCTGGATACGACTGCCACCACTATTGCCCATACCTGATGGTCCAGAAGGTCCTGCTGGACCAGAAGGAACAAAATTGGGGGTCATTTCACGTTGTAGTTGTTTCGTGAGATCTTTCGTGAAGGCAAAGCCATTGCGCTTAGCATCACTAGCGACTGATTCCATATCGTAATCATCCATGATATCTGCATGAACACGCTGTGCTTTATGCGCAGTTTTAAAAAATCTTTCAAATTGTCTTACGCTCATTTTTTCCCTTTTAAGCTTTAACATGTGCAATAGGCACGATGTAGGTTTCAGTCACAATTCGGTCTTCCAAAACGCCAATATAGAGCCTGTCTAAATCTTGTAATAATTCTTGGAACTCTAAATCAACAGGCACATTAAGGGTTTTGCTCTCCATATTAGCGAACTCTAAAGAAATAATATTCTCATTATGATCAAATATCACACCCGATACAGCCGCCTCAAAAGGTGTGTCAGACACCAGCCCTGCTTCTTCGTCGTCATTAATGAGTAGATCAATATTCATATTTTGCTGCACTCTCAAAACTTTTGTCGTTTTTTAAATAGTCGTTATCCTTTATTATATAAGATCATATGATGTTTAAGAAAGTTTAAAAATTATTTATGTGCGGTTTAATAGGGTTTTACGATAGTAACGCATTGTCCAGATCTGTTTTAGAGCGGATTGGCCAAAAAATGACTGATTCTATAGTGCATCGTGGCTCAGATGATTCTGGCCTCTGGGTGGATGAAAAGGTCGGTATAGTATTTGGTCACCACCGCTTGAGTATTTCAGAGACAGGGAAAAGTGGTGCTCAGCCGATGGTGAGTAAATCAGGGCGTTATGTGCTCGTTTATAATGGCGAAATTTACAACCACCTGTCGATGCGTGAGAAAACCAATAACTATAAGGGTGGTAGCGATACAGAAAGTTTCTTGCAATGTGTTGAAGATCACGGCTTTGATTATGCGGTATCACAATCAAATGGCATGTTCGCCTTTGTTTTATGGGATAAAAAAGAGCGTGTATTGCGCTTTGCACGGGATCGTTTAGGTGAGAAGCCTCTCTATATCGGCTGGGTTGGCGGTACTTTAATTTTCTCTTCTGAATTAAGAGCTGCCCGAGTTCACCCAGATATGCGTGCGACGGTTAATCAGACCGCCCTGAAAGCGTTTCTCCGTTTTGGCTATATTCCATCACCTCTTTGTATTTATGACGGGTTTATGTCTTTGCCTGCTGGGGGTTGGCTGACTTTATCAGAGGATTGTCTTAAATCACGGAAAGATTTACTGAGCAATTATAAGTTTTATTGGAATGCCTTTATGACTGCTGATAAAAATAAACGCCTTTCAGAAAAGCTCTCTGAAGGTAGAGCGATCAATATGATTGAAGCAGAAGTTACACGGGCGGTGTCTGAACGTATGGTGTCAGAAAAGCCAATTGGTGCCTTTTTATCGGCTGGTGTTGATTCATCCTTGGTGGTGTCTACAATGCAGCAACTTTCTAAGCAACCAATAAAGACCTATACAATCGGTCTTGAGGCTTCACAGCTTAATGAAGCAGAACAAGCCTATGATATTGCAAAGCGGTTGGGGACGGATCATCATGAGTTGATTTTGAATGACAAACAGGCACAAGACATCGTGCCGAAATTGGCTGATATTTACGATGAGCCGTTTGCGGATATCTCGCAAATCCCAACTTATCTTGTATCACAATTCGCTAAAGATGATGTATCTGTGGTGTTGACAGGTGATGGCGGCGATGAGGTTTTTGGTGGCTATAACCGTCATTTCCAAGGCCAGAGTTTGTGGGACAAGATGCAATGGATGCCCCAAGATATGCGTAACTTTGTGGGTCGTCAAATGGGTCGCATTGGACCAGAACTATGGCATAAGATAAATCCATCTAACCCTTATTTTGGCGAGCGCATGATGAAGATGGGGCGTGCCTTTTCTGCTGAAAGTGAAGATGATTTATACAGGTTGTTTTTATCACACTGGAAAGACCCTTCAGATGTAATGATTTCACAGAAAGCGACACATGAATGGGGGCTGATTGATGATGACCGCTTCCAATATCCAAAAGGTATGTCTTTTGCCGAACGGATGATGCTTGGCGATACAATTCATTTTCTGCCCAATTCTGTGCTGACAAAGCTGGATCGTGCTTCTATGCATTTTTCTTTAGAAGCCCGTGCGCCACTTCTTGACCATAAGCTCTATGAGATGGCATGGCGTTTGCCGCAGGAGATGAAAATTAGAGGCCGCACAGGTAAGTGGATTTTACGCCAGATTCTATATCGCCGCTTGCCACGCCGCTTAATTGAACGTCCGAAGCGTGGTTTTACAGTACCAATGTCTGATTGGCTTAGAGGGCCACTTAAAGATTGGGCGTATTCTCTTATACGTTCGGACAAATTGATTGCTCAAGGATATCTTAATCCGAGGCCTATCCAAAAGGCATGGGAAGATCATCAATCAGGTAAGCTCAACAATGGCTATCGCCTGTGGAATATTGTAATGTTCCAAGCGTGGCTTAATCGTTGGATGCTCTGATTAAAATACATCAAAAAATACGATTTTTAAACTTAATGACTAGTAAACTTGAATTAAATTCAGTAAGGTAGGTTTCTATGAAAATTCTTGTGACAGGCGCTGCCGGTTTTATCGGCTTTCATACGACACAAAAACTCATTAATGATGGCCATCAGGTCATTGGTATCGATAATCAAAATGGATATTATGATCCTGCGCTTAAAACAGCACGGCTTAATCAATTACAAGCGTTAGAAGGCTTTACTTTTTACCCTATGGATATTGCAGATGAGGCCGCAGTCCATAAGCTAGAAGCAGATCATAGTGATATTGAGATCATTATTCATTTAGCCGCTCAGGCTGGCGTGCGTTACAGTATTGAAAACCCGCAAAGCTATGTGCAAAGCAATCTTGTCGGTCATGCGAATATGCTGGAACTTGCCCGCCATTTGCACGAGAAGGGACATCTTAAACACTTTGTTTATGCGAGCTCTTCTTCTGTATATGGTGCGAATAAGAAAACACCTTTTTCGGTGGAGGATGTGGTGCGCTCGCCTGTTTCTTTTTATGCAGCAACAAAGGCCGCCAATGAATTAATGAGCCAATCCTATGCACATCTATATCGGTTGCCAGCAACGGGCTTACGTTTCTTTACCGTTTATGGTCCTTATGGTCGCCCAGATATGGCGTATTTTTCATTCACTAAAGCGATTTTAGAGGGTAAGCCCATCACCGTCTTTAACAATGGTGATATGCGTCGTGATTTCACATGGATTGATGATATTGTTGATGGGGTGACGGCGGTCATGAATTTTGCGCCAACAGGTGATGCGTTTCATACCATTGCTGGAGCACCACATCGTGTTTTCAATTTAGGGAATAATAAAGCAGAGAAGTTGCTTGATTTTATTGAGACAATTGAAAAAGCACTGGGTAAAACCACACAAAAAATCATGGCAGATATGGCAGCAGGCGATGTGAAAGAAACTTTTGCGGATATTACGGCTGCGCAAGAAATTTTTGGTTATAACCCAAAAACGCCAATTAGTAAGGGCATTCCCGCTTTTGTTGAATGGTATAAGGATTTTTATCAATGATCGGTAGGGGATGGTTGCGACAATAATTCTAATCATCCTCTGTTTTGCTATCGCTTTTGGTGCTACTGCATTACTTATGCCGCCAATCGTCGTTATCTTAAAAACATGCCGTTTATTCGATCGGCCTGTGGCACGTAGCACACATAAAAATGCCAAGCTCAAAGGGGCTGGTTGGGCGGTTATTCCTGTTTGCCTTGTGCTGATTACAAGTTTAATGATGGCTTATCAGTTACCATTATCTTTTTATCTTTTACCTGCTTCAGCCCTGTTATTGATGTTAATCTCTTGGCAAGATGATTTGTGCCATATGTGCCCTGGAAAAAGATTTTTGGTACAAGTCATTGTGGTAGGATTAGCAATTTTAGCCCTGCCTTATCAGGGCTATATTTTTCAAGGATTTTTACCAATATGGCTAGATCGAGCCATCGCCTTTTTTGCCCTCTTATGGTTTACTAATCTCTATAATTTTATGGATGGTATTGACGGATTGACGGCTATGCAGTCAATTTTTCTAGGCGCTGCTATTGCCTTTATACTGATGTTGACGCAGCCAATGATTGATACGATCTGGCCAGCTTACGGGATGATTATTGCTGGCGCCTCGGCAGCGTTTCTAGTGTGGAATTGGTATCCCGCTCGCATTTTTATTGGTGATGTAGGGGCTGTCCCACTGGGGCTTTTACTGGGTTGGTATTTATTGTTTTTGGCTTGCCAAGGTCAAATATGGCCAGCTTGTATGCTACCGCTTTATTATTGTTTTGATGCGACAATCACGCTTGTAAGGCGTTTAAAACAAGGGCATAAGCCATGGGAAGCGCATCGCTTCTTCTTTTTCCAAGCACCTATACCGCATAAATACTCTCAAGAAAAGGTCGTATTATTTGTATTGCTGCAGAATGTCTTTTTATTGATTTGTGCGGTACTGGTCTCAATGGGAAGTTTATTTAGTGAAGAGTTACCAGCCATTTTGGCGGCGGGTTTTTCTGTGTTAGGTTTACTAAGTTATTTTGAAAGTAAGCGGCAGTGAGCAACACTAAAATTCTTCTAATTGTTATAAAAGATGCTGATTGGTTTTTTAGTCACCGTCTTCCAGCAGCTATAGAGGCACAACAGCGTGGGTATCGTGTTATTGTCACTGTCCCTTTGAAAAATGACGACAAACGTTTTGCGGCACATGGTTTTGAGGTTGTTTCTACAACGAATAATCCAGTTTTTTTTGTCTATCAATTGAAGAAAATAATCGAAGAGATGAAACCCAGTATAGTACATATTTTTTGTTGCCAATATGTATTGCTGGCAGGTGTTTTATGCAGGGTTATTCATTATAAAAGCACTGTTTTTACATTGGCTGGACTAGGCTTTCTATTTCAGCCAAATAATATCAAGGCTAAGGTTTTAAAATGGCTATCAATGCCGTATTTGCGCTATGCGTTGAGCAAAGCCAGCGCTAAAATTATTGTACAAAATGCTGATAATGCCCGCACTTTATTGACTTATAAATTATGTAAGGCAAAGCAGATGCGGATCATTCAAGGCTCTGGTGTGGATTTAAATTATTTTTCGGCTTCATCAATGCCTAAAGAGCCAATAAAAACAGTCTTGATGGCATCACGTTTGTTGCGCTCTAAGGGGACGATTGAGTTTTGTCAGGCGGCGCAATTGCTGAAAAAACAGGACATACAAGCAAAGTTTATTTTAGCAGGAGGGTTTTATCCCAAACATCCTGACGCTCTTCACCCAAGCGATATTGAGATATATCGACAGTCTGAAACGATTGAGTATGTCGGGCAGGTTAAGGATATGGCATCTTTGATGCGGCAAGCTTATATGGTGGTGCTGCCATCTTATTATCCAGAAGGGTTGCCTAAGGTATTGCTTGAGGCGGCGGCGAGTGCAAGGCCGATTGTGACAACCGATCATACAGGCTGTCGTGATATCGTTGATAATGGTAAAGAAGGATTGTTAGTACCAATCCAAAATCCAGAGGCTTTAGCCGAGGCTATAAAAGAATTATTATTAGATGAAAGCAAAGCCGCTGCAATGGGTAAGGCGGGACGTGAGCGTGTCGAGCATGGCCATGACGCTCAAATCATTGCCAAAAAAACCTGTGATGTATATGAGGAAATGTAGTCTGCGATGAAAAGCAAATGGAGCGGGTGAAGGGCTTCGAACCCTCGACCTATACCTTGGCAAGGTATCGCTCTACCCCTGAGCTACACCCGCTTCCTATAAGCTAGAGTAGGATATAACCGCAAATCGTTGTTGATTGCAAGTATTTTAATGCAGAAATTTTAGCTCATTTTTGCGTGCTAAAAAACCTGAGCTATTGTCATCTGCCTAAATGATGTTATTTAAGTCTTATGAGTAAGACGTTACCCAAAAACATCGCTGTTTTTCCGCTTTCTGGGGCACTTTTATTGCCAAAGGGCCATTTGCCGCTGAACGTTTTTGAGCCACGCTACCTCAATATGATTGATGATGCCCTGCAAGAAAATCGCATGATAGGCATGATTCAGCCTCGGGCAGATGAGGTGAGGGGTGAAAAAGAGGCGCCTGCTCTTTATGGTGTGGGGTGTTTAGGTAAAATTACCAGTTTCCATGAAACCGAAGATGGCCGCTACATGATTAGTTTGACGGGGATTACACGTTTTAAGTGTACTAAAGAAACAGAGTGCGCTCGTGGCTATCGCCGTATGGATATAGATACAGAATATTATAAAGATGATTTAGACGAGCAAAATAAGATTGATGAATGCAATAATCTTGATTGGACATTTTTATATAAGAAACTTGATTACTATTTTAAGCGCCATGATCTTGATTGCGATGTTGAAGTATTTGACGAGGCACCCAAAAGCCGCTTATTGACAATATTGTCCATGATATGCCCCTTTGAACCATCCGAGAAACAAGCGCTGCTTGAGGCGGATTGCATGGCCGAACGATTGAAATTGTTTACCAAGATTATTAATATTGCCGTACAATGTGATGAAGACGGTTCTCATTCAACTTGCCATTAGAAGGTAGACATATAATGCGTGATATTGACCCTAAATTTCTTGAGATGCTGGTATGTCCGTTGACCAAAACAAGTCTCCATTATGATCGTGAAAAGCAAGAACTTATCTCTAAAAAATCTCAATTAGCCTATCCTATAAAAGACGGCATTCCTGTCATGCTACCCGAACAAGCCCGTGATATTAGTTAAATTTATTTCGTCTCTTTAGCGGCGGACTTAATCCAGTCGTTTAGGACATCTTTTGAATTATTATAGGCATCAGGTAGAGAGAAGATAAGCACTTTTGTTTCTTCATCAACTTGCTCATCGCGACCTTTTTTCTCAATTTCTGCGGCGACATGGCTGACTTTACGCATGCCGAAATTACCAGCCATGCCTTTAAGCTCATGGCCACGGGCTCTTATCTCTGTGGCGTTATTGTCATTATGTGCCTTTTTCAGCGCATCAATTAGTTCTTCTGTCTTGTCATACAAGCCGTTCATCAATTCCTTGAGTTGTTTCGCACCGAGACTATCTTTAAGGCTGATTAACATAGACTCATCAAATAGATCAGGGTCTAATGTTTTTTTATCTGCTTTAACTGCTTTGTCTTCCTTCGGTGCTGGCGGTACTTTTACATATGCTTCAGCAGGCTTTTCAGCCATAGCAGGCAAATCTTTTACAGGTGCCATGGCAGGCCGTGCAGGTGGTATTGAGCCATTGGCCACTGAACTTAAAATGGCATATAGCTTTTCTGGCTCAATGGGCTTTGATATATAATCATTCATGCCTGTTCGGAGATAGTCTTGGATATCTTGCTTAGCGACATTACCGGTCATAGCGACAATGGGTGTTTGCTGGTTAGGGCCTTTTGCTTCACGGATCATCAGTGTTGCTTCATCACCTTTGATGAAAGGCATTTCAATATCCATTAAAATAACGTCATAAGGTTCTGTTTTGGCTTTTTGAACTACTTTTTCACCGTCATTAACGAAGTCAACAACATGGTTCTGTTTTTGTAAAAAGCCTTTAAGGACACGCTGGTTGATATCGTTATCTTCAGCAATCAGAATGCGCAATGTTTGCATATTCTTTTCAATAAAGTTTTGTTCTGTTTCGCCAGTTTCAACTTGCTCGCTAGACGCTTCGGCCATCTGCAGGGTAAAATAGAATGTGCTGCCTTCACCTTCTTTAGAGCTTAGATTAATCGTGCTGCCCATGGCCTCAATAAGGCGTTTACAGATGGCAAGGCCTAGACCAGAACCGCCGAATTTACGCGAGATAGAACTGTCGGCCTGCGAGAAAGGATTAAACAAATTACGCTGCGCTTCTTCGGATATCCCGATACCTGTGTCTTTAATTGCAAAATAGATTGAATGAATTTTACCATCCGCTGAGCCTTCTGGGCGGCGTAATTGTAAAGTGACATTACCCTGTGAGGTAAATTTGATAGCATTCCCGACCAGATTAAGTAGAATTTGGCGCAGGCGTGTAGGGTCACCCATAAGGATTTGTGGCACTTTTGCATCGACATCTAATTTAAGCTCAATGTTTTGCTCTTTAGCACGCCCCATCATAAGGTTAAGAACACTTTGAAGCAGGCGATGAATATCAAAGGCGACAATCTCAATATCCATTTTACCTGTTTCGATTTTCTCAAAATCGAGAATATCGTTCAACAACGCCAACATGGTATTACCCGATTCCTGGATTGTCGTTGAGAATTCCTTTTGTTCTGGAGAAAGCTTTGTGTCTTGCAAGAGCTTAACCATGCCCATAATGCCTGTCATGGGGGTACGAATTTCATGCGAAATAACAGCTAAGAAGGCTGATTTCGCACGATTGGCCTCATCGGCGGCTTCCTTGGCTTTGCGCATTTCTTCTGTTCTAAGGGCTTCCCGCTGACGCAACTCTTCCATCACTTCTCGTTCTCGCTCTAAAACCCGTAATAGACGTTGCTGATCGGCTGATTCTTTTGATTGACGTAGGCGAGCAACAGATTCAGCTTCTTGGTTTTGGCGTATTTCTTTGCGCATTGTAAGGCTTTGCAAGGCTTTGAATTTCATGGCTGCAGCAATAATGAAGAAGATTGATTGTGCGATGTAGCCGTAGAGATGGGCATTGATGAATTCAAGAGAAACGGGGAGCATGTTCAGATGTGCGCCAAGCGTTATTACTGTCCCGACAAGCGTGGAGATGAGGCCTAGGCATAAATAGCCAGCACCATATTTGCCTTTGCCCAGATTGGTAAGCGTAATAAGTAAAACATAACAGAGTGTTATAAGAATGGGCGCAAAAAAGAAGACGGCTTTAAAAGTCAGAAACAATGGATCAAGTGCAAAAATTAAATACCCTGAAAGGGCAAAACAGGCCGTTAGAAGACTTGTTAACACCGTGCTAATTTTATTGTCTTTCCACCCTAGGGCTAGAAATGTATACACAATCCATAATAAGGTGATGCTATGGCCTGTGAAAAGGAGGCCAATAAGTTTTGTTGTGGTTATACTTGAGGAAAATACGGTGTCGTTTAATATATACAACAAGGAAAATTGTATACAGCTGTTAATAATCATTAATAGATATGACGGCATTCTGGTCAGTATAAATAACCCTAAAAACAACCCAGCAACGGATAATAATATGGCCGCAGGAATATCCGCATGCGTATTACGGCCTGCATTATGTTCTAAATAATAATCTTGTGAAGCAACATTTAGCGGAAAGCTTGAGGGCAGGGCCGCATTGCTCTCAACATAGAGAAGAAAGGTGTTTTCTGCATTAGGCGGTAAATTAACTGGGACGGCGTGATTATAAAGGCCTTTACCGAGTGTTTTGAGTGCTTTTGCACGTTTAAAACCGTCGACAAGTAATGCACCTGTAGTAGTGTTAAAAATATAGAATGAATCAAAAAGGCCTGTGCGGCCTTCTGTGATCGTACCGAAATCTAGCATCCATTGGCTGTTTTGAGTGATGTTTTTTAATGTAAAAATAAAATAATGAGGCTCTTTCGCAAAGCCCATATTAATTAAGCTACCTTTTTGGCGCTCACCACGGATTTGGTTATTATGCCGCTCGACGATTTTTTTCCAGTTTAAATTGCCGTCATTGTCTTTGGTGACATACGTTTGCGGAACAAGAGAATAGGCACGATCAAGACTATTTAACGTGAGGGCATTTGTGTTCTGGGCATGGCTAGGTGTTGCGACAAAAAGCGCAAGAAATGCCATGACAAGGCAGATGAATAGTTTCTGTCTAATAATCCCCACACTGTTTCCTTAGAGTAAAAATAGTGCCATTAGAATCAATATAACGACTATTGCATAAATAGAGTATTTCAGGGTTTTTGAAAAACCTAGCCATACTTTTTCGGCATGTTCTTGGTATTTAGGGTCGACGTTTGCATTGTGTTGTTGTGCCATGATGTAAATCCTTCACTAAGGCTATAAGTATATATTAATAGTATTAAAGATGGCCTAATTCCTCAAAAAACTCAAGGGCAGAACGTATGTCTTTACCGTTTTTCAAGGCTTTTCCCAATTGGGTTACGACTGTCGGGTAGGCGATATGTTCTTCTGTAAGAATGCGCGCCGCCAATGTTTCTTCTGTATCATCATCTAAGATCGAAACGTCCCTTTGTAATAAGACGTGACCGCCATCTAATTCTTCTGTCACAAGGTGTACAGAACAGCCACTATGTATGTCGCCCGCCTCTAATGCCTGCTTATGAGGGTTTAAGCCTTTATATTTAGGGAGTAATGAAGGGTGCATATTTAAAATAGGTGTAGGCCAGTGTTGAATAAAATAAGGTGATAGAATGCGCATAAACCCAGCCAAACATAAGAGGTCAACGTTATAAGGGGCGAGTTTTTCAATCACCGCTTTATCGAAGTCTTGGCGATTTTGGAAGTCTTTAGGGGATAGTGTTTCAACTTTTATGCCAGCATCTTTGGCAATCTCTAAGCCAGCGGCATTCTTTTTGTCTGAAAAGACGACTACAGGTTGCACGAGGTCTTTTGGACAGTTTTCAATAAGTGCCTGCATATTGCTGCCACGGCCAGAAATAAAAATGGCGAGTTTTAAGACCATGCGCTGTCTGTGTTGTTAAGTTTGACCTCATTTTGGGCAATGACGGTTCCGATGATTGAACCACCCAGTTGCGTGCATAAAGCATCCGCATCGCTTTTATCGCATATAATTGCCATGCCTAGGCCTGTATTAAAAGTGAGAGCAAAATCATGCTGAGACAGCTTAGCCTCTTTTTTTAACCAAGTCATAGCTGGTGGTATAGACCATGCTGATGTATCAAGTTCAACACCGAGACCTTTTGGTAGAACACGTGGGATGTTTTCTAAGAGGCCGCCGCCTGTGATGTGCGCAAGGCCTTTAATATGAGTGGTTTTAAGCGCCTCTAAAATTGGCTTTACATAGATTCTTGTGGGCTCTAGCAGGGCTTCGCCTAGCGTGTTTTTTTCGCTTTCAAAGGGTGGCCTTTGGTCATAAGAAAAACCGTTTTCCACAATTTTACGCACAAGTGAAAAGCCATTTGAATGGAAGCCCGATGAGAGAAGGCCAATAACAATGTCACCCTCATTGATTGTTTCGCCAGTGATAAGTTGGTCACGCTCTACTGCTCCAACTGTAAAGCCCGCCAAATCATAATGTTTATCCTCATACATGGAAGGCATTTCGGCAGTCTCACCGCCAATGAGTGCGCAGCCAGCTTCAACGCAACCCTTTGCAATGCCCTCAATGACCGCTTGTGCTGTTTGCACATCAAGTTTTCCAGAGGCAAAATAATCTAAAAAGAATAAAGGTTCAGCACCCTGAACAATGAGATCATTGACGCACATGGCGACAAGATCAATGCCGACTGTATCGTGTATACCTGTTTCAATAGCTATTTTTAGCTTTGTGCCAACACCATCTGTGGCTGAAACGAGCAAAGGGTCTTTGAAATGGCCGGCAGCTTTAAGATCAAATAAAGCGCCAAAGCCCCCTAAACCACCCATTGAACCACTACGTTGGGTCTTCTTAATGGCTGGCTTAATCTTTTCAACGAGCGTGTTTCCTGCGGCAATATCTACGCCAGCCTGTTTATATGCGTTGTCTGATGCGTTTGCCTCAAAGTTTGCCATTGTTTCCCCTCATTTGCCTGTTATAAATAAACTGTAAACAATAAATGTAAATTACTATTCAAGGATTATAAGCAATGCGTCTTCTCTGTCATGTCTTTTTCTGCTTTTTAGTGTTGGGTATTTTAAGCCCTGCATTCGCAGATGATATTTTTATGATAGAAGATTTGAGCGTCGAAGTGGATGCGGCAAATGCTGTTGAAGCTAAGGAAAAAGCATTTATCCAAGCTCGTGCTGAGGCTTTTAAGGCATTGTCTGAGAGATTGTTAACGGATTCGGAGCTTGAAAAAGGTCCTGAAATGTCAGATGCACAGATATCAGCTTTGATTAAAAATTTTAAAATTAAAGATGAGCGCATGTCATCAAAAGGCTATAAGGCTAATTTCACTTTTTATTTTAAAGAACCAGAAACACGCCGTTTGTTTAAGCAAGGCGGCTATCAGTATAGTGATATTAAAAGCGGTTCGGTGCTCATACTGCCTTTTTATGAGGTGGCAGGAAATGCCACAATTTGGGGTGAGCAAAATCCATGGTTCAGTGCATGGAAAACTGTCGATACTTATAAAGGGCAAGTACCTGTCATTGTACCTTTAGGGGACACCCAAGATTTTGGTGAGGTGAATGAAAGAGATCCTTTATCCTATGATTTGGATAAACTCCAAATAATGAAAGATCGATATAAGGCTCGTAAGGTATTTATTTCGATCCTCAATGATCGCCAAGAAATCCTCCTGTACGACGCTAGCGGTTATCAGCCGATTTTGGTGAAAACATTCACTGTCAGCGATGTGAGTCCAGAAATCCTACAGGGCTTTGTAAAAACAGTGCATAGTTTTATGCAGCGTGATTGGAAAGAACAAACTGCTATTTCTGAAAATTCACCGCAAGGGACATTGCAAGTGATGGTTTATTTTAATGGCCTTGGTGAATGGATATCATTACGTTCGGCGCTTGACCGTGTGACGGCAGTGGATAGTTATGACATGATTAATTTGAATGCCGATCATGCCGAAATTAAATTAAATTTCGCAGGGTCGTTTCAACGTCTATCTTTGGCCTTAGAGCAAGAAGGACTTGTGATTGAGCAGCCTGAAATTCAAGGCCAGTATGATAGCTTTGGGAATTATTTTTATAAGGCGGCTAATCAAAAACCAATTTTGAGAAAATTGTAATGACAAATACAGTGAGGCAATATGCGCTGGATTTTCCGCACCGTAGTGCCTATGGGCGCGAGGACTTTTTAATTGCGCCATGTAATGAGGCAGCTGTTAAATGGATTGATTTATGGCCCGATTGGCCTGCACCTGCACTTGTGCTTTATGGCGAGGCAGCAAGCGGAAAGACACATTTATCCTATGTTTGGCAAGATCGTGTTGATGCGTTGAGACTGCCTGTCCAAGATTTAATTGGTGCCGATTTCAGCCGAATTTTTACTAAGGCTAAAGCGCTTATCATTGAGGATGTTGATCAGCTAATTGGCGATATTGAGATCGAAAAATCACTCTTCCATTTGTATAATATGGCGAAAGAAGAACAGGGACATATTCTGCTGACCGCCCATAGTGTAGCTTCATCTTGGGATTTTAAATTGCCTGATTTAAGGTCACGTTTATGTGCTGCACCTTCTGTATCAATTCATGCGCCTGATGATATGCTATTGAATGCTGTGTTGGTGAAAATGTTTATGGATCGCCAATTAGAAGTTTCTGAGGATGTGCTGAATTATATTAGCAGCCGCATTGAAAGAAGTTTTTCCTATATTCGCCAACTTGTCGAGCGAGCCGATAAAATTGCTTTGGCAGAGAAAAAAGGTATTACCATTCCAGTCATACGGCGGGTTCTTGAACAAATGTAATCTCGCCGCTCTCTATATCTTTCCAGCTATTAATATCAAAAACTATTTCCGTGAGCGTGCAAGGCCTATAACCCATTGCCAAATAACTATGTTGTTTCATAGATTGTGGACTAGCTAAGCGCTGAATAATATGCGGAATTGACGGTGCATGGCCGATAATTAAAAGATTATTGTCGTTGTCATCGCAATTATATATTTCTCGAAATAACCCCTCATGTGATGCTTCAAATAAATGTTCATTGACTGTGATGTTTTTTAAGCCAGCGTGTAAGGCGGTGTCTTGTGTTCTTTTTGCAGGAGAACAGTAAATACAGTCAAAGTTGAAACCTTGTTCATCAATAACTTTTGATAAATTAAGGGCCTGTACAATACCTTTCTCAGTAAGGGGGACATTGAGGCCAAGCCCTGATTCACGATCGGCATGTCTTAGTAGGTATAATTTCTTCACCGAGCCAGTGTAGAATATTTTGGCGCATTTTCCATGGTTTTTAATGTCTGAACAATATCAGCCCAGAAAGCCACGTGTTCTTTGTAATCGGTAAAACGAATATCGCACAAATCTGGTGCATCAGCCGTTACGCCTAGGCCTTTTCCACCAGTACCTTGAGCAATAATCATTGCGGATTCATCTGCTGAACGGCTATCCCCTGCATAATAAATAGTTTTGCCTTGAAAGCTATGCATCTTTGAAATATTGCGAAGCGCTATACCCTTATCTAAGCCTTTTGGTAGAATTTCGATATAAGAATTATCACGTACAACTTGATGTTTTTCGTAATAACCTTGTAATAAAGCTTCTCCGTGTAATAAATCATTCGCCAATTCGACAAGGCGACGTGCAAATTTTTCTCTTTTTTGAATATCGCCACAAACGCCTGTGAATTGCAGAGTGAGTGTTTGCTCTTTGTGATCTTCAACGCTTAAAGCGTTTAAGTCTAAATTATCTGTGTTGCCTTCGGTCATAATTTCGGCTTTTAAACGATCAATGCATTCTTGTCTGAAGATAGCTTTTATCATTTCGATATCATGGCCATTTTGCTTATGTAACACTTCATAATTAACACGGATCATTGCGCCATTTTCTGTGGCACGAATACCTTTGAATTCAGGCATAACTGTTTCTAAATAAATAGAGGGACGACCTGTTAAGATAGCAACGGCACCATGCGTGCGTTGTGTCAAATAGTTAAATATATCCGTAAGCTCTTGATTGACAGGTAGCTTATCATGGTTACCTGGTGTATCATTGGCACAGGTTTGATCCATGTCATATGCCATGGCCGCACGGCCTTCGACGATATCTCGGATAATTTGCGTTTTAAGCGCAGTTTTTTGCGCATGGGTGGCAAACATTATTTTGCGAGCACTAAACTTGGCGGTATTTGATGAAGAAAGCTTGCTGGAGTATGCGCTCTTTTAGCGTGCATTTCTGCGGTATAATCAGCTGCAATTACATGGCTGTTCTCAAGAATCGGTTTCATCAGTGAGCAAAAGTCACTGTAAGTAAGTTCTTTACCTTTTGCTTCTGCTATCTGTATAAGGAAATTATATATATAAACGCTTTCTATAGGATCTTGTGCGACAGTGCGGGCATTGCGAAAAGCATTTTGCAGTTTTGTTACATATGATTCAGACATATTGAAAGTCAGATTGCGATCTTGATCGTCTATCCAAATACCTTGCTGAAGGTTTGCAATCATTGCGCCAGCGGTTTCAATTGTTGCTTTTACTTTTGCTGCAGTCATGTTTTCTCTCCTTGTATAGAGTGTTTATGCGTAATAATGACTTTTTTGTAAATCATTTCTTACGATGCGCTGCAGAATAACCGAGATATTTAATTATGTCAAGTTTTTGATGATTTTGCCTTTTTTAAGGCCGATCATCAGCTTACCTTTTAAAAGATTTTCGGCATCTTGTCCGAATACTTTGTAACGCCAGCCTTGAAGCAGCGGTAAGTCTTCAGTGTTGTCCATGGCGAGCTGCTCGAGGTCGCTAGCATTAGCAATCATTTTTGCGGCTAGACCATGTTCATGGGCATTTAACTTTAGCAGTAATTTGAGCATATCTAGAACAGCGCTGATATCAGTTGCTGCTCTCGGTTTTTTCATGGGCAGATCGATTTCAGCTGTTTCGGCGGTGTCCACAGCGGTTTTGATGACTTTTAAAAGATTGGTACAATGATGACCCGATTTGTAATGATCGGGTAGCGAACGAATGCGGGTTAATTGATCGGGCTTTGTCGGATGGATCATGGCTAATTGCGCCAATACTTCATCTCTTAATATACGTGTTTTAGGGATGTCTTTATCTTGAGCAAATTGTTCTCGCCATGCCGCTAAGGCTTTTAAAACTATATAATCAAGGCGTTTTCCTGAACGAATTTTGATCCGTTTCCATGCTTCTTCTGGGTCGTTTTTATAGGTTTTCGGATTAGAAAGAATCTTCATTTCTTCTTCTATCCAATCTAATCGCTTTTGCTTTTTTAGATCAGCAGACAGTTTGATATAAACCGTAATTAGATAAGTCACGTCACCTATGGCATATTTAAGTTGTGCCTCGCTTAAAGGACGTAACGCCCAGTTCGTGAATTGTCGGCTTTTATCGATTTCTTCTTTGCAAATTTGTTGTACAAGCGTGTTGTAACCAATTTGATCGCCATATCCTAAGACAGAAGCAGCAACTTGTGTGTCAAAAATAGGAGTAGGGAGCTTGCCGTCCATGAGTTGATAGAAAATCTCTAGATCCTGTTTCGGCGCATGAAACACTTTGAGGATTTTTTTATCAGCAAATATTTTTAATAAAGGACTTAAATCTAATCCTTTGGCTAAAGGGTCAATTGCAACGGGTTCAATGCCTTCGCCACCCACTTGAATCAAGCATAATTGCGGGTAATACGTCTTTTCCCGCATAAATTCTGTATCGACTGTGATGAATGAGGGCAATTTTTGTGCACAAAAGGCTTTGAGGTCTGAATTGTTTTCAATTAACTGCATAAATCTTGTCATGCCCGCCTTGTGCGGGCATCCGTTCAGGTTAGGGTTTCATATAAATCCTGCCAATCAGGATTAAATTCTTCAATAATTTTCATCTTCCATTTTCTTGGCCATCTTTTTAATCTTTTCTCTCTAGTGATAGCTGTTTCAGGATCATCATAGATTTCAAAATAGACAAGTGTCTTTATACCATATCTTTTTGTAAAAGAGTCTGCGATTTCTTCTTTATGTTCCCAAATTCTTTTTTGTAAATTGGATGTAAACCCAACATAGAATGTGCTATTTTTTGCTTTGGCTAATATGTAGACATAGTATTTTTTTGGTTGCATATTATACCAGATACCCGCATAAAGCGGGTATGACAACTAGATAATAAAAAGAAGAGAAATAAAGCATGCATGCATATCGCACCCATAAATGTGGTCAATTAAGAACTGAGAACGTCGGGGAGACCGTTAAATTATCAGGCTGGATCCATAAAAAACGTGACCATGGTGGTGTCGTGTTCGTTGATTTGCGGGACCATTACGGCTTGACGCAATGTGTTGTTGATGAAGGCTCACCTTTGCTTAAAACACTTGATGATTTGCGTCATGAATCAGTGATTACTGTTACCGGTAAGGTCGTTGCACGTTCACCAGAGACAGTGAATGAAAAATTGCCAACAGGTGGCATTGAAGTCCGTATTGAAGATTTAGAAGTACAATCGGCTGCTGATGTGTCACCAATTGTTGTGCATGCTGAAGAAGATTCAGGCGAAGAAACACGACTTAAATATCGCTATCTTGATCTTCGTCGTGAGAAGATGCAGCGTAAAATGAAGCTGCGCTCAGGTGTGATTGCCTCTATCCGTAAACGTATGTGGGATATGGATTTCACAGAATTTCAAACACCGATTCTAACAGCAAGCTCACCAGAAGGGGCGCGTGACTTTATTGTACCGTCTCGTCTGCATCCAGGTAAGTTTTATGCGCTACCACAAGCGCCGCAACAATTTAAACAGCTGACGATGATGTCTGGTTTTGATAAATATTTCCAAATTGCGCCTTGTTTTCGTGATGAAGATGCCAGAGCAGATCGTTCGCCGACAGACTTTTACCAGCTCGATGTTGAGATGAGCTTTGTCACACAAGAAGATATCTTTAATGTGATCGAGCCTGTGATGCGTGGTATTTTTGAAGAATTTGGTGACTTTACGGGCGAGCGTATTACGATCCCAGAAGGTGCCTTCCCCCGTATTCCATATAGCGAATGCATGCTGAAATATGGTTCAGATAAACCTGACCTGCGTAATCCCTTAGAGATTTGTGATGTAAGCAGCGTTTTCGCACGTGATGATGTTGAGTTTAAAGCTTTTAAAGGTGTTGTGGAGCAGGGCGGTGTTGTCCGTGCAATTTGTGCACCACAAGTGGCAGATCAACCACGTTCATTTTTTGATAAGTTAAATGGTTGGGCGCAAAAAGAAGGTGCGCCTGGTTTGGGCTATGTTTTGTTTAAAGATGGTGAAGGCGCTGGGCCAATTGCTAAGTTCATACCTGCCGCAGCACAAGAGGCGCTGAAAGAAATAACAGGTGCTAAAGAAGGTGATGCAATTTTCTTTGTATGTAATAAAGAAATGGAAGCAGCAAAATTTGCAGGTAAAGCCCGTGAAGCAATCTGTGATGCGATGGGTAATCGTGAAACAGGTGTTTTCAAATTCTGCTGGATCGTTGACTTCCCAATGTACGAATATGATGAAAAGGCCAAGAAGGTTGATTTCTCTCACAATCCGTTCTCTATGCCGCAAGGTGGTATGGAGGCATTGGAAACAATGGATCCTTTGGATATTCTTGCGTATCAATATGATATTGTTTGTAACGGCTATGAATTATCATCTGGTGCGGTACGTAACCATAAGCCAGAAATCATGGAAAAAGCCTTTTCAATTGCTGGATATAGCAAAGACGTTTTGGAAGCTAAATTTGGCGGTATGTTAAACGCTATGCGTTTTGGTGCCCCTCCGCACGGCGGTATTGCCCCTGGGATTGACCGTATCGTGATGTTGCTTGCCAATGAGCACAATATCCGTGAAGTAACACTTTTCCCAACGAATAATGCTGCGGAATGCTTGATGATGAATGCGCCATCTGAAATGGATCCAAATCTATTAAAAGATGTGCATATCAAATTGGATTTACCAAAGATAAAAGATAAAGAAAAAGCCGCTTAATAGCTATTTAGGTATATATTGTTGTGCGAGCATATAAACAGTTGGTGCAGCTAGGATGCTTAATACTATTACAAGAGGTCTTTTCGCTACGAACGACACGGCCATTTGATGAATATTTGAAAGCCCTGTGCTTCTTTTATTAGATCCTTTGGTGTCTGGTGTATGACGATCTTCTCTCAAGTGAGCAATAAGCTTTTTTAAGTGCTCAAGCTCTTTGTCGAAGCGTTCGAAATTAGCTTTCTGTATAGGATCGTCTTTACGGAATCCCTCAGGTATTTGGTCTATAAGGCTTTTAAGTAAAAGGCCTTTTTTGCCGTCAAAATTATCTTGTCTATCTAGGTCATAGGCTCTGCGTATCATCCATATCAATTGATCTTGCAATACTTCTTCTAATGTTGGCGCGTTCCTACCCATATGAGAAAAAGGGGTGTCTTCAGCTACGTAGTTAAAGGCAAAATCTGAACAACTAGGGCCGCCAATCGCTGTTATTTCAAATGGATAATTATTTAAGTAGAAAATATTCGGTTCTATTTCATCTTGGCGCATATCAACAAAATCTAAGTGACTATTTAGAGAGAGTAGTAATTCTGGCATAAAATTGAAGAATGCTGTCTGGCGTTTGACGGCGGCTTGTGCGAGTTCAAGTATATCTTGGTCAGTTTGTGACGATTTTTTGCCTGAAAAGCCTTGGTTAAAGGCCCTTGAGGCACGTAAGCTATTAACAATGCGTTCTTCTAAGTCTTCTAAATATTTACTCATGCTGTCTCCATTTATGTTAAAAACATTAGGGCGAGGTATTCTTTCTGTCAAATGAAAAAAAACCGCCCGAAGGCGGTTTTAAATTCTTTAATAATAGCTTTGATTAAATATTATCCGACAATCTGATCTTCTGTGAAAAATTGTGCGATTTCAATTTTCGCATTTTCTTCTGAGTCAGAGCCATGCACTGAGTTTTCACCGATTGAAAGGGCGAATTCTTTACGCACAGTGCCTTCCGCTGCTTCTGCTGGGTTTGTGGCACCCATAACATCACGGTGTTTTGCAACAGCGTCTTCGCCTTCAAGAACTTGAACAACAACTGGCTCAGAAATCATGAAATCAACCAGTTCACCGTAAAATGGGCGTTCTGCATGTACTTCATAGAATTTTTCAGCTTGTTGACGTGTCATTTGAATGCGGCGTTGACCAACAATGCGTAGGCCAGCGGCTTCAAATTTAGCGTTAATCGCACCTGTAAGGTTACGTTTTGTCGCATCTGGCTTAATAATTGAAAAAGTGCGTTGTATCGCCATGGGGGTTCTCCTTAAATTCTGTGATATGTGAAGGCTTTATATCCGAGCTATCTAAGGATTGCAACCCCTCAAATTCGCCAGAATTTAGGCAAGAAGAAACCCGGGGTCGAGGGGTAAGGGCGATCCCGGGTTCTTTAGATTAACCTGCCCTTGGGGTTCACGGTTAGGGCATGGAGGAGCAGGTTAAAAGCTGGCAAATGCTTGTCTGGGGTGTAATGAGGGTAATATGGAGCACATATAAGGGTTAAGCCTTGCCAGTATCTGTAAATTTCGTTTCTTTTTTTATCGTATAAACGTCTCTCCTGTTTACGTATAAGGCGTATTGCTTATTCAGGTATAATATTGCGAGAAGCATGCCAAAAAATAACATGCAAATATAAATTTAAGTTATTGATTTCATTTGATTTTATAATAATTGGCATGAGGAAAAACATGCAGAGCGGTAAAAATTGCCTGCTTATCAGGTACAATTTCAACGATCTCTTGCAGCTTTGCTATATTCGCTTATAGTAGAAGGTCATGAAACTATATAAATTATATGTTGTTTTGCTCGGGTTAGGATTGTGCTTTATCACTTATCAGAGTGCACAAGCGGCCATACCGTATTTATTATCTCAATCTAAACAAGATAAGAGTGTTCTGGAGAAGATTCAGCCTCATAAAGCACTGTATGACATAGCACTTGTTTCTTCACGTAGTGGTTCTCAAATTATTGATGTTAAAGGACAAATGTTTTACGAATGGAGCGCTAGCTGTGAGGGTTGGATCACGAACCACCGATTCAATTTACAATATACATATGCGGATATTGGTACTGTTGAGATTAAAAGTGACTATTCCACATTCGAAAGCTTTGATGGCAAGGGCTTTGATTTCTCAACACGCCGTTTGAAAGATGGCGAAGTCATTGAAGAATATCGTGGTCACGCTGATTCTCGGACGGGCATGGTAAATTATTCTGTACCCGAAGGTTTGAGTTTTAAGTTGCCCAAAAACACAATTTTTCCGATAAGCCACACATTATCTATGCTCGGTAATTTGAAAGCTAATAAAAGATTTTATAACGCCAAAGTGTTTGATGGGTCAGATGATGTCGGGCCGTATGAAATTAATGCATTTTTTGGCAAAGCTTCGACATTGCCTGTTCCAGAGCATAAAAATATAGAAAAAGATTTAATCAGTAAAACCTCTTATGCATCTCGACTGGCCTTTTTTCCCATGGCAACTCAAGAGCAACAGCCGGAATACGAGATGAGCTTTGCACTACAGACAAACGGTATTATACCGAATATGCTTGTTGAGTACCCTGACTTTCAAGTCAAACAAAGTTTGTCGAGTCTTGAAGCATTGCCTTGGCCGTCAGCTTGTGAGGATAATAAGTAATGAATAAAGATGTAATGGGTAAGAAAGTCCTTATTGTTGAGGATAATGATCTAAATATGAAGCTTTTTACAGATTTGTTAGAAGCGCATCAAATTGTTACACAACAAGTTCAAGATGGCACTAAAGTTGTTGATGCTGCCCGTAAGTTCATGCCCGACCTTATTTTAATGGATATTCAACTCCCAGAAGTGTCTGGCCTAGATGTAACCCGCTGGCTTAAAGAAGATGAGGCGTTGAAGCATATTCCTATTATTGCTGTTACAGCCTTTGCGATGAAGGGTGACGAAGAAAAAATCCGTCAAGGTGGCTGTGAGGACTATATCTCTAAGCCAATTGATGTGATGGGATTCATTGAGAAAATTAGAAAATACCTTACAATAAAAAGCGATTCAAAGGACTCGAATTCAAAGAAGAAGTCTAAAACAAAAAAAAGTGAGAAAGAGGGGTCTTAAATGTCTGCACGCGTTCTTGTCGTTGACGATATTCTGCCCAATGTAAAACTGTTGGAAGCAAAGCTTAGCAGTGAATATTATGAAGTGATTACAGCCTTGAGTGGTGAAGAGGCATTAAAGAAGATCGCTTCCGATGGCCCTGATATTGTTCTTTTGGATGTTATGATGCCAGGCATGGATGGCTTTGAAGTGTGTAAGCGTATTAAGGCAGATTCTCGCATGGCACATATTCCTGTTGTTATGGTGACTGCTTTGACCGATGCCACTGACCGTGTGAAAGGCCTAGAGGCAGGGGCGGATGACTTTTTAAGTAAACCAGTCAATGATACAGCTTTAATGGCACGCGTGCGCTCGCTCGTTCGTTTAAAGATGACTGTTGATGAATGGCGTATTCGTGAAAATACAGCGACCGCCTTAGGTGTTACAGACGAGAAGGCTGAAGATGAAAAAGTTGATAGCGCAAAGATTCTTGTTGTAGAAGATCAAGCTTTTGAGTCCGATAAGTTTGTCGAGACCTTACAACGAGACCACCATGATGTGACTGCTGTAGAAGACGGTATTAAGGCCATGGAAGCGGTCGGTAAAAAGGATTTCGATATCATTATGATATCACTCAATATGTTAGAAGAAGATGGGCTTCGTCTTGTTTCACATCTTAAATCAAATGAAAAAACACGGGCTGTGCCGATCTTAATGGTGGGTAATGAAGAAGATATGCACCGTATTGCTCATGGTTTGGAAATAGGTGCACATGATTATATTATCCGCCCAGTAGATCGTAATGAGTTGCTGGCTCGTGCACGCACACAGATACGTCGTAAACGTTTCCAAGAACGGTTGCGTGCCAATTACGAAGTTAGTCTTAATATGGCACTAACTGATACGCTGACAGGACTTTATAATCGTCGTTATTTAACGGTTCACTTGGAAAAATTACTGCGCCGTAACGAAGAAAGTCATAAATCAATTACAGTTCTTCTATTTGATATTGATTATTTTAAAAAAGTAAATGATACCTATGGCCACAATGTAGGCGATGAAGTGTTGAAAGAGTTTGCTGAACGTTTGAACCAAGGCCTCCGTAGTTTTGACCTTGTGGCACGTTTAGGGGGCGAAGAATTTGTCGCTATTTTGCCAGATGTGACAAAAGAACGTGCTATGACGATTAGTGAACGTTTGCGTCGTATGATAGCCGATAAGCCTTTTGCGATCACACATGATGAATTTAAGGAAATAACCTGTACAACCTCTATTGGTGCAACATATATTTTTGATGAAACAAATATTACAACGGAAGAAGCGTTAAAACGTGCCGATGATATGCTGTATAAGGCAAAAGCCGATGGTCGTAACTGTTGCTATTTTGAAGGTGAAGGCAAGGTTGATCCTGTTCAGTTTGAACCCGCAGAGCGTCCTAAAGAATAAATTGAAAGAGATAAATAAAAACCCCTCAAAAGAGGGGTTTTTAAATTGCGTGATATTATTTTTTATGCGGTGGCAATTTCTTCTGAGAGAACCAGCAATGCTTGCGCGCATAGGCATCATATTTACGGATGCGTAATTTTTCTGTCTGTGTGCGAGGATTGATACGCACGTAATAGCGGTATCCTGTGCCGTCTTCACTTTCCAACATGACTTTTTGTGTTACTGCTTTTGCCATTTTAAAACCTATTTTCTTCGTTATTTATTATGCAAGACCCAGACTATGGCCAAAACAACTAGAGAAATCAACAAAAAAATTATATTTTATGGACAAGCTGGAGATTCACGGATAATCCAGTAGCGTAGGCATTTGTTAGTACATATAGGATCAGCGCTCGTTAATATATCAACCTCACAATTGCCGTATTGGGATTTTACTTTTGTAAACGCATCATCAATGAACGCATCACTAGAGGCAGCAGGTGCATTGATATAGATATAAACACCTGTATGGGTTTGTGCGCCAAAGGTTACGCCCTTGCCGTTAAAATAGAGCCAATCGTCCAGCCCAGTGGGTGCCGCTTGCAATGATTTACCTGTGTTTACGCCAAATATAGGCGTGTGGTCTTTGGTTTCACCAGGATTTCCTGGACAGGCGATGTCTTTTGCGTAGCGGGCCGTGAAACCATCCATTGCGGAGCCGTCAAAATAGCTGGCGTTAGGATTGATAGGGTATTGAGGGTATACGGTTGCAGGGTTTGCAATGCCGTCCCCTTCAGGATACAGAACGACACATTCATCTATGGCTGCCTTAATAATATCAATCTGATCTTGTATTTTGTTGGCTAGTTTAAAAGCATTTCGTGAGCGGGTTTGCTGAGAATCGGAGCTCGCAAAGCTAGAAATAAGAGCTGCCATGAGAGCAATGGCTACAAGAATGTAAACGAGAGCGCTACCAGATTGCTTTATTTTGGCATTTAACATCATCAATTATCCTATTATGGGCAAGCCGGTGCTACGCGATAAATCCAATAGCGTAGGCAGGCAGTATCTGAGCAATCATCGGCAGTGCTGTCTACTACATCGACTTCACAATCAGAGAATTGGCTATCCACTTTATTAAACGCTTCGGCGATATAGGGGTCTGTGTTTGACGAAGCAATGCTGATGTATACACCATTGAAAACTGTACTTCCAATTGTTGTATTGGCGTTATAGTAAACCCATTCATCTAAAACACTAGGTGGGGGTGGAAGATTCTTGGTGCTTCCAAATATTTTGACATGTTCCTTTGTGTTCCCAGGATTACCAGGGCAAGCAATGTCTTTTACGAGGCGTGTTGTTAAGCCATCTAATGAAGTGCCGTCAAAATAGCTGGCATTTGGGTTGACAGGGTAGGGCGAGTGAATAGCTGCCACGCCAACAAGATCGTCAGCACCAGCAGGGTATAAAAGGGTGCATTCATCAATGGCAGTACGGATAAAATTAATTTGTGAGGTAATTTCGGTAGCTAATTTGAATGAATTTTGAGAACGAGATTGCTGTGAGTCTGATTTCATGAAGGTTGTCGTAAGGGCAGCCATTAAAGCAATAGCAATAAGGATATAGACGAGGGCGCTACCTTTTTCGGTAAAATTTTGTTTCATGTGTTTTATCTCTGTTTATACAAAAAAGCCGCCGCCTTGATTAAAGAGCGACGGCTTTTTCAATTATATATTAAATCCTATTGTTCAACAATCGTGTGATAGTAAACATATTCATCAGGATCTGGCGTTGTGTTTTGGAAGCAACCATATGCTTGTGAATCAAGTGCAGCTGGCCAAGCAACCGCTTGTGCTACTGCAGCTACGTCACCTGTTCCTGTACCATTTGTGGCTACATAACCTGTACCACCACCAAGTGTTTGTTCTATACTACCAGCTGTAGCTGCTAGTGTAGGGATAGTTGGTGTACCTGGAATATTATAACGACGGTTAATTTCAAGACATAGATTCTGTGTAATATTTGGTAAGAATGCCATGTACTCTGGGTTGGCATCAAGACCAACGCCATCTGGTTTGAAATTAGCATTAAAATACCACGGTTCATTAACCCCTGTTGCCATCGCACTTGCTGGCGCTAGTTGATATGTGGCTCCACCACCATTTGGGTGGAATACACAAGCAGCCGCTGTATCACCACCTGGGGGTGTTGTACATGTGCCAAAATCGTCAGGTTCATTAAATTCAATTCTATCAAGCGTTAGGCCTGAAATTGTCATGCGCAACACAGCTGTACGAATACCTGTTGGGTATTGCGTAATCGTTGCAGCATTGACCGCTGCAGTTTCACTTGATGCGTCACCACGACCCGACCTACTTGATTGCGTTACGGCATATGAAAGCGCGGCAAATAGTGCCACCGCAATCAAAATAAGAAAGAGAACATTCCCTCTTTCGCTTGATTTTATAGTATTCATTGTGTTGCTCCTTCTTTGTAAAGTCTAGTTTAAAATATTTCTTAGTAAATAGAAATGCTTTATTTATCCTTTTGGCATTTCTATATTCACACGTGAGACAGCAAATAAACCGGATAAAAAGGCCTTTGATCCTCTTGCTCGGTTAGCGCAGCCACGACCTACGCATAATTCTTCAACAGATACACGCCAGCCAGCCCCACCGTTTTGAATATGGCCAACGGCTTCTCGGAAAACGCCGTATTGTTTACCTGTAGAGCCTTCAATACTTATTTTACCGCCTGATTCCTTAATTGTAACGCCTGTATCTTTATATTCATCACTGGCTTTGGCCACAAATGCAGCAATGCTTTCTTTGTCTACTGAAACATTCTGTACTTTTGGCACAGGAGGAGTCATTGCTTCAACTTTTTCGTATTCTTGGCGAATATCAGCAATGCGGGCAGATTGCACTGTACCATATAAGACAGCGACACCTGCCACAATCCATGTGATGCCTGCAAGGGCAATAACCGTCGTACCGACCTTTGTTGGTAACTGTTCAAAAAAATGAATGAGGTCATTAGCCGCTTTTGGACTGGTTAATTGCTTATATATCTTTTTAATGTCAAAATCCATATTCATACTTACCTATAATTTTAAATGTATTGTATTAATATTTCCTAAAGGATTCGGCGTAGCCATGCTTATCGTGTTCCTTGTATCGTGACCCGTCCATCGCTAGCGATGCCCGGTAAAGGACGTGCACCAGCCAGCGCAGGCACCCCACCTGCACTAAAAGCTTGTGGTACAAGCGCTTCCCAGACAACAGTATTCCCTTTGTCAGTTACTTCGTATTTCGTTAATGTGCCGTCATTATCACCTAAAACATCCAATAATTCTTGAATACGAATCATATGTTTGAGTGATTCATTCTGTAAGGTTTGCGTTGCAACATTCATCAGTTCAACAGTTGCTTGCGTAGAGTTTTGTTGCGCCTTCTTTAAATTAGGTTTGTAAGTAATGGTGATAAAATTAATAGCCAAGATAAATAGAATGGCAATAGCAGCGGTGACAATACCTGAGGCCGTAATAGACCAGGTGAC
>PAAR01000020.1 GCA_002699085.1 Micavibrio sp.
AAAAAATTCACCACGTATCCGTTGACCCAGCAACAGGCATGATGCCATTTCACGCACGTGAATTAGCCTTCGCTCTAGGACTCGAGGGCGACGCTTTCAAATCAGCAACAAAGTTCTTTATGAACCTATACAAAGCCTATGTTGAACTTGATGCCTCAATCGTTGAGATCAACCCAATGATCGTGACCGACAAAAACGAAGTGATGGCATTGGATGCCAAAATGAACTTTGATGATAACGCCCTCTTCCGTCAAAAAACTGTTGAAGAAATGCGTGATACAACAGAAGAAGACGAAGCAGAACGTATCGCTAAAGACTGGGAACTTTCTTATGTACGTTTGGACGGTAATATTGGCTGTATGGTTAATGGTGCAGGTCTTGCGATGTCAACAATGGACATTATTAAACTGTATGGCGGTGAGCCTGCTAACTTCTTGGATGTTGGTGGCGGTGCAACGGCTGAGCGTGTAACGGCTGCCTTCAAAATCATTCTTTCTGATAAAAACGTTAAAGGCATTTTGGTTAATATCTTCGGCGGCATTATGAAATGTGACGTGATTGCCCAAGGCGTTATTGCCGCAGCGAAGGAAGTTGATCTTTCTGTGCCATTGGTTGTGCGTTTGGAAGGTACAAATGTTGAAAAAGGTAAGAAATTAATGGCTGAGTCTGGCCTACCGATTATCTCTGCTGATAATTTGGCAGATGCCGCACAAAAAGTTGTTGAAGCAACAGCGAAAGCACTGAAAGCCGCTTAATATGCGTATTTTATTTTTCACATTTTTTCTTATTGCCCTTTGTTTAAGCTCTGCTTATGCGAAAGAAGATATGGCGCTGGCAACAGTCATTAATAATAAGGGTGAGACCATAGGTTCTGTCCATATTGTTCAAGCCACAAAAGGGGTTTTACTTGATGTAAATATCAACGGCTTACCCACTGGCACACATGGCTTTCATATCCACAGTGTTGGCGACTGCTCTGACCACGAGCATTTCAAAGCAGCCGCTGGCCACATTAAAGGTGACGGCACAGCACACGGCCTCATGAATCCAAATGGCCCAGAAGCAGGTGATCTACCTAATCTTATAGTTGGAGAATCAGGTACAGTAGCACTTGAACTTTATGCACCAGATCTTGTGATTTATGATCGCACAGGGCACGCCAAAAATATTTTAATGGATGATGATGGCTCTGCTTTCATGATTCACGCCGATCCTGATGACCATATGACTCAACCAATCGGAGGAGCTGGTGCAAGAATCGCTTGCGGTGTAATTAAAGAACAATAAAAAGATAACGAAAAAGGGAGTGTAAAAAATGGATGAATTAAAAAAGAGCTGGAGTAATGAACCCTACAATGAACATCTCACCGAAAGACAAGCATGCTACCGACCATCATCTCAGCTTTAGCTGCCATACTCATTGTTGCCGGAGTTACATTGCTTACACCTTCAGATAATCACATAGAACGCTCTCAAGCATCATACGACTTAACCTCAAAATAAAGACATAGGAGAAACTAAAAAATGTCAGTCCTCGTTAATAAAGATACAAAAGTAATTTGCCAAGGTTTTACGGGTGCGCAAGGGACGTTCCACTCTGAACAAGCCATCGCTTATGGCACGAAAATGGTTGGCGGTGTTACGCCTGGTAAAGGCGGGACAACACATCTTAACTTACCTGTATTCAATACTGTCAAAGACGCACGTAAAGCAACAGATGCCAATGCCTCTGTAATCTACGTACCACCGCCTTTTGCAGCAGACTCAATCGTTGAGGCGATTGAAGCCGAAATTGAACTCGTAATCTGCATCACTGAAGGTATTCCAGTAATGGATATGGTTAAAGTAAAAGCAGCGCTAAACGGCTCTAAAACACGCCTGATCGGCCCTAACTGCCCAGGTGTTATCACACCAGATGAATGTAAAATTGGTATTATGCCTGGTCATATCCACAAACGTGGTAAAGTTGGCGTTGTATCACGTTCTGGTACATTGACCTATGAAGCAGTGGCACAAACAGCTGAATGGGGTCAATCAACCTGTATCGGTATCGGTGGTGACCCTGTGAACGGTACCAACTTTATTGATTGTCTAAAAATGTTCCACGAAGACCCAGAAACAGAAGTTATTCTGATGATTGGTGAAATCGGTGGGACGGCAGAGATTGAAGCGGCCGAATATTACGCATCTCTCAAGAACAAAAAGCCGATTGCTGGTTTCATTGCAGGCCGTACAGCCCCTCCTGGTAAACGTATGGGTCATGCTGGTGCGATTATCTCTGGTGGTGATGATACAGCCCCAGCCAAGCTAAAAGTTATGGCTAAGTCAGGCTTTGCGATTGCTGAAAGTCCTGCAGGTCTAGGCGATGCTGTTAAAGAAGCGCTTGCCGCCTAAAAAATACAGACATACGATAAGAATCTAAAAGCCCGCCTAGTTGCGGGCTTTTTTACAAATCTTTTATCATCATCAAGCACAGATCATCATCTATCTGGTACACTTTGATTGGATCAACAGGCTGACGATCATAGGTGACGCCATATCCATCTGGCTGATACCCTAATTTAAAATAAAGCCGCTGAGCGGCCCCTGCTTCTTTATGCAGAGCCACAGACACAGCGATATGTTGCTTACCCGCTTTCTTAGACAAGTCTTCACAATGTGTAATAAGTTTTGTCGCCAAGCCTTTTTGGCGGTATTTATCTAAAACATATACATCTTGGATTTCTGGAATATCCAGCCGCTTATAAAGGCTATAGCGTGGCTGATAGTTCAGCAGGCAATAACCAGCGAGTGCATCACCTTCATAAACAACAAAGATATCACGGTCTTGGCGTTTAAAACATTCTGCAAAATAGCCATCCTCACACTCGAAAACGTCTAGTAAATCTATTTCTTCTATTAGGATTTGACGGATCATAGCCCGTAACGTGACCATGCCAATACGGATTTTAGCTTCACGACGATATCGTCTGCCAATGATTGAGACGTATTACCGCCTGATAACAAGCCTGCAATCAGCCCTTTATCTGGTGCATTTTCAACAAATTTTGTTTTAGCGCCGTATTTTTCTTTCATGACAAAAAGGTAATCGCCTAGACCATCAACCAACCCTAGCGGTAAGCCACGTTTGGCTGTCCAGAACTCACCTGTAAATAATTCTTTATCTTTACCTTTCAGCTTATCCCCACGACGCCCCTTAACCCATGCAATAAAGCTTTCATGGATATCAGCCTGCAAGGTTTTCAAACGCTTAAGGTCAGCTTCTTTTTCAGGCAGAAACGGATCCATAAAACCTTTGCTCTCACCTGCGGTATGGTAACGACGCTTAATATCATAGCGTTTAATAAAGTCTTCTAGGCCAAAGCTTGCTGAAATCACTCCGATGGAACCAACGATAGATGTTTCTTGCGCATAAATCTCATCTGCCGCACAAGCCAGCCAATAACCACCACTTGCCGCAACATCTTCAACAAACGCAAAAACAGGAATATCTTTCTCAATGGCCTTTTGACGGATTAAGTTACCGATTAAAGCCGATTGTGCAGGCGAGCCGCCTGGCGAATTAATAATGATTGCCACGGCTTTGGCATCATAGACATTAAAAGCTTTTTCAATAGCTTTCTGGCATTTCGCAAAAGACAAAGTCTGCCCTCGTCCACCATCGCTAATAACGCCTGATAATCTAATAACACTTACATAAGGCTTTTTGCTAAAGAGCGATTTAAAACCAGGAATTTTACAAAATATTTCTCTTATACACATATCTTACTTATACCAGAGCTTGGCCGTCACGCAAGAGTGCTTGGGCTTTTTCAGTATAACCACCATCCTGCTTATGAATGATTAAGCCAGGGTGAATTTTTGAGGACGATTTTTTGCCTTTAAGTGCTCTAATAATCACTCGCTTACAGGCCACGCCCTCTTTTGGATAGAGCGGAATTACTTCAATCCCGCCAAATTTTGTACCCATAGCCAAGATAATTCGTTGAAGATAATCCGCACGATGGATCATTACCAATGTACCGCCTGGTTTAAGCGCTCGATTAGCCACATGGATCCAATCATCCAAATGCGTATCACCAATCGCTGTGTTTTTTGCGCTATCGGGTGATGTTATAAAACTGCCCTCTTCTAAAAAAGGCGGATTTGTTACAACGATATCATACCCAATTTCTTTAAAGTCTTTTATGTCCTGACATAAAAAGCGTAAGCCTTTTTCAAAGCCATTCTCTATGGCATTCTGTTCAGCCAGAGCATGGTAATCAGGTTGAATTTCAATCCCTGTAATATCTGCATCTGGCAATCTGTATTTAAGACATAATGATAATCCGCCGACACCAGCACCTAAATCAGCAATCTTTGCTTTAGATTGGTTCGGAACAGCAGCCGCAGCTAATACAGTATCAATAGCAACATGAAAGCCATGCTCTAACTGTTTAATTTTTACATGGCCATTGAGCAGTGTGTGATCTAATGTATTTTTACTTAACATAAAGTTTGATTTTTGTTATCCATTCTTTTATAAACGCCTATGGATTTTAATCGTTCCGCTTCAGAAAAGACAGCAGCTTTTACACTGTACCGCTCAACAGGTCTGAATACGCCTGTATTTATGGATTCACCTCATAGCGGACGGGACTATTCATTATTTAATGGCTACTTAACGCTTGATGAGAAAATTGCGGCTTATTCAGAGGATCGATGGGTTGATTTATTACTCGCAGATTTACCGGCCAAAGGTGCAGATGTATTATTGGCTAACTTTCCACGTGATTTGATCGACCCTAATCGCTCCATACGACAGATTAGCGCCGATCAATTTCTTGACTTAGACAAAAAGAAATTCATAACACGCCCTAATGATGGCCATGTTCGTGCTGGATACGGACTTATAGCAGTTACTGTAAGAGACCATTTTCAAAGAGCGCACACCATGTATAATGGAAAACTACCTCAAAGTGAGCTAGAACGTCGATTGAGTAACTTTTATAACCCCTATCACGAAAAATTAGAAGAAATCATAGCAATAAAAAGAGCCTTACATGGCGCTTGTTATCATATTAACTGTCATTCAATGCAAAATTGGGCAGCACCAAAATTAAATGGCAGGCATGTTGATTTTGAAATTGGCTATCAATCCAGAGATACTGGAGAAAAAACTGCTTGTGACAACCTTGTAGGTGAAATTACTGTCCATTTACAACTCGCAGGTTTCACCGTCGCTGTAAATAAATGCTTTAAAGGCGGACAAATTGTCAGTGTACATGGTGATCCAGAAAATGGCGTACACTCAATTCAACTTGAAATCAATCGCCTTCTCTACATGGATGAAGAGACATTAGACTATGACCCTAAACGTGCGCATCGGGTTATTAGTGCTTTAGAGGGCATAAATTCAACCATTATGGCATTTCATACAGCTCCAGAACCTGCAATCGGCCGCACACCACATATTGCAACGTATATGCGCCGATAAAGCTTGCTGCATAAGATTTGACGTTGTAATAATAAGCCATGCAAGCACCTCTTACACAGAGCCAAGAAAACCTCACCTCTTCGCCTTTAGAAGATATGTCACAGTATTTTTCAGAAGATATGTTGGCTGTAAACACACTCATTTTAGACAGCATGGAATCTGACGTTGCATTGGTAAAGCAGATCGCTAGCTATTTAATTGCCGCTGGTGGTAAACGTGTCCGCCCTCTTTTGACATTAGCTGGCTCTGCATTATGCGGCAATGTTACAGAGAATAGCCATTTACTCGCTGCCGCTGTTGAGTGCATCCATACAGCCACGCTATTACATGATGACGTTGTTGATGAAAGCGAACAACGCCGTGGAAACCCTTCAAGTAATAGTGTTTTTGGCAACCAAGCACCGATCCTAGTTGGTGATTTTTTATTCTCTCGTGCTTTTCAATTAATGGTACGAACACAAAATATTCATGCGCTCAAAATTCTCGCTGATGCGTCAGCCATTATTGCTGAAGGTGAAGTCTTACAACTCTCTATTCTCGGCAAACTAGACACACCTTTATCCACCTATTTTAAGGTCATAGAAGGTAAAACAGCCGCTCTTTTTGCAGCAGCCTGTGAAAGTGGCGCACTTGTTGGTGATGCTAGCCAACAACAACAAAAAGCAGCCCATGATTTTGGGCTTAATCTGGGTATGGTTTTCCAAATTATTGATGATTTAATTGATTACGCAGGTGATGAGACAGTAACTGGCAAAAAAGCCGGTGATGACTTCCGTGAAGGCAAAGTTACATTGCCAATCTATCTAGCGTATGAGCAAGCGAGCAAAGAAGAAAAAGCCTTCTTCGAGAGCGTATTTAAAACGCCTTCAGATAAACAAACGGACTTTAATAAGGCGCTTAATATTATAGAGAAATATGATGCCATCACACGATCTAAGGAGATAGCCCAAGGCTATTACGATCAAGCAATCACCAATCTTGATGTATTTCCTGATACTGCTGTCAAAACATACATGACACAGCTACTAAACTTTACATTAAATAGAAAATTTTAATTAATTAGTGAGATCTTTTTAGATAAGCATCAGAAGCCGCTCGTGCTTTTGCTGCCTGGTTATCCTGATCCGTCGCCATAACACCAATCCAATTTGAGATGGGCGTGCTGCTTTTAAAAACAGGTGTATGAATGTCTTGTTCATTAGCACGCAACGCTGCAAGACGTTTCTCTAATTGCAAACGTCTTTGTGTACGGACATCATAATCGTCCCAAGTAGCTTGGTCGAAACTGTCAATTCTGTCTTTGCTTCTTACACGTGTTTTTGTGCTTTTCACGTCGCTAGCAAAATATTGTCCTATTACATTCATGGATCGCATCCTACACTAAAATTTAAAACGAATCAAAAGAAATTAACCTTTTGTTAATAATTCAACTTATTTTTTTAACTTCTAACACTTAACCAACATCTAAAAGTCACGATAAGTTCCAAAAAACTTTACATTTTTTCTTACTTATGCTAGGAATATATTCATAAACAGGCGAAATCCGCCTATATTTCCCCGAAAGACCTTATATTTATGGATTTTCTAGACCTCAAAGATTTGAGCACCCCGAGCGTTATCGCCTTTATCATTATGATTGCTGTGAACGCCGCTGTGATGCGTGCTACATTAAGTTCAATCAAAGGAGAAGTTGAAAAGCTAGAAAAGAAACTAGAGCAACTTTACACGCAACTTCTAAAAATGTCTGTACTAGAAGCCCGTCTAGGCCATATTGAAAAAGACCTTGGCAAGACGCAATCTCGAGTTAATGTAATAGAACAACGCTTCTTATTTCGTGCCTCTTTTGATGATTAAGGGCAAGGATAGAGCTTTGAAAAAGCCAATGCAATCGCCGGAGATGCTAAAAACTCAGCATGCTGCTTGTTTTGCTTGAAATAGGTTACAACATCTAATTGCAATTGTTCCGCTGGCACAGTTTTAGGCACACAAAAATCAACGCCTGGTGTCATATCGACTGATCTTAGGATAGTATTATAATCAATAATCCCTGCTAAATAGCCTTGGCATGCGGCTGTATCTTCTGGCAAAGCACCTGAACACAAATAATACAGACGCTCGCCTGTCATTTGCGCCTGTGCTGAAAAAGAAAAGAAGAAACTACAGAGCAGAAAAAGGAAAAAGCGCATCACTTTTTCTTTAAACTTTCCAATACAGCAAATGGACTACTTGACTGATCTTTTTGATCGCCTTTTACCGTAAAGCTATGCGTTACAGGACCTTTTGGCTTTGATGGCTTCGATGGTTTTTTAGATTTTAGCTTCGCTGCGGCTTTTGGCTTATCTTTTTTAACAAAGACTTTTTTCTCCTTTGCTTCGCCTGACATTTTACCACGACGCAAATTAAACCAATCAAGCTGTGCTGACGCACCCTCTTCTACTGGCACCTCAGATTGAATGCGTTCATGCCCCATTGCTTCCAATACTAAATATAAATCATCAATCGTGCAGCCTAACCACTCACAGTACTGATGTTTAGCCTGAAACTTCCAATCTTTGGAACTGTCATACAAATCAACCACTACACGATCAAGCATATCAATTCTTACCGCACGCGGGCCGTAAACTGGATAGCCAATCGCTTGATACAAATCTTTATCAATGTCTTTATCTGTAATGACTTGAGAGACCACGCCGTCAGAAGGAATGGTAATCGGCAAGCTTTGACCATGCCACACACCCCACAAAATTGTACGAAGCTTAATCGGCGCAGGTTTGTTTAGTTCTGGCATAAAGGCCAAAATCGGCCCTAAACGGATCTTTTTAAAACGAAGCTGCGCACGCCCTTGCTCTTCAAGTTTACTAATAACATCTTCCAACTCAGCTCTTGGAACCACGCCCATCGCTTCATATAAAGCGGTTGCAATTTGTTTTGGCGCTTCTTCGAGATTGTCATCATGCAATTGCATGAGCGGTTTTAATTTCTCTTCGATATGACTTTCAAGCCATTCAGCTATTTTCTCCTGCCCTTCTTCAGACGGCTCAAGCAGAGTAACTGCAGGCTTCAAAAGAGTCTCACCTTTGGTGAGCTTTGCCACCATAACCCCAGGCATTGGGTTATTCGCTAAAGCCTGCCAAAATATCTCGCCCTTATCGTTTAGGCTAAATTGATTATTGTCGTAAACTGTCATAACTGACGTTTTTACGAGAAAATATGCGCTTTGACAACTTCTCTTTGCATTTGTTTTCAATTGATCTAATTTAACAGCATGAAATTATTTTTATTATTAAGCGTTATCTGCTCATTTTTTATTTCTCCTGCACAGGCAAAAACAGCGACTGAGGTACAGGCCATGGCCGAGTCAGCCCTACAAAACATGCAAGACAAAGCCATTCTCCAAGGAATTTCTATTAAAAGACAAGGACCATTATTAGTTGAGGACGGTAATGGCTTTTTTGCAATAACTTTACCTAACTTAAAGATAATCACCGCAGATAAAATTATCATTGATTTGGGCATCACTTCCATAAACGCCACAGAAACCGCCAAAGATAATATATGGGAACTGCGTATGGCTCTTGCTACACCTATTCGCTTTAGCAACGGTTTGGGACAACCTGTTATGGAAGTTCATCTTCCGACCCAGAATGTCAATATTCTATGGCATGAAAAAGCCAATATCTTCACCTCATTTTTTGCAAAATTCTCTCAAGTCAGCGCCATTGACTTTCAACGCAATACAACAATGAATGCTGATGAAATATTGATTGAAAGCAGCCTCGATACACCGAACTTTGCTTACTTCGAAGAACAAAAAAACCTTTTATCTCAGTGGAACACCCGAAAAGCATCACCTGACTTCAACATGAACGATGAAGACATAACACGCCTTGAAACGCTTTTTGCTCATTACATTGGTAATTTTGCCAAAGGCCGTAATCTCAAGATTGATATGCAAAAAGTTCACATAGCCGAGGCAAGCGTTGATGCACAGAAACTAGACAAATCTATAACAATCAATCGCCTTTTATTCGATCAAGGCCTAACCCAAGATAACGCAAGCAATTCAGGCGATCTTGTGGGGAATTTTGCCATAACAGGCATTCAATCATCTAATGGACAAGTGGTGCCTGATTTTATCAAAGCGTCTTACCTACTAAAAGATATGCCCTACAAGGAAGTAACTGATCTATTACGCGCTAGCCTCAAAGAAGCATATTTTCAAAACTTAATGGGACAATATCCAAACAGCAATCAAACATCGACTGCGCTTATTTCTGCGCAAATAAAGCAAGAAAAAGAACAAAAGCTTACAGTCTTAAAACAAGCGGCAGCCACACGTAATACACAATTAGTTGCACAACTAGATGCCGACAAAAAAGATGCCTTTGGTATTGGCCTGCGCCTTGATGCTAAAGCTGCACCGACAGCGGCTGGCGGGACAGGTCTACTAGATTTAAATTTCATTAATTTTGATAATTTTAAAAAGCTACTCTTCGAACAAGCTAAAAGTGCAGATACTGTAAATGCTGAACAAAGTTTACAAATAGGATTAAGCGTCATTGAAAACCTAGGCCTAAAAAGTACGACAGCCGATGGTGCGCCCAAAATGACGTTCCGTTTCCAACTTGGTGAAGATGGGCAAGTGATGATGAATAATATGAATATTCAGATGTTAATGGCACTGGCAATGCCTGCCATTGCAACGCTGCAAAGCCTAAATGCGCCGTTAGATGAAACGACGCCTACCACTACTCAACCCAGTAAATAAACGAGCAAACTATCGAGCGTCTTAAGACCGCTTTCCGTACATTGGATATGCTGATCCGTATAATTTATGTACCCTTCATCTGAAAGTTGAAGTAATTTTCGAGGATCTATTTTTTGTGTAAAGTGAATACCCGTTTTATTATAAATATCGTCAAAGCCAACACCACTAATAAGACGCAATCCCATCATAAGCATTTCTTCAAAAGCATCTTCATTGGTGATTGTTTCTTCTGTAACTTGTGAATGGCCGTGTTGCTGAACGCGCTCCAGCCATACTTCTGGTGCTTTGTGCGCCCGTGTTGAAATACGGGTACCATCCTGCCTTTTATAGCGACCATGTGCGCCTGCACCAACGCCGACATAATCTTCATATCGCCAATACGCCAAATTATGACGACTTTCTTGTCCCTTCTTGGCGTGATTAGATATTTCATAAGCTGGTAAACCTGCCTCCGCTAAAATCTCTTGTGTCACTTCATAAAAATGGGCTTCTAAATCCTTATTAGGCATGATGAAGTCGCCACGTTTTGCGCGCGTAAAAAATTCTGTCCCCTGCTCAATCGTTAATTGATAGACAGAAATATGATCTGGATTAAAACTTAGGGCCTGGCGCAATTCTTTTGCCCAGCTTTCCGGACTTTGCTCTGGTCTACCATAGATAAGATCAAATGAACTACGTGCGAAAATAGTTGAAGCCATTTCAATCACTTTTATTGCCTCTTCTGCCGAATGCTCACGCCCTAGAAATTGTAACACCTTGTTATCAAGGGACTGAACACCAATAGATAAGCGGTTTATACCTGCTTGTTTAAATGCTTTAAACTTGTCAGCCTCTGATGAAGTGGGATTAGCTTCTAATGTTACCTCACAATTATCCGCCATAGACCATTGTTTTTGAAGCGCTTTCAAGCATCTCTGTATTGTTTTCGGCATCATCAGAGACGGTGTGCCACCGCCAAAGAATACAGACGTCACTTGCCTGTTCGGCAGGTCCTTAGCAAAATGCGCTATCTCTTGCTCAAAAGCTGCCGCCCATGCTTCGTGATCGACGTTATCCCGAACATGTGAATTAAAATCACAATAAGGGCACTTCTTTTTGCAAAATGGCCAATGAATATAAACAGCTAAAGGGGCAGGCATTGCTCTATCAATTCTGCGAAAGCCTTATGACGATGCGCCACTTTTTCTTTATACACAGCATCTTCTGCAAAAGTTTTATCATGCCCTAACGGCTGAAAACAGGGGTCATACCCAAACCCGCCTTGGCCATGACGAGGCGGCCAAATGATATCGCCCACACAACGCCCTTCAACCGTTTCAACATGTCCATCTGGCCAAACAAGGGCCAATACCGAGACAAAATAGGCTGAGCGATCGGCATTCTCACCAATCTCTTTGTGCAGCTTTTCCATACCGTACTCAAAATCACGTTGGTTGGTGGTTGGATTGATGGCATAACGAGCAGAATAGACACCTGGTGCACCATCAAGGGCATTTACACATAAACCGCTATCATCGGCCAGAGCAGGTAAATCAGTCGCCAATGAAGCTGCTTTCGCTTTCAAAACCGCATTTTCTTCAAAGGTTACGCCAGTTTCTTCTGGCTCGGGCAGTCCTAAATCACCGGCCAATACAACCTCAATATCATAGGGTTTAAACAACGCAGAAAACTCTTCCAGCTTGCCCTTATTATGGCTAGCCAAAACAAGTTTATTGCTCGTTAATTTACGCATGATTTACAACCCTAAAGCAGCCTTTTGAATCACTGTTAACTCTTTGACAGATTTCTCGGCCAAATCCATCAGCTCATTAAGTTGTGCCCGTGAGAACGGCTTATCTTCAGCTGTACCCTGCACTTCAACAACACCTAAGCTTTCTGTGATAACAAAATTCGTATCTGCTTCTGCTGTTGAATCTTCGGCATAATCAAGATCAGACACACAAACACCTTGATAAATGCCGCATGAAACGGCTGACACAAATTCAGTCACTGGAATTTCTGTAATCATGCCAATTTTTTGCATATGTTGGAATGCCAACATCAGAGCCACAAAACCACCTGTAATAGAAGCCGTCCGTGTGCCACCATCCGCTTGGATTACATCACAATCAACCTTAATCTGACATTCACCCATTTTCTCCATATCAACAACCGCACGTAAAGCCCGCCCAATCAAACGTTGAATTTCTTGTGTACGGCCAGATTGTTTGCCGCGGGCTGCTTCACGGTCAATCCGATCGCCTGTTGAGCGTGGCAACATACCATATTCAGCCGTTACCCAGCCCTTACCTGTATTGCGCATCCACCCTGGCACTGATTTATCTACTGAGGCTGTGCACAAAACATGTGTATTACCAAACTTGATAAGGCATGAACCTTCTGCGTGCATATTTACACCCGTTTCAATTGTCACATCACGCATTTGGTCTGGCTTACGGCCTGAAGGTCTTGTCATTATTTCATCTTTCTTAAATTTATTTATGCTGGGCAGAATGGCCGTATAAAGAAGAATTGTCAATAAAGCCCTGGGCCGCTATATTCTTATCCATGTCATCGACCCTCTTTAAAGAATTAGATAGCCGATCACGGGCGATTTTTGAAACCATCGTGACAAGCTATATGCAAACAGGTGAACCTGTAGGCTCTCGCACGCTTTCCCGTATTGCGGGGTTAGATCTATCACCTGCAACGATCCGTAATGTTATGGCCGATCTTGAAGAGCTTGGCCTTGTTTTATCACCGCATAAATCCGCTGGTCGCCTGCCTTCGCAAACAGGTCTAAGGTTTTATGTTGACGGCCTCATGGAATTAGGCGCTTTAAGCAAAGAGGAGCGAGAAGCTATTAAAGCAGAATGTTCGGCCAGTGGACGCTCAATGCGTGAAATGTATGAACAAGCCACAACTACTCTATCAGGCCTATCACAATGTACAGGTCTTGTTGTTGCACCAAAAGCCAACAAACCATTGAAACAAGTACAGTTTGTACCACTCGGCCCTGGACGTGTTCTAGCCGTGATGGTCTCACAAGATGGTATGGTTGAGAATCGTGTATTAGAAACCACCATTGATACACCAGCCACGGCCCTTATTTCCGCAACAAATTATCTAAACAATCATATTGCAGGCAAAACATTAGACGATGTCCGCAGCACAATATTGGATGAAATTGAAGCGCAGAAAGCACAACTAGATTCCTTGAGCAGCGATCTCGTCAAACAAGGCCTTGCGCTTAAAACAGGCGATGATGACATGCACTTAATCGTTCGTGGTCAGCGTAATCTGCTTAATAACATTAAAGCCATGGAAGATTTGGAAAAAGTACGCAAAATATTCAGTGCCTTAGAAGAAAAAGAGAGCATGATGCGTATTTTGCAGCAAACACAAAATGCCCAAGGCGTGCAAATATTTATCGGCACTGAAAATGATGCTTTTTCACATGATGGCTTGTCTATGATTATTTCTCCGTATAAAAACACAGAAGAAAAAGTCATTGGCGCAATAGGCGTGATTGGCCCAACCAGATTAAACTATGGCCGTCTGATCCCTATTGTAGATTACACAGCCAAAGTTATGACGAAATTAATGGGGTAATATGCAAGAAATGAACACTCAATACGGCAGCTATAAGCCAAATGCGCTCAAGCAATCAGTAATAGGCCTAACCCGTACATTGCCAAATAATTGGTTTGGAAAGCGTCTTGGCTTTACTTTGCGCAAACTCGTTCACGGCAAAAATCGTTTGCCTATCGATACAGATGTTTTTGGCCTAAATCTTCGTCTGCACGGCTATGATAATAAATGCGAAAAACGTGTTGTGTGCTTGCCGCAAATGTTCGACCCCGAAGAACGCCATGTTTTAGAAACAGCTGCACGTGCTAAAGGCAAAGATTTTAACTTTATTGATTTAGGCGCAAATGTTGGCCTCTATAGCCTTTTCATGGCAAGCCTTAAACTGCCGAACACTAAAATAATTGCGATAGAGGCAGACCCTTATATCTATCAACGCCTACGATTCAACATTGATAATAACAACTTGGACATTCAAGCATTTAATATGGCAGTCAGTGATACAGACGGTACGATTACTTTAAACATTAACCCGAAAAACCGTGGTGAGAATAGCATCATACATGCCCAAGGTGACGGCGAAAAAATTGACGTGAAATGCCAAACACTCCTGAGCATTATGGACACGCAAAACATGAAACAAGCCGATGCAATAAAGCTTGATTTAGAAGGGGCAGAAGAAACAGTGCTTACATCTTTCTTTGCCCATGCCCCCAAAAGCCGACTACCAAAACTTATTCTCATTGAGAATGCGCCAGAGCGCTGGGAGAGCGATATCTATGCCCTCATTGAGCAGCAAGGCTATAATCTACATTTTGCGAATAAATCAAATCGTGTTTATACCTTGAAAAAATAAATAAAATGGTTACATAAGAAGCTATGAATGAAGAACAAAATATACCTGACGAAGAACCAGTAGAAACAAATGTTGAAGAACAAACACCTTCAGAGAGCCTCTCCGAAGAAGATGTATCTGTGCTACAAACACGTATTATTGAGCTGGAAGCCGCTCATAATGAGATGAAAGACAAAGCATTACGTGCTTTGGCTGAAGCGGAAAACACAAGAAAGCGTGCAGAGCGTGACCGAATTGATGCGTCTAAATTTGCGATCGCAAAATTCGCCCGTGATTTGCTCGATGTATCAGACAATATGCAACGTGCATTGGCCGCCATTCCCGAAGATCAAAAAGAAAGCTCTGAGCTTGTTAAAAATATCGTACTTGGCATCGAAGCCACAGATAAAGCGCTCTTAAAGGTTTTTGAAACACATGGTGTGACAAAAATTGCCCCAACAGAAGGCAAGTTTGACCCTAATTTTCACGAAGCAATGTTTGAGAGCGAAATCCCTGGAAAAGCCCCAGGTGAGATTATCCAACTGATTGATCCAGGCTATGTGCTCAATGACCGTCTTTTGCGCCCTGCCCGTGTTGGTGTATCAAAAGCCCCTGCGGCACCCTCTGCTACACATGTGGATGAAAAGGCTTAATATAGGAAAATATTCCTTGACATCTGGCTGTGTGCATTATACCTTAAATAATGAGGAAAAAAGCTAGACATTGCCTGATGGAGTGTTATTTTAACCTCAATAAACAACGTGGTGCTTAAATGTAAGGCCACATAATAAAAACTTGCTTAGATAAGGAGTATTAACATGTCTAAAGTTATTGGTATTGACCTCGGAACCACCAACTCATGCGTAGCATTAATGGATGGTGACAAACCCAAAGTAATCGAAAACGCTGAAGGTGCGCGTACAACCCCTTCTATTATAGCCTTTACAGATGATGGTGAACGTATTGTTGGACAACCAGCAAAACGTCAGGCTGTAACAAATCCAACAAAAACACTCTATGGTATTAAGCGCCTTATTGGCCGCCGATTCAAAGATGCCGAAGTGCAAAAAATGAAAGACAATGCACCATTCAACATCGTTGAAGGTGATAATGGCGATGCATGGGTCGAAATTGATGGTGAAAAATATGCACCATCTCAGATTTCTGCCATGGTCTTGAAGAAAATGAAAGAAACAGCAGAAGCACATCTTGGTGAAAAAGTAACCAAGGCTGTTATTACAGTGCCTGCGTATTTTAACGACTCACAACGTCAAGCAACCAAAGATGCTGGTAAAATTGCTGGTTTGGAAGTTGAACGTATTATCAACGAGCCAACAGCCGCAGCTCTTGCTTATGGTTTAGATAAAAAAGATCACGGCGTTATTGCTGTATATGACCTTGGTGGTGGTACATTCGATGTATCTATCTTGGAAATTGGCGATGGTGTTTTTGAAGTAAAATCGACCAATGGTGATACATTCCTTGGTGGTGAAGACTTTGATGACCGTATCATTGACTATCTTGCTGATGAGTTCAAAAAATCTGACAGCATTGATCTACGTAATGACAAAATGGCACTACAACGCTTAAAAGAAGCGGCGGAAAAAGCCAAGATTGAATTGTCATCTACCGCTCAAACTGAGATCAACTTGCCGTTTATCACAGCCGACCAATCTGGTCCTAAGCACTTAAACGTGAAGCTATCTCGTGCGAAACTTGAAAGCCTAGTTGAAGATTTGGTGAAACGCACAATCGCACCAATGAAGGCTGCCCTGAAAGATGCTGGCGTTAAAGCGGCTGACATTGACGATATCGTTCTTGTTGGTGGTATGACACGTATGCCAAAGATCATCGAAACTGTAAAAGAATTCTTTGGTAAAGAACCACATAAAGGTGTGAACCCTGATGAAGTTGTTGCCGATGGTGCGGCGATCCAAGGTGGCGTTCTACAAGGTGACGTGAAAGACGTTCTGCTTCTTGATGTGACACCTCTATCGCTTGGTATTGAAACACTGGGCGGGGTATTCACGCGATTGATTGAGCGTAATACAACCATCCCAACCAAGAAGTCTCAAACATTCTCGACAGCCGAGGACAATCAAGGTGCGGTGACAATCCGTGTCTTCCAAGGAGAGCGTGAAATGGCCGCAGACAATAAACCACTTGGTCAGTTTGATCTTGTTGGTATTCCTGCAGCACCACGTGGTGTTCCACAAATTGAGGTGACTTTTGACATTGATGCCAATGGTATCGTGCATGTGACAGCCAAAGATAAAGCGACGAATAAGGAACAACAAATCCGCATTCAAGCATCTGGTGGACTATCTGATGCCGATATCGAGCAAATGGTCAAAGATGCTGAAGCGAACGCTGAGACAGATAAAGAGCGTCGTGCCAATGTTGAAGCCAAAAACAATGCTGAAAGCATGATCCACTCTACAGAGAAAACGATCAAAGATCTCGGCGATCAAGTACCTGCTGAGGACAAAGACACTGTTGAATCAGCTATTGCTGAACTTAAAACAGCACTTGAAGGTGATGATGCTGAAGAGATCAAGGCGAAGACAGAAGAATTGTCTCAGGCTGCCATGAAACTTGGTGAATTGGCTTATCGTAAAGCACAGGAAGAAGCGGCTGCTGAAGGCGCTGAAAATCCTGAAGCACCAGAAGATGAAGTGCAAGACGCTGAAGTTGTCGATGCTGAATTTGAAGATGTCGATGACGAAGCAGATGATAAGAAAAAAGGCAAGAAAGCTTCTTAATCACTAAATAATGCGGGAGGGCTTTTGCCCTCCCCTTCTTCTTCCAATTACAAAAAGAGTTTAAAGAAACCATAATGGCAAAAAGAGATTATTACGATGTATTAGGCGTGTCTAAAAACGCCACAGCAGACGAGCTTAAAAAGGCCTATCGTAAAAAAGCGATGGAGTTTCACCCTGACCGCAACAAAGACGATAAAACAGCTGAAGCAAAATTCAAAGAAGCTAATGAAGCTTATGATGTCTTAAAAGACGAACAGAAAAAAGCAGCTTATGACCGTTATGGCCATGGCGCATTTGAACATGGCGGCATGGGCGGTGGTGCTGGCGGCTTTGGTGGCGGCGCAGGTGGTGCTGGTTTTGCTGATTTCGGTGACATCTTTGAGGAAATGTTCGGCGGCGGTGGCGCTCGTGGTGGTTTCGGTGGCGCAAGTCGTGGCGGCGCTATGCGTGGGTCTGATTTACAGATGTCAACTTCTGTGACGTTAGAAGACGCCTATAATGGCAAAGATATCACCATCAAGGTACCACGTGCCGAAAAATGTGATACTTGCTCAGGCTCTGGCGCAAAACCAGGCACAAAACCTGAGACATGTGGGACTTGTGGTGGTGCAGGCCGTGTCCGTGCTCAGCAAGGTTTCTTCACTATTGAGCGCACCTGTCATGTCTGTAATGGTGCAGGTCAAATAATTAAAGAAAAATGTAGTACTTGCCATGGCCAAGGCCGTGTCCAAAAAGAAAAAATGCTTAAAGTCTCCATCCCTGCAGGGGTTGAAGATGGCCGTCGCATTCGTTTACCTGGTGAGGGTGAAGCAGGCTTAAAAGGTGGCCCATCCGGCGATCTTTATGTTGTTATCAACATTAAACAAAATGACTTCTTTGAAAGAGAAGGCCCGCATTTATATTGCCGTGTGCCGGTACCCGTTTCAACAGCCGCTCTTGGTGGTACGATTGAGGTCCCAACCATTGAAGGTAAAAAATCATCGGTGAAAATTCCTGCTGGTACACAAACAGGTCAACAATTCCGCCTGCGTGGCAAAGGTATGAGCATCTTACGCTCATCCGCTCGAGGCGATATGTATATCGAGATATTCGTTGAAACACCTGTCAATTTGAATAAGAAGCAGGCTGACTTTATGAAACAGTTTGATGATCCGAAAAACTCGCCAAACTCACCAAAATCAAGTGCTTTCGTCAATAAAATGAAAGAGCTTTGGAACGATCTGACAGATTAGCCCTATAGGCTTTCATCTTCCTTGAGTGCTTTTGCCACTGTCGTAAACGCTATGGTGACAGCGCACAACACTACAATAACGGCACCAATAAACATGGCTTGATCTGGATACTCACCTAAAATCAACACGGCAAATAAAATAGCATAAGCTGGCTCCATCATTGTCAACACACTGGCCTTTGTTGCACTTACATGCCGTAATGACCAAAAGTAAATCGAATGCCCAACGGCGGTCGTCAGCACGCCCAATATCAATAACTTGCCAAAGGAAATCATAGATAAATCAAAGAAAGACGTAACGCCTGTTAAACCTAGAGGAAGTAGCAATAAAGCACCGTAGAAGAATTGGGCGGTCATACAATCAAGCGTATCTTCTTCAATTAAGATTGTGCGGTTAAGTAAAGCAAGCGCAGCATATCCTGCTGAGACAGCCACACCGTAGACCCAAATCAAGGGCTGTATGGTGCCAACATGAAACGCCATTGTAATAATAAGAGCCAATGTGCCAAAAACGGCTACTAAAACCGTTCTCATACGTGGTTTTTCTTTAACAATGAACGGCTCCACCACCGCCACTAAGAACACAAAACTGGCATGAAATATAATAGCCATGGCAATTGTCGACATCTGTATTACTTTAAAAAAGGCGACCCAATGAACGGCTAATAAAATACCGCATACTATATTTTTCCATGCGAGATGTTTATTCCATTGAATTGCGCCAATGCCATGCCGATAAAAATACACCCCTGCCAAAGCAATACAAGCAATCGCCATCCGCCAAAAAGTCAGATTATACGCATCAGCTTCAACCACCTTGCCAAACAAACCAGAAAAACCCCACAGCATCACCGCAACGTTAAGAATTAATAGGACAAAAAGCTCATGTGGTTTTTCTTTTGTAAGCATTTATACGCCTTTCGGAGCTGAAAAAATGAAATATGCACCTAACGCAATAAATACGAAGCCGCCTATATGATGAAAAGTTATTTTTTCACCTAAATATAAAATTGAAAAAGCAACAAAGACAGTTAATGTCACCACCTCTTGTATCGTCTTGAGTTCTGCTGCTGTGTACACTTGATATCCTATACGGTTTGCTGGTACAGCAAAACAATACTCAAACAACGCTATCCCCCAAGAGACAATAACAACAATCCATAAAGCATGATGCGAGAACTTTAAATGGCCATACCATGCAAACATCATAAAGACATTTGAAATGCCAAGCATAATAATGGGCAAAATATATGACCAAGACGCTATCATGTGATTATGGTATGTGCGTCGCCGCCTACAAGCAAGTGTTACCCGCTATGGTGCGTGTCTAAATCAGTAAAGCGTGTGTAGTTACCATCAAAGAAGGTCTCAATTGTACCGATAGGACCATGACGTTGCTTGGCAACAATGACCTCAGCCTTATTGGCTGTCCGCTGTAACTTCTTTGTCCATTCGTCATATTTTTCAATCTGTTCTTCGTCAGGCTTCAAACGAGATAGATAATATTCTTCACGATACAGAAACATCACAACATCGGCATCTTGCTCAATCGAACCAGATTCCCGTAAGTCTGAGAGCTGTGGACGTTTATCCTCACGACTTTCCACCGCACGAGAAAGCTGCGATAGCGCCACAACGGGGACCTGTAATTCCTTGGCCAAACCTTTGAGACCACGGGTAATTTCAGAGACCTCGTTCACACGGCTGGTCTGTGATTGCTGCGTCCCACTGCCTGATAGGAGCTGTAAATAGTCAATCACGATCATGCCAAGGTTATGCTGACGTTTCAAACGGCGTGCACGTGCCCTTACAGCACCAATACTTAAACCTGGTGTGTCATCGATATAAAGTGGTACTGCACTTAACTCACGACTAGCTGAAACAAATTTTTGAAAGTCAGACTCTTGGATATCGCCACGGCGAATGCGATCACCTGAGATATTCGACACATCAGCTAAAATACGACCCGCTAACTGATCGGAAGACATCTCCAGCGAGAAGAAACCAACAACAGCACCTTCTTTACCACCTGATTTTGCGTAAGCTTTAGCTGCCTCATAAGCCATTTTTGTGGCGAGTGCTGTTTTACCCATAGAAGGACGTGCCGCCAAAATGAGAAGGTCAGAGCCTTGCAGACCGCCAAGTTTTTTATCCAGATCACGTAGACCTGTAGTGACACCAGTGACTTGGCCTTCGGCCTGAAACGCTTTTTCAGCATGTTCAATAGCCACCAACACAGAGTCACGCAAAGTCACAAAGCCTTTTTGCGCTTCACCAGTTTCTGCCAATTTAAATAATTGCGATTCTGCTGTTTCTAAACAATCCTGTGCACTGACTTCTAAGGTTAAATTTGCCGCCTCCAACATCGTGCCATCCCCAAAGCGAATGAGTTCACGGCGCATATGCAAATCTCTTAGTACAGAAGCATATTCAGGGGCATTGACTGTGGTAATAACATGTTCGGCCAAATCGAATAAATACTCAGCGCCGCCGACTTTTTCTAAATCTTCATCCTTTTCAAAATAGCTTTTTAATGTAGGCGCAGATGCCGTTTGCCCCCGTTCATACAATTTCAAAATGGCTTCATAAATACGGGCATGTGCCCCCGCATAAAAGTGATGCGGCTTCAAGCCATCTGAGACACGTTCAATTGACTGGTTATCGGTCAACATCGCCCCTAACAGGGCTTGCTCTATTTCTAAATTATACGGTAATTTTTTTGCTACCGACTGGTCATCTTCCTTAGAAGCGCCCTCTTTTAAACTCACAACTTTATTCATATCTTAAAGCTATACTGTTCTTTTGAAAAAACGCAAGAAATGCCTGCAGCCACCCTGTGAATAGCGGGGATGAAATCACCATAAAAAAACCCCGAACAATGTCGGGGTTTTAAAATCTTTAAATATTGAACGAAACTTACTCTTCTTCTGAAGCTGTTTCTTCAGTCGCCTCGGCTGCTGCCGCTTCTTCTTCAGCTTTCGCTGCTTTCTTTGCTGCTGCTTTAGCATCCTTTTCAGCTTGCTCTTCAGCCGCTTGCGCTTCTGCTTCTTCTGCTGCTTTTTTCGCTTTCAAGGCTGAATCATCAAGAAGGCTTTCTTCTAGTTCCTCAGTTTTTTCTTGAACAGTTACATCACCGGCAGCAACAAGTGCTTTACCAGTTTTAAGCTGAATAGCTGCCTCGTCTTCAGAACGAGCAATATTAAGCTGAACAGGTACAACAACTTCTGGGTGCAAAACGATGTTTACAGAAAACAAGCCAATTGATTTGAAGCTTTGATTTAGATCAACTTGGCCACGACGAATAGAAACATCTTTTGTTGCAATAGCTTCAGCAATATCAGTCGCTGTGATACCACCGTAAAGCTGACCACCCTCAGACGCTTGACGAATAAGATTAACGGTCAAACCTTCAAGTTTTTTCGCTACTTTTTCAGCTTCTTTACGCTTTTCAGCATTTACTTTTTCAATCGCTGCTTTTTCTTTTTCAAAATAAGCAATGTTTTCGTTTGTTGCACGAAGTGCCTTACCCTGAGGTAAAAGGAAATTACGTGCATAACCAGGTTTCACAGAAACTGTATCTCCGATCACACCAAGGTTTTCAACTTTTTCTAATAAAATAACTTGAACAGACATGGTTTAGTCCTCTTCTCTTGCTACGTAAGGAAGCAACGCCATAAAACGAGCACGTTTAATCGCTTGCGCTAATTTACGTTGTTTCTTCAATGATACATTCGTAATACGTGATGGAAGCATTTTACCGCCATCAGAAATAAAACGACCTAAAGTACGTGTGTCTTTCCAGTCAATTTTCGGTGCATCTTCACCAGAAAACGGACAAGATTTACTACGTTTAAAAAATGATTTTTTATCAGATGAATCTCTAGATGAAGAGTCTCTTGATGATGAATCTTTATTATAAGCCATTACGCAGCCTCCACTTTTTGTACTGATGCGTCTTTAGAAAGAGCATCTAATTTAATTGTTAAACTACGCACAACATCTTCATTGAAACGCATGATACGCTCCATTTCCAACAAGGCTGTTGGTGGTGTATCAAGTTCCATAAGAACATAATGCCCTTTTTTCTGCTTGTTGATGCGGTATGCGAAAGATTTAAGACCCCAGTTTTCAGTCTTATGAATTTTTCCACCATTATCTGTAATGATTTTTTGTAGGTCTTTTGTCAGTGTTTCAACAGCTTGTGTTGATAATTCCTGACGAGCAATAAAGACGCATTCGTAAAATGCCATCGTATTTTCTCCTTTTGGTTATGCTCTTATGAGCGTAGCTGATATCACCATGACACCAGCAAGGTTATGTTGTGGCCTTATATAGACCACTTTTCAAAGCCTTTGCAAGCTTTTTTTATCAAAGTTTTTCCAACACATTCACAAGATTAAGTGCGATACCTTTATGAATATTGTCAAAGCATATCCAAAGACATAGACCATTCTCGCCAGCACTATCTTCACGGATACGAGAAACATAGACGTCATCTTCGCCGTTTATTTCCTCTGGTGTCATATATTCAAGTTCTTCATTCTCAAGATCAATCACTGTAATACCACGTGTTTGGCGCAATGCTTCAATCGCCTCCATCGCCGAGATTTCATTATCACAATCAATATGTACCATCGCAGAATGCCCAACAAAAACGGGTACACGGACAGAGCTAATCGTAATACCCATTTTACCTTTTAGAATTTTCTTCGTTTCACCTTTAATCTGGAATTCATCCTCTGTGCCACGATCATCCATAAAAGCACTCGTTTGTGGCAATAGGTTAAAAGCAATTTGTTTCGGGAATTCTGTGTTCTGAAGAGGATTGGCCATAAAAATTGAACGTGTTTGATTAAACAATTCATCCATAGCCCGCTGTCCTTCTGCTGATACTGATTGCAAAATTGTTGCATGAATGCGGTTGATTTGTGCTTTGGCATGAATTGGCGCAAGGGCAGCGGCTAAACCAACCACCGCCGGATGAGGCACCGCAATCATACCATTATGAGTCTCTATATCAGCCGCATTCACATCTGAAACGATAAGCGGCACATCAGGATCCATTCTAAAAGCCGAAGAACCATCAATAAAAACAGCCCCCGCTGCTTTTACTTTCATTGCAATCTCTTTAGAAACTTTGGTACCTGCCAAATTAATAACGATATTTGTTTTAGAAAAATCAAAGCCTTCTAATTTCACAACAGGCAACTCGCCCTCTTCACCATAGGTAACCACTTGCCCCGTTTGAGCCATAACATCCACAGCATATAGCGCATCCGTTTTTACATTTCTTTCTTCGATAACAGCTAAAAGCTCACGACCAATATGGTTAGCAGCGCCGATAACAGCAATTTTATGTGACATAGTTTCTCCTTTAAGGCTTCAAGGTACAAAATACGGTTTCTTTCATGAATCACAAGAGGTAAACTACAGAAATGACATATAAGCCTGATTTATTAGACAAAATCCCTTTGCCTTGCTTAATTATCACAAAAGATAAAAGCGAATCATGCCTTTATGCGAATGACTTATTCCTTGAAATCGCAGTTTCCAATGCCATAAAAGATCAAAAACTTGGTCAACTCATCTCTGGCTTAACCATAGGCCAGTGCAAAACAAAATCTCAAATTGAAATAAATGGTCAAATATACAAACCTACATTGCAAGACATTGATTACACAGGAAAAAAAGCCACGTTAATTTTCTTGTCTAATGTTACAGAGCTAGCGCAGTCAACCTCCAAATTCAAAGAAGCGGCCAATGAAGCCGAAGCAATGATTGAGCTGAAATCTAATTTCTTAGCCACCATGTCACATGAAATTCGCACCCCAATGCAATCCGTTTTTGGTTTGCTTGAGCTTATTGCCGAAGAAAAACCGCAACAATCAATCATGGATATGGTCACTACCGCACGCGAATCTGCCAGCGGTCTGTTAGAGATTCTTGATGACATTTTAGACCTTGCCAAGCTTGATGCTGACAAAATGGAAATTGATGATTTTGAAGTGCCCGTACGGCTTATGGCACGCGGCACGCTGGAAGCACTGAGTGTTAAAAAACATGGCCCAAATGTCGCAATGATTGATGAAATTAGCGAAGACGTGCCTTTTGTTATTAAAGGCGACCCTAAACGGCTGCGCCAGATATTGATGAATTTTATGAGCAATGCGCTAAAATTCACAAAGAAAGGCCACGTAAAACTCCGTATCCACACAAATGTTGAGCACGTTGATGCACCCAAAGACGGCGTTGCCTTACGTTTTGAAGTGGAAGACACAGGCATGGGGATGTCAGAAGAAGTACGTTCAAAACTCTTTCAACCTTTTGTCCAAGCCGATAGTTCTACTGCCAGAAAATTTGGTGGAACAGGCCTAGGTCTATCAATCTGTAAAAAATTGGTTGAGGTTATGAACGGCGTCATTGGTGTGGATAGCACACCAGGGAAAGGCTCCACATTCTGGTTTGAGATACCGACATATATTGTAGGGACAGATCAAACAAGTGTTGAACTCCCTAATCTTGATGGCATTGCTGTTTTGTCTGTAGAAGACCACCCACAAGGCGGTAAAGAAATCGTCAATTCACTGCGTTCAATGGGTGCAGAGGTAACCCTTGTCACCACATATAAAGAAGGCCTAGCCATGGCCAAGCGACGCCCCTTTGATGTGGCGGTTATTGACCAAGGTCTACCCGATGGCTTAGGCATTGATCTTTTAAAAGAACTATCAGAGATCCGCCCTTTTATGGGACAAGTTATGTACACTGTCCGTGATGATTACGGCTTACAACATGCCTGTAAAGCGATGGGGGCCACCTATCTAGTAAAACCTGCCAGCCGAGCAGGTCTTGGCGAAGCTGTTGAAGCTGCGTCAAGCCATGCCAGCAAACACATTGTGGATGGACCACAAAGACTGCTCATCGCTGAAGACACATTGAGCGTTCAAGATGTTTTGCGGAGACAACTAGAATTATTAGGCGTTGAGGCTGACTTTGTAGAAGATGGCGCAGAAGCACTCAAAGCAATGGCCACAGGTAAATACGGTATTTTAATGACTGACCTTCATATGCCAGCCGTTGACGGCTACGAAGTGGTAAAGACTATTCGTGATAAAGAAAAAGGTACTGATCTTCATACACCCATCATTGTTTTAACTGCCGATGTGCAAATGGCGCAGCGCCAAGCCTATCTTGTTGAAGGCTTTGACGAATGTCTTTTAAAGCCCGTCAGTCTTGGTCAATTCCGTCGTCTCCTGATGCGTTGGGGTATCTTATCGGAAGAAAAAAATATTGAAGCCTTAGAAGAAGAAAACCCTACTTCAACAAATAAACCAATCATTGATACGGTTGCGATGAAAAACCAATTAGGTGCTTTTGATCTGGATAGCCTTAACATGATCCGTATGTTTGTTGAGATGACAAAACCTGTCATTGAAAAGCTCATTACCGCCAATGAAGCTAAAGACACCCATCAAGTCGGTGAAATAGCCCATAGCCTTAAAGGCTCGGCACGTTCGGCTTGTTGTATGATTTTAGGAGATTTAGCGTCTGATGCACAAGATGCCGCAGAACATAATCGTGCCTACGATAAATTTATCCCACAAATCGAAAAAGCCTTTGCTGATATCCCTGCCGAGATAGAACGCTTAAAGAAAACGCTTTAAGCTATTTCCTTTTATGCTTTGGCGTGGTTTTCTTTTTCTTCTTGCCGCCCTTTTTCCAAGACTGACTTTTTTTACCCGAACGATCGCTCTTCTTTTTACCGTAGCCATGATCTTTTTTGAAGCGCATCGCCCCTGGCTTCGGTGTATAGCCTGGAATATCGGCACCTTGATTACCCACAACCTCTAAAACTGTTGAACCTGTCATGCCATCCGCATCGACTAAACGCACACGAATAGGCGCACCCAGACGAAAGATTTTACCAGAGCGCTTACCGACCAAGGCATGGCTTTTTTCATCATGGATATAATAATCGTCTTTCAATGAACGCATCGGGATGATCCCGTCCGCACCACTTTCTGTAAGCGTCACAAACATCGCAAATTTTGTTACACCACTAATACGACCTTCAAATTCTGCCCCCAACTGAGATTGCAAAAAGCTGGCTGTGAAGCGGTCAACAGAAGCACGCTCTGCCTGCATAGAGGTACGCTCTGTAGTTGAGATATGGTCAGCCATTTCAGCCAAACGCACCTCTTCCTCTTTGGATAAACCGCCCTCACCTAGACCATAAGCCCGTGCCATAGAACGATGAACCAATAAATCAGCATAACGCCTGATCGGAGAAGTAAAATGCGCATAATGTGTCAGCGCCAAACCAAAATGACCGACATTATCTTGGGAATATACGGCTTGCGACTGCGCCCTTAAAACAACCTCGCTAATCAAATGGGAAATACCTTCTTTCTCTTTAGCTTGTTTTAGCAAACCATTGAGAACGGCTGGTTTAATCACTTGGCCTTTTGGAAAATCAAGCTCAAAGCCTTCAACAAATTCACGGACAGATTCAAAACGGTCTGCATCAGGTTTATCATGGATACGGTACACACAAGGGGCATGCTTATCTTCCAACGCTTTGGCCGCAGCGACATTGGTTAATACCATAAACTCTTCAATCAATTTATGGGCATCGAGCCTGATACGACGCTCAACACCAACCATGTCATTGTTACCATCAATAATAATTTTACGCTCTGGTAAATCCAAATCCAGCGCACCACGCTTTTGGCGGGCTTGGTCTAATATACCGTAAACTTCATATAAAGGATTAATAACCGCATCCATAAGCGGGTCTGTCATCCCGTCAGGATTACCGTCTTTAGCGGCTTGGACCTGTTCATAGGTCAAACGGGCTGCCGAGCGGATCAACGCGCGTGTTGGTTTATAGCGCAGCAAACGCCCATCACCATCAATCCATAAATGCATCACCATGGCCGCACGGTCTTCTTTAGGCCTTAACGAACAAAGATCATTCGATATCGCTTCTGGTAACATCGGCACGACACGATCAGGAAAATAGGTTGAATTACCTCTCGCATAGCCTTCTCTATCAAGCGCAGAGTCATACCGCACATAATAAGAGACATCGGCAATCGCCACGATCAAATGATAACCGCCTTTATTATGCGGATCTTTTTCAGCAAATACCGCATCGTCAAAATCACGAGCATCAGCTCCATCAATTGTAACAAGCGGAATTTTTCGTAGATCCTCACGCTTATTCAGTGTGGGTACTTTCATGCCCTCAGTTTCTTTTATCGCCGCCTCAGGAAACACATGACGCAAGCCATATTCGTGAATCGATATGAGCGAAATCGCTTTAGGATCATCGGCATGACCAACAATCTCAACAATACGTACAGCCTTACGAAGTGATTTATTCTTGTCAGGTTGAATTTCACCGACGACAATCTGGCCTTCAACAGCGTCTAATTCTTCACCACGAATAACGGGATAATCATCACGGGCTTTCTTATCGACAGGACTGAGCACAAAGCCGTTCTTAGTCGCAACCATAATCCCCATAATTTGATTTTTAGGTGCCGACATACGTTTGATCGCCTCACCGGTATAAAGCCCCTCTTCCACCAATATCACTTTAGCCAAAACACGCTCATTAAGACCATAAGCGAGCGCACCAGTGCGTGGTGGTTTCATCTCAATACGTGGTGGCGTCCCTTGCTCGTCCAGCCAAGGAACAGGTGTCGCAAACACATCGCCATCAATATCTATTTCGGTAATTTCTACGACAGCCACAGAGGGCAAGCGATTGGGCAAGCCATAGCGAGAACCGACACGTTCAATTTGGCCGTTCTTTTCAGCTTCTTTAAGCATTTTTTTAAGACCAATACGATCATTCCCTTTTACATTAAGGGCTTTGGCTATATCGGCTTTTGTGAGTGGCTCATGTGCATCTTTAAGCAGCTGCAACAACGCTGAAGGTTCAAATATCATTCTCTCTATCGTAAAGGGCTTTCACCCTCCAGTCGAGGGGCTATTTCTTCTTGGCTGTTGTTTTCTTCTTAGTGGCTGTTTTCTTCTTAGCAGCAGGCTTTTTCTTCTTTTTAGCAGGTGATTTCGCCTTCTTGGCTAGTAATTCCAAGGCCATTTCCATTGTGGCCTGCTCTGGTTGCATATCCCGTGGCAATGACGCCATGACTTTGCCGTGTTTCACATAAGGACCGTAACGACCATTATACACACCCACTGGCTCAGAATCTTCTGGATGTTTACCGAGGTCTTTCAGTGGCGTCGCATTTGCCCCGCCTCTGCCTTGGCTTGCTTGTGCCAACAAATCAACCGCCCGATTAAGACCAATCGTTAAGACGTCTTCATCTTTAGGGATCGACTTAAATTTATTCTGATGCTTCACATACGGGCCAAAACGACCGATACCTGCTTCAATCATCTCACCCGTTTCTGGATGTAAGCCAACATCCCGTGGTAAACGTAATAATTCCAGCGCAACCTCTAAGGTTACATCATCAGGTGACACACCTTTAGGCACACCTTGGCGCTTTGGTTTTTCTTTTTTATCCGTCGGATCAACGGGATCGATCTGTACATACACACCGTAAGGCCCTTTACGCATGGTAATCGTACGACCCGCATCATTCTGCCCAAGCTCAATTGGACCCGTATCTAGTTTCGCAGCAACTTCGCTAACATCACCATCTTGTGGCACTTCCAAGCGACGTGTGAAATTACATTCAGGATAACGTGAACAACCAACAAAAGCCCCAAACTTACCAAGTTTTAAAGATAATTCCCCTTCTTTACATGATGGGCACGCACGACCCTCTGGGAAGAAATGACTCTCTAATTCAGCATTCAACGCATCAATTACTTGCGTGATCGTTAAGTCTTTTGTTTTACCAATCGCTTCCGAAAAATGTTTCCAGAATTGTCCTAGAATCTGTTTCCAACCGACATGCCCGCCTGAAATAGCATCAAGCTCTTCTTCCATTTCCGCCGTGAAATCATATTCAACATAACGAGAGAAAAAGTTCTTTAAGAATGTGACAACAATACGGCCACGGTCTTCTGGTACAAAGCGTTTTTGATCTAGAATCACATAATTGCGATCTTGTAACACTTGCAACACAGAAGCATAAGTCGATGGACGGCCAATACCAAGCTCTTCCATTTTCTTAACAAGTGATGCCTCGGTATAACGAGGCGGTGGTTGTGTGAAATGCTGGTCTGGGGTGATATCTAATATCTTAGTGGCATCGCCTTCATTCAGAGGTGGCAATATACGATCATCATCATTATCAGAATCATCATCACTTCTATCGTCAAAACCTTCACGATAGACTTTCATAAAACCATCAAAAGCGATGACCGAGCCATTTGCACGCAACACGACATCATCCGTACCATCTGATAAATCGACACGCACTTGATCGAGGATGGCAGACTCCATCTGGCAAGCAATCGTTCTTTTCCAGATTAAATCATATAGTTTATATTCTGAATCATTTAACACACCACGTAAGGAATCTGGCTCGCGAGATAAATCTGTTGGACGGATCGCTTCATGGGCTTCTTGGGCATTTTTCGCTTTAGACTTATATGCACGAGGGCTATCTGGCACATAATCTTTGCCGTATTTTTTATCAATCACAGAACGCGCTTGTGCAATCGCATCACCAGAAAGTGTAATACCATCGGTACGCATATAGGTAATAAGACCAACAGTCTCCCCTTTAACATCAATCCCTTCATAGAGACTTTGTGCTGTCCGCATGGTTTGGGTTGCACTAAACCCTAATTTACGAGAGGCTTCCTGTTGTAATGTCGAGGTGATAAACGGTGCTGAAGGATTACGCTTTGTTTGCTTCTTCTCAACCGACGTGACCTTTAATGATTTAGCCTGAATACGCTTAACTGCATCTTCCGCTAACGCCTTATTCGCCAGATCAAATTTATCTAATTTATTGCCCGCAAGATGCGTTAAATTGGCTTTGAACTGTGCGCCATCAGGATTTTTCAAAAGCGCTTCAACTGTCCAATATTCTTGCGGTTTGAAAACCTCAATTTCCGCCTCACGCTCACAAATAAGACGTAGCGCCACAGATTGCACACGTCCCGCTGAGCGAGAGCCTGGCAATTTACGCCACAATACAGGTGAGAGCGTAAAGCCCACTAAATAATCCAGCGCCCGACGTGCCAAATACGCATCAATCAAATCCTTATCAAGGTCACGAGCGTTATCAAAGGCTGCCTGTACGGCTTTTTTAGTAATCTCGTTAAAAGTAACACGCTTAACCTCTTTCCCTTTAAGCGCATTCTTATCATTTAAAAATTCTTTTACATGCCATGCAATGGCCTCACCTTCACGGTCAGGGTCAGTTGCGAGAATAAGTGTTTTGGCATCTTTAAGTGCCGTCGATATTTCTTTTAATGTTTTGCCGCCACGGTCAGAAACGGCCCAAGCCATTGAAAAATCATTTTCTGGATCAACTGAACCATCTTTAGGCGGTAAATCACGGACATGGCCAAAACTAGCAAGAACGTAATAATCCTTACCAAGATATTTGTTGATGGTTTTAGCTTTTGCTGGTGATTCAACAATAACAAGATTTTCTGCCGCCACGAAAATTGATCCTTCTTATTCTTCTAATTTGCAAACTCTGTTGCCTGTAAGGCGCATAACACGCCCCGCAAGCTCCAATGCCAAGATGGCTGTTTGCCCCTCTGCTATAGAGATGTGGCACGCTCGGATCAATTCGTCAATGCCTATTGGTTGAGTGGTCAGTTCAAATAAGAGCATTTCTTGTATTTGCTCAAGTGAAGAAAAATCAGTTTCTTCAAGTGTTTCAAAAGGCTGTTTCATCTCGAAAATATTATTTTTTTCCTCAACTGATTTTATCATTTGGAAGCGTTGAAGCTGGTCTAACACATCTTCAATATTACGAATAAGTGTTGCTCCATCACGAATAAGCCTGTTCGGACCAGCCGCTCTTGGATCATTTGGATAGCCTGGCACAGCCATTACTTCACGCCCCTGCTCTGCTGCTAATCTAGCCGTAATCAAAGAGCCCGAACGTTCAGTCGCCTCAACAACCAACACACCCTCCGATAGACCAGAAACAACACGATTACGACGTGGAAACAAATGCGCTGACGGCGCAGTACCATAAGGGCTTTCTGCAATGACCGCACCTTTTTCCGCTATCTCTTGGAAAAGTTTTTCATTCTCTCTAGGATAAATTTGGTCAATACCACCAGCCACTACAGCAATGGTTTTACCTTGCGCTTCCAAAGCGCCCTGATGCGCTGCTGTATCAATACCTCTTGCTAAACCAGAGGTAACAACAAGATCATGGGCGACAGCATCTTTGGCTAATTTTGATGTGAGCTTACGGCCATTAAGCGATCCAGAACGTGCGCCAACAATAGCCAGTTGTTGCTGTTTTAATAATGTAACATCACCTAGCACTGTTAGTGTAAGAGGCGTATCATCAATTGCAGCTAATTGTTCTGGATAAGCAGGATCAAGTAATGTAATGATCTGCCCACCCACTTTATGGATTTTTGCCAATTCCCTCTCGACACTTTCTAAAGGAGCTGGGTCAAATTTCTTACCGCCTGCTTTGGATAATTCTGGCAAAGCTTCCAATACATTTTGTGCTGAACCAAACCGTTCTAGTAATTTTAAGGCAGTAATAGGACCAATGCGATCTGTCCGTGCTAAACGCAAAAAGCTGAGTGTATCGTCATCGGTCAATGTTTTCTTTTGGAACAACAAATTTATGCCTTCTTCTTTTGGCCGATCTTTGGCTCTTCGCCTTTTAAGATACGCCTTATATTTTGATGATGCCTTAGCCATGCAATCACTGTTAGTAACGCAACGAGATAAACCTGCTTAGGCTCGCCTATATATAATGTATAAAAAGGTGCTGCTGCCAAAGCTATCAACGCTGCCAAAGATGACATTCTAAATATGAGTGCCACCACAAACCATGTCACACAAGCGGCAAGTCCTACAGGCCAAGACAATGCCAGCAATACGCCTAACGTGGTAGCGACACCTTTACCGCCTTTAAACTTTAGCCAGATCGGGAAATTATGCCCTAGCACAGAGCCAAGTGCAGCACCAAAAGCAAAGGCAGGTCCAAATTGCCAACCGATCAAAACAGCAATTGCCCCTTTAGAGCTGTCTAATATAAGCGTGATAAGTGCGAGGAACTTATTACCTGTCCGCAACACATTGGTTGCACCAATATTGCCAGAGCCTATTTTGCGAATATCGCCATAGCCAAATATATAACAAAGAATGAGACCAAAAGGCATTGCGCCTAATAGATAACCACCTAGCAATCCAATCGTGCCGTCCGCTCCAATATGCTGAGCAATTTGTTCAAAGACACGTAAAATAGCAGTGAATTCATTCATGCCTTTATCTTATCGTTCAAAATAATAAATAAAAGTAAAAAGAATGTTTGGCTTTTTAAAACTATGCGTTATCATCCTCACTCATGAGCCAAGCCATTGAACAAGGATTAATAGAGGCACGCGCTGGACGCGATTTAAGCTGTTTTGACCTATACTCTATCGACCAATTAAGCCTTGCGGATATAGACCTTATCTATGACCTTGCCCGCCTTTTCCGAAAAGCGAAGACAGAAAAATTATCTCTCAATAAAGGCTGCAGTCTTGTCCATGCGTTTTTTGAAAACTCTACACGCACGCTTGCCAGCTTTGATCTATCCGCTAAAAACCTTTCAATGGATACCAGTTCAGTCAGTGGTAATTCATCCGTTAAAAAAGGCGAAAGCTTTTTGGATACAGCCCAAACACTCGATTCTTATAATTTAAAAGCCATCACTATTCGCTCTGCCGAAGCAGGTGTTGCCGAGATGCTATCTCGACATGTGCGGGCTTCTGTTATCAATGCAGGCGATGGCTGGCATGAACACCCGACACAAGCACTACTCGATGGCTTAACCATGTTAGACCACAGTAAATCAAAAACGCTACAAGGAAAAACAATTTGCTTTGTGGGGGACATTGTCCACTCACGAGTCTTTGGCTCTCTCGTAAGATTACTCAAAAAACTAAAAGCGACTATCCGTGTAGCGGGACCATTAACCTTAATGCCCGCTTATGTTGAAAAATTTGGCGTTACTGTTTACACCAATGTTGAGGAAGCACTAGCTGGCGCCGATATTGTTTATGCATTGCGTGTCCAAGAAGAACGAGGCGCCAATGGCTTCATCCCCACTTTGCGCGAATACTCAAAAATGTTTGGGATCAGTCGCAAACGCTTAGACTTGGCCGCTAAAGATGCGATTCTAATGCATCCTGGCCCTGTGCGTCGTGACGTAGATGTCCACTCTGCTCTCGTCTCAGTTGACGAGCAATCACAAATTTTACAACAGGTTGAAAATGGGATGGCGGTGCGCAAAGCTGTTCTTTGGCTATTATGCAATCGTATGGACAATAAAGTGAAGGAGATGACAAGATTATGAGTTCTCTTCTTATCAAAGGCGGCCATGTTATTGATCCTGCAAACAAATTTGATGCTGTGGCCGATATTTTTGTCGAAAACGGTAAAATAAAAAAGATCGCTAACAACATTAGCGATAAAGCTGATGAGACAATCGACGCTAAAGGCCTTACCGTTACGCCTGGTCTTATCGACTTGCAAGTCCACTTACGTGAACCTGGTCGTGAAGATAAAGAAACATTGAAAACAGGTTCTTGGGCAGCACTTGCTGGCGGCATCACTTCTGTCGTAGCAATGCCAAATTTAAACCCAGTTGCGGACAATCAAAGCATTATCGAATTCATTGTTAACCGCTCCAAAGAACTTGATTTAATTAACATTTATCCTGCAGGTGCAACGACCAGAGGCCAGCACGGCAAAATGATTTCAGAAATGAATGAGCTAAAAAATGCAGGCGCCATTGCTGTGACCGATGATGGTGTTGATGTGCAAGATGAAAACATCCTTCGCCGCGCGTTAGAATACGCCAAAACATGTGATATCTTGCTAATGAGCCATTGTGAAACAGACACGTTAACCGATGGCGGCGTGATGCATGAAGGCTGGGTTTCAACACAATTAGGCCTATCAGGCACGCCTGCCGTCTCAGAAGATTTGGCCGTAACTAAAAATATCATGCTCGCCAACCTCTCTGGCGCAAGGCTGCATTTGCTGCACAACTCATCGATTGGTGCGATGGAGGCTATCCGTCAAAGTAAAAAACTAAAACAAACAAATATTACAGCTGAAGTTTCAGTACAGCATTTCTCACTCACTGACGAAGAATGTTTTGGCTACAACACGAACGCCAAAATGTATCCGCCGCTGCGCTCTGAAGATCACGTCGCTGCTGTTGTTAAAGCGATCAAAGACGGCGTGATAGATTGTTTTACCACAGACCATGCGCCGCATATTGAGCCTGACAAATTAGAGCCATTCCAGCACGCCGCTTTTGGCTCAACCGGACTGGAGACAAGCTTTGCAGTGGCGAATACTTATCTCGTTGAGAAAAAACACGTCGATTTAAAAACGATTATTTCAAAAATGACAATCGAGCCCGCCAAAATTATCCGCGTTAACAAAGGTTCTCTTTCTGTTGGTGCAGATGCCGACATCGCCCTTTTTGACATGAAGAAAGAATGGATTGTTGACCCTCGTGACAGCTTATCCAAAGGCAAAAACTGCGTATTTGCCAATAAAAAATTACATGGAAAATGTGTTCAAACAATTGTCGGTGGCAAACTTAAATACGCCAATGGACAAATTATTCATAAATAAACTACGCCACCCTATTTGCGTTTAAAAAAGAATATTGTACTCTAATGACTGAATTCATTTCATTTTCATGGAATTTTAAGGATAAAGAGTGAGTCAAAAAATATTAATTGCCGAAGATAATGACTTTGTACGCATGCAAATCGTTACCTTTCTTAAAGAAGCAGGCTATGAGTGCATAGAGGTTACAGATGGTAACGCCGCACTTAAAACAATAGACGAGAGCTTTGCTGCTGCGATTATTGACGTACGCATGGAACCATTAAACGGCTTTGATTTTGTTAAAAATCTTCACAGCGAAGAATTATATACGCCCATCGTGTTTGTAACTGGGGATCAAAACCCTGATTTGCTTTCTGAGGCTGGGAAACTCGGTGTGAATGCCGTATTACTAAAACCAGTCCAAAGAGAACGCCTCATTCAGATGATTGAAAGGCTTGTTAAGGCTGGGCCTAGGAAAGTAAGAATTTAGAGATTGCACATGACTAAAACAAAAAACACATATTTTAAACAGAGTATATTGAGTGCTTTCTGTTTTTTATCTTTTGCTTTAACTGGCTGCGCACAGGTGGATGTGCCTAATCCTAGAACGGTCGACATTGATGCCCCTACTCGTGCAAATGTCCGTAGCAAAGGTATTAACGAGGGTTATGAGCCCGTTGTATATGTTCAGTTGGGTTCGGATGTATTAGTGCCTCAAGCGCCAAGCGCAAGTAAATTACCTGATGTTGAAATTGGCCCGATAGAGTTTAGAAACGAATCTCTCGCTTTGGCGTTACAGCTAGTTTTAGATGATTACGATATTCCACTCGCTTTTGAAACCCAGACGGCCTTTTCCCAAACAATCACCGTTTCTAAATTAAAAGGCCCTTTACAAACAGTAGTACGTAAACTTTGTGGCCTAGCTAATTCTTATTGCGCCTATGACGATGGTATTTTGACAGTGAAAGACCTTGAAACTTTTTCTGTGACCATGCCTCCTGTCGATGATACGCAGGTTTTTGATGATATTGCAGCAGGTTTGGCAGCTATTACAGGTGGCACACCCGTTGTCGATCCATCTACACGTACAATCATTTATACAGCAACCAGCCGTAATGCTAAGCGCGCTGAAGACTATTTTGAAAAACTTCGTAGCAACACTGCTTTAATTGTGTTCGAAACGTATATTTGGGAAGTGACTTTGAGTGGCGCCAATACAACAGGTATTCGCTGGGATCAAATTGAAGACTTTGGTGCTTTTGGTGGTTTCAGCACTGGTGTCAGCATCAATGGGACACCTGACTTAAATGTAGGGGCACCAATCAGCATTGGTCTGCCGACGGGTTCTGGTAATGTTAATTTAGACACAGGTGATATCCTGCAATTCCTTTCTTCACAAGGGAATGTAAAAACTATTTCTCAGCCTCAGCTTACTGTTTTATCAGGCTCGGAAGCGACATTACGTGTTGCAGAAACACAGAACTATATTGAATCACTTTCTCGTACAACAGATGTTCAGGGCGATGAAACAGTTTCAACCACGACAGGCACAGTTGATAGTGGTTTCACACTGACCATTGGCAGTGTGTGGGATCAGGCAACTGTTTACGGTAATGTCGAAATCGAACTTGATGAATTCTTAGGTTTTCAAAACTTTGATGCAGGTGATGGCAATACATTGCAGCTTCCAAGAACAAGTGAGCGTGACTTGACAACACAAGTACGTATTCGCCCAGGCGATTCTGTTTTAATCGCTGGCCTTGTAACGGAAAGGGATAATTTCAATACATCAGGCCCTGGTGTATCTCGCCCACTTTTCCCGACATCCCGTTCAGCATCTGTTGAAAACACAGAGCTTGTTGTTATGTTGAAGCCTCGTGTCATTGCCTATGTGCCTGAAAAAGATCAGGCTTATATGAAGGAAAAGCTTGCTAAAAAGCAAGACTACAGCCTTGCTGTTTCAACAATTGAGCCAACAACCAATATTACATCAGCGCCAGCACCAGAAGCACCAAGCCGCTCAACTAGAGTGCCAGCGCCAGCACCTGTTGCCGCAACACCGGCCATTAAACCTGTCACACAAACGCCTTTATCGGCCTACAGAGAGCAAGTAAAAGCGTCCACACCCATTGAAGAACCTACTAAAACAACACGTTATGTTGCGCCAACACCTGCTGTTGAGAAAATCACACAACCTGCAGCACCTGCACCAGTAGCAGCTGCGCCTGTAACACCAACCCCGTCGCCTATCCCAAGTTATGTGGCCGTCTCTTCTCCGCCTGCTGACATGGAATATCCAGTGCGCAATACTTCGGTGACAACATCACCTGCGCCAAAAGTGGCAACACAACCTCAAATAGTGACAGCACCAACAGCTTCTACGGCACCTGTTGACACGCCTATCCCTGCTTATCCGACATATACCAACGATACAGCAAATAGCATAAACACAATTCCCTTAGACCTTCTAAACCCAGGGAGAAGCACGCAATGATCTTCCTTAAAAAGCCCCTACAACGTTCATTTTGGTTGAGCCTTACATTAAGTGCCTTATTTATTGTAAATAGTACCAATATTGCTTTTGCTCAATCTGCTTTTGATGACCCTATTAGTGCCGCAGAAGAAGCGATGCAAAACTCAGGCAAGTCAGGTGGTGGGCTTATTGCTGTGAATGACCCTACCGATGCTGGATCAATCACAACAGGCTCCACAGCGCAAGTCGTTGTGCTATTCCGCAACGAAGGCATTAAGCCTGTCGATTTTCAAGACCTTAGCCTTTATCCATCTTCTAATATCTCAGCGAATGTTCAGAATAACGCCTGTAACAATGAACCACTCACAGCGGGTGCTGAATGTGCGGTAATCTTATCTGTGCGCGGCGTATCGGCTGGCGATTTTCGTCTATCCATGCTCGCAAAACATAGTGGCTTAAAGCGTTTGGTTAGTGGCACAGTTACCGGGACAGTAATCGCTGGAGAAGAGTCTGAGAAAGTTGGACAGGCCGTTGATATAGAGATGGTGCCTTCTGTTGTTGAATTTGGTAGTATTTCATCGAGCCGTCCAGTTATAAAATCTGTATCACTACGCAACGTTTCCACAAAAAAACTAAACATTAATGACATTTCCATCAATAGCTTTGACCAAGCAGGTTTTACCCTCAATCACAACTGTGGCGACTCATTGGACGAAGGCGAAGGGTGTTTGGCCACAATCACATGGGCGCCCTTGGTCGAAGGTCCTGTTAGCGGTTTTCTGGTCGTCTCACATAGCGGAAAAACCAAAGTGTCTAACAGCGCATTATCTGGCACTTACAGCGCCGCCCAACCCTCTACAGCAAATGTTTTCCCAAATGCTATTCCAAACAAAGGCTTACTTATCTCAGATATCACACAATTTGATTTCGGTAGCATTGCCAGCCCGTCTGCATTAACAGCCACTTTGGTCAATTCAGGAGATGGTGTTTTAACGTTAAAACAACTCTTTTTATCCGAAGGCAGTAACAATCTTTCTATTGCCCCTACCGGCTGTGCGAAAAATGGCGTTTTAAAGCCAACCGAAGCTTGTGCACTAACTTTAAAATGGTCGCCTCAATCTCCATTAGGCCTAGTAGACAATGTGCAAATTATCCATGATGGTGCCAGAGGTGTTTTTGTAATGCCTGTTAGTGGAACATCAACTGTGGAAGCACCAAGCGCCGCAGAAAATACATCGGCAGGCACCTCTTCTGAGCTAGAGGTTTCGCAAGAAGATAGCAATGAAGATGACAGTGATGAAGTTAATGATGCTGCACTTGATGCTATTATTAATGAACAGCTAAGCAATGATAGTGGCCTAGCAGCAATTACACCAAATGTTGTCGCAGCACCGACATTTTCAAAAACATCTGTATTAGAAGGATACCGCATATCATCGTTGTCTAATAATAAAGCGACAATTAATGGTAATGAAGGTAGTAAACTTATACAAAACGGACAAAAAACACGTATTGGCGGCGTTATCTGGGATATCGACATAAAAGACAACACTATTAAATTCACGTCTGGCAAGAGTAAAGCCACACTCTATTTTGACACCAATTTTAACGTTCAGAACAACGAATCTATTCTAGAACAAGAACAAACAGAAACTGAAGATGAATCTTCAGAATCGCAGTGATTATATTGAGTGACAATTATGGTTGATGAAACACCCATAGTAGAAGAATCTGAAACAACGTCTTCTGATGTACCTGAAAAAAGGAAAGAAGACCGACGTCAGGCGGATAAAGGTTCACCAACAGGCCATGAACGCCGGCAAGCAAGAGAACGTCGGATTGCTTATCAGGTTGAAGGCCGTGAACGCTACCTAGATATGGTTCAAAAAGAGCGCTCTTTGTTATTGCAACAAGGTGTCTCTCGCTCTACAGAACAACTCCTTGACGCAGCAGGTGCTTTTGCCACATCCGATAATCAAGACCATGATGACGAACAACAAACGGCTCGTGAAACCGCCAGTGGTGACCAATTACGTGCCATATTACCTGTGCAATCGTGGCTACCGCTAAATATCCATCTTATTGGCCTACGTGACGGTATCTTGCGTATTGCACCTCTAAATGAATTACTAGATCGCCAACGAGATTCTCTTTTATCAACAGCCCAGCGCAGTGGCTTAAAAGTCGATACCATTGAAGCTGAGATCTGGGATCGTGCCGAATTACTAGAAACATTGCGTGCCGTTCACGATCTTTCGGCCGACCGTTGCGAGAAAACACTGGCAGAGTGGCTGGCTGACATTGATAACGGCTTACTCCTTAATCAATTCCAGCGGGATATGCTCGCTGAAACGCTGCAAATGCGCGCCTCAGATATTCACATTGTTCAAGACAATAATCCTGACGCGCCTAACTGGATCAAATATCGTGTCGATGGCGATCTCATCCCAATGCACTTATTACCTGCCGAAGCAATGGCACGTTTAACGACGCTGTTAAAGCGTGATGCTGGTCTTAACTTTGGTGATAAAACAACACCAAAAGACGGCCGTTTCAGCTTTTCATGGCAAGGACGTATGGTCGATATTCGTGTCGCCGCTGGGCCACAAGGTATTGACGGTGAGAAACTTACCCTACGTTTACTCGACCGTGCAGCCCTCAAAGGCTTTGACGAGTTATTTAAACGCCATGAAGATGTTGGCGATCATTTGGCTAAACTTCTTAACCCTGAAATCAAGGGTGGTGGTGGTCTTATTCTCTTATCAGGCCCCACAGGTTCTGGTAAAACCACAACGCTTTATGCCTGTGTGCAACAAATTGACCGTCGTCGTCGTCATGTTTTAACGATTGAAGACCCTATTGAGTATGAAATGCGCTATGCTACACAATGGCAAGTGCGTGCTGGCGATAAAGAAGGCGATTTTGCCTCACTGATCCGTGCATCAATGCGTCATGACCCTGACTACATCATCATCGGAGAGATGCGTGATGGCGAAACAGTTGAAACAGCCCTCAAAGCTGCCGAATCAGGCCATACCGTTATCACGACTGTTCATGCTGATACCGCTATTCAAACATTTGAACGTTTACGGTCTCTCATGCCGCATGAACGTGAACGCTCATCAACATTTACACTTGCGCAACAAGTGAAAGCTATTTTGAACCAGCGTTTGGTTAAAACCCTTTGCCAGGGCTGTGCACATACAAGCGTCGCTGGTGAAGTATTATCCGAGCAGGATCTTGAAGAAACAGGCCTTAAACCCAATGAAAAAGTCCGCACAATCAATACCAGTGGATGCGATTTGTGTAATCGTACAGGGATTTTAGGCAGAACTTTGTTGCTTGACACACTTCTTGTAAACTCCAATGTTCAACAACGTCAAAAAGTCTATGATTCACTCATGAGTAACGCAAATACCATCACAGCAATTGAGGGGGTTGTATTCCACTCTCGTCGTGAAGGTTTGATTGACCTCGTTAGGAATGGTCTCGTTGATCCTACATTAATCAGCTCTTATCTTGAAGAATAGGCGTTTATAAAGATTTCTTTAAGGATTCACAGTTAGGGTTGCTTTTGTTATACTACAAGAGAAATAGGATTTAACCTCACTATGCGTCAATGGATTGCCGAAATTGCTACAGATACTACTTCAGGTGTTAAAACATCAGTAGAATCTTTTTATCTACCCCGTGAGGAAGATGTACGACGCGAAATTATCAAACGTGGTGCGTATTGTCTTAGCATAAGAGCCTATGAACGCAGCCCTATGGAACGCCTGTTGGCACGTTCTTCTTGGTGGCAAGTACAGCTTTTACGCGGCATTCAATTTAGATCGACATCCACATCCCCAGGCGTTGCCTTTTGGCGCCTTATTGAAGGGGAAACCAACCCCACACGTCAAAACATTCTATCACCTGCCAAAGAAGCCTTATCACGAGGCCTAGGAATCATTGATGCCCTTAAAGCGCTGAATATTTTTGATCGAGGCACGCTGGCCATTCTCTCTGCTAGTGAAAAAGCGAATAAATTGGTAGAGGGTATTCCTCACGCTATTTCAACCATTACACAAAAGCGTAAAAATATGCGGGCGATTGGTGGAACAATGGCTTGGCTTGGTTTTGACGTTCTAAGTATCGTACAGGCCATGTTTTGGGGTAAAGACCTCGTTTTAGGTTGGTTCCATGATAATGCGCCAACAGAAGTTGATAAACTCGCTGAATATAATGATGTTGTCGGCAAGCTTGAGCTCACATGGAACATCCTCATTCTTATTGCCGTTGCTGCAACAGTATTCATGGTATGGTGTATCCTCTCTTTCTTCCTTAATCGTGGGAAAGATGACTGGCCAACAGCACGTATCGTCAGAAAAATCCCTCTCATAGGTGCTTACATGCGTGATCTAGGCTTTGCCGATTCAATGTCTACAGCGGCACGTATGTTACGTGGTAAAGTACCTATTAACGAGATGATGATCCAATCAGCTGAATCGGCATCAGTGCCAGATATTGCACTTTATTGGCATGCTGCCGAGCAAGATTTGAAACGCGGTATTCCTTTAGGGTCAGCAATGGACAGAGAACCTCTTAACCGCAGTGAACGCCTTGAGATTGCTAGCTTGTCAGACCTTAGTCAGATTGCTACAATTATGGAGTCGATTTCGGAGATGCGTGCCCAAAATGCCAAGGGGAAACACAGCCTTATTCTATGGCTGGCTTTTGGTTTAACGGGCCTCTATCTCGCCATTGCGTTTGGTAGTGCGATTTTTGCGCTAACAGTTATGAATATGTCTATGGACTCTCTATTAGGTGGGCTCACAAGTTTTTAGGGTATGAAAGATTAAAAAAAGTTATGACAGACACAGTGAATACAAATCCTGAATCTACCGCTAAAATACCCTCAAAGGCAGATAAAGCGTTCAACGAAATACGGGATCGCGTCGGTCGTGTGGCACACGCAGCGACTGGCGGTGGATTAAGAACAGATAACTTAGTGCCTTACTTGCCAGCGGATATTATTGGCGGTTCTATCCCGCATGTATTAGGCATGGAAGACGAAGCCGTCTGGAATGCGGCCTCTCAGGCCTGTGGGACAGAAAAGGTGCATTATTGCTACACTGTTGATAACAAACGCTGCTGGTATTTAGCCGCACCCTCTACCACATTCGCCTCTAATCCAGACAGTTGGTGCCCTCTAGCCGCTGCACTACCTGGAAACAGCGAGTTTTGGGACAAAGAAACTGTTTACATATACGAACAAGAAGGGATCGCCTCAGCATTGAGATGGGATCCAGAGACGAACCGTATGCAAGTATTCATTGGGCCTGCCAGAACAATACTTCCACGTATTCAAAGTATGGATGCCAATTTTGTCACAATTAATGGCGAGGCGGCGAAAGTTGTACCTTGGCAGCAACGTGCTTTAAAATCGGAGCAA